>JAURPJ010000131.1 GCA_030835305.1 Verrucomicrobiota bacterium | reverse complement strand
CTTAAGATTTTCCTCGGATTCTGGAGTTCCGTTGTAACTGACCAACTGCGGGATGTTCTTGGACGGAAGATTCATCGCGATGATCCAGAGGATCAGTCCCACGAGGATCATCAGTAAAAGAGCGATAATCAGGCTGGTGATGGTCGACATCCGCTGCTGGGACGCGAGTCGGGCCTGGGCTTCCGGGGAGAGTTGGGCGTGTAGGCTCATGATAGGTATGGAGGAAGGGCGCTTTTTTGGTTGGAGGGAATTTACCGGTCCAAACTTGGTTTGACCAGCGAAGAGATCCGCGAATTTTCAAGAGTTTTAACGGATAGCGCGTACGGGAAATTAGGGGGAATGCGATTTTTTATAAGACGGAAGCTTCACGGGATTCGCCGGTAATAGGTTTGCAGGATCTGCGTTGCAAGGCAGCTCCGGTAGTGGGTGTCTTTGGGGAAGTCAGAGGCATATGGCGCGAAGATTCCCTGGATGGCCTTCGGGTTTCTTTGATTGACTGGCAGAAAGGAGCCGTCTTTTGCCTGGTGTTTGAGAATTTAGGGAATGACCAGCTTCTGGAAGCTGGTCCACGATTCTACATCGTCGTGAAACAAGGCCTGTGGCGCGAAGAAGTTGCCGTATAGATTGGAGTCAGCGGTGTCCCAATCGAACTTCAAACTCCTTACAAGCTTTGGGATTAATTTTTCGGAAGCGTCCGGCTCCGACTGCGAGAACTGAAGCGCGTGCGCCGCGGCGGCTGTTTTCGAAAAGGCCAATCGAGGAGTCGATTCCAGTGTCTTCACCAGAAAGGCCTGCGTCCGCAGCTTTGCGCGGTCAAGGTTTCTGAATTTAAACCCGATCAGCTCCAGGGATCAGAGGACAAGAAAATGCCAGCTAATGAGCGAAATATCGCGGTGTCCGGGTGTGCTTGCCTGGCAGGCGTGATTCCATCCTCCATTTCCGCCCTGACTGTTGATGAGGAATTGACCGCAGAGTTCAAGTGCTGGCTCCAAGGAGGGAATGTTTTCCTGATTGAGTTCGCAGCAAAGCAGGTAGGCTTCGGTCATTGCGTATGTTGCGATGGCATGTTCGTAAGGCCGGCGACTGTCTTTAAAGTCGAATGCGAGCTTACTCCGGTTCTTTACGGCTGTATCAGTCAGGTGGATGATTGCACCCAGAATGGTCTCTCCGAATTCTTCGTCGGCTGCGGTTCTCCCTTGTCCAAGAAACGTGAGAAGTCCCGAGCCAGTCATGCCAACTCTCGGTCGGGAGCACGAACCGTCGGGTTCCTGGGTGTTCTTGAGATAGCGGAGGACCTTCAGAACGGCCTCTTCGGAAGAGGCTTCGCACCTACTGTCTCGATCGCCTTGAGTCGGTCTTTCTCAAAAGTTCTGTTTTGAAAAAGGAGCGCGGCAGGATGTTGGGTTTCGAGCTCCCACTTTATCTGAGCAGGCAGGGAGAGCGACAAAGCAAACAGGATGACGGAGATCTTCATGGTGTGATGGGGCGAGCTGAAAACGTAGCAAAGGTGTTCCTTCTGTATTTCGCCGAGGACACACAAAAAAGAGGCTCCCGGTTTGGATATCCCTCAACACAGACTCGATCAGACTACTTGAGGAATTTACAGGGAATGCTAAAGTTGAGGGTAGGGATCCGTCCAAGCTCCAGTGAGATGACCGAGGTCTTTTTGACCCGAATGGAGTAGGCTTCCGCGCCAAGGATATGCTCGACCAAGGCTGAGAAATCGGGCTCGTGTCCCACGATGGCGACCCGACTAAATTTCTGATAGGCCGAGAGTTCCTGAATAGCGACTTCCGGTCTCATTCCGCAGGCCAACCACGACTCGATGATGGGTTTCGGACAGCCTTCTTTAGCGAGAATTTCAGCCGTTTCCTTGGCCCGTAGGACGGGGCTTGAAAGGACGATATCGGGGATCAGGTCGTGTTTGCTGAGAAATTTCCCGACGCGCCGGGACTGGTCCTGACCTTTTTCGACAAGATTGCGGACGAAGTCACCACCGGGCAGGCCGTGTGCTGCGGCGGTGGCGTGACGAATCAGGAGGAGCGTCATGAGTTTACATGGTCATGCCGCCGTCGACTGCGAGCACCTGACCGGTAATGTAACGGGCCTCTGGTCCGGCGAGGAAGAGCGCGGCATTTGCAATGTCATTCACCTGGCCAAAATCAGCCAAAGGGACTTTGGCTATGATGCCTTGCTTGAGCTCGTCGGAGAGCTCGTCGGTCATGTCAGTGGTGATGAACCCCGGAGCGATGGCGTTACAAGTGACTTTTCGCCCGGCAAGTTCGCGGGCCACCGACTTGGTGAAGCCGATCAGTCCGGCCTTGGATGCGGCATAGTTCGCCTGGCCGGCATTTCCGATCAGGCCGATCACGGAGCTGATGTTGATGATACGGGGGTCAGTCCCTTTCATCAAAGGGCGTTGCAGGGCTTTGACAAGGTTGAAGGCCCCCTTGAGGTTGGTGTCTAGGACTGCGTCCCAGTCTTCGGACTTCATTCGCATGATCAGTCCGTCGCGGGTTACCCCGGCATTGTTGATGAGGATATCGATCCCGCCGAGGTCCTCCACGATCGTTTTGCCGGTTTCCTGGACGGAATCGAAATCAGCAACGTCGAGAGCATAGAAGCGGGTGGATTCAGGATAAGCAGCATTGATTTCCTTGGCTGCGGCTCCACAGCTCGTGGGGTTGCGGGAAATAATCGCGAGCTTGGCTCCCTCGCGGGCAAAGGCGTGGGCAATGGCGAGGCCGATGCCGCGACCGGCTCCGGTGATGACGACTCGTTTTCCTGAAAACTTGGACATGAATTGAGTTTGAAGTGTTTTTAGAGAGAGGCCAAGGCCTCTTTGAGATGGTGAATGTTTTCCGGGCTGTGAGCTGCGCTCAGCGTGATACGCAGACGGGCCGTTCCTCGTGGGACGGTGGGGTAGCGGATTGCCGGAACCAAAAACCCTTTTTTGAGAAGTGACGCCGAGGCGGCAAGCGCGGCGCTGTTTTCTCCAAGCACCCGGGGGATGATGGGCGGGTGGAATTTGAGATTTGGGATCTGGGGTTCGAAAGCTGAGATATTTTTCTGAAGGCGTTCGCGGAGTTTTTGGCCTTCTGGGGAACCGAGGAGGGTTAGGGCGGCGACGCTGGCGGCGGCCTGGGAGGGGGGAGGTGCGGTCGAGTAGATCAAAGACCGGGCTTTGTTGATGAGGAGGTCATGCCATGCTTGTGAGGTGGCGAGGTAGCCTCCTGCGGAGCCGAGTGCTTTCCCCAGGGTTCCCATCTGAAAATCAATCTGGCCCTGGAGATCCAATTCTTCGGCAAGGCCTTGACCGGTATCGCCAAAAATGCCGACGCCATGGGCTTCGTCGAGGAAGAGGAGGGCGCCGTAATTCTTCTTTAGCGAAACGATTTCTTTAAGAGGACAAAGGTCACCATCCATGGAGAAGACGGATTCGGTGATGATCAAAGTAAGGCCTTTACTGGAGGTCAGGAGTTTCTCGAGCTTGTTTAGATCGTTGTGCGGGAAGATGCGGAGGGTTGCTCCAGAGAGTTTTGCTGCATCGATGAGGCAGGCGTGGGCTAGTTTATCGAGAATGATGGTGTCGCCCTTGCCAACAATTGCCGGAATGGAGCCCATCGCAGTGGAATATCCGTTCGCGAAAGTCAGGGCGGCTTCGGCCTTCTTGAGCTTGGCAATTTTTTCTTCGAGTTTATGAAAGAGATCGAGCGATCCGCAGATCAGTCGGGAGGCTGTGCTGCCTGTTCCGTAATCCCGCAGGGCCTTGGCGGCGGCATCAATG
The DNA here is from genome assembly GCA_030835305.1 of Verrucomicrobiota bacterium. GTDB lineage: Bacteria > Verrucomicrobiota > Verrucomicrobiia > Verrucomicrobiales > Akkermansiaceae > SW10. The sequence continues at coordinate 74,523 of JAURPJ010000131.1, read as the reverse complement.
AGCGCCGGGTGTTGGGCGAGCCCAAGGTAATCGTTCGAGGAAAAGTTGATGAGCTTTCGCCCTTCGACTTCGACGGTCGGAAGATGTGGATTGCTGATTTGACGAAGCTTGCGAAGCAACTCCCTCTGCTCTAGTTTTCCCAGTTCGTCTTCGGGTTTGACCATCTCGCTCTCGAAAAAGGCGCTCCAACATTTCTGTGGAAGCGCCTTTTAGGTAAATGATTACATTATCAGATCCTGTTACTCGGTCATGCGACCGCAGCACTGCTTGAACTTTTTGCCAGATCCGCAGCTGCAGGGTTCGTTGCGACCAACTTTGGCGATGGGGCGACGCTTTGGAAGGTTGAGCTTCAAGCCGCTTTCATCGGAACCACTGCCAGACTCAGGGACCAAGCTGGATGATCCGGAGACCGCCATGTTGCTTTCATTCATGGTGCTTTCGGTTCCGCCTGAAGTTTTCTGGGGCGCATCGGCGAGAACCGGATCGATTTCACGGATGGTGGTGAAGCGGAAAAGGTTGTGAACGGCCCCTTCATCGATGGTGTCCATGAGAGCGGTGAAAAGCTTGTAAGCTTCCATCTTGTATTCCACGAGAGGATCTTTCTGACCCTGCGCACGAAGCTGCACTCCTTCACGAAGCGAGTCCATCGAATAAAGATGCTCCTGCCATTTTTGGTCAATGGCGTTGAGCATAATGTGGCGCTCGAGAGAGTCGAGGTGCTCGGGGTTCTCCATCTCGATCTTGCGCTCGTAGGCGTCGTGTATTCGATCGATGAGGAATTTCGAGTTTCCATCTACATCGCGGGTTTCAAACTCGGCGTCCTCAATGGTGAGGTGAAGGGGGAAAGTCTTGTTCACCCAGTTTAGGAGTTCCATTAGGTCGGGCTGACCCTCGTCACGCTCTTCCATATAGTGACCCACCTGTGCAGGAATGACACGATCGAGGAGTTCTTTGATGAGCTCGCGGGGGTCCTCTGATCTTAGGACCTGGTTGCGATAGCCGTAAACCACCTCCCGTTGGCGATTCATCACGTCATCGAAGTCGAGCACGTATTTCCGGCGACGGTAATACATCTGCTCGACGCGCTTCTGGGCGGTTTCGACGGAGCGGTTGAGCCACTTGTGTTCAAGGGCTTCTCCATCTTCCATGCCGAAGCGCTCCATCATGTTGGTCATGCGGTCGGCGGCGGCGAAGTTGCGCATCAAGTCATCCTCAAAAGAGATAAAAAATTGCGACGCTCCGGGATCGCCCTGACGCGAACAGCGTCCGCGCAGCTGGCGGTCAATTCGGCGGGATTGGTGGCGTTCGGTGCCCATGACGAAAAGTCCTCCGGCTTCCTTGACGCCTTCTCCAAGTTTGATGTCTGTTCCCCGGCCCGCCATGTTGGTGGAGACCGTGACCGAACCCAGCTGACCGGCGGCCTTGACGATTTCGGCCTCCTGCAGGTGATACTTTGCGTTGAGAACCTTGTGGGCAATTTTGGCTCGCTGAAGCATGCGCGAAAGTGTTTCGGAAGCTTCCACCGAGGCTGTTCCGACAAGAACTGGTTGTCCGCTTTCGTGGCATTCTTGAATCTTGGCAACAACTGCGTTGAACTTCTCTCGTCGCGTTTTGAAGACCTGATCGTTGTGATCTTTTCGCTGGTTTGGGCGGTGGGTCGGAATGGGAAGGACGTCGAGTCGGTAAATGTCGTGGAATTCCGCAGCTTCGGTTTCCGCGGTTCCAGTCATTCCGCCAAGCTTTTCGTAAAGTCGGAAGTAGTTTTGGATCGTGATGGTGGCATAAGTCTGGGTTTCGCGCTCAATCTCCACGTTCTCCTTTGCCTCGACAGCCTGGTGAAGTCCGTCGGACCAACGGCGACCCGCCATTTCGCGACCGGTATTTTCATCGACGATAATCACCTTGCCGTCCTTTACGACATATTCGTTGTCCTTTTCGTACAGGCAGTAAGCCTTGAGAAGCTGGGAAATGGCGTGAACGCGGGTTCCCTGGGCATCCATCTTTGTCTGAATCTGATCTTTCTTAGCGAGGCGTTGCTCGTCGGTAAAATCAAGATTGGCATCGACGTCTGCGAAAGCAGCGGCAAGGTCGGGAATCACGAAGGCCTCGGGATCATCCGGTGAGAGAAACTCGCGGCCCATTTCCATAAGGTCGGCGTCGTGGCCTTTCTCATCGATGGTGAAGTAGAGATCTTCCTTGATGGCGAAGAGTTCCTTCTTTTGGGCATCCTGATAGAAAGAAAGTTCTGTTTTTTCAATGAGGCGGCGGGTGTCCGGATCCTCCATGAAGCGCATAAACTGGCGGTTGCGGGGTTGGCCCAGCTTGACTTTGAAGAGCGCGCGTCCGGCTACTTCATCGTCGCCTTGCTCAATGGCCTTTTTGGCTTCGGTGGCGAGTTCGTTGCAAAGGTGATTTTGCTTTTTCACCAACTGCTCGATGACGCCCCGGTAACGCTTGTATTCCTCGGTGTTGGAAATGACAGCAGGGCCTGAGATTATGAGAGGGGTGCGGGCTTCATCGATGAGGATCGAGTCGACCTCGTCAACGATCGCGAAGTAGTGGGCGCGCTGGACCTGATCCTCGGTGGAGCCGGCCATGCCGTTGTCGCGAAGGTAATCGAACCCGAATTCGGCGTTCGTTCCATAAGTGACATCACAATAATACTGCTCGCGGCGGATGGCGGGGAATTGCTGGTTCTGGATGCAGCCGACGGTAAGACCGAGGTATTTAAAGAGAGCACCCATCCACTCCGAGTCACGACGTGCAAGGTAGTCGTTGACAGTCACGAGGTGAACGCCAAGTCCCGTCAGGGCATTCAGGAAAACAGGGAGAGTTCCCACGAGGGTTTTACCTTCTCCGGTTTGCATCTCGGCGATCATTCCTCGATGAAGAGCGATGCCTCCCACGAGCTGAACGTCGAAGTGAACCATGTCCCAGGGGATCATGTTGTCAACGACTTCGATCTCGGTTCCGCAAAGACGGCGTGCCGCGTTTTTCACGGTCGCGTAGGCTTCAGGCAGAATCTCATCGAGATATTTGTCGCGAAGTGCCGGGAATTCTTCGTCGATTTCGTTAAAGATCGCCTTGGCGGCATCGATGCCCTCCCGGGTTTTAATGGATGTGGGCAGGGCGGGGAACTCGTCGCGGAGGGCGTCGAATCGTTCCTGAACACTTGCGGCCACGGTCGCAATGGACTCATCGTCCATAATTTCGAGCTGCCGTTTGGTAGGAAGCTGGAGCGGGAGGTAACGGTGAAGATGCTTTTGCCATCCTTTAACGCGGGCCAATAACTGTTCTTCGGATTCCCTTTGATAGGCTTCCTCCAACACATTGATTCGGTCCACAATGGGCTGCATGCGCTTGAGTTCGCGCTGGTTCTTAGAGCCAACGATTTTCTGGAGAGTCCACTTGATCATGAAATTTTGCCCGCTTTTTCCGTCGGGGGAGGTCAAATATACCCTTCGGGCGCGAGAAGCAAGGGGGGCTTTTCGCGAAAATTCGTGGATTTTGGCGTGGCGGCTGTCTTCGTTCGTTCAAGGGCTTTACGTAATCGATCAATGGGGGGACATCGAATGGTGATATTGTGAACAAAATGCTAGATCCACGGAGAGTGGGCTTCGTGGTTCAAGCCTCTCGGAAAACTTGATCGCAACAGCGAGGAATAATTGGAGAGACGCTGTGACGATCAGCGTCTTGAGCGTATTTCCCCAAAAAACCGGAGGCAACAACCTTCTCGGTCGTGGGGTAACATCAGGGAGAATAGCGCCTGAAGACTTGACCCGATCTTATTGGCGCTTGCGTCTTGCCGTGAACCCAAGAAATCCAAATTTGAATTGAAGAGCGGACAAGGCCTCGGGAATCAAGGTGGCCTCGAGGGGCAATAAGTCGCCATTCGGACCACTTCCTGGGGTCCAAATGGAGGTGAGTGGGGCAATTCTAAGTTCGGCTGAAGATGATTTGGTAAGGGCGCCGCTCCGATCTAAAACACTTAATTGATCTTTTGATTGGGGTCGCCAATTTCAGTGGCGGCAACCCGGCCAATGCGGGGAAAAAACGACCGAGGGTTTTGATCTCCCGGGCGAGGACCATTCGGGCTCATGCTTTTTCCACGCAGAGAAACTTTAGCGGGTTCTGCGATTTTCAGCCGTAAGTTCGACATTTCCGCCGATTAAGCATTGCACGGGGTGTATCCATGGGTAGCGTCCGAACGTTTCCGGCATGAATATCCACGAATATCAGGCAAAGGAGTTGTTCGATCGCTTTGAAGTCCCCAGTCCCCGGGGAAAGATGGCTGAAACAGCTGAAGAGGCGAAAGCCATAGCAGAAGAAATCGGTTCCGACCTTTTGGTTGTCAAGGCCCAAGTGCACGCGGGTGGCCGGGGGAAAGGCACCTTCAAAAATGGATTCGAAGGCGGCGTTCACCTCACCAAAGATCCCGCCGCCATCGGCGAGATCGCCGGGAAGATGATCGGCGAGACCCTCGTCACGAAGCAGACCGGCGAAGAGGGCCGGCTTGTCCGCAAGGTCATGGTCGCCGACGCGGTCGAGATCGAGCACGAGTATTATCTCTCGCTCCTCATGGACCGAGACACCAGCCGTCCCGTCATCGTTGCCTCGACTGAAGGCGGCATGGATATCGAGGAAGTTGCCGAGAATCGTCCCGAGAAAATCATCAAGCAGCTGATTCATCCGCTGGCTGGACTTCAGTCATACGAGGTCCGCAAGCTTACCGCTGCTCTTGGCTTCAAAGGCGTTGCCGCCAAGGAATTTGGCAAGCTTCTTAAGAATCTCTACAAGCTTTTCCTCAGCCTCGATTGCGACATGGTCGAAATTAATCCGCTCGTCGAAACCAAGGATGGCCAGGTCCTCGCTCTCGATGCCAAGTTCGGTTTCGATGACAACGCGCTCTATCGCCACCCTGAAGTCCTTGCTTACCGCGATACCGAAGAGGAAGATCCCCGTGAAGTTGCGGCTTCCGAGTTTGACCTGAGCTACATTGGCCTCGATGGAAATATCGCCTGTCTCGTGAATGGGGCCGGCCTTGCGATGGCCACCATGGACGCCATCAAATTTGCCGGTGGCGATCCCGCCAACTTTCTCGACGTCGGCGGTGGTGCCACCAAGGAGCAGGTCGTGGGTGCATTCAATATCATCCAGTCCGATCCCAAAGTTGAAGCCATTTTGATCAACATCTTCGGCGGTATCATGGACTGCAACGTCATCGCCGAAGGCGTGGTTGCTGCGGTTCAGGAAACGGGCCTCAAGCTCCCGCTTATCGTCCGTCTCGAAGGAAACAACGTGGCCGCCGGTCGCGAAACCCTCAACGCTTCCGGCCTCGCCATCACTGGCGCGGACGATCTTGCAGACGCCGCCAAAAAGGCCGTCGCTTCTGTCTAAACTCCAAACCCAAAATATAAAAAGATGTCTATTCTCGTTAATGCAGACACCAAGGTTTTGGTGCAAGGAATCACCGGTGGATTTGGCGGACGCCATGCCGGACTCAGCCTCGATTACGGAACCGCTCTGGTCGCCGGAGTCACTCCCGGCAAGGGAGGCCAGACTTTTGATCACGGTGATCACAGCGTTCCCGTTTACGACACCGTGTCTGATGCGGTGAAGGAAACCGGAGCCACCACTTCCGCGATCTTCGTGCCGCCGCCATTCGCCGCCGATGCCATCCTCGAAGCCGTCGACGCAGGCGTGGACCTTGTCGTCGCCATCACCGAAGGCATCCCCGTCATGGACATGATGCGGGTGAAGGAATACATGCGCGGCTCCAAGACCCGACTCATCGGGCCAAACTGCCCTGGCGTTGTTACACCTGGCGAAGGATCTGATTCCACCGGTGGTTGCCGGATCGGAATTGCTCCCGGCTACATCCACAAAAAAGGAAATGTCGGCATTCTTTCCCGCTCCGGAACGCTCACCTATGAAGCTGTTTGGCAGGTCACCTCGCTTGGCTACGGTCAGAGCACCTGCGTCGGTATCGGGGGAGATCCCATCAATGGAACGTCTCACCTCGATATCATCAAGCTCTTCAACGAAGACCCCGAGACCGAAGCGATCATCATGATCGGTGAGATCGGTGGCTCGGCCGAGGAAGAAGCCGCTGCCTGGATCAAGGAAAACTGCAAAAAGCCTGTGGCCGGATTCATCGCCGGAGCAACTGCGCCTCCGGGACGCCGTATGGGCCACGCCGGAGCGATCGTCTCGGGCGGGCAGGGGACAGCCGAAGCCAAGAAGGCTGCGATGGCCGATGCGGGTATCGTCGTCGCCGAGACTCCGTCCGAGATGGGTTCTGCTCTCCTCCAAGCCTGGGGCAAGTAAAGCAAGCGACTCCTCAAATCTTCCAAAGCGCGACGAGCTTGAGTTCGTCGCGTTTTTTTGATTCGGCAATCATCCCAGACCTGGTAGTGCCTCCAAGGTCCGCGTCTGGGCGGGTGGAAGGGACTGATGAGTTTGAGCCAGAATAGAAATGACGCCTCGTCTCATTTTGTTTTTTTAGTTTGTGGTTTTTTGCTCCAGCGGTTTCACGCCTTCTGGCCAGGAGAAATGATTACAAATTTAACCTTCAAGGCGTGACGGAGCGGCAATTCTTCACATTTTCATTGTTGTCCTTGGGTCTCGATTTTGCGTTGAGCTCTGCTGCAGCTGTTTTCAGTTGGATTCACTTTTTCATGATCAACAAGTCTCCCGAGTACGGATTTCATCACGATGATGCCCCATCGTATTACGAATTGCTAGGGGGTGTTGACTCTTCCGGTTTGGGCTTGGTTTTTACTGCTCAAACCTGGGTAAGGTTTTGTCGATATCCCGCGAAGTCACATCTCGCTTTAGGGCTTTAAACAAAGAAACATGATGAGGGAAGCTGGCTTACTGGACATTGTTGACAAAGGCGGGACGACGATGCTGGTCGCCTTGCTCTCGCTTTTGTTGTCATTGATCGTGGTGGTTTTGTTTTTTACCGGCAGACTCAAAAAGCCTCCCAGGGTCCTGCTGGTTTTCCGGTTGGGTTCGGGTTGCTCGCGATCACGTGTTTTGTTCTGCAGGGGGGCTGACGTTTCTGAATGCCGTAATCGGATTTCGGAGTGCTCGAAAATGAGAGTCGGATGGTTACTTGGATCTATCGAAAGAAGAATACCGGGGGTTATACTTCGTTCTCAGCGATTGAAGCGGTCTTCGAAATCATCATATTGATTATGATCGTCATCTTTGAGATTACAATCCATGTCCTTGTCCTCATTTGTCCGTTGGTGATGTCGATCTTTAGTCCGCTTTATCGACAACGCTTGAAAGACGATTGGGAGAGTTCGAGGCGGAAACGGTTTTCGATCCTGCTGGAAATTTGTTTCTACTCGGTGGCTTTGATGATTGCTCTCATTTTCTGGGTTCCAGTCATTTGGGCCGGAGGCGAATTCACTGAGCCCGGTGGTGATGAATCTGTGATCGGAGTCCAGCTGTCATCGAAGAAAGACGAAGAGGTTGATCAAAAAGAGAAGGTGAAAGAACTCGTCGAGTTCAGGGGAGATTTTATCAAGCGCAGGCTGGAATAGGAGAACGAGGCGGAGTCCAGGGATTCAGGCCCCTGAGCGAATCTTGGAATGATGCCGTCGCGGGTTGAGTTTCCGGCAAGTCGGGATATTACCAAAGGGGGATCTGCTTATCCTCGCCACTTTCCTTGCGAACCGGGGCACTGATTAGGTCTAGATCGAGAATGAGGTCGAGGGAGGCCTTTTCATCTCCCTCAAGGATCTCGCGGAGGTGTTCCCTCCACATCCCCGCGTCGCCGCCTTGCTTGCGGGACAATTGCTCGGCCCACTGGCTGAGCGCACCACTGGGGCTTGCTCTCTTGCGGAGTTTTGCAAGCCACGTGTCATAGGTTTTCAAGATTGCGGAAGGATGACCGCAGGAAGGTCGGATTGCCAAGTGAAATAGGGTTCGTCCGGCCTGCAAAATCAATCTTGGATTCGGTAACCGCTGGGGGATCTTCTGTCAAAGGGCGCAATCGGCGTTTTCGGGAAGCGATGCTGGTCATGGCTTTCCTTGGAATGGATGCCTCGATATTGAGTGGCCGTATTTCGGGGCTAATTTGCCGGGAAGAAGAGGAGGAACCGGGCTGCTTGTAGTCCGCCCTTGCCAGAATGGGCAAAAACTAGTGCATTGTTCGTCATGCGATACGATTCCATCGATTCGAAGTTTTTTGTCCGTAATCGCGAGCGTTTGCTCGAGAAGCTCAAGCCAAATAGTTTGGTGATCATTCATGCTAACGATATTTTTCCGACCAATGCGGACGGGACGATGAGCTTTCGCCAGAACAATGATTTGTTCTATCTGACCGGAATTGATCAGGAGGAAACGATTTTAGTTCTGAGTCCGGATGCTGCGTTGGAGGCAGACCGCGCAATTCTTTTTGTCAGGGAAACTTCCGAACAAATTGCAATTTGGGAGGGAGACAAACTGACGAAGGAACAAGCGACCGAAGCCTCAGGGATGGAGAATATCCAATGGACCGATACCTTTGAGTCGACGTTTCGCCGTCTCGCGGTCCAGGCGGAAAATATTTATCTTCACACCAACGAGTATGTTGCGGCTGCAAATACCGTTGAGACCTGTAATCTTCGCTTCATCCGTCGATGCCAGGAGCTTTATCCGTTGCACAATTATGAGCGAATTGCCGTGCCTTTGCAGGAGCTTCGGATGGTCAAGGATCCGGAGGAGATTAAGTTTCTTCAGAAGGCAATTGATATCACGGAGGCGGGGTTTCGTCGGGTGCTCAAGTTTCTTAAGCCGGGAGTCGGTGAGTGGGAACTGGAGGCCGAGTATCTGCACGAATTTGTTCGCAGCAAGTCGCGTGGATTTGCGTACTCGCCCATTATTGGTTCGGGGAAAAATGCCTGTGCCCTTCACTATTTGGACAATGATGATATTTGTGATGACGGTGAGATGGTGCTCATGGATGTGGGGGCCGAATATGGGAACTGGAATGCAGACATGACGCGAACAGTTCCGGTGAACGGAAAATTCACACCTCGACAGAAGGATGTCTACGAAGCGGTCCTTCGGGTGATGTGGGGAGCGAACGAGATTCTGCGACCCGGTCTCACCCCAAGCGAATACCAGAAGCAGGTGCTCGAAATCATGGAAAAGGAGTTAATCGGCCTTGGCTTGATTGATGCCGGGGAGGCCAAAGAACAGGATGATACCAAAAAGTTGGTGAAGAAATATTTCATGCACGGAACTTCCCACCACCTTGGATTAGACGTCCACGACGTCCACCCGGCGAATGTGCCATACGCGGTTGGGCAGGTTCTCACAATCGAACCGGGGATTTACATTCGCGAGGAGAATTTGGGCGTTCGGATTGAAAATGATGTCATCATTGGCGAGACAGGGAATATTGACATGTTTGCTAATTTCCCGACGACGGTGGAAGAAATCGAAGCTGCGATGGCTGAGTAGCGATGAAGGTGGAATGGTCTTCGATGGTTTGGCGCTTTCGTTATTTTGCTTCTGATCTTTCTACTGGTCGTCCGGCTCCGGTTGCCGCGTGGAAACCAGAGTTTGCCCGATGATCATGAAGATGGGGCCCGGGCGACGTCATTTTCCAGATCAAGCCTTTCCGAAAAGGGGAGGCGGATCAGTCCAAGTCGACGCAAACTGAGTGAGCATGGTGAATTGAATGCTGTTTGGATGACGAAGAGAGTGTAGTTTTCCCGGTCTCCGGAGTTGGGGGGGGACGGGGTGCTGGTTTTTGTGACTCCCGAGCGTGTAGTTCGCGAATATGGGAAGCGAGTGACCCGTGTGTGCTTGCCAAGGTGACCGACCCGACGGAGGCAAGGTCTCCGGATGCCGGCATCACTTCATTGGTCAATCAGACTGAGAAGAATCGAATTCTGGGCCGGTTGTATGGCCAGCAATTCATACGGTCGTTTTCGAGAACTGCTGGAGTCGATCTTATGACCTTGCCAACCCGTCTCATAGACGATGATCGGTATGAAGAGGTCGTATTTCTGCTAATTCCGAGGCTTGAAGAACTTCTCCTCATTGAAGGTCGACTGCAGGAGGGGAGAGATGGCAAGACGAGGCTCAACTTGGGGCATCCTTTTATTTGCCCGAGGGAAGGAAGGATCTCCTTGGGGAAATGGGTTTACCCATGGTTCCCGAATAAAGAGCCCTAGGTGAGGAGGTTTTCAAGATCCGCCTTGAGCCTCTTCTTTGCGTCCTCGTCGGTCAGCTTTTTGCCTTCCTTGGTGCTGACGTAGATCGAGTCGAGAGCTGCGCCTTTCTCGGTGCAGATACGGGAGTGAACGGTGGCCAGATCGTGGTCGTTGACGGTACGGAGAACGTCGTGCAAAAGGGCGATCCGGTCGAGCGCCTGAAGTTCGACCACGGTATAATGGGGATCGAGATGGTTGCTGATCCAGGCCCGAACGGGGAACTCTACGACTTGCGGTCTCTCGGGTTTCAGGAAGTTTTCCTTCTTTCTGAGGTATTTGGCGGGTTCGTAAGCTTCCTGTTGGTTGATTTCATAGAGGGTTTCAACGACTGCCTTCTGCTTGGTGGCATCGGTGATGGCCTTGAGGTCGTCACTGCAGACCCGGAAAAGATCTAGTGTAATTCCATCAGGGCGGGTGTAAACATCTGCGGAAAGAATGTTGACTTGATGGGTGGCGAGGGCGCAGCAGACTTTTTCAAGGAAGCGGTGCGAATCATGGCAGGCGATGATGAGTTCGTTGTATCCGAACTTGGGGTGGTCGATCCACTGAACCGCGCACTCGAAGGGCGTGTCCGGGCGTCGCGCGCGTCGGTCGATGTATTGCCAGAGTGCTACGATATGCTTCGAAATGCTCTTGTTGCTCCGGTAGCGAAAGTATCGCTTCGGCATAAGCTTGGAGTGTTCGTCGAAAATCTCGTGGTATTTTTCTTTCAGTCCCGCTTTGATTTCGACCAGCGTCTCTTGAACTTCCTGATCAATTTCCTCTTTTTCCGCGGTCATTCCTTCGAGAATGAATTCACGGGTATTTCGATAAAGCTGGAGAATGAGTGTTTCCTTCCATGGCGACCAAGCTTCCTCGTTCGTACCATTTGAGTCCGCAAAGGTGAAGAGCAGGAGGGCATCGAGTCGATGACGATCCCTCATGAGTTCTGCGAATTCCCGGATGACTTCGGGGTCGTCGATATTTTTCTTGGTCGCAAACCGCCAAAGAGTGAGGTGGTGGTCGACGAGGAACATGATGAGCGAACGCCGGCCTCCGGTTATGTTGAGCCGCTTGCACAGGCGGGCTGCCAACATCGCCGAGCCATCGATGTGTTCGCGAACGTTTTCCGCGCGTCCGGTATCGTGCAAGATGAGAGCCACAAACAGGGCGTAGGGATCAGGGTGACTGACGAATAGATTGCGATAAATTTTGTGGCGTGGGTCCTCGTCATCGACCAGGTTATCGAGTTGGTCGATGCAGCGAAGAGTATGTTCGTCGGCTGTGTAGCGGTGGAAAAACTCATGCTGGACCAGGCAGTCAAGCGCTCCAAATTCAGGGAGATATCTGCCTAAAACCCCGCAGCGGTGCATGAGGCGAAGAGTGCGGGCCACTTGTCCTTTTTTTTCGAGGATTTCCCGAAAGGCATCCCTGTTTTCTACCCGCATGCGGAAGCCTTTGTCGATGAGATCCCAGTTTTCCTTGATCAGTTTGCGTAGCGACGGGGAGGGCCGAACATCGAATTTTTGGCAGTAGACGAAAAGCCGGATCAGGCGGTTGGGGTTCTCCTCGAAGATTGTTTTGCGGCGGGGGAAAAGCCGTCCGTCGCGAATAGTGTAATCGGCGAGGTGTTTGGGCTTCTTTTTGATGAGGCCGAAAGTGAGCTTGGACCGGAGTCCGTATTGTTGTCCCTCGTCATGTTTGAGTTCGAAAATCTCGAAGACAGATTTGGTGTGATTGTAGACATTCCGGGCGTGCGTGTAGTAGTCCTTCATGAACCACTCGATACGGCGTAGAATGGATTTTTGCGGGTAGCCGAATTCATTGGCGATTACGCCCTGGAACCGGAGAGTCAGGACATCATTGCCCTTGTCGTGGTAGTGAAGGGCGTTTCGAACCCGGTGAAGGAAATTAAAGGCGTCTTTGAGTTCGCGTCTGGCAAGCCGGCTGAGGATGCGTCTTGAAACTAGCTCGGTCATGGAGCGGGTTCTCGCCTCGGCGTCGATGATCCACTCCAGGTTGTGATAGTCACGGAGAGTGCCGGGGCTATCCTTGATATTTGGTTCTTGCAGGAAAACGGTGTGCGACCACTTGGCGTGGCGTGAATTGATGTCCAGCCGACGCTCCTCAAAAAAGGCTTCCTTGTCCTTTTCGATGCAGGTCTTGCGGAAGCGGGTCTGGAACTTTTTAAATAGCTCCTCCTCTCCGATCAGGAAACGGGCATCGAAGAGGGCGGTACGGGATTGTGGTTCTGCTCTGGCCTCATTCAGGCACTCCGCAATGGAGCGGGTTGATGGAAGAAATTTGAAGCCGAGGTCCCACACGATGTTTTGCATCTCGCAAATGACTTCGGAGACCCGCTTGGAGACTTTTCCCGAGGGGACGGAAGTCAGGAAGAGCAGATCGACATCTGATCCCGGATTCATAACTCCCCGGCCATACCCGCCATTGGTGACCAGAGCGAGGCTACTCAGCTCTTCGCCGGGTTCCAACAGTGAGAGGTAGAGAGTCCGCAAGAGGTGATCAATTTCTTTGGACCGGGCTTGGGCGTGTGCCAGGCCGGCCTCACCGGCTAAATGCCATTCGTGAAGTTTCTCGTATTTGGCTCGCAGCCTGGACTTTAAAAAAACGAGCCGCTCCTGGGGAGACAGCTCCCGCAGATGATCGGCCATTAGGTTTTGGAGCACGGTGCGGGGAGTTACCAGCGGGTTGCGTTAGCCCGGTCTCGTCCACCATTGCGGGCGTAGTAAGTCCAGCCGGCCGGAGTCGTACGGAGTGACCCTCGAATAATCTTCACAACGGCTCCTTCGTCAACGCGGCGGTAGAGATCGATGATGTCTGAGGACTTCATCCTAATACAGCCGTACGAAGCAGGACGGCCGATCTTGTGCTCGGCAGGGGTACCGTGGATGTACACGCAGCGCCGGAATGTGTTGCGGTTGTGCCTGTCTTTTCCGCTGAGCCAGAGGATACGGGTAACGATAGGATCGCGCCCGATGGTATTGGGCTTCATGATTCTTCCGGTCTGGCGACGGCTCTTGAAGACGGCTCCCTTGGGGGCTCCCCCGCCAATCTTTTTGGCAACGACGTGGTTGCCAAGAGGGGTCCGGTTACTGCCTGCCTGACTTCCCAGACCAAACTTGGAGGTTGAGACGGGGTAGGCTTTCACGGGCCTTCCATCCTTTACAAGAAGCATTCTCTGATCCCGGACACTTACGACCATCTTGTTTTCTTTATCAACCGATATTGGATTGCAGCTTGTAAAAAAGAGCGGCAGGGCGGTTAGAAGAGCGAAAACAACCGGTCTGAGTGAGAGCATGATGGAATCGAGAGATTGATTTGATCTTTATCGACTAATTCTTTTCGGACCGTAATGGTATAAGCTCCATAAAATTAGCCATCTGTCCCAAGGAGTTTAAGGAAGTGTAAAAGAAACCGACGGGGAAGGGAAGAAGCAAGATTGCTGAGGGCCAAATTCCTTGCAAGGCGGCGTCGATGACCACGAAAAGGAAGAAAAAACCGAAGAGGAGCTCCACAATAGGAGTCAGACTCTTGAGAGCCTTGTAGCGGCTCTTTTTGATTTCCATCTTGTTTTTGCCTTCGATGCCATACTTGGGAGTGCGGACGAATCCGGACTCGTGTCCGATCATGGCCTCGATGACGGCCTTGGCGTTATTGATAGCCATCCCGATGCCCAGGGCAAGAAGTAGCGGGAGGTAACAAATCTCACGAAGCCAAGTCTTGGGATTTATTGCCCTCTGGGCCACGGTATAGAAGAGTAGGATTGAAATGGATGAAAAGAAAAGGATTGGGAGATTAATGAGGAGCTTTGTGGAAACGTCAAAATTCGGACTCCAATTATTGTTGGGGTAGATCAGTAAGCAGAGAGCGATCAGCGCGAGGTAAGCGTAGTTTGCGGTAAGGTGAGCGGTGGCCTCAAGCTTTATGGCGAGAGGGAAATTACTGCGCCAGATGGAAGGGAGGCACTTTTTACAGCATTGAATGGAGCCTTTGGTCCAGCGGTGCTGTTGGTTTTTGAAGCCCGCCATGTCGACGGGAAGCTCGGCCGGGGTTTCAACCTCCTTGAGAAAGATGAATTTCCACCCTTTGAGTTGCGCACGGTAGCTGAGATCCATGTCCTCGGTGAGAGTATCGTGCTCCCAGCCGCCGGCATCGACGATGGCTTGCTTGCGCCAGATCCCTCCGGTGCCGTTAAAGGTGAAGAAGCGCCCCGAGCGGTTCCGCGCTGTTTGCTCGAGTTCGAGGTGGCCGTCGAGGAAGAGGGCCTGAACTCGGGTGAGGGCGTTGTAGTTGCGATTGAGGTGGCCCCACCTGGTCTGGACAAGAGCGATTTTATCGTTGGTAAAGTGGTGGATCGTTTCCTGAAGAAGGTCTGGATTTGGGACGAAGTCAGCGTCCAGAATGAGGATGTAATCACCCTTGGCTTGGTTCATGCCGTTCTCGAGAGCGCCAGCCTTGAAGCCGGTGCGGTCGGTGCGGTGGATGCACTCGGCATCGAAACCTCTCTCGCGGAGGCGTGCGGCGCCAGCACGGGAAATCTCCACGGTCTCGTCGGTCGAATCGTCGAGGATTTGGATTTCCATCTTGTCTTGCGGGTAATCAAGTGCGGCGACGGCATCGAGCAAACGATCGACTACATGCATTTCATTGAAAACGGGAAGCTGGATGGTGACGAGGGGTATTTCCTCAAACTTTCGATCCGGCATGGGGCGGTTTTGGCCATGTTTGAAGTAGAGATAAATAATGGTCAGGCGGTGAAAGCCGTAGCCTGCGAGGGAGAGAAGCACGGTCGTATAGAGACCGAACCAGATCCAAGAGGAGACGTTTGACATAAATTCTAAGGGTGAGGAGGGCGGCTTTCTGGGCAGAAGGATCTGGTCATCTGTGCTAACCGCAGCCGGCGTGCCAAGAATCTGTGTTATTGTCAAGACATTGAGCAAACTCACTTTAGTAAAGCTAAACTCTTAAAGTTCATAGAATTTCCGACATGTCCTTTGAAAATCTCGACAAATCACCATTATAAAGTCTTTGTCGATGCATGACACTTGAGCCGATTGGAGAGTTTCGTTCGACCTGGGGAGAGGGGCCGATTTGGTCCGGAGGACGTCTGCTATACGTCGATATTGAAACCCACAAGGTCATTTCCTTCGATCCGGAGACCGGGGAAGAGAAGATTTGGGATGTCGGGCAGCGGGTTGGAACAGTGGTTCCAAGGAGTTCAGGGGGGCTGGTAATCGCAGGGGACAATGGTTTTGCATTTCTTGACGAAGAAAGCGGGGAGGTGACTGCGATTGCCGATCCCGAACCGGAAAAGGAAAATAATCGTTTTAACGACGGGAAATGCGCGCCGGACGGGTCTTTTTTTGCCGGGACGATCAGCTTGGTGAAAAACGAGGGTGATGCCGATCTTTACCGGCTTTCCGCTGATTTGGAAGTGACCAAGGCCTACGGTCCGGTGACGAATTCAAACGGGATCGTTTGGTCGGCCGATGGTTCGATCTGCTTCTATATTGATACTCCGACGAAGCAGGTCCTCGCGTTCGACTATTGGAAGGGGCTCCTGACGAATTCGCGCCGCGTGGTCGCGTTGAACCACATCGATAGTTCACCCGACGGCATGGCTATTGATGAAAACGGTCATCTCTGGATCGCTTTTTGCCATGGAGCATGTGTGCGGAGCTTTGATCCGTCGAGTGGTTACGAGGTGCAAAACATCGAGTTGCCCTGTCTTGAGACGACCGCTTGTGCCTTCGGTGGGCCGGACTTGAGCGATCTCTATGTCACCACAGGGATTCACAAAACCGAGGAGGAGGAGCACGCGGGAAGACTTTTCGTCATCAAAGGCCTTGGGGTGAAAGGGCAGCCGTCTCACTCGTTTGGGGGATAGATGATTGCGTGGATGGCGAAAATTCCACCAAGGAGGAGGGTTTTCGCTTTTTGAAAAATTCCAGAAGGCGCATCTTTGCCAAACCCCATGCCCGTTCATGGCTGGGACCGCATCACGCCGATTCGGAGCTGAGAGTATTCCTCTTTCGGCGCGAAGATCTCGGGTGATTCGATGGCAATCGGTAATTAATTAGGCAAGCTGAAATGCATCCAGCCACGATATGTTGCGGTGTTTTTAAAAAGATGCACAATATAGAGTTGTTTTAATGTGGCGATCTTGCAGGCTCGCTTCTTGTGATTTACCTTTGCTCCTCTCGCGAGGCTCTTACTGCGAACTCAATTTTCATTCTCTGACCCATGTATCTCAAATCTCTCGATATCCACGGCTTTAAGTCTTTTGCCGATAAAACCCGTTTTGAATTCGCCGAAGGTGTTACCGGAATCGTGGGGCCAAACGGTTGCGGAAAATCGAATGTGGTTGATGCCATTCGCTGGGTACTCGGTGAGACTTCGGCCAAGGCCCTCCGAGGCGGCGAAATGGCCGACGTCATTTTCAATGGTTCCGAGAAGCGAAAGAAGCTGGGGATGGCGGAGGTCACGCTCACTCTGGCGGATTGCGAGGAGGCTCTCAAAACCGACTATAATGAGGTTTCCATCACCCGGCGGGTCTATGCGGATGGCAAGTCCGAGTATCTCATAAATAACACCCGCTGCCGTCTTCGTGACATCGGCGATCTCTTCATGGACACCGGGATTGGTCGTTCATCTTACTCCATCATGGAGCAGGGGAAGATTGACATGCTTCTCTCGGCAAAGCCGGAAGATAGGCGCCAGGTCTTTGAGGAAGCCGCTGGAATCACCAAGTCGAAGAAGGAAAAGAAGGATGCACTCCGAAAGCTCGAATATACCGAGGGTAACCTCCTCCGAGTTTCGGATGTCCTGGCCGAGCAGGAACGCCGCATGAATTCACTCAAGCGTCAGGTATCCAAGGCCCGCCGCTACCAGGCACTCGCCAAAGATGTGACCATTCTTGATACACACCTCAGCCACCGGGTGTGGGAGCGACTGACTGCCGAGCGAGCCGAGCTTCTCACTTCGCTGTCCTCTCTCTTTAAAGGCCGCGATTCCATCGAGCAAGACCTTCCCGGATTTGAGTCGGCGGTCGTCGAAGCCCGTGACAAGGCCCAGGCGCTTGATTCCCAATTGTCGGGACTCCGTCAGCGGCTTTCTGATAAGAAAAACGCCATCTCGGCCGCCGAAAATCGTGTGGCCTTCAATAACGAGCGCAAGGGCGAACTCGCCGAGCGTCTTGACCAGAATGAGAAGGACATCGAAGCAACACAATCTAACCTTGCCGAACAGCAGGAAACCCTGCAGCAAAGTCAGGTCGCCTTGCAGGATCTTGAAAAGCGGATTCAGGATAAGGAAACCCAGGCCCGCGAGCGTCAGAACTCCGCCGATAGTCTGGCCCAGGAGCGTCAGGAAATTGAAAATCAACTTCGTCGGGCGAGGGCCGAGGCCAATTCGACCCAGCAGATCATCGCCAGTTCGCAAGCCAAGATCGAGAGCTCTCTGAGCCAGATGGAAGGCAACAAGGAGCGCATGAAGCAGCTCGAGGAGGAAGCTGAGCGACTTCGCAACGAGCAGACCAAAGCTGTTGCCGAGCGTGATCAGTTCGAGAAACTTCTCGAGGAGCATCAGAAGACCCTGCCCGGGCTTGAGGAAGCCCGTGAAAAGACCCAGCGCGAATTTGAAGAAGTAAGAGGTTCACTGGATGTTGCCCGCAAGGTTGCTTCCGAAGCCAATCGCGCCTATTCCCAAAGGAGTTCCCGGCTTGATGTTTTGAAGCAGTTGGTTGAGAGTGGCGAGGGTCTTGAAAAGGGCACGCAAGCCGTTCTCAAAGGTCTCAATGATCCCGATCTAATTAAGCCCGGGCTGAGTGGTCTGCTTGGAGCCCAGCTTAAGGCTCCCGACGAGTATGCCGTTGCCGTTGAGGCGGCATTATCGCAGTTTTTGCAAGCCATCATCGTGCGCGATGAAGATTTAGCTGATTCAATTATCGAGCGTCTTATTGATGGTAAGAAAGGCACTGCCGCGATTCTTCCTGAGAGTCTCCTGCCCGTCGCGAAGGGGAGCCAAATTGAAGCCCTTCCCGAAAGTGCGTCAGCGTGGGCCCTCGACGTGGTCACGGTGGACGCGAGGTTCACGGGTCTCATGGAGCGACTCCTTTCCCGAGTTCTTATCGTGCCGGATCGCGCCACTGCGTTGAGGCTGCGCAAGGATTATCCTGATCTTACATTTGTTACCGGAGTTGGCGAGATTCTTACCCCGGAAGGAATTCTCCGTGGTGGATCAAGCGGCGGAAAAGACGGCTCGCTTCTCAAGCGCCGGAACGAGATCGAGGCACTCGTCATTGAGGTCAGGAAGTTGGCTGACGAGGAGAAGGCGGCCGAACAAAAGATTCTCGATTGCGAATCCCGTACCAAGGAGCTCCGCGAAGAGTTGGAACAAGCCAAGGATCGTTTGCAGCGGCATCGCGTTGAGGAATCCACCTTGCAAGGGCAGTTGAAGCTGGCCAAGCGTGAGGCCGATTCGATTGAATCTAAAGTGGCCAACAACAAGTGGGAGCGCGAGGAGTTGGGTGGTCGTGAGAAGACCGCAACTGACAGCCGTTCCGCACTTGAGAATGAGCTGACCCGGGCCCGTGAACGATTGACCGCACTGGAGGATGATTCCCGCAAGCTCTCCGCCCGGGCCGAGGAGGCCATCAGGCGAGAGAATGAATCCCGCGAACAACTCAGCGAAGCGCGGACTGCCCTAGCTGTTGAGAAACAGGCTCGTGATTCTGCGGCCCGCGAGCAGGACCCCATGAGCCGGCGAATTCGTGAATTGGCCGAGTTGAACGAGCGGCGAAAAAGCGAGATTTCGGCGGCCCGCGAGCGAATCACAAAAGGTGACAGTGAGAACGAAACCTTGGTTCAGGAGATGGAAGGCTATCGCGAGGAGGTCGCAAATCTTACCGAGGAACTCAGTCATGCCGACGAACAGCGAAAAGGTTTGGCAAGAGGGATTGAAGAGGCCGAAGCCGCTTTCTCCGAGATACGTAGCAAGCAGAGCAAGGTCCTGAATCAGATCAGCAAGGAGGAGGTCGCGTGCACCAAGCTCGATCTGCGACTTGAGAACCTGGTCAATTCCACGATGGAGCGACACCAGGTTGATCTCGCCCGCTTCCGCCCTGATGCTCACGTTCTGATCGCTTGCATCAATGATCGCAAGGAAGTTGAGAAGAAGGGGAGACGGCGTCAGGCATTCGGCGTTCAGGCGAGTGTCGATGGTGAAGAGGTGCTCGATGAACAAATTGAAGCTGGTGCGAAGACCGAGTCGGATGATCTTGTCGAAGACGAGGTCGTCATGGAGCTTCTTGAAGGTGAGGGCCCGGATTGGGAGTTTGTGGAAGCGATTGTGGCCGACTTGAAGCGTCGCCTCGATTCCATGGGTCCGGTGAATCTGGATGCCATCGAGGAATTTGATGAGCTTGAGGAACGCCACAATTTCACCAGAAATCAGCATGATGACCTGGTGAACTCCAAAGAGAAGTTGCTCGAGATCATTGATCGCATTAACACCGAGTCGGAGCGTCTCTTTGCGGAAACCTTCCATGCGGTGAGCAAGAACTTCAAATCAATGTTCAAGCGACTCTTTGGTGAGAAGGCGACAGCGGATCTGATCCTTCAGGATGAGAGCGATCCACTTGAGTGCGGTATTGAAGTGATTGCCAAGCCTCCGGGGAAGAAGTTGCAATCGATCTCGCTCATGTCGGGCGGAGAACGGTCCATGACGGCGGTGGCCTTGCTTTTCTCGATCTACATGGTCAAGCCGAGTCCGTTCTGTGTTTTGGACGAACTTGATGCCCCGCTAGATGAGTCAAACATTGGCCGCTTCCTCAAGGTGCTCGATGCTTTCATTGATCAAAGCCAGTTCATTATTGTCACTCACTCCAAACGGACCATGGAACGTGCCGATGTCATGTATGGAGTCACCATGGAAGAGTTTGGTGTTTCCAAGCCTGTTGGAATGCGCCTCACCAGCGAGGCTGACAAGTCGGAAGGGCCGAAAAACGCTGCTCAAAAAGCGGCCTTGAAGCTGGACTCCTAGGAAGATGGACCCGCCGCCCATGCCGGAAGATCCGCGCGACATTGACCAGCTCAGGCTGTTGGTGGTCTTCCATTACATCTACATGGGCTTACAAGCTGCCGGTTTGGCGTTTCTCGGACTGCATTATTTTATCATGCAGTCGGTTTTCCAAGTCATTGAAAAAACTCAAAAGTATGAACCCAAGGTCTCTGAAAAGAGGGAGGTTGAAACTCTTCGGACCGATGGAGAAGTTGTCCCAATCGAGCGGGTCCGACCACCGGAGGTCAATGGTAAGGGCGAGGAATTTTTTTCTGAGTTTGGCAGCCTTTTCATCGTTTTCTACGCCATCGGTGCGGTTTTCCTGATCATATACCTCATCCTCAATTTCTTGGCTGCACGGGCCATATCGCAGCGGAAGAGCCGGACTTTTTCGATGGTCGTGGCTGGATTCAATTGTATCAGTTTTCCGCTCGGGACGGCACTGGGCATTTTTACTTTGGTGGTAATTGGACGTCAGTCGGTGGTGACTTGTTTTGAGCGGAATGAAGATCAGTCGCGCTGATCATACCAATACTCGTTGGCGATTTCCTCGTCGCCGCCATCGAAGACTCGCTTGAGGAAATTACGATCCCGAACGAGGTGCCAGTCGCCATATTGATCGAACTTCCGGCACGAGGTGACGAGGGGTGCGCTCCAAACGGTCCCCCATTTTTTGCCAATGGTTTTTCCGTAATCGCGGAGTCGAACTGCGAAGTCGACATCCTCTATCGTGACAAATTCAGGGTTAAAGCCCCCGATGGCCTTAAAAGCTTCGCGAGTGGTCCAGAAGGCGGCGAAAGAGAGCCGGTATTTGGCGAGATATGGTATGGCCATGAAACCGCTGCAAATAATTCCCAGGGACCAACGTTCAGGGAGCACAAAGGCTCCGCCGCCAATGATGTCTTTCTTCAGCTTATCGACAACGATTCTGAGGAAGTGCGGGTGCAGGCGAGAGTCGGCATCGACGGTGACGATGATGTCTCCGCTTGAGGCCTTGAATCCGGCGTTGCGAATCCGCGCAAGGTTTTTAGCTTTTTCACGAGCGACGACGGCGCCGGCGTTTCGGGCAATCTCTTCGGTCCGGTCGGTGCAACGATTTAGGACTACTACGACTTCGACTTCGCTGGGACAGATTTCGGCTGCTTTGGCAACCGCGTCCAGCCCGCCGGGGAGGTATTCCTCTTCATTGTGGGCGGGGATGATGACGGAGATCTTCATTCGTGATTGAGAACCGCTACGGGAGAGGTTACCCCCATCTCATGATTCGACAAATCGTAGTTCACCCCGGTGGAGCTCATAAAGATGATTTTCTGGCATGCGCACTTCTGATCGCGGAGCATGGGGTTCCCATTTTTAGGCGCGAACCAAGCGGGGATGATCTTGCTGATGCCACGATTGCGGTGGTGGATGTAGGTTTGGAGTGGGACGAGTCGAGGATGAACTTTGATCACCATCAGTT
Organism: Verrucomicrobiota bacterium; assembly: GCA_030835305.1. Taxonomy (GTDB): domain Bacteria; phylum Verrucomicrobiota; class Verrucomicrobiia; order Verrucomicrobiales; family Akkermansiaceae; genus SW10. Next base: position 52,788 of record JAURPJ010000131.1, on the reverse strand, counting down.
TCCCCGCGATGCCGAGCCGCTCTGCGCACTCAGTTTGGTGCTGAAGCACTTGGGGCTCTATGACGAAACACGCAAGTTTTGTGACTGGCTGGAGGTGGCGGAATACATCGACACCCGTGGCCCCAATGACACTGCCAAGTGGCTTGGAGTGGAGCGTGATGCCATGGCGAAATTGAATTCACCCGTGGATATAACTTTACTGCGTCGCTTCGCAGCCTCGAACGAGCACCAGCCGGGACAGCCAATCTACGAAGTGATGAAGATGGTCGGTGAAGATCTGATAAGCTTTGTTCGTGGGATGAAGGCGCGACTTTCCTTTATTGCCGAGCACACTGAGATCTGGAATCTTGAAGGCGGAAAAAAGGCGCTCTTTTTACCTCGCACGGATCCGCTTCCCGATGAGACCTCGATGGGCATGGGGCGCTACGTGGAAGAGATTGGGCTTGAGGAGGAAGTCGTGGCTTTGGTCTATCCGGATAGCAGGGGCGAGGGGTATGGGTTATCGAGATTCAACGATGACAAACGTATGGAATTCACCAGGGTCGGCGAAGAAGCAGACGTTCACTTTGCCCATAACAAGGGCTTCATTGCGAAGACCTCGACGTCCGATCAAGACCGTTTGAAGGTGTTGCTGGATCAATCCTGGATCGGGTAGGGATCAGGCCTGATCGACTCCAAAGTCAGTGGGTTCCAACGATAGTAGGATTCGAGGATCAGGATGCAGAGAGCCGCTCATAGATGCTCTCTTCTATCGGACCAAAAAAGTCACCCCACCCAACTCCAACTAAATAATGACGATTTTTTTATTTGCCCTTGGTTGTTCGCTACGAGCGCGGCTCCGGGAGCAATCATTCACCGAATGACAAATCTCCGTTTCGGATCGGCCACCGGTGGGCCATTCGGAAACAGTTCGGCTGTAATCGATGTGAATCAAGATGGCATCGTCGATTGGAATGTCGGAACCACGGTGAGTAGCATGAACGTTGGATCTTCCTGTGGGGCGGACTCGACCAGATTTGTATTCCGACTGCAATTGGCAATCTCAGGAAACGAACCAGCTCCCCTTGAAGAGATGACTCACATTTCCCTGTCGTTGGAGAATCCTGGTCTCCAGTTTTTAACTTCCTCCGATGTTACTCAAAGAAGTCTTGTTTTCACATCGAACAATGATGAAAGTATGTAGAGGTCCAGTTCCTTGAACAATCGCTTGCTTATCTGGGATCTGAGTTTGATATCGCCGGAGAACGCCATTTCGGATGTGCTGGACGCGAAGGGATTAGTAATAGCGGCCTGATCATCTCATCGCTGGCCAGAGAGACCGAGCCGTGAGTGGGAATCCGGGCCGGAGCGATTCCGGGCCCAAGGCTGTCCTCCTGCTGGTCGTGGGCCTGGTGGGGTTGCTGGGAAAAAGAAGGTGGCTGGAGTCGTGACCGGGTGGCGGTGGGTGTGATCGTTCGTCAAGTCTGCCTGAGCTCTCGAACGATCTTTTCTGGTACCAGCTCTCAAGGATTACCGGCGTCCCGCCGGGCTTCCTGTCGCTTGAAAAGGATGGCCGGATTTTTTTGGGCGAGAATGCCTAGGGAAAGATCTTGCTGCTTGAGGCGGTTTGCCCGCAATCTTAGGGCGTGATCGACAGCCTGCGCCTGATGAATTTTCGATGCTTTGAGCAGGCATCTCTCAAGCTTACGGGAGCGGGGAAAATCTTTCTTGGCAAAAATGCCCAGGGAAAAACATCCTTGCTCGAGGCCGTCTGTTTGCTTCTTCGTCTCCAATCACCAAGGGCCCGTCAAACCCGGCAGTTGATTCGTGAAGGGAGCGATGACTTTGGGATTGCCGGAGACGCGTGGGGGCGAACCTTGCAAGTGCGTGGGGATCGAAAGGGACTGGCATTGCGGGTCGATGGAGAAAACGTGGTGGCTCGTCGAGACTATCTTTCGGAGAGCGGACTGGTGGTTTGGATAGGAAACGAGGATCTTGATCTCGTGCGCGGAGGCGGCGAGAGTCGGCGTCGCTTTTTGGATTTTATCGCGACGCAAATTGATTCTGAGTACCGACGTCACTGGGGTCGTTACCGAAAGGCACTGGCAGCGCGAAACAAGTATCTCAAATCCTACTCGGCGCGTGAAGGGGTGGTTGCTGCTTACACGCAGATGCTTATTGAGCATGGTTCGGAAATGATTCGGCTGCGACAAGAGCTTTGCGAGCGACTCAGGCCGTGTGTCGAAGCGAATCAGAAGTCGATCAGTGGTCGCGATGAAGAGCTGGGGATTACTTATCAGGATCGCTCCAAGGGTGATCTTGAAGCCGCGTTTAAGGAGGTGGAGGATTCCGAAACACGGAGGGGAGTGACCTTGGCCGGTCCCCACCGGGATGAAGTCAAACTTGAGATCGGAGGGAGAAAAGCCAAGGATTTTGGGAGCGAGGGCCAGCAGAGGACGGTGGCGCTGGCGTTGAAGTTGGGGCAGGGAGAAATTCTTCGGGAGTTGGGGAATCGGTCGCCGATTTACCTCATTGATGACATCTTTGGTGAGCTCGATCCCAGCCGCCGAAATGCGCTCATGAATCTTTTGCCTGCAGATTCCCAGAAACTCATCACGACTACAAACTTGGATTGGTGGCAGCAGGGTGAGCTTGTCCTCGAGGTTGTAAAAGTGAGCGAAGGGCGGTTGCTCTAAGGGAAGCGGGGTGGAAGGAGCGATGCGGGGAAAGGTGAAGGTGGCTCCGCCGAAGAGACTGGATTTCGCGGGAAAATCGGGAGCTGATGAATTGGGCGTTTGCTTGTGATGAATTTTTTAGGGTGAAATGCCCGGGGGTGATCTTGGACCAACCGGGAAAGGGATTGCCAAAAAGGGAGGTCAGGGGTAAGGCCCGAGGCCCTGATGGCTGTCGGACAAGGCCTGCGGCCATACAACTTCTCTGAACCATGATTTTTAAACTGATTCGCAAGCGCAACGGCAATTGGAAAGATGACACCCTTTCGGGCCTGACGGTTGCTCTGGCTTTGGTTCCGGAGGCAATTGCCTTTTCCTTTATTGCAGGGGTGAACCCACTGGTTGGTCTTTGGGCTGCTGTTTTCATGGGGTTCATTACGGCGTCCTTTGGCGGGCGACCGGGCATGATTTCGGGGGCGACGGGAGCGATCGCGGTGGTTGTCGGGAAATTGGTTCAGGCTGGAGATCAGGTGGGTGCCGAGAGAGGCGTCGATGATTTGGGACTGCAGTATCTTTTTGCGGCGATCATGATTGCCGGGCTGATCCAGATCATATTTGGGGTTTTAAAACTCGGGCGCTTTATCCGTCTGGTCCCTCATCCGGTCATGATGGGATTTGTTAATGGTCTCGCGATTGTGATTTTGCTGGCGCAGTTCGGATCTTTTCAAGATGCAAACAGAGAGTGGCTGCCGGAAAATGAGCTCGTTACCATGTCGATTCTTACTGCGATCACGATGGCTGTGATTCATTTTCTTCCCAAGTTGACCAGTGCCATTCCTTCAATTTTGGTGGCAATCGTAGCATTGGGATGTGCAAGCTACTTTGGCTTGTTTGACACCAAGACCATTGAGGATGTCCTCAGGGGGCAAGGAGGAAACGGGCAGCTTAAAGGCAGTTTTCCACCGCTCGTTTGGCCGGGTGATATCGTTTGGGACAAAACCACAATCATGCTCATTTTTGGAACTGCATTTTCCGCTGCCATGGTTGGCATTGTGGAGTCTCTGATGACTTTGCAATTGATTGATGATCTCACGGAGACCCGCGGTCAGGGGAACCGTGAATGTCTGGCCCAGGGGTCGGCAAACTTTCTTTCGGGGCTTTTCGGTGGAATGGGAGGATGCGCTATGATTGGTCAAAGTTTGATCAACATTAAATCAGGTGGTCGCGGGCGTTGGTCTGGAATTGTGGCAGCCCTGGCTCTTGCGATATTTATCATGTTTGGTGGACCGGTGATCATTCATATCCCGGTTGCGGCCTTGGTCGGAGTGATGTTTATGGTGGTCATCGGGACCTTCGAATGGGCGACTTTGAAAACCTGGGGTAAGGTTCCATTTCACGATATTTTCGTGATTGTAGCGGTAACCGTCATCACTGTTTTGACGGATAATCTCGCGTTGGCGGTCTTCGTGGGTGTGATTCTGTCCGCACTCGTTTTCGCCTGGGAGAGCGCGAAGCACGTTCGATTGCGTCCTGATGACAGTCAGGAGGGTGTTCGGATTTACAACCTTCAAGGGGTGCTCTACTTTGGTTCGGTTCGGGAGTTTGCAGAACGCTTGGTTCCCTCCAATGATCCCGACGAAGTGATTATCGATTTTAAAGAAGCCCGTGTGGCCGACTTCTCGAGCCTGGAAGCGCTCAATGCTCTCACCGAACGATACAAGACTACTGGGAAAAGGATTCGGCTCCGTCATCTAAGCCCTGCTTGTGCCAAAATGATTGATAGCGCCAGTGCGTTGGTCTCTGTTGAGATGGCCGACGATGATCCTCACTACGAACCAGCGAATTTCTAACCGGGTTACGTTTTGCTTTTTGTCTCTTCGGGCTCGGGTGTGGTATCGTTGACGAACTTTTTGATGAGCTCAAGCGATCTCGGAGCCTCAGTGGAATCAGGAGTGTGGTCGGCGAACTTTACCTCATCCGCAAGATGGGCAAAGGCCTCAAGTTGTTCCAGGTAGACATTGGGGATTAACGGGTGGTGTTTGAGAATTTGAAGGAATTCAGCAGAGGTTTTGGAGCGCCCGCGGATTGAGAAGCGTTCCGACGTATATTGTTTCAGAATATCAGTGAGTTTGGAATAAAAAGCGACTTGTGAGCTTCGAGGGTCGAGCTTTGAGAGGTTTTCAAGCGCCTTTTCCCATGGCGGGGTCGTCTTGATGATACCGGTGCGCTTGAGCAGATAGATGACGAGCGGGATCATGATTAGTGCTCCCAGTGACCAGATCCAAAGGTTTGATTTTTCAACTGGCGGAATGGCTCCCTTCGGCGAGGCTTCCGCTGTTTCCTCTTCGGTAAGGAAGTCGCTCGGGACGCGAGGGTCTTCCGGAATTTCTTCCGGAGTGATGACACTCAAGGGAGGAAGAGTGAGGTTTACGGTCGTGGGTGAAACCCGCTTTGTTCTTTTAAGCGGAAATGATGCGGTTGCACCCTCGAGGTCCTTGGTGTTGGTTGCGACGAAAGGAACGCGGATGGTCCACTCCCGCGTTCCAAGCGGGCTGAGCTTACCCTTTTTGAACTCTGCTTGATCGAGGGCCGGAACGAGGGACTCTGGATAAGACTGGGGAAGAGGAATGACTTCGCGATGCCATGGTGATTCGATTTCCAGTTCGAGAACTGAGGCGTGGCCCAGGAGGATCTCGGTTTCTGTCCACGAACTCGAAGTCACCTTGGGCCGCTCGTTTTTTTGCCAGACCCGGAAGAAGAGATAGCCAAAGCCCACCCCTGCGAGGAAGATCACCAGGAGGGTTATTTTCAGGACGGTCAGCAGAGATTTCATCGACGGGAGATTCGCCTTTGGAAAAGCGCGATGATAGCAGGAAGGTAGTCAGTGGCGGTGTCGAGCGGCACGTAATCGATTCCGGCTCGTCGACACATTGATGCAGCACTCTCAGCCGTGGCGGTGTTGCGGGCTTCCAGTGCGCGGGCGTCTTTTTTTGTGAGGCGCGTCACTTGGCCGGTTTCAAGATCACTAATCGAGAGGGCTGGAATATCAGGAAGCGAGCGCTCGATGGGATCGGAAATATGGATTAGGATCACTTCGTGCTTACGGGCGAGGGCGCGCAAAGGTTTATCGAAGGCCGGCGTGATGAGGTCGCTGAGAATGAAGACGATGGACTTTTTAAGAGTCGTCTTGAGGAGGTGTTCGATCCCGCCTGCGAGATCGGTGTGGGGAGATTCCGGCTCAAAGGCGAGGAGTTCGCGAATCATGCGGAGGACGTGGCGGTGTCCGCGTCCGGGATCGAGTTGCAGTTCCTCCTGATCGGAGTAGAGGAGCAGCCCGACCTTGTCTTTGTTCAAGGTCGCTGAAAACGCCAGAACGGCGGCGACTTCGGCGGTGTATTCCGCTTTGGTGGTCACGCCGGAGCCGAATTGACCGGAAGCGGAGCGATCGACGAGAAAGAAGACGTTTTGTTCACGTTCTTCGGTGAAGAGTTTAATGAATGGAGAGCCGAGTCGGGCCGAGACATTCCAGTCGATGGCGCGCATTTCATCACCTTCCTGATATTCGCGGATTTCGGCAAACTCAATGCCGCGCCCTTTGAAAGAGGCATGCCAGGCGCCTGCGGTCATATTCTTTACTATACGTCGGCTCCGGATTTCAATCCGGCGCACTTTTTCCATTAACTCTGAAGCCAGCATGGAATGTTACGGAGTGCGAAGGGTGTCCAGAAGTTGATTGATTATGGTGTCAGCGCTCATGTCTTCTGCCTGGGCCTCATAGCTCGGAATGATGCGGTGGCGCAGAATGTCGGCGGTAATGGATTTGACATCTTCCGGGAGCACATGGGCGCGCCCTTCGAGGAAGGCCATGCAGCGTGCACCCCGGACGAGCTGAATGGTTGCACGAGGTGAGGCTCCAGCGGTGACGAGAGGATCGAAAGCCGAGAGGTCAAGGCCAGCCTGACGTTCGGAGAGTTGGAGGCGACCTTCGGCGCGGGTGGAGAAGACGATATCCAAAATATAGTCTTCGATTTTGGAATCCACGTGAATCTCGTTAATGAGTCCGCGGGCGGAGGTAATGGATTCCAGGCTGGTGACGACTGCTGCGCTAGGGACTATGACAGTGGAGGACATGCGGCGAAGCACCTCGCGCTCCTCGTCACGTTTTGGATACTCGACGATGACCTTCATCATGAAGCGGTCCATTTGAGCCTCGGGGAGAGGGTAGGTGCCTTCCTGATCAAGCGGGTTTTGAGTAGCCATCACGAGAAAGGGATTAGGAAGTGCACGGGTTTGTCCCCCAAGGGTGACCTGCTTCTCCTGCATGGCCTCGAGAAGGGCCGACTGAACCTTGGCGGGAGCGCGGTTGATTTCGTCTGCGAGAAGGAGGTTGGTGAAGACGGGACCCTCTTTCGCTTTGAATTCCTGGGTGCCTGGATTGTAAATATGAGTTCCGATTACGTCGGCCGGCAGGAGGTCTGGTGTGAACTGAATTCGGCCGAATTGGGCATGAAGGGTTTGGGCCAGGGTATTCACCGCGAGGGTTTTGGCCAGTCCTGGTAGTCCTTCCACAAGAAGGTGATTTCCGGTCAGGAGGCAAATAAGCATGCGGTCGACGAGGTTATCCTGGCCGATGAGTACTCGTCCGATCTCCTGACGGAGAGGTGTCACAAATGCGGAACGCTCTTGAATGGCGGTTGATAATTCTTCTGGAGTCATAAAGGAATGCTGATGGTCTGAATTTATGTGGCTGGACGGTAGCACTGTCTGGGGAAAGAGCGACTTCACTTTTGATCCTTCTCTGAGAAATTGGGATCAAGTTGAAGTTTCTGTGAAGGAAACGGTTCGAAGGGCCGATTCTTTTTAAGAAAGGTGGCTTTTTGAGACTTGGAAGAGTGTGAAATTATCCGCTAGAATCCCCGTAATGACAATGGAGAGTGTAATCAGTGTAGCGATCGCGGGGCTCATCGGCTTGCCTTTGAACGCGCAATGGCCCGATTGGCGGGGGCCAAACGGAAACGGCGCGGTGGCCGAAGGGAAAATGCCCATGGAGTTCGCGGCTGATGGCAAGAGCGTTGTTTGGAAGACCGAACTTCCCGGAAGGGCCTGCTCCACACCGGTGGTTTCGAAGGGAATGCTTTATTTGACTTCGCCGATAGAAGGAAAGGATTCACTGATTGCCTACGATCTGACTGGAAAAGAAAAATGGCGGCAGGCTTATGGGGATCAGACCCCTGGACGAGGCCAGAGAGTTGGAAGTGGCGCGAATTCATCTCCGGTGACTGATGGTGAAACGGTAGTGGGGTATTTCAAGTCCGGCCGGGTGGTTGCCTGTTCGTCGGATGGCAGGAAGCTTTGGGAAAAGGATCTTCACGAACTCTACGGAGAAGACAAACTATGGTGGGATCAGGGGACTTCTCCTTTGCTTTATGAGGACAGCGTCATCATCGTTGTGATGCAGACCGAAGGAAATTCCTACCTCGTTTCCTTTGATTTGAAGTCAGGAAAAGAGAACTGGAAGACCGATCGAAAGTTCGAGACAGCCAAGGAGTCGGGAGACAGCTACACCTCACCGCATCTGGTGAAAGTTGACGGGGTTGATACCGTGGTAAGCTTTGGCGCGGATCACCTCACCGGCCACAATGCCAAGACCGGCGAGGAGATTTGGTTTTCGGGAGGAATTAATCCCGAGGGGAAAGGAATGTGGCGGACGATTGCTTCTTCGGTGGTAACAGATGGAGTGGTGGTGGTGCCGCATGGGCGCGGCGAATACCTCATGGGAGTTGAGCTGGGAGGTAAAGGGGATGTGACCAGGAGTAATGTTCTCTGGAGAAAAAAGATCGATACCACTGATGCTGCAAGTCTGGTCGGGCACGACGGCCTCGTTTACCAGATTGTCGATCGTGGTAAGAGCCGCGGCCAGGTGACCTGCTTCAATGCCAAGACAGGCGAGAAGATTTGGGAAGGGAAGCTTCCAAAGTCGGCGAGCACCTATTACGCATCTCCGATTTTGGTGGGAGACCAGCTTTGCATGCCTCGCGAGGACGGGGTGGTTTTCATGGCCAAGGTCAGCAAAAAGGGGCTGGGCGAAGTTAAGGAGAACAAGATGGGCGAGCCCTTGATCGCATCGCCTATCTTCGTGGACGGAAAGCTTGTTCTTCGAGGTGCCAAGCATCTGTGGGCGATTCAATAAATGTTTGGAGCAGAGGTTCCGGTTAGCCCGGACCAGCGGCAGAGATGCTCTGAAAGGCTCTATTCCCGACGGCTTGTTTTTCCAGTTTTGAATTGCCCCGGAGTGGCATGAATCAGCCCTCCCGCTTTCGAAAGGGGGCTGCCAGAAGCCGAGTCCGAAAGTCCGAGACTACTTTGCTTCGAGATGGGGCAGGACTTTGTCGATGGCGGCTTCCGAGGTCAAGCCATGTTTTGCACGGAGAATGTCGGGTTTTCCATGTTCGACAAATTCATCGGGCCAGCCGATTCGCTCGACGGGAGTATCGATGACTTCATCGTGGAGAAGCTCGATAATCGAAAGTCCAAAACCATTGTAGAGAACGTGATCCTCAAAGGTGCAGACGACTTTGGAGTCGGCTGCAAGTTTGGTGATGGTGCGGGCATCGAGAGGCTTAATCCAGCGGGGGTTGATGAGGGAGACGCTGTAGCCACTCGCTTCGAGCTTTTCCCTGGTTTCGAGGGCGAGCTCCATCATGGTCCCCAGAGGGATGAGGCAGACGTCGGTTCCTTCCTGGAGGACCTCTGCCTCACCGATGGTGAGGAGTTCGGGTTCCTCCTTGATGGTGGCACCTGGTCCGTTTCCCCGCGGGTAGCGGATGGCGATCGGGCCGTCCTCGTAGTTTGCCATAGTCCAAAGCATGTCGATGAATTCATCTTCATCCTTTGGCTGCATGTGGACGAGGCCGGGGACATGGCGAAGATACCCAATGTCAAAAAGACCGTGGTGGGTCGGGCCATCATCGCCTGAAAGCCCACCCCGATCCATACACAAACGGACGGAAAGGTTCTGGAGGGCCATGTCATGAAGAATCATGTCATAGGCCCGTTGCATGAAGGTTGAGTAGATCGCAAGGAAAGGTTTGAGACCCTGTGTGGCGTGGCCGCACGCGAAGAGGGCGGCGTGCTCCTCTGCGATGCCGACGTCGAAATAGCGCTCTGGAATCTCGGCTTTAAAGGTCTCCAGTTTTGTTCCGCCGGGCATTGCGGCGGTGATTGCCGTGATTGTCTGATCTTCTTTTGCGAAGTCGGTGACAGCGCGGCCGAAGAGTTCGGAAAAGGTGGGAGCTCCCGATGCGGTGGATCCATCTTCGACGTTGTAAGGCCCGAGACCGTGAAATTTCCCCGGCTTATCGAGAGCAGGCTGATAGCCGCGCCCTTTTTCGGTTATGATGTGAAGAATGACCGGCTCGTCCTGCTCCTTGAGATGTTCGAAGCTTTTGATCAGAGAAGGGAGATCGTGACCGTCGATTGGTCCATAGTATCGCATGCCGAATTTCTCAAAGAGAACGTTGGGCATGATCATGTTTTTGGCATTGCGCTCAATCTTCTGGGCAAATTTTCGGGCGCCCGGTCCGGCCACTTTTTCAACAAGTGAAGCGGCCTTGGCTCGAATATCGTTGTAGGCTGGGTGCGTTTGGAGGGTGTTGAAATACTTGGCAATCGCCCCGACGTTTTTGTCGATCGACCACTCATTGTCGTTGAGGACGACGATGCAACGGTCCGTTGCCTCGGCAATGTTATTGAGAGCCTCGAGGGTTGGGCCACAGGTGAAAGCAGCATCACCAGCGACGGCCACGACATGATTGTCTTCACCCTTCAAGTCTCTGGCTGAAGCCATTCCTAGCGCGGCTGAAAGTGCGGTGCCGGCGTGCCCCGCACCATAACAGTCGTGCTCTGATTCCGTGCGGAGTAGGAAGCCATTGAGGCCCTCGTATTGCCTGATGCTGCCAATCTGCTTGGCACGCCCGGTGAGCATTTTGTGAACGTATCCCTGGTGCGAGACATCGAAGAGAAACTTATCCTCGGGCGAGTCAAAGACCCGGTGCATCGCGATCGTTAACTCAACCACTCCAAGGTTGGGGCCCAGATGTCCTCCGGTATTTGATAGGGAATTAATCAGTGTTTCACGAATCTCTTCTGCAAGCGAAGAAAGTTTTTCCGCCTCGATCTTTCTGAGATCGTCCGGGCCTTGGATTGTGTCGAGAAGGGGTGTGCTAGAAGAGTCTGACATCGTCATCGAGTGTGTCGGAAGGTTCTTTGGAAGATTCCTCTGAATCCTCGTCGTTTTCTTCCGTCTGAATTTTTGCCTCAATGAGGTTGAGGCGTTTCCTTGCGGAAAGTAAAGTCTTTTGGCAATAGCTCAAGAGGGCTTGGCCTCTTTCGAAGTCTTCGAGCAATTTTGTAAGCGACGAGGGTTCGTCTTCAAGTCGTCTGGTGATTTCTTCCAGCTCGTCTGCGGCCTCCTCGAAGGAGCCGGTGACACGTTTAGCGGAGTTTTTTTTCTTGGCAGCCATTTACTGTGACGGATTGCGCCAGGGTTACCTGGTGAAAAGGCGCTTCTTGGAGTAGAAGTAAATCCTGTTTTGGAAGATGTCGTTGACTTCCGGATATTTGGACATCACTTGGGAAAGGCCACTGGTCATCATTGGTAGACCTCCTGCCCGAAGTGCTCCATCCGTCGCGCCGCGGGCCGGGCCGTCCAGCATGAGGGGCGAAAAGTCCTCCCGTAAGCCGAAGGGTGTCGGGCTGTAAAGAACGCTCTCCTGAAACGACATGGGGGTGATAACGATGCCCGCAACCGAGAGTTCCTGATCATCTACAAGAAGCTCAAGGTCTTCGAATTCTTCGATTTTTCTTGGAAGCCAAACCGAGATCCTATCCGCATACCAGGCAACCGCCCACGGTTGATCCGAGAAGATGATCTCGTTCTCCGTGGTGGCATCATGAAGAGTCTTGCTAAAGACCGGAGGCCAATAGGGGGGCCAGACGGCTTTGGCACGGTCCTGCGTTGCGATGGCCTGGGTTAGGCCCCGGGGAATCGTCAAGATCAAGGGGCCCGCACTGATGAGAACGACGATAACGAAGTGGCCATATCGCATCAGGGCGCTCCCGGCCGGCAGGTCGATCCGTGCCCACAGGATAGAGACGAATGCCAAACCATAAGCGGTCATGACCGGAGCGAAAAGGACGTGGAGTTGGTTCGCGTCGAGCGCGCTATACGAAAGTCCAAAAGTAGCCATTCCCAGAGCGCCCATAATCCACATCAGAAGAACAATCCAACGGAACTTGGCGATTGCTTCGCGTTTGAATGGGTGGAGAAGTGCAAAGAAGAAGAGCGGTGCCACCAGGATGGCGCCGAGGTTATTATAAAGTTCATTGACCTGACGTAGCATGTTGGCAGCAGTGTTAATCAGGAAAGAATTAAGATTATAGACGATTTGGTAGGTTTGCTCGCCCGGATCGCTGGTCCGCATGATTCCTGCCTCTGATTCACTGAGTCCTCCGTAGAGAGTCAAAAATGCAGTTCCTCCGGGATTTCCGGTCCACTCCATGTTTTTGCCGATGAAGTAGAGGTTAAAGACAAGAAGCACTCCCAGAATTATAAAGCCGGAAATCCCCTTGGGACGGAAAAAGAAGGCGGCATAAATGACGAAGCCCAAGGTGATCCAAATGGTCAGCCAGTGGGAAAGAGCTAGAAGTGAAAGAAAGACCGCGGCAGTTAGGATCGAGCCGGTGGCGGCGCGATTCTCGATCGAGGCCTCCAACGTCCGGTATATGAAGAAAAGCGCACAGGAAAAAAGCAGGAGCATGAGCATCTGGGGCAGCCCGGTCTGGGTAAATTGCCACATCAGTTCGCTGAGAATCATGAGGAGAGCGGTAACTCCTGCGATTTTGACGTCGAAAATCCGCGAGATAAGTAGGTAATTGATACCTACGGCAACGAGAAATAGGATTACTGAGACGGCTGAGATCACGCGATCGAGGGCGTAAACCGTGTTCTTGTCCTCTTTCATTTGGAATTTTTTGAAGTCATCTCCTCCGACAGCTTTCAATACAGCCCCGTAAACGTAAGGGTTTAGGGGAGAATGGTAGGTGTCATGAAAAGCACTGAGGTCAATTTCCTCCTTTTCATTTTTTTCCGCCTGCCAAACTGCAGCGGGACGAATGACCTTTGTGGTTGAGTTGTTGCCCCGGGCAATTTCACGGCCAATTTGAGCCTGTTCGATTCCCTTGGCCGAGGTGAGACCTTTGAACGTCAGGATCAGATAAAAAAATACCAATCCAAAAAGGAGAACAAAGAAGAGGAGGCGACGAATCAGCACGGCGCTGTCGAAGCCGCCGACTTTATTGGAACTAGTCATGATGTGTGTGGATCAATAAGCGTAATGGCGCGAAGTTTTCTTTGAAGGGTGCGCCGGCTGACTCCAAGTAGTTCTGCGGCTTTCGTCCGATTTCCGTCCGTGACCCGCAGTGCGCCTTGAATCGCCCGTTGCTCAAGGGCATGCAAGTTGAATTCTTCCTTGGGAGCAAGGGTGTTTTTTAGTGAAGATGATTCGAAGTGGTGCCCACCTCCTGTCACGAAGTCCGGGAGGTGCTGAATATCGAGGACATCCTGATTCGACATTACCACGGCATGTTCGATGGCGGTCCGAAGCTCCCGAACATTTCCAGGCCAGTTGTATCCCAGCAGGCAGGTCATTGCTGCTTCCGTGAGAGGCTTCTCAGGGCGACCGTTTTCACGGGCAAATTCCGATAGAAACGAATTTGCGAGCAGAACGACGTCCTCTTTTCGCTCACGGAGGGGCGGCATGATGATGCCCAAAACATTAAGTCTAAAGTAAAGATCCTCGCGGAAGGTTCCTTCCTCAACCATCTCCGCCAGCCGACGGTTGGTCGCAGTAATGATGCGAACATCGACTTTAATCGGGGAGTTTGAGCCAACCCGCTCGATGGTTCGTTCGGAAAGTGCCCGGAGTAGTTTGACCTGGGTTTGAGCGTCGATTTCTCCGATCTCATCCAGGAAGAGAGTCCCGCCGTTAGCTTGTTCAAATCTTCCCACCCGACGTTGCGAGGCTCCGGTGAAGGAACCCTTTTCGTGACCAAATAGTTCGCTTTCAAGAAGCTGGGAGGAAAGGGCGGCGCAATTTACTGCCATAAATTTTTCCCCTGGGCGCCCGGAAAGGTCGTGGAGGGTGTGTGCGACCACTTCCTTGCCTGTTCCGGATTCTCCCTCAATGAGAACGGTTGCGCGGGTCGGAGCGATTTGTTCGATCTTGGCGGCAACTTTGGCCATTTGGGGGGATCGTCCAATCAGGCGCCCGAGACCATGCGACGCTCTGGCCTTGCTTTCCTTGAGCGTTTCATTTTCGGCGACCAGCTTGACGTTTTCCTTTTCCAGCGTTCGGTTGCGAACAGCCCGCTTCAAGAGCAGCTCCACTTCATCGAGATTCAGTGGCTTTGTTACAAAGTGCCAGGCTCCCCGCCGCATCGCTTCCACTGCAGTGTTGACCGAGCCATAGGCGGTCATCATGAGCGAGACCGGCGGATGGGGAAGGGCCAGAGCGGAATCGAGCACCTCCATCCCGGAATCTGCGCCGAGACGAAGATCTGTGAGGAGGAGGTCAACGTCTTCGGAATTGAGCACCTGAATGGCTTGTTTGAGATCAGCAGCGACGTAGCAGTCAAAGCTATCCTCGAGAGCCATTCTTAGCGCATCGCGTGTCGCTTTTTCATCGTCAACAATCAGCAGAGTCTTCACAAAAAATTTCTACACTTCAATAGGAGGCATGTTTTCCAGCAGTCGAACCTGTTTGTCGGTTCGCGGGAAGTAAAGCGTGACCTTGGTGCCAACCTCCTCCTCGCTTTCGACTTCTAGTTCTCCGCCATGTTCACGGAGGATGCGACGAACGATAAGCATTCCAAGTCCGGTTCCGTTGGTTTTGGTGGTGCGGAAGGGCTCGAACATTGCCCCCATCGCTTCCGGCGAAATACCGCTGCCATTGTCCGAGATTGAAAGGCACACCTCGTAGTCGGAGACCTTGCTGTGAATCCAGATTTCTCCCGAACCCTGCTCGACGGCCTGATAGGCATTGCGAATGACATTATAGAGCGCTTGTTTAATTTGAGTGGGATCGAGTTCAAGGGAGGGAAGATCTTCTGCCAAATCGAGTTTTACCGGGATCTTACGGTTCTCGAGTTCGGGACTGAGCGCCTGGAGGCTTTCCTCAAGTAATCGGTGGAGGTTCGTGGTTTCCCGCTCGGGCTTGGTGGGGCGCATGGCCTGGAGAAACTGCTTCAAAATGATGTCGAGACGGCCGATTTCATTGCGGGCCGTGCCTAGGTGCTTTTGAAGCGGCTTATTGTCACCTTCGGGAAGATCCCGGATACGGCGCTCGAGCAGTTGGAGGTGGAGTGAAAGGGAATTGAGAGGGTTTCCGATTTCATGGGCCACACCGGCGGCCAGCAGGGTGAGAGCGTTGAGCTTTTCGGACTCCATTTCCTTTTCCGCTTCTTCGCGGGACCGGGTGACATCCCGAACCAACATGACGTGCCCAAGGTCGGCTTCACCTTCTTCGGCTACCGGAGAGAGGTAGAAGTTCAAGTAGCGGTTTTCCGGGTAGAAGACCTCGAGATCACGGCTCACCGTGCGGCGGTTGGACTGCATCAGGTTGCTCCAGTCAACGCCGCGGACGACTTCGGCCAAAGGTTTACCTTGGGCAAGTTCGGGCGTGGTTCCGAAAAAACGACAACCGGCATGGTTGATGAAGCTGATTCCGCCCGCGGTATCGAGAAGGAGGACGCCCTCTTGGAGGGCTTCGAAGACCTTTTGTAGGAAACCTTTTTCGCGAACCAATCTGGAAAGAAGCGCCTGTACTTCCTCCGGCTCGATCTGATCAAGCCGGGAAAGGATCTTATCTAGGACCGCAGATTTCAAAGCTGCGACAGATTGGCACAATCCGATGGCCGATGCAATCCCCGCACTTATTCTATCATTGTCGCTTTAATCCGGGCGAAGACACGTTGACCAAGCCTGGAGGGTAGGCCCCAGCTAAGCTTTGATCCGGTAAGGCCGGAACTACCGATACCGGTGTTTATTTGGTCGAGAAAAGTCAGACCTTCCGAACTCCAGTTCTCAAGATCTGTCGAATATTCCACCACCAAAGTGGCTGAGTCGGCGCCGTGTAGCCGTTGGTGTTCGAAAATCAGTTGGCCATTCGTAAATGTCAGGACAGGCGGCGCCCCCGATCCCGTGACAGCGTAAAGAAGGTCTTCGGGGGACTGAATATCAAGGGGGAACGAATCTTCGACGAGAGGGGATCCTCCGATTTCTAGGCTGGTTCGCCAGTTTTGGGGAAGTGATGGATCGGGGTTGCTACGAGCTGAGGCGAGGGTGAGTGAATAGCCGGATCCGTCGGCCGCCGAAGGCCATGGGCTTTTGTCGTTGAAACGCAAGGATTGGATTACGATGCCATCGGCACCAGCGAGGGTGATTCGCTCTCCGTTATTTGCGAGCTTTGAGGTGTAGACACCACCGATCGGAAAGTCATTGCCGTAGATTGCTGCGAAGGCGGCCGGATCCGAAACCAGGACGATTTGCTGAGAGGCAGGCAAAGTTGCCGCGTTATCGAAGGTGAAAGTGATCCCCCCGGTAAACGAAACTCCGGCAAGGCTGATGGTTTGTTTGGAAATGTTCATCAGTTCGATAAACTCGGAGCCACCTCCTTGCTCATCACTGGGGTTGTAGTGGATTTCGGAAATGACGAGATTAGAGGAGGATGCCGGTTGGTCGCTGATGAATACCGCTTCGTTGAGTGCGCTCCATTCATTTTCGTTGAGAACACGTGCCTTAATTTGTTGGGTTCCGTTGATGGGGATGGCCGCGGTACGATTGTTGCTTTCATAGCTGAGTTTAAGGTCAAAGACCATATCACTGCTGCCAGCCGACCGGTTGTGCAGTTCCACGGTGATTAGGTTCCCTCCCTCGGATAGCAGGGCTCCATCGAAACTGAAGGTATCAAAAACGCCTTCGTTGCCGTCGGAGGTTGAGAGCGTTTCAGGTGTGATCACGCCGACCGGCATATTGTCCCGCAGAACTTCGGTGCCATTCACGTAAACAACAGCGCCACCGTCGGCATGAAGGTCGATAAATCCGGTGCTGATTGAATCTGGGTTTGATATCTCAAAGGTTTTCCTAAAATAGACGGTGACCTTTCGCGGAATGCTGGAATTAACAGGGGTCGCGACCGTGGTGTTGGTGATATTTCCAAAACCGAGGGGGGCCGGGCCTTCCTTCCAGGTCGTATCGTCAAATTGTGAGTTTTTCCAATCGCTGTCATTTTCGGATCCCGAGTCGTCATACTTCCACGATGAGCCGGCCGGAAAGACCTCGATGTTGGCTTCGACCAGTTGTGCCGTCGGGTTGATCCCATTCCCTTCCAGTCGTGGGTCCGTCCCATCGGTCGTGTAGTAGAGATCACCATCGGTATGAGTGATGAGCAGTGGAAAGTCGGGGGGAATCTCTCCGCCGTTCTGATTAAATTCAGGAGCAGCAGTGTCCGGAAGAAAGCCAGCTGAACGCATCTGTCCCAGCACGATGTTGGTGCGTGATACCGCATTGATATCGACAATCCAATCGACATAAGACTGGAACAAGCTGGGTGTGTAGAGTTGGGGCGCTTTGGTGCCCCATCTGGCTGACTCGGGAATAATCGTTCTGGATATTCTTTCCGCCAATTCGGTGATGTCAGATTGAACCCTTTCCTTTGTGAGCATGCCACCATTGTAGAAATGCTTTTGGACGCGATCGGCAACCCGGGTTTTGAATTCGGGAAGCCTGATGAGGGTGCTCCACATGTTGCCGGGACCGCCGTTGTCTGTGGTGTTTGCGGGTGAGGGGGTCGTCGAATTCCCGCCGCGACGAATCAGAAAGTCATTGTCCCACATGAAGAAGTTAAACTTTCCTCCGTCCACCCGCCTGCGTCCCGCGACCCAGTTGTGTTGAGGATACCAATCGTGTTCATTTCCTCCGTAGAAGTTGAGGAGCATGTAGTCGATGTAGTTATCGATGTTTATGTAGTCTTTTACGACTTCATAATTGTTCTTATTAGCATTAAGAAAGTTCCAAGCTGTGCCTTCGCCTTGGGAAACAAAGATGCCGCTGCGGCCCTTCATAATGTCATATTCCTCTTCTTCTCCGCCGAGATGAGTTGCCATGAAATCAGCATTGGGCCTCTCCATGAGGTGATGCTGGCCGTAGTAAGTGCCGTTCAAATAGACGTGGACAAACCTGCCTCTCATGGAAAGGTGACCGGCTTCAAGCTGGCGATCGAAGAAGTAACGATTGCGAAAATAAACTCCCCGTGAATGAGAGTAATTGGTCGCGAAGAGGGAATCGTGACTTCCGTTTCGCAGGAGGATTTGATCAAAGCTGTCAACGGCGGTATCGCCCCCATAGGGAGTGTCGCTAAATAGGTCGAATTTCAGCTTTTTCTTGCCATAGATCTCCTTGAAGCTGATACGGAGTGCGTTCTTGTCGTAAACGGTGTATTGCCCGCCAAAACGTTCGGCTCCGGCGTCGAGTTGGAAGCCGTCGCGTCCATCCGGGAAGATCATCTCAATGGAGACCGGAATCTCCGGAGGGCTCATAATGGGCTGGGTTGGGATTGCTTCCTGGGTGACCAATGAAATTGTAGGGATCTCAAGAAGAGCGTCACGCATTTGCGGCCCCCAAACCGGGTGTTCGGTAACCGAAGTGGCCATGGCCGGATTGCTGATGACCTCATCAAGGAAAAAGTAGGACTGGGTATCGGTGTTGGTCTTTTTAAACCCGGGCTTGGCGGCGTAGGCACGCACGATTGTGGTGGTGCTAACCGCCAATGAGAGGACGGGCGGACTGTCGGGATCCGGAGCGTCAATAGATGAGCTGGTCGGACCGGGATCCGATCCATCAGTGGTGTAGTAAATTGAAGCACCCGGAGTTGCCGAGGTGACTTCGAGTTGAAACGGCTCATCGAAGAAGCCTCGCTTGTGGCTAAACGAAGTATCTTTTACAAAGCCAAGGATCGAGTCATTGTTAGCTTCGCCCGGAGTCGGGTTTGTGAAGTAGGCCGGTTCGGTCTGACCTGAGGCAATTCCAAAGGAGACATCAGTGAGCTGTTCCGGGTAAGCGGGTGTAAAAGCCTGTTGGGCCATCTCTCCCTGCGGATTGACCAAGGCAAGAAATTCACCATCTTGGCTCAGGCTGAAATTGGTGTGGAGCTCCTCTGCCGGATTGCGGAGGTCTTGTCCGCTGGCATAAATTAAAAGGTATCCTCCAGCCGGGATCAAAACGCCGGCAGGGAAACTCCATTTATCGAGGCTTGCCGCATTATCAGAGAGGCTCCAACCGGCCAAATCGACACTCGCTGTGCCGGGATTATAGAGCTCGATCCAGTCAGGGCTTTCGCCATTATCGAGGACGAGAGTTTCATCGTTGCTCGCCATGAATTCGCTGATAATGGGGGCTTCCTGTCCGTGTGCGAGGGCTCCGCCCACCAAGCAAACAAGAGTGGCGAGGTTCCGCGTTAGGTCGCGTGAAGGGCGGTCGGGGTTAGAAAGCTTTTTGTGCATGGTTGAGGAGGTGCGAGCTGCTTGAGCTTGACTCTGTCAGCGATTCGGAGGATCGAAAGGTCTAAGAAACGAAGCGTAAAATGAGGGTCGCTCATCCAAAGCCTGTCGCATCTAAAATCCCGTTGATTTGCCAATTAAAAAGGCCACCCGGAGGTGACCTTGAAACGGTCGGGTGTGTCGGTGATATTACTCGGTGTCCTCGGACATCGCGAGGACTTTGTCGTTACTGGAACCGGTCTTGATGATTTCGCCGTTCACCTTGAGATGAACCACGAGGCCAAGAAGCTTGTCTCTATATTTACTCTTACCGCCTTTGACCATGATCGGAGGCTGGTTGAATGTTCCCCACAGACCGTAGGGATCTTCGGTGAAACATCATCCGCCGCCGCCGCCGGCGGGCATCACGGGATTATCGCTCCACGATTCCAGATTGGCGCTCTTGGTCGTGATCGTTTCCGTCCCGTTGGATAGAACCAAATCAATAGTGTCGGAACCGCTGACTTTTTCGATCTTGTTTTGATATTCACGGCGATTGCGCTCGATAAAGAAGGTATACTCGACCGTCACATCCCTTAACATCTCGTCGCGCTTGTTCTCAACGGTGACGATGTAGTTATGATCGAATTTTTCGAAATACCACTGACCCTGGGCGGGCTTGTTTTTTTCGGTTCGCTTACTGTAATGTTTGGTCTCTATCGAGAGCGCTTTTTTGGCCTGAACGATCGGACCTTGCTCCTCAACATACTTCTGATCTTCCTTTGAGAGGACATTGATTGAGAAGGTGAGAACTTTCCCTCGCGCCATGCGCATCTTTGCTTTCTTTGTCGATGACTCATACTCAATGAGTTCACCGCGGAAGGTCTTTTGGCCATCCTTGCTGGTGTAGGTGCGCATTTCTCCGAACACCGCAGTGACGGGGAGGCACGCGATTAGCAAAAAGTGTCTTAACTTCATGATTGGGTGCAGGTTGGGCCGGGCTGATCCCATCTGACAATCAAAAAAGTTAATTCAATGTGGTTTCAGTAATCCCGATCCTTATTTCTGGAATAGGGGGTCGTTCTTGTTCCCTTTGGAAAGAATATAGGCAAGAAGGTCCAGAATATCGTCATCCTCCAGCATATTAAGAAGACCCGGTGGCATCATTGAGAATTTAGTAGGCTCGGATGAGGCAATGTCGCTGGTCTTGATATTAGTCATCGCCCCCGGAGCCATGAGGTCGGTAATGACCTTGTAGTTGTCTCCACCGAGGTTGGCGATGCGCCCGATGATTTCCTTTCCATTTTTCAGCTTAAAGGTGATGGATCCGTATTGATCGCTGATCTCCTTACTTGGATCGATAATAGACTCAAGCAGATCGTGAGGGCTGAACTTGCCTCCGGCACTGGTCAGATCTGGGCCGATTCCTCCACCTTCTTCGTTGAATCGATGGCAGGAGTAACATGTGGCGGCTGCGAACATCTCACGGCCATTCTTGAAGTTGCGATTACCTTCAAGCCCCGAACCGAGAAGGGGAGTGAGGTCCTTCATCTGCCAGTTTTTGACGAACTTGAGCTGGCGATTATTGTTAAGCGGGTTTTTGGTGACAGGCTGGGCATTGATGATTTCGGCCAGAGCCTTCTTCCGACCATCAGAGAGCCGGGAAAGGTGATCTTTTTTGATCTCATTGATAAAGTTGGTGAAGCTAGCCCCTCCCTTGTAACCGGCGGCGCGGGTAAACCAGGTGAAGAGCTTTTTCTCGGATGCGTCGGTCCATCCTTGTTTCACAAAGCGGATGTTTTTGGCGATGGCGATTTGCTCCTCCTGTGTGGGTGCGTTGGTGATCAGTTCAACCGAGCGGCTGACGATGTCGGGAGCCTGAAGGTAACCGAGCACATTTGAGAGTTCGATGTTCTCAGCCGCCGAATCCCCGGGGTAGTGGGAATTCAGTTGCTTGATGACAGTGGCCTTCTGCTTCTCGGTCGGAGCCCCGGCCCGGATGAAGGTGAGCCCATAGGTCCGGAGAAGATCAAAGCGTTCCTGCTGGTTGAGTGACTTGTAGTCGTAAGCAAGGAGCGATTTGACAAGGGCTCCCTGAATCTTTTCATTTCCAAGACGGGCGAGAGAGAGCAAAGCTCCCAGTCTGACGAAAGGATCTTTTTCGTCGAAAGCCTTCGTGGCCCAGTGTTTGGTCGGGACCTTCTCGATGGCGGTCCGTGCCGCAAAGCGAAGGGCTCGATCGTCGCTGCCAAGATGCTTCCAAAATTTCTCCACAGCGGAAGGGTCGCTCTTGAGATGATGGGTTTCAATGGCCCGGCGTTCGGCGCGAGCCTCGCCACCCTCGCTGCGAGGCTTGACGGAAGCAGTATTTTCAGGTCCGGTATACGTGACCCGGTAGATTCCGGACTGAACCTTGCGACCGCCGACCGCGATATACATTGCGCCGTCTTTTTTGCTAATGCAGAGATCGGTGAGAGGGAAAGGCTGGCCGGCGATGAACTCCTCGACTTCCCCGCTGTAGCTGGATCCATTGGGCTCGAGGTGGACGGCGTAGAGTTTTCCGTAAGACCAGTCGCAGGCGAAGAAGGCCTTCTGGTATTTGGCCGGAAATTTGGCTCCCGTTCCAAAAGTCACCCCGGTGGGGGATCCCGGACCAATGTTGACGACGGCACCAAAGCTGTCGCTGTAATACTCGGGCCATTTTGCCGATCCGTTCCGCCATCCGAATTCAGCGCCGCTGATTACATGATTGATACGGGTGGGGCGATACCAAGGGGTGTTGATGTCCCACTCCATGTCGGCATCGTAGGTGAAAAGCTCGCCTTCAAGGTTGAAATCGATGTCGTATTCATTTCGGAAGCCGGTGGCGACGACTTCCCAGTTTCTGCCGTCGGGGTCGGTCTTGCAAATCCATCCACGGGGCGCTTCCACGCCTTTCATGAAGCCCCGCCCGTAAACGCGGGGCTGAAGGGTGTCCTCGCCCCAGCACTCGGTGACGCGTGACGTTTGATACTCAGGAAGAGCGGTTTGGTTTCCGCAAGCGACATAAAGTGACTTGCCATCGGGTGAGAGGACCACGGCATGCGGACCGTGTTCTCCGCCCACCTCCTGAAATTTTTTGAGCAAAGTGACCGAGTCGAACTTGTCGTCGCCATTGGTGTCCTGCAAGCGATAAAGGCCACGGCCCTGGTGGCGTTTTTCATTCACGACAACATAGAGGGAATCAAAGGCGTAACAAAGTCCCCAGGCGTGACCAATATCGAGGTCGATTTTCTCGAGATCTTTATCTGTGAGAGTTTTGCCCGGGGCTGGTCGGTTGAAACGGTAAAGCGCACCGTGCTGGTCACCGGCGATGAGACGCCCCTTGTCGTCCTCACAGAGAACGACCCATGAACCGAAGTCTTTTTTGGGGACGGAGTAGAGCCGTTCGACCTTGAAGCCTTCCTTTACGACGAGGCGTTTGGGAGGGGTGGCTTGGGAGACAAAATCGTCCGCAACAGCGACTTGAGCTATGAACGTGGCTCCGATAACGAGGGTGTGTTTGAGAATGTTTTTCACAATGGTTTATGGGGGTTATTACACTCCACACTCTGCCACAATTTCAAAAACCGTCCCGCAAAGAAGGGATTCTTATTTTTGGGTTCAGTCAGCAGGGGAAGTCGCCTCCAGTCTCCTATTTGTGTCCTTCGTCGGTCTTATCTTTCTTGCAGGAAACGAGGAAGGCCACGAGGTCACGGGCTTCTTGTTTACTAAGGAGGGCGGTCATGGGCGGCATGGCTGAAACCGGCTTGCTCTTTTTAGCAATGGTCGATTTTTTGATAATTTTGGTGGTTTCGGCAAAGTTAATTACGGCATTCCCGTCTTTATCGTCAGGCATGAAGTTTCCGCTGATTTCGGTGCCGTCCTTGAGGGTGATGGTGCCGAGGCCGTACCCGTCGGCGACTTCCGCCCCAGGATTGACGAGGGAGCGGAGGAGGTATGTGGCATCGTGCTTTTTGCCGATGGCTCCGAGCTCGGGGCCGACGTCGCCCCCGACTCCGTGCATGGTGTGGCAGCGCTGGCACTGCGCGGCTCCGTGCTCGTAAAACACCTTCTTGCCAAGTTGAATATCTCCGCCGTCCCGGCAGAGGAGATCCCACTCGGCGTTAGGATCGTCTTTGGCGAGGGACGCGCGGAATTGATCGAGCGAGAGACCGGCCTTTTCGGCGGCGGTGACGATATCGAGGGCGAGACCGGAGTCCGCTTTTCGAGCGATCAGTTGGTCAAGGGCAGCTTGGATCATTTCCTTCGCCTTTGGTGTTTTCAGTTTGGTCAGCGTCTCAAGAGTGAGTTGCTTTTCGTTCAAGGTGGCGCTTTCGCTGGAGAGGAGATTCCCAAGCTGGGCGGTTGCGCGGTCAGGATCGACTCTGAAGAGAAGTTCCCGGGCCATGCTGCGGACCTTGTCGCTTTTGTCGGTAAAGAGTTCCTGAAGAGTAAAGGGCCAAATGGCATCTGCTTTTTTGAGTGGAGCGAGGAGCTTAATCGATTGGGCTCGAGCGTCCTCAGAGTATTTGTCATTTTTCAAGTAGCGGGTGAGTCGGAGTTCACCGAGGGGCATATTGTCCTGCTCGGAGAGAGTGAGCGCTCGAGGAATGAGCTTCCTCGAGTTTTCATCTTTACCATCAAGGAGGTCTTTTAGGTTTTCAATGATGGAGGTATCCAACTTGATACGGTTGTCGGGAAGAGTTCGGGCAAAGCCGGTGACGGGATCGGGAACGGGTGGGTTGTTCCATTCAAGGAGGGCAATAATTGCGTCCTTGCGAACACGGAAATCAACCTTGGGGTCCGAGGCGATTTTCGCAATGAGCTGTGCGTTTTCTTTTTGGCCAAGAACCCAACCAGCGAAAATGGCGCGACGTGCAGTGAGGGGGTGCCACTTGATGCCTGGGCTGACCCTCAAAGCGATATCATGTGCTAGCTTGGAGAGCTCCGGGTATGTCTCACGCACATCCATTTCGTAGGCGGCTCGGATTGCTTCCTGTCGCACCGACTCCTCAGGGTCGGCGAAGAAGTGCTGGAGTAGAGGTGATTTCTGACGTCGAAGGGCGACGACTGCTGCTCGGCGGACTGCGGCTGAAGGGTTCCCGGCTAGAAGAAATAGGTCCTCATTCCCGGCGCACTTTGCGAGCATCATGATGCCGGAGTGGCGGACGACAATGTCCTTGTCGTTGTTCTTTTCAAGCATCGCTAGAGCAGGAGCGATGGCGTCCTGGTGGCCGTGATTGGCTAGGGCGATGGCGGCGAGAGAGGCAACACGCGGCGAGGAATCCTGAAGCATCGCAATGAGAGCCTTGCGGAAGGGAGCAAGGTGTTTGCCGTGATTTCCGAGAGTGCGGGCAAGATTGGCACGGACTTCCATTTCCTGGTCTCCGATCAGACTCGTGAGGGAATTGAGTGCGGAGGGGTTTTTCTGAGCAAGCTGGCCGATTCCCCAGATTCCGTGGATGCGTCGCATGAGCGGCTGATCAGGCTTAGTCGCTTTTTTGAATAGCGGAAGTGAATCGAGATCGCGCTCGGCAAGTGCGAACTGCGCCCGCTGGCGGACACGCTGGTCGGGGTGGGCGAGGAATTCAAAAAGCTGGTCTGACTGGAGAGTTGGGATACCGTTTGCAAACAATTCTTTTACTTCTCTGATAGCTGGAGACTTGAGCTTTTCGGTGTCGGCGAGGGTGTAAACATTGCCTTTGCCGGACTTGGTCCAGCCGCCGCCGTAGTCGGCAATGTAGAGCTTTCCATCGTAACCCCAGTCGAGGTCGGTGACGGCGATTCCTTTAAGGAAGTTGGTCTGCTCGCCAAGTTCAAAATTAGCGCCGTCGGGGTTGAGGGTGAAGCGCTCGATGAGGCAGCGGTCGGGGCCGGCAACGTAGCTGGCAAAGAAGAAGTTGCGGTTGAATTTTTCGGGAAGTCCGACGATGCCGGGATTGTAGGCAAGTCCGCACGGTCCGTTCGCACTGTAGGCGATGGGTGGGTTGATGTATGCGGGTTGGCGGTCGTGCCGGGTGTTCCAGAGACCTTCGTTCATCCACGCGTCAATGTGATCTTCTTTGCGCGGAGGTTTGCCCCCGATATGGTTGTAAACGGTGCCACCAAAAGAGGTCATGGTTTGGTGCCCCATTTTCCAACCGGAGTCGCCGTGTTGGACGAGGTAGACAATACGCTCGCGATCCCCTTGGTCGTAGTCATTGTCGACTGTGAAGAGATTGCCAAATTCGTCAAAGACGATCTCCTTGGGGTTGCGGAGGTTGATGTAAAATTCCTCGAACTCCGAGCCGTCGGGGTTGGCCCGGAAAACGCCGCCAGAATCGGGGCGCGCGAAGGTTTTTTCATCTTGCTCGACATGATATCCGCGGTCGCCGATGGACCAGTAGATTTTGCCGTCGGGCCCCCAAGCGAAGCCATTGAGATCGTGGCCGGAGAAGCTGACACGCACCCCGAAGCCGTTTACCAAAGTTTTTATCTCCTCGGCTTTCCCGTCGTTGTTGGTGTCCCTAAGGCTATAAATCCCGGGAATCATCGCGAAGTAAACAGTGCCGTCTTTTTCGATGAGGCCACCGGAAGGGCCCGCGAGAGGGTCGTTGAAGTCGCCGCGAAAAACGGTGGTTTTGTCCGAGACTCCGTCGCCATCGGTGTCCTCAAGCATTTTGATGACTTCGGAATCCTTCGTGAATTCCTCCCAAGTCAGGAAGTCCTGTCCCTTGCCGGACCATTTTTGGTGGAAGGCGGTGCGGTCTTCGAGAGTCATGGAGGAAATGTCTCCGTTCACGCGGTCCCGCAGGAATTTCCCCCCGTGGCGGATGTCCTGAACCTGGACGCGCCAGCGATTGGTTTCAGCAATGTAGACGCGGTTTTGGGCGTCGAGGCAGATCGCGGTGGCATTCTGGACCTGGTTTTGGTCGGCGAAGCGCTTGAGTGTCAGTCCCTCGGGAATGGTGATTTTTCTGTCGAGCTGGGAAGGGACGAGCTGGGCACCAAGAGGAAGGATGGCGGAGAGTGAAAGAAGAAGTTTGCGAGACATGGCTTTTTGCAACGTAAGTTACGGAAGGCGGGCTTGGGAAGTTTCAAGGGAGCTTGACAAGTGTTAGGGTCGTCCTTGGACTGCCGGGGGCCATGAAACTTTGTCTTGCTGCCGCTCTTGTCGCTCTCACTTCGCTTCACTCGTCGGCCCAAGAGCTTGTTGGGGTGAAGGAATATGTCCTCGCTTCCGAGGATCCACTGATGCCGATCGGGGCAACCCATCAGGTGGACGACAATTCAAATATGACGAACTGCAAGTTAAAGATAACGGTGGGCGAGCAGGATCTTGGAGGTGAGATGGGCAAAAATTCCAAAGAGGTACAGATCTTCGAATATTTGGCCGGGGACAAGATTAAGGTTACCAATTTGAAAAACCGGGCATTCGAGAAATCGACGATCATGGGGCAGGCGAAGGCCGAGGAGGAAGTCAGTGCGATCGAAGGCCGGATGGTATTGCTTAAAAAACCCGGAAAAAAGTGGGTTGGCAAATTAAAGGGTGATCCTGTCGAGCCAATTGATCATGAAAATGTGGATGACGAGATCAAAAGTCTGGTTAGAAGCTTGAACAACAGCACTGCGGAGTCAGCTGAAATTTATGGCACCGGGCCTCACAAGGTTGGCGCTACCTGGGAATTTGATCCCAAAAATGTTCCGGGCATGGACGAGTTTAAAATCGTAAAAGGAGCGATGGCGATGACTTTCGTGGAGGTGAAGGAACTGAACTGGGAGCCTTGCGCGATTCTGAAGGGAACTTTTACGATCAATGGTCTTCCAACTGATGAAACGATGGCTGGATTGGACGCCAAGGTGTCCGGTGAGATGCGGATCGCCCTTTCCTTGAAATATTTGAGGGACGATAATATCAAGGGTGACATGAAAGTGGCGGTTAGCGGCGTGATGGAGCCACGGGCTGGAGTCGTGATTGACTTTGCCATGGCCGGTGACCTCAACGCCAAGCGATTGACCGCTGTCCTGTCTCCCAAAAAGGGCCCCCTTTAGTGCTGGTCTTGACCGATTCCACAAAAACTAATTTTATAATGACGCGTTGTTTGGCTTTCATTTGGTTTTCTTCGTCCCTTTTGATGGCGGAGCTAGGGCAGGGATACATTCTGTCCCCGAAAACTTGGGGGCCTCCGGCAGGAATGACCCTAACGTTGGACTCAAAGAGTTCCTTGTTGAATGGTAAGGTCAAGGTGATGAACAGTGGAAGTTGGTCCATCGGAACAACCCGATACCTTGGAGGGCAATTGCTAGGCACAAAATGGGTTGATGAGAACACTCTCGAAGTCGATTTTAAGAAGCGAGGTGGAACTTATCGGCGCTTTTTGAACGATCAGCGGACCAACGAAACCGGGCCGTCGCCTCTTGAGGGCACCATCACCCGGTTGACAAAAGATGGAGAGAAATGGAGTGCCAAAGTTATCAAAGGAGAGAAAGAAGATGCCGATGCCACAAAGCTCGAGAGGGAGCTGAGGGAGATTGAGATTTCGATGGAAAGCGATTATTCAATCAACCTTTTTGGTGAACAGGCCCGCAAGGTTGGCGAGACCTGGAAGGTGGCGAATCCGAGGTTGCCCTGGTTCAACGACGAGAAGGTCTTGAGTGGGAAAGCTACGGTGACCTTTGAAAAGGTGGAGGAGGTGAATGGTGATCCTGCTGCTCTCCTGAGTTGGTCGGCGACAGTTCGGTCTGAGAGGCCCGGAGAACAAAAGATGGTGATTGATTTTGAAGGGAAGGGGCGGGTTTTCCGGTCGTTGAAGTACCTCGTCGATTACGAGGTGAATGGCCTCGGTAAAGTCGGTATGACGGTGGAAACCGGTGAAGGTTCTTATATCGAGACTGTTGGGAAATACGAGCTTGTGCGAAAGATCGAGCTGTTTCCAATCGAAGAGAAGGAATGAAGGTAGTGGTTTTGGCTTTGGCGGGGATTTCTCTCGTAGGATGTGATTGTCAAAAGACAACGGCTTCTTTGGCGGGTGGAGACACTCCTGACGCGGATGCCAGGGAGCTCCGATGGATCGTGCCCCAAGAGGCCGACTGGAATGAGATCCAGTTCGGTGGAGAAGGTTCCGCGCAATGGTCCAACGGACTACTCCATCTGGAGGCCGGGGTGGAGCTAACCGGAACGCAGTTCAGCGGAGATTTGCCGGAGATGCCCTACGAGCTTGAACTGGATGCCCGCAAGTTGGCGGGGTCGGATTTTTTCTGTGGCTTCACCTTTCCGGTTTCCTCGAAGGATGAATGCCTCACTTTTATCATCGGAGGTTGGGGCGGTGGAACCGTCGGTATTTCTTCGATCGATGGGATGGACGCTTCAGAGAACGAAACGACAACTTACGGTAACTTCGAGGACGGTCGCTGGTATGCGGTCAGAGTGGTTGTGGAGAAAGGGAAGCTTTCGGCCTTCATTGATGGGAAGCAAGTGGTGAATGTCGCGACCGAAGGCCGCAAATTGGGTCTTCGACCTGGGGTGATCGAGTATTGCGCCCCCATGGGGATTGCGGCGTGGCAAACCGAGTCAGAGGTGAAGAATTTAAGGTGGCGTTCTCTTGCTGATTAGGGCTTGTTTTTTTCAGCGGGGCACGTTAACGAATCTTTTAACAACTTCTGACGATCGTTTGGAGTGGGTTTTCAAACCCGCTCTTTTTGGTCTCAGGGAACCACGAATCTGGAAATGACCACCGACATTGTTGCCCTCATCGACTTTTACGAAAAAGAAAAGGCCATCGACCGCGAACGCGTTGTCGAGGCCCTCGAG
Organism: Verrucomicrobiota bacterium; assembly: GCA_030835305.1. Lineage (GTDB taxonomy): Bacteria > Verrucomicrobiota > Verrucomicrobiia > Verrucomicrobiales > Akkermansiaceae > SW10. The sequence goes on along the minus strand of JAURPJ010000131.1, from coordinate 23,733 downwards.
TATGCTTTCTGCTCCGCCTATCGAAAGATGGTTCCAGGAGCTGATGCCATCGAGACTCTGCGTGCGGAGATCAACGAGAAAAAGGGTGATACCCGAATCTTTGCAAGCCTTGAGGTGGTTGCGGATGATGATTATATCGACAAGTTCAACGAGGTTCCGGTTGGAATCGCCCAAAAGAAAGACGCGACCGCGGAAATTGGTTCGCGTCTCGATTTTGATGTCACCCCGAAAAACTTTGGGCGTATCGCGGTTCAAACGGCCAAGCAGACCATGATGCAGCGTTTGCGCCAGGCGGAAAAGGAGAAGATTTACGACGAATTCAAGGACCGGGCCGGCGATATTGTGAGTGGATCTGTTCGCCGTTTTGAAAAGAGCGACGTCATGGTCGATCTCGGGAAATTTGAAGCTCGCATGCCTTCCAAGGAACGCGTCGGCACCGAGGATTATTCGGTTGGAGACCGGATTCGCTGCTACGTTGTCTCGGTTGACAACGAGGGGCGTGGACCAGAAATCATCCTTTCCCGAAGCCATCCCAACTTCGTCCGCCGCCTCTTTGAATCGGAGGTCGCTGAAATCTCAGACCGGACCGTTGAACTTCGTGCGGTTGCCCGTGAAGCGGGATATCGAACCAAAATAGCGGTTTACACTCACGACGATAAGGTCGATCCGGTGGGTGCTTGTGTCGGTCTCCGCGGGGCGCGCGTCAAAAACATCGTTCGCGAACTCAACAACGAACGCGTTGATATCATCCGCTGGAACGATGACGTTGCTGAGTTTGTCACCGAAGCTCTCAAGCCTGCCGTCGTTCGCAGTCTCAGTCTCGACGAGGAGAACCGCGTGGTGAACGTCACCGTTGATGAGGAAGACCTTTCCAAGGCCATCGGCCGCCGGGGGCAGAATGCGCGTCTTACTTCCAAGTTGACTGGCTGGGATGTCCAGGTCCGCAAGGATGAGAGTCAGCATGAGCAATTCGTGGCTCGCGTCGACGACGCTGCCACTCATCTCGCCGGGGATCTTGGAATTGACCCGGCGATTGCAGGCAAACTGTTCCGTGCAGGCGGTGTCACCGTCGACATGGTGGCTCAAATGCCTGCCGAATATATTTCTTCCGAAATCGGAGTTGAGCTTGAGGAAGCGATCCGCATTCTTAAGGCTGCAAAGGGCGAGGACGCCGCTCCGGAAGCTGCCGAGGCGCCCGCTGAAGTATCTGAAAAGGCTCCGGCGGAGACCGAAGCCCCCGCCGGAGAGACTACTGAAGGATAAAAAAGGGAGATTTCCCACGTTTGATAGACAAACACTTCCTGACCCACCGAAAGAACCGCATTAGCATGGCCGACGACAAAGAAAAAAAAGACTCCAAGAACGACGAAGTTCTCGATCTCTTGAGCGAGAAGCCCAAGCCATCGCGTCGCGAACGGCAACGTCAGGAGGCGGCTAAGGTGCAAACCGTGGACGACAAGAAAAAGGCTGCCCTCGATCTCGGGATTGATGATGACAAGCCCAAGAAAAGTCGTGTTCGCAAAACGGAGAATTCCGGGAAGGACATCCTTCCAAGCATCTCCAATCGTCTTGATGACAAGCCCGATCCGGATTTTGTAAAAGCTCCCGCTGAAGAGCCCGTCGCGGCTGCGGAAGGTGCTTCCGGTGACGAAGATGGTGAGGTCGATGGCAACGTCATTAGCATCAAGCCCCCGATTATCGTCAGTGATCTGGCTGAAAAGATGGGCAAAATGGCTTTCGAGATCATGGCTGATCTCATCAAGCTCGAGGTTTTTGTGGCCCCAACCCAGGCCATCGAGCCCGATATTGCCGAGAAAGTTTGCGAAGCCCACGGATTTGTTTTTGAACGGGAAAAACGCGAAAAAGGGGGCGGGGTCCACAAGGAAGAGGAAGTTTTCGAAGAGCCAGAACCGGAGGAAGAGGAACCGGAAGAGCAGCTCGCTTATCGCGCGCCCATTATCACCTTCATGGGCCACGTGGACCACGGAAAGACTTCCTTGCTCGACTACATCCGCGAGAGTCGCGTCGCCAAAGGCGAGGCCGGGGGCATTACCCAGCACGTCGGTGCCTACAGTGTGCAACACGGTGATCGAAGTATCACATTCCTCGATACTCCTGGCCACGCCATCTTCTCCAAGATGCGTTCACGGGGTGCCGATGTCACTGACATCGTGGTCGTGGTTGTCGCAGCGGATGATGGCATCATGCCGCAGACCGAAGAGGCGATCAAACACGCCAAGGCTGCTGGGAAAACCATTATTGTAGCGATCAACAAGATCGACCTTCCTGCCGCCGACCCAGTGCGGGTCATGACCCAGCTCATGGAGCACGAGCTTGTTCCTTCCGAGATGGGGGGCGATACCGAGTGTATCAAAGTTTCAGCCCAGACTGGTGACGGAATCGACGAGCTGCTCGAACTCATGGCCTTGCAGGCCGAGGTTTTGGAGCTGCGTGCCAACCCGAAGGCCAACGTTCGTTCTGCGGTCATCGAAGCCAGTGTCAAAGCCGGCCGCGGGGCAACTGCGACCGTGATTGTCGAAAGTGGCACTCTCAAGAAGGGACAACCGTTTATCTGCGGACCTTTCGCCGGAAAAGTGAAGGACTTGATCGACGATCAAGGAAATTCTGTTAAGGAAGCCGGTCCCTCGACTCCGGTGGAAGTTCTCGGTTTCGCGGAGCTACCTAACGTGGGCGACTCGCTTGTGGGAATGGATTCCGATCGTGCTGCCAAGAAGCTTTCCGAAGAGCGTCTCGTCGAGCGTCGTAAAGACCGCCTTGTCCAGCCCAAGAAGAGCCGTCTTGAGGATATGCTCCAAACCGTTTCCGGGACAGGAAAGGCCAAGCTGAATTTGATCCTTCGTTCCGATGTGCAGGGCACAGCTGAGGCCATCAAGAACGCCATCATGGAGATCGAATCCGAGAAGGTGGAAGCCAACTTTATTATCGCCGGAGCTGGAGCAATTAACGAATCGGACGTTCTTATGGCCAGCTCTGCCGATGCCATCATCCTTGGCTTCAATGTCAAGGTAGACGGCAAGGCGGTTAAAGCGGCCAAGGCAGAGGGAGTGCAGGTGAAGCTCTACTCCATCGTTTACGAGCTGATTGATCAAGTGAAGGAATCCATGCGTGGAATGCTTGATCCCGAGATTCGCGAGACCGTTATCGGTCGAGCTAGCGTCAAGCAGGTCTTCAAAGTCAACGGAGGACGCGCTGCCGGTTGTGTGATTAAGAGTGGCAAGGTCATCCGGTCCGCACATGCCCGTGTTCTTCGCGGAAAGCAGCCCGTCTTTGATGGCAAGATGTCGACTCTTCGACGTCACCAGGACGAGGTCGACGAGGTCAAACAAGGCATCGAGTGCGGTATCCGCCTCGGCTCCTTCAATGAATACGAGGAAGGTGATGTCATTGAGTGCTACACGCTCGATAAGATCGACCAGACTCTCTAGGTCACATCGGAATGGCAAAGCGACTGGATCGGGTTAATGAACTGCTGCGACGTGAAATCAGCGCTGTGGTGCAGCGGGATTTTGAGTGGAATAATGCTCTTATCACGGTGAGTGAGGTGGACGTGACTCAGGATCTCAAGGAAGCCAAGGTTTTCGTGAGTATTCTCGGAGGATCAGCACCCGGAATTCTTGACCAACTCGAACGAAAGCGTGGCTTTATTCAGAGCAAAGTGTCAAAGCGGGTGGTTCTTCGGAATACCCCGGTTCTGATGTTTCGCCAGGACAAGTCAGCGGTTCGGGGTGTTGATGTGGTCAACTTGCTCGACGAAGTGGCCCGGCTTCCGACGGCCCCACCGCAGGACGAGGAAGAGTAGATCTAATGTCGGTGCTCTCCTGGTTTGCCCGGGGCTAGCAGTTCCACGATTTCCCCGGTAGTGTTTTGGTAAGAGTGGTCCTGCAGAATTTTTTGGCTGCGGGATTGATTTGATGGTTTTGGTATGATCAGCCTTAGGTTTGCGGAGACTTCAACATTGATCTCGATTTGGATCTCCAAGTTTCCAATCGGTCTCTGAGACTTATCGTTTTTAGCCACCGGGAGATTGGGCCAAATCATCGATTGGGAAGGGTCTGAGAAATGATGAAGCTTGTCGAGATTGGATAATCTCGTTTGGGAGAGAATATCGCTTATTGGGCGATCTTGGGGATGGTAAGGATTTTGATTGCAATGAATTGCATCTAAAATATTCATAAAAACAATAAGCAAAAAGCTGCTGATTTTCGGGGAGGTGGTTGTCTCATCAGAGTCCTCCGGAGCAGCAACAAGCAACGGGGGATTTGAGACTCCTGTCGCTTGTCATGGAGGTCCTCTATTCTCTGGTCGCTGGACTGCCTCTGCAGGGAGCGCGAATGCCTCTGTGATGACCTCGACTACTAGTCTTAACAATGGTTCCAGCAGTTTGGCTTTGAGTATTTAAGGAGACGATAACTCGTTTGCCGGAGTGTTTCAGGATTTAGCGATCATTTCGGGGCAATCAATCAGCCTGTCTTGTATGTAGAGCGCAATCGATCGCCAGGATTTTCCCTTGAGATGCGTATTGAGTAGCGCGATGATGCCGAAAACAAGTTTACCCGGGTCGAGTAAAATGGAGGTCAGCCTGGAGCTGTCTATTCGATGTTTGACCTTGAAAGTGGAGAGGCGCCAGCCGGTGCCGTTGCAGGACGGATGCTGTTTGCCGTTCAGACCTTTGAGGGAGAGCCACTTCCCGAAAACACTGGGACAATTTATTTTGATGATGTCGCAGCCTCGCCTATTCCCGAGCCCGGTTCTCCACTTCTGGCTATTCCTGGTTTGCTTCGCTTTGCAGCCCGTCGAAGCCGATAACAAAGATTCTACGCAATCAACCTAATTCAAAGGGCGGTGACCAGAAATGGTCCCGCCTCTTTCTTGTCACGGCAGGAGTTCGCCTTGATCACTTTGCCTACTTTTTCCACGGTGAGATGGGCAGGACCTTCGATCATCCCCGGAAGCCCCGCGTTTCGGCATGGCTGAACTGCGGAAGTGGTGATGATGATCCCAACGATGACGACAGCGGGCGCTTCACCGAGTTGTTTGGGGCACCATTTGGCCTCTATGGATTCATCCCCTACTTCACGGCGGAGAATACGGTCAGCCCCGTTCTTGGCCTCTCTTTCAAGCCCACTGATGACGTGAAGGTTGAGCTCTACCTTCGCAGCTACTCACTCGCCAGTGATACCGATGCCTGGGTTAGGGGCGGACGTCGTGATGCCACCGGTAAGAGCGGCAGCCACATCGGAGAAGAGATTGATGTGCGGGTGCGCTGGCAGGCCACTGACCAGTTATTGTTTAATTCCGGGATTGCTGATTTCATTCCCGGCAGCTTTGTGGATGAAACCGGAATCTCAGAGAACAGCACTCTGGTCTACTTCCAAGCGAGGTTCGATTTCTAGGGGTTTTCGCTCTCAGTTTTACTTTGGATCAGGAAGAGCCGCAGTAGTGCTTGTCTTTTTAGCCAATCAAAAAAACGCCTCCGGGAAACCGGAGCCGTTTTTATTATTCTTTGTCGTGCGGCCTTTTAGACGAAGAGCGGTTTCATGTGGCGCTCCAGCAAATTACCGGTGACGCACCTGGAAATGACTTTCTCGTTTGCTTTGAGAGCGTCGAGATAGCGGTCGCTCATCTGTGCGGCGATCTTGAATCCCACGTGAAGGAGTTGACGGACATTTGCGTTGTAGCCGGGGTTGCTTTGATCGTGGGTCAATGCGCTGACGTATTGTTCGCTAGTCCAGGAATTCACTTCCCCGGCACTTGGAAGCCGGGAGTGGTCAATGTCGATGACGGTTGCGTATGGCTCGCAGAGGGCTTCCTTTTTATCGAGGGCCTTGGCGTAGATTTCCTTGGCGAGGTCGAGAGCCTCTCCGCCGGCGGTGGCGAGGCCGATCACTTCTTCCAGCCAGTTGGTGCCGGCGGTCTTGATGTGAAGTCCGGCTCCGGTGCGGGCGATGGCTTTTTTGATGGGCTCGTAGATGGAGAACTTGTCTGATCCCGAATGTACGGAGAGCTTCAGAGTTTCGGGCAGTCCGTATGCTTTGATCGTGTGGGCGAGGACGGCGAGGTCATCGTTGAATTCCTGCTCGAACTGTGCGACGTCACCGACGTAATCCACTCCTTTATTGAAGCGTCCGGTGAATTTTGGCGCGATTGTCTGAATGGGAATCCCCTGATCGGCAATGGCGGCGAGAATGATAAGCATTTCGGCCGGGACCTGTGGGTTGTCGGTTTCGTCCATCGAGACTTCGGTCACGAAGTCATCGGATCCACCTTTGGCGGCGACGATGTGATCGTAGATAGCCTTGGCTTTTTGCGTGGCTTTCAGGAATTGGTTAGCGGTTTGCTCGACGAGATCACGAGAGATTTCGAGAGGGGCGTCGATGCCTTCGATGGTGACTGATCCTATCAGTTCGGGGTGTCTGGCGATGAAGGCTTCAACGTCAGCCGGATCGGCGGCTTCGCCAATGTCGTCGGCAACATCGAGAGTGAAGAAATTGCAGGGAGCGATGAAGCGATCGACGGTGCTCAAGTTGATGTGGTCTGCGTCGAGGAGATACTCACCGGACCATCCGAGATCAGCGACGGCTTTGTCGGCGGCATTGCGGGTGCTCTGGGGCTCGGAGCCGATGATTTCGTGCTCGCGGTTGGACTTGTTCCAGGTTGGGCAGATGTCGACGCCGAGTTTTTTGGCAGCGATGAATGCCTGGAGTTGAGCGTGTGCTCCGTGGGCGAAACGATCGCCGACACCGAAGGTGAATTTAGGACAGGTTTTCATGAATTATGTGAGGTGGTTGTTTGAGAATATTTATTCCGGAACGCGAGATTTGTGATCTTTGATTGAGTCCTTTGGATCACGAATGAGAGATCCTTTAGGGATGCCTCGGACATCAACCTCCTCGTTGGTCGAGGGATTGAAAAAGTAGCCGACACGACCGGAAACGCGCTTCGCGGTTTGGTATTCCGGTGGTGCTGGTTCTCCCTGCGGGGTGCTTGGCACGCGAGGTTGGGGGGTAGGGAGTGGGATTGAGGTTGGAGAAGAATCCTTGTCACCAATGAACTTGGATATTGATACGGAGAGGGCAGATGGCTTGCGGCTTGATCCGGAAGCGGACGATTTACCATCAGATGACTTCGGATAAGTGACAAGGTCAGGAGTTTTAGCTTCTGGTTCAGGCAGGGCTGTTTCTGGTTTTGTTGGGGGCTGCTCTTCGCTGGAAGTTTTCCTCTCGTTGGAGTGACAGGAAATCAAAACAAGAGCGGAGAGGATGGACATGATTTTCATGGGGAGTCTAGTCGTTAACGTTGATAACGGCTTTGATGGCGCCGAGTTTTGGGTCGGTGAATTTGTCAAATTCGGTGGGAACCTCTTCGATGTCGAGGCGGTGAGTGATCCAGACCTTGGTGTCGATGTCTCCGGCTTCGATGGTCTTAATGATCTCGCCAAAGTCTGCGGGCAGGGCATTACGTGAGGCGAGGAGAGTTTGCTCGCGACGGTGAAAGACGGGCGCGTGAGGAAAGGTGAGGTTTTCAGTGGTGATGCCGACGTAAACGATGCGCGAGGTAAACCCACCATATTCGAAGCAGGTCGACATGGATTTGACCGAACCTGTGGCATCGATGACGACGTCGGCGAGGTTACTGGAAGTCATTTCTTCGAGCCTGGAGAGGTGGGAGCCATCCACGCTGAACTGGATTCCATTCTCGATTCCGAGATTGTCAGCGCAAAAATCCAGCCGGTTCTGAACCATGTCCATGATGATGACATTGACGTCTGGCATGAGCTTGAGGAATTCGAGACAGGAAAGTCCGATGGGGCCCGCTCCGATCACAAGAACGGTCTCGCCCGGTTGGGGATTTCCGCGTTGTACGGCGTGGTAGCCGATGGCGAGGGTCTCGACGAGCGCGAGTTCGTCGTAGGAAAGATTGTTGCCCGCATGGAGCTTTCGGGCCGGGACGATCCAGTTGGCTTTGCGTAGCCCGCCGGGACCATGGACACCAATGACCTGAACGCCGGGGCAGCAGTTGCTGTTTCCCTTCTTTGAAGTCGGAGTATCAGGATCGTTAACGTAAGGCTCGAGTGAGCATTTGTCGCCGACTTTGACATTTGTGACGCCTTCGCCGATGGCAACGACTTCGAGACCCAGCTCGTGGCCGGGGGTGCGGGGATAGTCGAAGAAAGGAAATTTGCCGAGATAGCAGGACAAATCGGTGCCGCAAATGCCCATGCGGTGGGTTCTAACCAAGGCTTCGCCCGGGCCAGGGGCGCTTTCGTCGGCGAGCTCGATAGGAGTAATCTTTTTGGGCTCGGTGAATTCAATTGCGTAAGACATTGGCAAAATGGGTAAATCTAGTTTTTGGATTAATTGTGGAGGTTGAAGAAATGAAGCAGTGGCGAAAAGAATGAAAAAAGGGAATCGGGCTCCGGATTTCCCCGGAGATTTGGAGAATTTAGCGATTAGTTGTTTTCGGGGAGTCCCTCCAGATGGCCGATGTTTTTGACAGGTGCAAAATTGGCGAGGACCTGGGCGAGGAGATCACGGTCGATGGGCTCAGCGAGCCATTTGTCCCACTTCCTGATGTTCTTGGGGTTTGCCGATCCGGCGATCGTTGAAGCGATATCCGCGTATTCGCAAGAAAATTGGAGGGCGAGCTGTGCAATATCGACACCATTTTCATTACAAAGCTTGGCGGCGGTGCGGGCGGCTTCCTTGACCTCCGTGGGCTCCTTGAGCCAATCGGGGAGAGGCGCGTTGGTGAGGAGCCTGGCAGAGAAGGGACCGGCATTGATGGCTCCTATGTCCTTTTCCTTGAGCCGGGGGAGGAGATCCTCGGCGAAGACGGTGTTTTGAAGGGTGTATTGATTGTAAGACAGGACACAGTCGCAGGTGTCTTCGATGTGATCGAGGACCGTATTGAAGGTTTTCATGGGGTAACACGAAAAGCCGATGGCGCGGACCTTGCCTTGTTCTTTAGCCTTTATCATGGCCGGCCAGGTTTCCTCCCAAATCTGTGCTAAATCCACAAACTCGACATCGTGCATAAGGAGGACATCGAGGTGATTGGTATTGAGGCGCTGGAGCGAAATGTGGATGGATTCCTCCACCCGCCGGGCTGAGAAATCGAAGTGGATATCGGAGTAGCGACCGAGCTTGGTTCCAAGGAGGTAAGAGTCCCGCGGAATCCCTTTGAGTCCCTGGCCGAGCATGACCTCGGACATCCCGCGACCATAGAAGGGAGATGTGTCGATGAAGTTCATCCCCAGATCCAGGGCTGTGGTCGTTGACTCCATAACTTCGTTCAGATTGACAGAGCGAAATTCCGCTCCCAATGAAGACGCTCCGAAGGAAAGAATAGGGAGTTCGATGCCGGTTTTACCGAGTGGTCTGGTTTTCATGGTATTGAGGGAAATCTTTGCAGCTTAAGCCCCGCAGAAAATTTGTCCGACTAATTTCTATTGGGGAAGAAAAATCAGGAGCATTTTCGCAGGCAGGTTCAATGAGATTTTTCACCTGTCCAAGATCGGGCGATTTGGATGCATCGATCGACAGAGTCTAACAAAGATATTTTGCCGTGGGAGAAGGTGGGCAAGCAATACCGGCTCAAGGATAGCGTCTGGTGTACCCGGAAACGAGGTGGCATTGGCGGGGGGGTGCATATCAATGATGCTCTTCCCATCAATCCGGCTCCGCTAATCGGAGGCCAGAATTGGTACGGTAATGTTTGCTCGATCGAAAAAGTCTAATAGGTCTCGTATATGACTCCCGAAGCAGCCGTGGCCCAACTCGCGGCATCACTTCTCGCGCACGAGATTGATGCCTCCGTGCTCGCATCCCTGCAGCAACCGGAAACGGCTGCCATTCTCAAGCAAATCGAGCCCTCGGTGGCTCCCTTGCTGGAAAAGGAATGGACACTGCTAGAGTTTGAAGACGCGGCAGTGGAATTCTGCCGGCTCTTTATTCTGAATCCGGTGGCCCCCGCCCGCGCAGCGGCCTACGAGGAGAAGGACTCTCTCGAGGTCGCTGGTCGGATCCAGTTCATGCTCGATTCGGGGTTTCTCGAGTTGCCTGAACGCTTCAAGACCCTTGCTCCGGATCATGTCGCGCTCCTGCTGCTGGTTTACAGTTCGCTGGAGGGCGATGACTCCATTCAGTTCAAAAGTGATAATCTGGGCTGGCTCCCTGATTTTTCCGAGCTCCTTGAGGAGAAGAGCCGACATGGGCTCTATCTTCTTGCAGCAAAAATTTTGAAGGTCGTTTGAAGGTAGCCGAGAGCTCCTTCTCCCGGTTCTTCGGATTTCAAAAGCCGGAGCTTTTTGCTATGTGATGATTAGGCGAGGGCCGCGCGGATTGCTTTGATTTCCTGGGCGGCGCAGGCGTCCGCGTCCGGCTTGGGAAAGACCTCGGCTGAGAGGTAGCCGGTGTAGCCGACTTGCTTCAGCGCGGCAATGATGGGTGCGGCGTCGGTGTGGCCAAAGCCCATTGCGGAGCGGTTGGAGTCTGCGAAGTGCACGTGGCCGGTGTGCCGGCCGGCATCAATGATGGCTTGGGCGACGTCGCTTTCCTCGATGTTCATGTGGAAGAGGTCGGCAAGGAGGACAATATTATCGAGGTTGTGGTCTTCGATGTATTTTGCGCCCTCCGCGAGATGGTTGATAAGATTGGTCTCGTAGCGGTTGAGAGGCTCATAAATGAAGGGAACATGGTGTTTTGCGGCGGCCTCTCCGGCTGCTTTGAGAGCCCCGGCGAGCCAGGTCAGGGCTTGTTCGCAGGAAATATCCCCACCCCATTTTCCTTGCATGGAACCGAGGATGGCCGGAGCACCGAGTTGACCGCCGAAGTCGATCATTTTGATGATAAAGTCGAGGGCAGCTTCGCGTTTCGAGGCATCGGGATCGGTGAGGGAGAGTCCGTGCTTCACCATGCCTGCTCCGGTTCCGACCGCGGCGATGCCAAGGTCATGCTCGGCGGCGAATGCCTTCACTTCCCCGGCGGTGATAAAATCGGGGCCGGGGAAAAAGAGTTCAACGGAGTCGTAACCGTGTTTTTTTGCAGCGGCGAAACCCTCCGCGAGAGGTTGGTGAAAAACAAAGGGGCCGTCGGCGGCTTCGGGAACTTGAGAGAGGGTGATGGCGGATTTCATGGAAAAGGTTGCAGTGCTTGTTTTGAGGATGGTTGGATCGCCCTTTCGGGGCTCGTCTAGACGGATTCGAGGATCACATTGCCGTAGGCAGTGGGGTCACCGGTGCGGATGAGACCTATTGCATTCGGGACGAGCTTCTTAAAGTTATTGTGGGCGAGGCGGGTCACTTTTACCTCGGAATAGAGGCCTTTGAAGCCGTCGAACTTTGAGTCGTAGTTTGAAATGACCTCCCTGGGGTTGGTGGCAAGGAATTCCTCGGCCTGCCAAATATGGCCGACCTTGAAGTTGTCCTTGAGGACTTCGAGCAGATCGGTGATGAGGGGAATGCCTTTGGTGAGGGAGAGGTCGACAACCTCGATTTCATTCCAGTAGGGAAATGCCCAGTCCGCGATGACCAGGGTGTTGGTGTGACGGATTCGGGAGAGGAGATCGTTGACAGCCGGATTGAGAATTCCTTCTTGAAGCATAACGGGGAGGAATTTGTCAGACTGATTTCGGATGACCAGCAGATTTAGTCGAGGTCGGGATAGGAGCCCAGAATTTTGACCAGGGAACAGTGGGTTTCAAGGGAGTCGAGGGCCTCTCTGACTTCAGGGTCTTCGCAGTGGCCGGCGAGATCGACATAGAAAATATACTCCCAGTCCTTTTGTTTGGACGGACGGGATTCAATTTTTGACATGTTGATGGCGAATGAGTCGAAGGCCTGAAGTGCCTTGACGAGCGAGCCGGGGCGATCGTGAACGGCGAAAAGGATGCTGGTGCGGTCTTTGCCAGTGGATGGGCAGGTTTTTTCCCCGATGACCAGAAAACGGGTGGTGTTGGTGGCGCGATCCTGAATGGCGGTGTCGAGCATTTTGAGTCCGGCCATTTCCGCGGAAAGTGGGCCTCCCATCGCTGCTGCGCCGTCCCTCGCATATTTTTTGGCGAGATGTGCGGCCTTGGTGGTCGACGAGCATTCGACGAGGTCGGCATCAGGGAAATTGCGGAGGATCCAATTGCGGCACTGCCCAAAGACCTGGGGGTGAGAGTAGAGAGTTTTGATTTCCTCGCGTGGAATGGCGGCCATGAGGCCGTTTTCGATACGCATGAGGATCTGCGCACAAATGCGGAGAGGGGAATCGACAAAAAGATCGAGGGTGGACGATACCGCCCCTTCGGTGGAGTTTTCGATGGGAACCACTCCATAGCTGGAATGGCGGCGGGTGACGTGGTCAAAAACCTCGGCGAAGTTGGGCTGCGCGGTGTATTCAACGGAATGGCCAAACTTGGAAATCGCAGCTTGGTGGGTCCAAGTGCCTTCGGGGCCGAGGAAGGCAATCTTAAGGTTGTCTTCGAGCGCCAGAGCGGCCGACATAATCTCGCGGTAGATCGCGCGAATCGATTTTTCGGGGAGACGGCCGTTATTTTTGGCAGCGAGAGACTTAAGAAGTGCATCTTCGCGCTCGGGAGCGTAGATTTGAAGGCCTTCTTTTTTTTTGATTTCGCCGACTTCGTGGACGGCATCGGCCCGCTGCGAGAGGAGGTCGAGCAGTTTGGTGTCGATCGCGTCGATCGTTTTGCGGATTTCGTCGAGTGGCATGGAATCAGGGATTTATTCTTCGCTGGAGTCGGAATCTTCGGATGGCGGCTCCTCTGCTTCACCTTGGGCTAGTTCGGCGGTCTTGCTCTCCGGTTTTTCAACGGCGGAGAGAGCTAGTTGGGTCTCGGCGTCTTCAGGTGAGGTGGTTTCCTGTTTTTTCTCCCCGTCATCTTCTGTTCCGTCGGGAAGCTCGACCTTGCGGAGTTCTCCGATGTTGGGAAGGTCTTCGATGTCGGTGATGCCGAAGTGCTCGAGGAACAGTTCGGTGGTGGCGTAGAGAAGCGGGCGACCCGGAAGGTCGGCGCGGCCCGAAATTTTAACAAGTTCGCGGTCGAGCAATTTTTGTAACATGCCGTCGCAAGATACTCCGCGAACGGCCTCTAGGGCGGATTTGGTTACCGGTTGGCGGTAGGCGATGATCGCGAGGGTCTCCATCGCTGGAGGACTGAGGCGCTCGGGCTTGCGTCCCGGGAAGAGTAGCTTCACGAATCCTGCGAAATCAGCACGAGTGTAGATTTTCCAGCCTTTTGAGCGTTCTGCGACCAAGAAGGATCGACCGCTTTTTTCGTAGATTTCGTTGAGCTCTGCGAGTGCCGCCTTCACTTCATCTTCGCCAATTTCGGCCAGAGCATTGAGATCGAGCACCCGCTCGGGACTATCCGGAGCTGGAGCATTTTCCGGATTGTCGGTGATGGAATCTTCAGAAAATTCCGCGGCACGGGCGCGAACGAGGCGGGCCAGTTCGGGTGACGGAAGGGGTGATTCCGAGGCGACGAGCAGGGATTCAAGAATTGAAGGAAGATCCATAGAGCGGTTCGCAGACTAGAAGGCTTGGGAAGGATTTCAAGAGCATGGTGGAAAGATCATGAATTGGATGTGGAAAAACAGCTTGCGCCATGCTCTCAAAACAACTAAAGGTCCCGACCTTTTCCATCCTCTAACTTCTTTTTAGGAGAAAGACTTGGATCAGATTTCCACTCCCAACCCATTGATTTATGGCTAAAAAAGTTTCTAAGAAGAAGGCTGCCAAGAAAGCGGCCAAAAAGGTTGCTGTTAAGAAAACGGCCAAAAAGACATCTAAAAAGGCCTCGGTTAAGAAAACAGCCAAAAAGACAGCTAAAAACGCCTCGGTTAAGAAAACAGCCAAAAAGGTAGCTAAAAAAGCCGCGGTTAAGAAAACAGCCAAAAAGGTAGCTAAAAAAGCCGCGGTTAAGAAAACAGCCAAAAAGACAGCTAAAAAAGCCTCGGTTAAGAAAACGGCCAAAAAGGTAGCTAAAAAAGCCGCGGTTAAGAAAACAGCCAAAAAGGTAGCTAAAAAAGCCACCGTTGAGAAAACGGTAAAAAAGGTCGTAAAAAAAGCGGCCATCAAAAAGACCTCAAGGAAAGTGACGAAGAAGGGTGCGGCGTCACCAAAGGGCAAGCCCGAAGAAGTCGTCAAGAAAGTGACAAAGCGTGCCAAGAAAAAGGTCGTGGAGGTGGAAGAATTACCTCCCGTTGTTGTGAAACGCCGTTATGTAAAGCCTGAAAAAGTCGCGAAGCTCACCGTTTTCGAGAAAAAGCAGCGCCAGCGCCTGTTGGACCTCCGTGACCAGATCACGGATGTGATGTATGGCATTCAGAGCGATACCATCAAAAATGGATCCGAAGGAAGTGATGCCAGCGGGTCGGGAATGCACCAAGGAGATGCCGGGTCCGACGCCTACGACCGTGATTTCGCGCTCACCATGCTCTCAAAAGAAGCGAATGCCTTGGGGGAGATTGAGGAAGCCCTGCAACGCCTTGAGCTTGGCACTTACGGGATTTGCGAGGAATCAGGTCAAAAAATCCCAAATCCTCGTCTTGAGGCTATGCCATTTGCCCGTCTCACGGTGGAGCGGCAGGCCGCCAAAGAGAGGGAAAATTCAACCCGCGATTTCTCAAGTCGCGAGTTCGGCTTCAATTAGTTTTTATCAAGTCAAGACGCCCGCGTCCGAATTTATCGGATGTGCAGTTGTTTTATCGATTTAAGAGACTAATCTACTAAAAATATATGAAAAATTTACTTCCCATCGCTGCTTCGTGTCTCCTAGCCGGTGGCGCCATCGGTTACATCGTAGGCAATAGCGGCGACGAAAGCGCCGCCGCTGAGAATGTTGCAATAAACGAAAAGTCCCGTGTAACGGGGAGTTCACGCTCGGTAGGGCGTTCAGGCTCCGGAACAGGTTCCTCGTCCACCCAGAATCCGGGCTCGGGCAAACCGCAAAGCTACGGGGACGTCTCGAATGTGCCAGGCCAGACGGCGCGTGTTCAGGCCTTGGTTGACCTTTACTCCAGTATGAGCAGTGAAGAGCTTGCGGAAGAGGCCGAGAGGCTAAAGGACCTACCCATGGGGGAGCGGTTCCTCGCAGGATCATTGCTCTACGCAGCTTGGGCCGAAGTTTCACCATACGACGCCATGGATCACGCCAACGGACAGCGGGGGTGGGAATCAATGATGATCAAGCCCGGGATTCTCCAGAGTTGGGCCGCCAGCGACCCGAAAGGGGCCGCAGATTATTACGCAACCAATAAATCCCAATTTGCGGGAATGGGCATGATGGGACGTATGGGAGGGGGCACTGGTGGGGCAACTATCGCCAAGGAATGGGCAAAGCAGGACCCGGAAGGAGCCCTTGCCTGGGCCAAAACCCTTGAAGGGCGGGATGGGAACGATGCGACAGCAAAGGTTTTGGCTCAAATTGCAAGCAGCGATCCGAAGCGCGCCGCTGGATTGACCTCCGGACTCGACGGAGACGCGCTGTCCAATGCAAACGTCACAATCGCGGAGGAATGGGCAAAGGCCGACTGGAACGAGGCCGAATCCTTCATCAATGGTCTTCCTGCCGATCAGCGTGGTGATGCACTCGGCGCTGCTGTTCGTTCCCTAGCTGATGAGAATCCAACTTTGGCGGCCAAGATGGCTCTGGAAATTCCGGAGGGTGATTCTCGCGACGGGGCGATCGAAAGTGTTGCTGAATCGATGTCCCGCGAGAGCCCGGCGGAAGCAGCGGCATGGGTTGTTGCCAATGGATCTGAAAAGGCCCAGCGCGACTCGATGCGAAACGTGATTGGGAACTGGGTGGACCAGGATCCGGCGGCCGCAAAGTCGTGGGCGGCGGGGCAACCTGAAGGTGCTCTCAGGGATTCTGCTGTTTCGTCTTATGTGATGAGTGACAACAATGGTTCTCCCGAGGAAAACATCCAGCTCGCCGAAACGATCACCGACGAACGCTCACGAGGCTGGTCAATCGGAGTGACGACCATGCGGTGGATGGGTGAAGACCCGGAGGCCGCCTCAAATTATCTCGAAACCTCTGAATTTATCGACGAGGGGATGAAGAAGCGGATTCTCGGTCGTGGTGGACGATAGCAGCGAGGGCGATTTGACAAGTCCTGGAAGCTTCGGCACCTTTCCCGGAGCCGATGGCTTCTTCGGATGACAACTACGCTTTAGCGCGGATCGACCTGCCGAGGGCAAGCACCCACGGCTGGCAGGTCCGTCTTCAGCGTAGAGGTGTTAAATACGCCAAATTTTTTGGGGACCGGGTCTATGGTGGGCCCACACGATCGCTTTTTGTTGCCCGCAAATGGCGGGATCAATTGCTCCGGGAGCTGGAGGAAAGTGAACAGGCCCGGATTTGTGCCCGCTCTCCAAGAAATCGTTCCGGTGTGGTTGGGGTGTCCAAAGTTACCGTGACGACGAACGGCAGCAGTTACGAATTCTGGCAGGCGACATGGTCTCCGAGTCCAGGTCGTCGACGTTGCGTGAAATTTTCGATCCGGCGTTATGGCGACCGCGAGGCCTTTCGCCTTGCCGTGATTGCACGGGAAGATGGGGTGGGCGAGTCAGGTGGGGATTGATTCTTCAATCACGGGCCTTGCAAGTCTTCTGGAGACTTGTTTCTCTTTTTCTCAGCATATGTCGAGTTCTTCCGAAGTGATTTGTCGTCCGACCAAGTGGTTTATTTTGCGAGCCGTTTTGATGTTGGTGATGTTTGGTGGCTTTGGGGCCTATTTCCTCTACGACTGGAAAATTGGCTATCCAAAAAAGAACTATGTCGTAGCAAATTATGTTGCGTTTAACAAAGCGGGAGAAGCTTGGACTGTCGCGGTCGACGAAAATCGGGCCAGGCGTGAAGTCTGGAACGCCTTTGTCGAGAAGCAGACCATTCCTTTTGATGAGGATCGGTCGATCTATCCCGCCAACACAAATTTTGAGGAAAAGTGGCCTGAAATTCTTAAGGAAATGGATAATCACAAGAGTGATGATCTCTGGATGGACTACAGCGGGGAGAAGGGCTGGCCTCAAAAAGTAAATGTCGAGGATGACCCGAAAACCGCAGGACAGATCCGGGAGCAGTTGTATGCCGCGTGTGTCTGTTTTACGCTCACGGCCATCGTCCTGTTCTTTCTGATTCGGACCAAGGGCCGGGTCATGAAAGTTGACGGAAAAGGCTACTATCCTCCGGGTGGAGATTTTATCCCTTTTTCAGCCATGAGGACGCTGGATAAGCGGAAATGGGAGACCAAGGGGCTGGCAACGTTGACCTATGAGGCCGATGGGCAGGAGAAGAAGGCTAAGATTGATGGAATGGTCTACGGCCAGTTTAAGGAGGAAGAAGGGGCTCCGGCGGAGGCATTGTTCCAAAAAGTCCTCGAAAATTTCGAAGGTGAGCTGATTGAGCTGGTGGACGAAGATGAAGACGACGAAGAAGATGACGAGACCCCGAAAGACGAGGACAAGGGATCTGCATCGGAGCGCGACTCTGACTATTCTGTTGAAAACGAGTGAATTTTAGGAGTTGCCAATTGCGTGGACTCCCATTAATCCAAAAGGCCATGGCAGAAAACATCCAAGAAAAAGTCACCGAAATCATCGTGGAGCAACTCGGCGTTAGCGCTGATCAAGTGAAGCCTGAGTCCAAAATGATCGAAGATCTTGGCGCCGATTCCCTTGATGCAGTTGAGCTCGTTATGGCTGTTGAAGAGGAGTTCGGTATCGAGGTCCCTGACGAAGAGGCCGAGAAGCTCATCAGCGTAGGCGACATTATCTCTCACGTTGAGAACGCTCAGGCTTAGTTCCGACTTCGGTTGGTTCGAAGCAATTTTTCAAATGGCAGGTTCCCGCGTGGAACCTGCCATTTTCATTGGCCAGTCTGTCCATGATGGGCGATACTTCTCCCGAAGATGCTCACTCCAGATGATTTCCAATACGCGATAGAGACGACCCGGGTCATTCATGAACCGGATCGTCGCATTGACACGTTTGGTGCGACTCGTTTTGAATTCGAGATTCTCAGCGAGCCCATGGATTGTGTTGGCAAGGTGTGCGTTCGCCGCGGAGAAGTTGAGGCCCAAAAACCGCAGTTAATCAAGCCGGCGGGTTTTAACGAAATCGAGCTGGAGGGCTTTGATCCAAAAGTTCTTCGCGTCATCGAGCACTTTGAGGAGCAGGGGATCGATCTCAGTTTTTTACAATACGGATTTCAGTTCAAGCGATCTGATGTCTCAAGGGAGCTCATCCACGACCGACTTGAGAGTGTGAGTGAAAAGGCCCTCGAGGCGGTGAGGTTTTCCGGTAATCCTTCTCTGGCTATTATCCAAAGTATTGATGACGCCTGGGAGGTTGGGATTATGAAATTCACACTCGACATGATCATGAAGTCACAGGATATCAACCGCTTCGATCTAAAGCGGCGCGGCCTGCTCTAGGTTCGGTTTTCCAATGAATGGGATCGTCACCATTATCAAGATTTTCGCGGTCCTCTTTGTGGTCGGGATCATCGGGACCCTCGTGCTTTTCCTGAAGAAATTCCAAGAGGATTTCAGCGATCCGAAGGAGGTGGCGAGGAAGCCTCTGGAGGAAATTATTGAGGAGAACGAGCAAATTAATTTTGAAGCCGGACAATACGAATTCAACCGGGCGCTCGAACTCATCGCGCTGGATGATATTGAGGAAGCAAAGGAAAAGCTCAACCTGATTGAGAATCTTTACCCCGACTCCAATCATGCTCCCGAGGCCCGGCGCATTCTGGGGGAGATCAATTTGGATGAGATTCTTTCCATCGAGAACATGGAGAATAAAAAGATCCATCGCGTTTCGCCTGGAGATGGATATCTCAAGATTGCCACCGAGAACAAAACTACTCTGGACAGCATGATGTTCCTCAACGGGTTGACCGAATTTGGTAATTTGCATGCCGGTGATGAACTGGTAGTAATGCCTCTGGATTTTAAGTTGGTGGTCAATCTCCCAAAGATGCGGGTCGAGCTTTTCCACCGGGATCAGGAGAAGAAGGAGCATTTGTTCGCCAAGGATTATCCCATTCGTAAGCTTGAGCTTGGGAGGATGGGTGCAGGCCATCATCAGGCCAGGATTACCCGCAAGCACGGATATCTGGAGGGAAAAACCTACCCGCCAACCCATCAGAGCTACCGTCACGCCCGCAAGATTCTTGGTCTAAAAGTGGGGCGTTCGACGATTGAGCTGCGCCCTCTTTCCGGAGACGTGAATCTTGATTCAGGTCCCGGTATTTTTCTGGCCCCGCCCGATATGGAGGAATTGTCGATGTTGATTCGGGTTGGAAATGAGGTGGAAGTTAGAATCACCGGATGATATAATCCCCATGCCGCTTAAATTATGGAACTGCTTGAATTTGAAAAGCCAATTGCCGAGTTGGAAAAGGAAATTGACTTGCTCCAGAACAAATCCCGATCGCAAAACATTGATGTCAGCGCGGAAATTTCTGCAATCGAAGGGAAACTGGTGGAAACCCGTCGCCATATCTATGAGAATCTCACTCCGTGGCAGCGCGTTCAAATTGCCCGTCACACCAAGCGGCCCTACATGTTGGATTATATTGCCAGAGCATTCACCGATTTTTCCGAGTTACACGGCGATCGCATTGTAGGCGACGATCATGCCATGCCGGGAGGGTTTGCCACCATCGACGGCCAGAAATGTGTTGTGATCGGTCATCAAAAAGGGCGTGATCTCAAAGAAAATCTCAAGCGTAACTTCGGAAGCGCGCATCCCGAGGGCTATCGCAAGAGCCTTCGCCTAATGGAGTTGGCCAATAAATTCTCATTGCCCATCGTGGCGCTCGTTGATACTCCCGGGGCGTTTCCTGGTATTGGGGCCGAGGAGCGAAACATTGCTGAGGCCATCGCCCGCAATCTTCGCGAAATGATGTTGCTCGAAGTGCCCGTTGTCGCGGTCGTGCTGGGTGAGGGTGGCTCCGGTGGGGCTTTGGGGATCGGCGTGGCCGATAGAGTCCTCATGATGGAGAACGCCTACTATTCGGTGATTAGTCCCGAAGGTTGTGCCGCGATTCTCTGGAAGCACCGCAAGCACGCGCCCGAGGCTGCGGATGCCATGAAAATCGCCGCTCCGGATCTTGCCAAGCTGGGCCTGATCGATGGCGTGATTCCCGAGGTCCCGGGAGGCGCTCACCACGATCCCGATGCTGCCGCTGATGCTCTGCGCGAAATCGTTTCCAAGAATCTCAAAGAGCTTTTGGCGCTTTCAAAGAGGGATCTCAAAGCCAAACGCTACGAGAAATTCCGTCGCTTTGGCGAGTGGGGGCAAATTTAAGCCAGGGCTGATTCCAGAGCTGTTTTAACCTGTGCATCGGTCTCAGGGAAAACGGTCCGAAGATCGAGGTAAAGCGCGTCGTCAGTGGTGTAGCCGACGATCGCGGGTCCTCCGAGACGTAGTTTTCTAGCGAGTTTCGGCACCGATTGGGTCTTTGGCGCCAGCTTGATCGCGATGGAAGGGAATTCACTCCGGGGCATTGTTCCGCCGCCGGGGCGGGCGGTGGTTTCTTCGATGGAGATCTTCGTGTGCTCGGTGCCAAGTTTCGCGATGATCTGTTCGGCACGCTGTCGGAGCTCATCAACTGAAGTGCGGAGAAACTTCAAGACAGGGACATCGGCCTTTGTAGGATCCGCTTTCGTTTCGAGATACTGATCGATCGATTCCTGCAAGGTGGTCAGGATGAGCTTGTCGCAGCGGACAGCCCGAAAAAAGGGCTCCTTTTTGATCTTTGCCACCATGTCGGCACGGCCTCCGATGATCCCGGATTGCGGGCCGCCAAGGAGCTTGTCCCCGGAAAAAATGACGAGATCGATGCCACGACGCAGACATTCCTGGGGAGTCGGCTCGTGTTCGATTGGTGCCAGTTCGTTGGTATTCATCATCGCTCCCGAGCCAAGATCTTCAACGAGTGGAAGGCCGTGGTCGTGGGCCAACCTGGCAATCTCAGGGATTTCGGGTTCGCCGGTGAAGCCATCAATGTAGAAGTTCGAACGGTGGACTTTGAGAATGAGCGCGGTTTGAGGCGTGATCGCTTTTTCGTAATCGCAGAGGTGCGTTTTATTGGTCGCTCCCACCTCCACGAGCTTCGCTCCGGAGGTTTCAAGAATTTCCGGAATCCGGAATCCGCCACCGATTTCCACGAGCTCGGATCGTGAAACGATGACTTCGTTTTTCCCTTCTTCGACGAGAGTCCGCAAGGTAAGTACTAGGGCGGCGGCGCAATTGTTGACGGCGGTCGCGGCTTCGGTTTCGAGCAGGCAGGCGAGGGCGGTTTCGAGATAGCTGGCCCGCTTCCCGCGAGCGCCGGAGGGGAGATCAAACTCCAGGTTCGAGTAGCCGGTTGCAATTTTTTCAAGAGCTTTCGCGGCGCGCGGACCCAGCGGTGAACGTCCGAGGTTGGTGTGAATGAGGACGCCGGTGGCATTGATGACGGGTTGGAGCCTTGAGTTGGCAAACTCGATCAATCCCTGTCTGGTCGCTTTCTCGATCTCTTCCCGGTTATGGTCCCCACCGGCGAGGAGGAGCTGGCGGAAGCGTTCGATTTCCCGGCGTACAAAGAGATTGACCAGCGGTCGCGGAAGCGACACCTCCCGGGCGAGTGAAGAGGCCAGTTTTTCGACGGAGGGAAGGGCGGCGAGGTTACTCATATTCTTGAGAAGGATCATGGTGCCGGATCGCTCCCGGGTAAAGCCGGAGTCTGCTCCAACCTAACCAATCCAACGGATGCCTCCGTCTTCGAAAGCGATTTTGCGCTTTTTGAAGAGAGCACCGGTTGCTTTCTTGAAAACCTTTTTACTAACTCCGAGTTCGAGGTTGATCGTTTCGGGCGAGGACTTGTCATCGATGGCCCAGAAGCCCCCACGTGAGTTGAGCTCCCGTTCCAGACGGGTCTCGAGGTCCTCGACCTTGGCATTGCCGGGTGCGTAAAGGGAGAGGTCAACTTTACGATCGTTCCGGACCTGGGTGACGTATCCCTTGATTTCATCGGCATAGAAGAGTTCTTCAAAAACCTGATTCTTAAACAAGAGGCCGGAGTATTTTCCATCGACGATAGCCTTGTAGCCCATGTCAGTCCTGCCAAAAATGATCATATCGACCTCGGCACCCTCCGGGTAGTCCGGGGTGTCGGTCGAGAAGTGCCGGGAAATTCGCTGGGAGGCCACCAGACGCTCGCTTTTGGGATCGAGATAAACGTAAACGACAACCGCCTGCCCGACTTTCGGCGGGTTGCGTTGCTCGCTGTAGGGGAGAAGGAGATCTTTGCTGAGCCCCCAGTCGAGGAAGGCTCCGGTGTTGTTCGAGGCCAGAACCCGCAACACGCCGAAGTTTCCCGGGGTGACTTTTGGGGCTTTTTGCGTTGCGATTGGAAGGTCCTCGGAGTCCCGATAAATGAAAACGTCGACCAATTCGCGCTCGTCATTCATGCGCTCTCCCTTTGGCAGAAGAATTTCACCAAGTTCTCCACCGTCCAAAAAAGAACCCGCACCAACTTCTCTGAGGTAGGGAAGTTTTGCGCGTTCGCCAATCTTTGCCATGGCGGGAGCTTATCGGGCTTTCGTCGCCACGTAAACCGTGCTCTCAAACTCCTCGTCCTGAATTGGATTGTGAAAGGGGACGATGTGCGACTCGACTTTGGCGAAAACCTCGTTCAGAGATTCGAGAAACGAGGCCTCGGGCGGATCATCGGACCAGAGGCCGAAAATTCCTCCCGGTTTCATGCGCCCGGCGAATTTCCCCAGTCCTTCGGTCGAGTAAAAGCGGGCGTTGTCCCGGGTCAGGAGATGGGCGGGGGAGTGGTCAATATCCAGAAGGATGGCATGGTGGGTAGTCGCCTCTGATTGATAGCCGTCGCCCAGCGACAGTGCAAAAAAATCACCGTGGACATATTGGCAGCGGGGATCGTCGTTGAGGCCTTTCCCGAGAGGAACGAGTTCCTTTTCGTGCCACTCGATGACCGGCTTGAGGTAATCGACGATCTGGAGCGAGCCTACTTCCTCGAATTCGAGCGCAGCTCTCGCGGTGTAGCCGAGCCCAAGTCCACCGACCACCACGTCGAGCTTTTCACCGGGAAAGCTCTCCATGGCTGCTTTGAGGCCGAATCGTGAGAGTTCTTGTTCGACCACGGTGAACATTGACGACATGAGAAAAGCGTTTCCGAGGATGATTTCGTAGATTTCCTCGTTCTCGAGAGAGAGAACAGTCCTTTTCCGGAGAATCAGCTCCCCGAGAGGGGTCTTTTGGTAATCAATTTCCTCGAATCGGGGAATGTGGGCCATGTCGTAGGTTTATCGGGGACAAGGATTGAGAGCGAGTTTGAAAAAAGTTCAAAAACCTTCTTGCCTCAATCGTCTGGCGAATATACTTCCCCGCCGTCCGCAACGACAAAACGACCCGTTCGTCTAATGGTTAGGACTCCGCCCTTTCACGGCGGCAATAGGGGTTCGAATCCCCTACGGGTTGCCAAAATCCCAGTCTCGCTCGCGAGGCTGGGATTTTGTTTTGCAACCTGTTGGGAGTCGAACCCCGGCTAAGGGGTTTGAGCAGTGGCAATCAGCGAAGCATGGCGAGTTTTCAGGAAAAGAGCGGGGCGATGGGAGTTCCGTTGTTGGTAATGGGGACGGGCCGGGTGCCGGCGATGAGTTCGTGGCCGGGGTTAATGCCGAGG
>JAURPJ010000130.1 GCA_030835305.1 Verrucomicrobiota bacterium | reverse complement strand
TGCTCTGGTCCAAGGATTTCAAAAAGGAATGGAAGGGCAAAATGATGTCCGGTTGGGGATTCTCGGAGTCCCCCCTCGTCGACGGCGACCGCGTGGTTTGCACCCCGGGCGGAAACGACGCCTTCATGGTATCTCTTGATAAGCGGACGGGCGAAACCAAGTGGAAGACTAAAATCGATTCCGGGGAACTCGGCAAGAAGGGCAAAGACGGTGCCGGCTATGGATCCATCGTGATCTCCAATGGCGGCGGCGTAAAACAATACGTTCAAATGACCGGACGCGGAGTGATCGGGATCTGTGCCAAGGACGGCCGCTACCTTTGGAACTACAACGACGTTGCGAATTCCACCGCAAACATCCCAACTCCGATTGTCGATGGCGATTACGTCTTCTGCTCCACTGGCTACGGCACTGGTTCGGCTCTCCTGAAAATTGTTAACAAAGGCAGCGGTGCTGTCGCGGAGGAAGTCTACTTTCTTAAGCCCAAGACTCTTCAAAACCACCACGGCGGCTTACTGCTGATCGATGGCCATATCTATGGCGGGCACAAACATAATGGCGGAGATCCCATCTGTATTGAGATGAAAAGCGGCAAAGTAAAATGGGGCCCTGAAAAGGGCGTTGGTCACGGCTCCGCTTGCGTGACCTTTGTTGATGGCTACCTCATCTACCGCTATCAAAGCGGCCATGTCGCACTCGTCAAGGCCACCCCCGAAGGTTACAAGCTGGAGGGTAGTTTTATGCCAGCTCATCAGGAAGCCGAGTCATGGGCCCACCCCGTTGTCTCAGACGGCAAGCTCTACCTTCGTGAGCAGAATCACATCATGTGCTACCAGCTGTAAAAGACCGACTGGGAAAAGTTCCGGGGGTTCGCCAAAAAAATCATTCCAATTTTTCCCGGTCTCTACAATCGAGGGAAAAACGCATTCCCTTGTCCCTGATCGGGTCCGCTCATTTACGGCAAGCCACCGGGCCCATTGGGACTTGTCCGTTACGCTCTGATCCAGCAGTAGAACGAAATCACGGCTACTCCAATGAAATTTAATACAACTCCTTCTCTCATCATTCCGGGAACCGTCAAGTGACCAGATCCAAAGACCACCGCATTTGGAGCGGTCGCCACCGGAAGCATAAAAGCACAACTTGCACTTAGCGCAGCCGGCAACATTACGACGAGAGGATCAATTTCGTTCGATAGCGCAACAGATGCCAAAATTGGCATGATCAGAATGGTGCTCGCAGTATTGCTGGTAAGCTCGGTGAGAAAAGTCATCAACAAACAAACCGTCAGAACCAACGCGAGCACTGGAAGAGTTCCGACTCCGCCCAAGGCCCCCGCTATTTGCGCACTGAGCCCCGAAACCTTGATCCCGGTTGCCAGACAAATGCCGCCGCTAAAAAGCAGCAAAACTCCCCATGGAACATTCTTGCAGCTATCCCAATCAAGCAATCGACCCGACTCGCCTTTTCTGCCACTGCCATCCGGGATGAGGAAGAAGATAACAACCCCGACAAAGGCCACCGAAGCATCGTTCGCTCCGGTCAGACCAAGCCATCCGCTCCATCCACCGAAGGGTTCGACTCGCGTCATCCATGCCAGCGCCGTCAGACCAAAGACCACCAGACTGCGTCTTTCAGCTGGACGCCATGGCCCCGCCGCAGGAAGAGAAAGCTTCATCACGCCACTTTGCTTTCGGCTCAACCAAAGCCACATCAGGGGGAGCATGATCATGATCACCGGAACTCCATAAGCCATCCATTGCGTGAAGGTCATTTCCTTTCCTGTCGCCTCTTTGTACTGCTCGATGAATACCAAATTGGGAGGAGTTCCAATCGGCGAGCCCAACCCTCCTACGCTTGCCGCATAGGCAATGGCCATCATTAATGGAGCGGCCAACGAGTTTTTCCCTTCCGACTTTTGATCGCCAGCCAGAACCGCCAGAGCAATCGGTAAAAGCATCAGTGTCGTCGCGGTATTCGAGATCCACATGCTCAAAACCACAGCAGCCAGCATGAAGCCGAGCATGAGAAATTTCGGTCGGGCCTCGTCACCACCTTTGGCACCGCACAAACGCACCATTCCCAGTGCCAGACGGCGATGGACTCCGCTACGCTCCATTCCTTTCGAAAGAAAAAAGCCGCCCAACAAAAGTAAAATTAAAGGGTGACCGTAACTCTGGGCAACAGCGGTTTTCGCATCAAGCACCCCGAAGAGTGGCAGCAAGGCAATGGGGGCCAGTGAAGCAATTGGGATCGGGATCGCCTCAAATATCCACCAAAGCGCCGTTAGAATGGTAATACCCAAAGCTAACGAAGGCTCGGGATCCATTCCCTGCGAGTAGGCAAAAAATCCCGCGACGGTACCGAGAACCGGGGCCATCCAGCACATCATCACCTTTACCCGCGTCATCGCCCGACAGAAAAGTCAGGGCTATTTTTTCTTGGGAACCACCAATGGTTGCCCGGCCTTGACCCAGCCCAGGGTCCCAGCGGAAAGGTGAAGCACATTTTTAAATCCAAGCCGATGCCAAACCGGGACCGATGCCGAACTGCGTCCCCCACTGCGGCAATGCATTAAATAGGTTTTCTTGCGGTCCAACTTCGCAAGCTTCTTTGCAAAATCCTTGTCGTTCATATTGATGTTGATCGCGCCCTTGATGTGGCCTTCCACAAACTCACCAGGAGTGCGAATATCGACCACTACGATTTTGGGATCCTTCTTCATTTTCGCAACGGCACGCTCCACGTTGATCGAGGTCACATTGCCGCATGCCAATCCACACATCAGAAATCCTACCAGCCAAAGTTTCCATCGAGTCATGAGACAGACTAACATTCATGACGAAGTGCGAAAGAGCATTTTTCCTCAAACCATGGCGAATAAGAAAACCGGGATTTATCCCAGCCTGATCTGCTTATTTGAAGAATAAATCAACATCCGACAATGGGTCAACTGGAAGGGCACCGCAAGCAGTGTCAAGAGCGTCGAGGAAGACTCGGGAATCGCACCAAGAGTAATCCCATGTTCACCGGCTTCATAAATTTACGCCACCTCGTCGGCACTGAGGATCCGATCCCAACGGGCAATATCGTAATGAGCCCCGTTCCACTCCCGCTTGTTTGCCCCAGTCTGAAGGTTGGCACCTCTAAAAGAATTAATATCAAGCAGATTATTATCCCCTAGATCTACGATAGGGGCAGGTGCGGTAGTTTGCGATTCTAAACAGCCAACCGGCTAAATCTGAGTAGCGCCTCCATTCAAAGTCGGTACGACATCATGGTGGCAGCCGCCACTAACGTCCGAAGTCGACGGTCTCGGGTGATCACCGTTGCCTCCAGCGTGAGACACGCCAGTCCCGCCACCTTCACGCGCGATCCGGTATTAAACCCCCTCGCCGTGGGAAAGCATGGCCTATCATCCGGCATCAAAGGCATTCACTTGAAATCAAGCTGAAACCGTTAAATCTAGACTGCTACAACGACGAACTTCCGCCCCAAAATTTGGTTTGGACCCGGAAAATGAAAAGGGCTTGGGATTCGTCCCAAGCCCTTTAAGAAAAATGGAGCGGGTGAAGAGATTCGAACTCTCGACATCGACCTTGGCAAGGTCGCGCTCTACCACTGAGCTACACCCGCATAGCTTATACCCGAAGGGCCTAGCGCGCTGCCACTCTTTGCCATCGGAATCGGATTGGGACAAGAGTTTTTTCACAAGAATTTCGCGAAGCTTCATTGAAATTTCTTTCACTGATCTTAAAAGTAACGATTAGCATCTTAGCGCAGTTGACTGTGTGCTGTTCGGATTTTTTTTAAAGACACAAGAGCAATGACCCAATTGATCTGAAATTTTTTTAGCCTTTTCGGCCCCCTTCCCCGGTACTATCCCGATTCTTCAAGATCTGAAAATAGCAATTGCATTTTTACTTTCCGGAATGCCCGAAGATGCCAAGTCTTTGCAACCACCCGGCCACGGGACTCCCAGCCATGCGTTGTATTCAGTGCGGAAACCATCAGGACAAAGTCATCGACTCCCGTTCTTCCAAGGACGGAACCTCGATTCGACGACGTCGGGAGTGCCTGAATTGCGGATCTCGTTTCACGACCTACGAGCAGGTCGAGCGTACCGAACTCCGCGTCATCAAGCGCGACGGCACCCGCGAAGCGATCAACCGGGAGAAACTCTTCCGGGGACTCGTGAAGGCCTGCGAGAAACGCAAAGTCTCGATGGATGTAATTGGCCGCTCGGTTGATGAAATCCTCAGCGAACTCCACAAGGATCACCACAATGAGGTCCCCTCTGCAAGCATCGGGGCCAAGGTTATGGACAAACTCCACGACATTGATCCGGTCGCCTACGTCCGCTACGTCTCGGTTTACCGGCAGTTTGACAACGTGAGTGAATTCATTCGCGAAATCCAGGCGCTCGAGAACCGCTCCCGTCAGGACACAATGCAACGAAAACTCTTCAAATAACCATGATCTGCCTCTCAGGAAATCTCCCTGCCTTAAAAATCGGCCATCACCACGTGGTCGGATACGAAACGGATTGGATCCAAGAAGCATTAAGCCGGGCAGCCGCGGCATGCAATCGCACGGACTGCCCATTTATCGCCGACATTCGCGACGGGATCCTGCACTATCTCGAAAAACGCTGCTCCCTCAGAGTTTTTGCAATTGAGGACCTCTACGCCCGAATGCGCGCGATGTTGAGAAAAATTGGCTGCAACGACATCGCCCAACACCTCTCTCCCCTGGCTCCCCCGATCACGGTCTCTCTCATTGGTACGGCGAGGAAAGCCGGCCGGGGATCCGAAAAGGATTTTTTCCGCTCACTCGGCGACGAAATCAGACTCCTCCAGAAAGCCGGAGCCGAATCCATTCGTCTCTGCGATATTAATGAAAGTATCACCTTGCTCCGCGGACCCGACGTCAGCCCGGCATCGAGGGACCAATTCCGGATCGAGATCACCTCCTTTCTAGAAGGCTATCAACACCGCCACTCCGCACCAAAGCTGGAACTCGATCTCACCTTTGACTCATGAGCCGGCAACCTACTCTTTTTGAGAAAATC
Organism: Verrucomicrobiota bacterium; assembly: GCA_030835305.1. Classification (GTDB taxonomy): domain Bacteria; phylum Verrucomicrobiota; class Verrucomicrobiia; order Verrucomicrobiales; family Akkermansiaceae; genus SW10. The sequence continues at coordinate 72,193 of JAURPJ010000130.1, read as the reverse complement.
ATCGCCCGCGAGATTCCTGCGGACATCGTTTTTGAAGACGATCTGTGTCTTTGCTTCCGTGACATTTCTCCTCAGGCCCCTGTCCACCTGCTGCTCATTCCCAAAAAGCCCATCACCCGGATTGCCCTCGCCACATCAGAGGACCGCGACCTGCTCGGGCACCTCATGCTGAAGGTCGGCGAGATTGCCTCCCAGGAGGGATACGCCGAGGACGGCTTTCGGGTGATTGTCAATAACGGCCCCCATGGAGGAGAAGCGGTGCCCCACCTCCACATGCACCTCCTGGCCGGACGCCAACTCCAGTGGCCTCCGGGCTAGTGCCTTCAAAAGGACTATCCATGCGGGTGCAGGAGACGGTATTGAATCGCCTCCACGCCCAGTGCGGCAGCCGTTCCCAGAATCATTTCCTCAGTTGCCGTCCGCGGAACTTGCGCAGCCGGACGGGTCAACCCACGGATTAATTTTCCGTAGCTTTCCGCCCCACCAAGATGACGCAGTATTTTCAAGCTGATGTGCGCGGCATCCAGTGAAGGGAACACGAGGACGTCGGCCCGTTCGTTCTTTGACATCGCGGGCAGCTTGCAAGCTGCCACCTCGGGATCCAAAGCGACATCGAGTTGGATTTCACCATCGATCACGCAGTCATCAAGCGAAACCTTTTCCCTCGCGGCCGCCGTAGCTGCGACCATTTTGAGGGCGGACTCGCTGCGAGAGCTTCCATGATTCGAGTGACTCAACATGGCAACCCGGACCCTCCGGCCCATATGGTGGTGGGCCAACATCCCCGTCTCGGCCGCTATGCTTGAAAGATCGTCAACTTTCGGATCAGGAATCAAACCAGTGTCAGCAAGAAACAGGACTCCATCACGACCAAAATTCGAGAGGAGATCTGAAGTCATCACAGTAACTGCAAAAACTTTGGGAACCTTCGGATCGGGCGCAATCAGATGGAGCAGCGGACGGAAAACCCCGGTCGGTTCGGTGAGATTCCCCCCCAGGCAGGCATCCGCCTGACCATACTGGACCATCATGGCCGCAAAATAATGGGGCTTCGCAACCACCTTCTCGGCATCGACCCCAACAACCCCGCGGTAACGTTCGATTCGTTCGAGCCTGTTACAAAATAGTTGAAAATCCGATGATTTTAAAGGGTTGAGCACTCTAACAAAATTCATGGATACATCGAGCTCCTTTGCCATTTCGAAAATCCGATCACGGTCTCCGAGCAAGATGGGCACTCCCAGTTCCAACTCCACGAAACGAGCTGCGACGCGCAGAACTCTCTCATCCTCTCCCTCCGGAAAAACGATCCGCTTGGGATGACGTTTCAGTTGGTCGAAGAGAGGTTTGGTAAACGAATTGGGCTCGAAAAAATGAGACATGACGTGTGAGGCTTTGCGCTCGAGGGGGAATCCTAGTAAGAGAATACCCAACCGACAACGCCAAAGCACCCATGCTCGCAGATTACCACACCCACACGCCTCTTTGCCTGCATGCTGAAGGCAAACCCGAGGAATACATCGATCAAGCCATCGCCAAAAACCTCGCCGAATATGGCATTTCAGACCACGCTCCGCAGGCTCCCGAGCCTTTCGATGAGTGGCGGATGTTGGAGAAGCATCTTCCCCAATACTTCGATTGGATCGCGCGTGCCCGGAAACATGCCGGTGAGAAACTCCCAGTTCGTGCCGGGCTGGAGTGCGAATGGCTCCCCAAATGCGGAGACTGGATCGGACACCTCGCCTCGCAATACAATTGGGATTATCTTATTGGATCTATCCACTACCTCGGCGACAAATGGGATTTTGACAATCCCAAATGGCTCGGGCGCTGGGCTGAAACTGACGTTGAGCAAATCTGGAGCCTTTACTGGAAGGAATACACCAGCATGGCCAAGTCGGGGCTTTTCGACTTCCTGGGCCACCCCGACCTGATCAAAAAATTTGCCTACCATCCCTCCGGCGACCTCCGCCGCTTTTACGACCCGGTCATTGAAACCATCGCCGGGAACGATGTCGCCATCGAGCTCAATACCGCAGGCTTTCACAAACCCTGCGCCGAGCAATACCCGTCCGCCGAATTCCTCACTCTCGCCGCCGGGGCAAACATCCCCATCACCCTCTCGTCGGATGCCCACCATCCATCCGAAGTCGCCCGCGATTTTGAAAGAGGCCTGCAGTTGATCAAAGATGCCGGTTTCACTCATCTCTCACGCTTCCAAAAGCGACAGCGAACGCAGGTGCGGATCATGGAAAGCTAATTAAGGGCCCCGGCCTGCGATCCGCACTTCCTTCGTTATATGTAAGAACGAGATCCAGGCACTTCATAACCATGGCGGGGGACTCTCGTGCAGGATCATTTCGAGCTTCCCCCTTCTTGGCCGGCGGTCCCGCAGCGTACACTCCAAAAACCCGAGCTGAAATCATCATCCAATTTCCTGATTGATCCACGCTACTTTCGCAGGATGGGTGCTAGCTCATCCTAAAGGTTTGTCGACATCAGCGTTTCGTGTGTGGGTGCTTGCGCTTTTTCACTTCAGCTCCAAGATCTCCAATGCCGCGTTCACTCGCTCTTGTCTTTCCTCATCAGCTTTTTCTTTCCCATCCGGCTCTTGCTGACGATCACCCGGCCCTTCTCATCGAGGATCCCCTGTTCTTTGGAACCGACCGGGAACAGCCCCTCAACTTCCACGCGAAAAAACTGATTCTTCATCGGGCCAGTATGAAACGCTGGGCCGATGGCCGGGAAAATCTCACCTATGTTGACCTGCCTGAAAAAAACAGTCGTACCGACCTCCTCCTCGAAAAGCACGTCCCAAAAGACGTCGAAACCCTCGTCTATGTCGATACCGTCGACTACCTGATCGAACGCCGCCTGCAACGTTTCGCCAAAAAGCGCGACCTGCATCTGGAGAAACTCCCCTCACCGATGTTTCTCACGCCCAATGAGTGGATGGAGGAAATTATGGATGACATGAAGAAGCCCTTCATGAAGACATTTTACGAAGCCCAACGAAGGCGCATGAACCTCCTCCTGGAACCCGACGGCTCGCCAGTCGGCGGCAGATGGTCCTACGATGCCGAAAATCGCAAGAAGCTCCCAAAAAAACAACCGGTTCCCGAGCCCTACTCTCCCACGCCAAACGACGAGGTCGCCGCTGCTCAAAAGTGGGTCGCCAGGCGATTCCCGGATGCCCCCGGCATGCGGGAGAATTTCACCTACCCCTCCAATCGTCGGGAAGCGCTTTACGCGATGTCTCTCTTCTTCGAAGAACGCTTCGAACTCTTCGGCGACTACGAGGATGCCATCTCAACCCGGGTTCGCGTCATATTTCACTCGGTCCTGACTCCCCCGCTCAACATTGGCCTCATCACCCCCGATGAAATCGTGGAGGCCGCCATGGAAGCTGCTGAAAACAATCCCAAGATTCCGCTTAATTCACTCGAAGGATTCCTCCGCCAGATCATCGGGTGGCGCGAATTCATGCGCATCATCTACCTCCGCTACGGCGTTATGGAGCGGAACGAGAACTTTTGGGGGTTCACCCGTAAAATGCCCGCGACCTTCTACGATGGTACCACTGGGATCGATCCCATCGACCATACCATCCATGCTCTTTTGGAGGATGGTTACACCCACCACATCGAGCGTCTCATGGTTCTCGGCAATTTCATGCTACTCTGCCGCATCCACCCGGATGCCGTTTACAAATGGTTTATGGAGCTTTTCATCGATGCTTACGACTGGGTCATGGTCCCCAATGTTTACGGAATGTCCCAATTTGCCGACGGCGGGGTCTTTTCAACCAAACCTTACATTTCAGGGTCCAACTACATCCGAAAAATGTCGGACTTCTCCAAAGGTGAGTGGTGCGACATCTGGGATGGTCTCTACTGGACTTTCATCGAGGATCACCGCGACTTTTTCGTCTCGCAATATCGTCTCTCCATGATGGTCCGCCTCCTCGATAAAATGCCCGATGAGAAACGTGAAGCCCACCGCAAAAATGCCGATGACTTCATCAAGAAGTATTTTGAATAGGCAACCTGAAACGAATCAACGCCGCCTAATCGTCCCGCCCTCAGCGAAAACTGTGATCAAAATCCAAACAGACCAAGGAGACATCCTCCCGAACTCGAAGTCTCCGGCTGGCGATAAACTGGAGGATGGCAACCAACTGTTATGGTTCATGGACAATCAGGGCACTCGGAGGATCCACTTTAAAAAGCGACTTGAGCAGACTTTGGAACCCGTCCCGACCCTCCTCCCAAGCAATAAAGTGATAGGAGCCAACCTCAATCCTGTGGTCCCTGAGGCGGTTAAGGAATGTTTGTTCAAATTCAGAAGGCTCGGGGACCCTTCTCATCTCCCAACTGAGCATGACAATTCTGTGATGCTCGAGATTGAAGAGCTTCACCGTGATTCCCACAAGTGCCAAACGAGTCAATGGGCCGGTATTAGCAAGAATGACCCCTTGGCGACGACCATACAAGGCAAAGGCCGGAACCGACTGTGAAGCAAACCATTCCAAAACCTTACGTGAATCCCGCCAGAACAATCCATGCATCCGCGCCGGAATTCTTCACAAATCCATAAATCCTTCTCACGTCTATATTGAGATCATTGAGAGTTTTATCGAAAAAAGGCGTGTGTCCCGACTTCGTCAACAATCGCTGAATACCGATCACGGGATCGATACTTGAATCCGCCGATTCAATGCACAGAATCCATCGATCCTCAAGAATCTCCAAGGCCTTGGTCACCGACTTGTGATTGACTCCGAGATCAGCCGCAAGTTGATGAATTCCCGGGAGCTCAATGACAAACCCTTTCGCTCAATCGCGTCGCGGGGGAACTCGGCCACTTAGACCGGAGCTGGCTTCACTGAAAACCAAGGAATCTTCACACCCCACAGGATCATTTAAAAACCAACACTGCGGGACGAACTTTGCGGCATGCCACTTCTGGTCGGGAAGCCTTCCAAATGTATCCAATCCCTGTTATCCAATAATTATGATGATCAATCCAAAAAATATCTCCCGAAATACACTCGCGCTCCCCGCCCTCCTCGTTACGTCACAGACCGCACCTGGGGCCATCTTTTTCTTCAGGCCCGACACTGCCGGAAATGATAACACCGTTCCCAGAGCCTATCGGGATTCCTGATAGGCTCTCTTTCTGCTGAATGTATCCCAAAAACCCAACATCAATTAATATGACTACTAAAATATCAAGAAACGGAATCGGCCTCGCAGCAGCGTTGTCGACAATTATCGTCCTTTTCGACACGGCACCAGCAGCAGTGTTCGCCTTTAAAATAGACAATGCTGCAACGAACGGAGGAGCCCCCGATGACGATGGACAGTCATTCCAGCAACTCTGGACCAACCCCGTGAACTGGACCCTGGTCAGTGGTGAAGATGACGGCCTCAACGGATTCCCCGATGGTGAAGACACCTTCACGATCGACCGGAGTTCATTGATCAACAACTCCACCAGATTGACCAACGAGGGCGTCACCATCGGCACCATTGCCAAAATTACCGGGACCGGCACAGGCAACCAGGATATCGTCTTCAAACATGGCGGCGACAATACGATCGTGGACCTGAACCTCCTGGAGTCTCCATTACCATTCCATATCCGCCAGGAAAGAGACCGAAGCCTCACGATCGAGGGAATCGTAAGCGGGCCCGGAAGCCTCCTTCTTTCACGCAGTGGCGGCTTTTCTGATGGTGTCGACGAAGATGAACTCATCATTATTACCGGCGATGCCCCAAACACGATCACCGGAGATATCAGGCTCTTCAATGACAATCGCAACGCAGACAATCCACAACCAAGTTACTGGGTTGCCGATAAAGTGGGGGCATTTGGTCAGGCTCCGCAACTGACGCTTGAGGGTCGCCCGGGACTCGGCGGAGGTATCGCCTCGCTTCGAATCACGGCCAACGCAATCGGCGGAGAAGGTGCCATCGACGACGATGCCACAGCCGTTTTCATCGGAGCCAAAGGTGTTTTCAACATGGACACCGGAGTCAACGAGTTCATCGGTGAAGGGCTGCTGCAAATCGATATCGAAGGCACCGGCACCTACACTCCGGTTCCAAATGGCACTTACACCAACGCAGAAGACTGGATCATTGGTGAAGGCACTGTCACCGTGGGTGCTCCCACCGTAGATCTCGCCATAACCGCGATTGACTACACCACTGATGTTAATGGCACTACATTAAGTCTAACCTGGAACTCAGCTCCGGGTCGCATTTACGCGGTCCGATACTCCACCGATTTGGAGAACTGGGATTTCGATCTCGACGACGGTATCATTGGCGAAGCCGGTGAATCGACTACGTTTGAGGTCAATCTTGCCGACTTCCCGGAAATGGCAGCCGAGAGCAAGGTCTTCTTCCGCGTCGAGGAAGCGATCTCGGTCGGTCAGTAAAATTTCCCTGGCATAATCCAAGACAGCCCGTTTCATATCGTGTGGAGCGAGCTTCTTTGATTATCAGGAATCCGTCCAATCAACCCAGTCGGCATCGGTCAAAACCTCTCCGATAATCGGAACCGAACAAAGCTCCTCCAGAATCGCCCGATTGGTTGTCGCAGCGACATCATGTTCTGCTTCGAGGTGATTGAGAATCACACCCACGCATTCCAGCCCCGCCGCTTGAATCGCCTTCACGGTCAGCAGGGTGTGATTGATCGTCCCCAGCCAATTGGCCGCCACGACCAGAACCGGAAACCCCAACGCCTTAGCATAATCTGGAAAACCAAAGCCCTCCCCCATCGGGACCTCCCACCCGCCCACGCCCTCGACCAGGGTGAAGTCGTGGGCATCTCGTACTTTATGAACATACTCCACCAAGGGTGCTACCTCGAGCGCTGATCCCTCAATCCTGGAGGCCACAAGCGGAGCGACCGGCGTGCGATACCACCAAGGATTGATCACATCGAGATCCATGGTTCCCCCGCTCGCTTCCCAAAGCCGCTCGGCATCCTCACGCGAACCACTTAGCACGGGCTTCAAACCGACGGCTTCAACTCCTTTTTTTCGCAACTCCTCAACGATAAGAGACGACACCCAGGTTTTGCCAATCCCGGTGTCGGTCCCGGTCACGAGTAGTCCGCTCCACTGCCTAAGATTCACGGAGTCAATTGTTCCATGGGGGGGGTGGTGGAGGAATCCTCGTTACGCTGAAGATGGAGATCAATCAGATATCTGATCGCGATCGCCAGAGCCAGAGCGGCAATTTTCACCGTCCAATTTTTCAGGAGCCATTTCTTTATGTATTTCGCCATTGATTAGAAAAATTTCGTCTAGTTTTTCCCGGAAGTCATCTTCGGAAAGGTTTCGGTGGATGCTGCCTTCCACTACGATCGAGATTGCACCCGTTTCCTCGCTAACGATCACCACAACCGCATCGGTCTCTTCGGTGATCCCAAATCCGGCACGATGCCGAAGCCCCAACGAGCGATCCGACAACTGCTTCTGACTGACAGGGAAAATGCACGAAGCGGAAGCAATCCGTTCTTTCTTTAAAATCATCCCACCATCATGCAACGCAGTTTTGGGATGAAAAATTGTCACAACCAACTCCACGGAAAGCGCACTGTCGATCGTCACCCCGGTGCTTTCGTATTCATCAAGGCCAATGCCCCTCTCAATCGCAAAAAGGGCTCCAAAGCGCTTCTTGGAAAGCCTCATCACAGCTTCGGTGAGAGTCTCAAGAAAGACTTTCTGCTGGCTGGTCGAAAAGGAAAATAGATTTGCGCTGCCCAGTCTGGCCAAACCATTCCGGAGTTCGGGCTGGAAGATAATCAAAAGAGCAAAGGCCAAGATGGCGGCGGCGCTTTTAATGATCCATTCAATCACCTTGAGATCAAGAATCTGCGAAGCCAGTGTCATCAGAATAATTACCACGGTCAGCCCAACCAGGATACGTGCCCCGCGGGTTGCCCGGAAAATCCGGTAAGTCTGATAGATGAGAATCCAGAGCACCAGGACCTCAACCCCGGCACGCCAATTATCTTTAAAAAATTCGATCAGATCCACGACGATTATTGTTACAAGTCTAGCGTCCCTTCAGCTTTCTGGCGATATCTGGACCAAGATTAAAATACAAAGTATCTGAAGCCTTTGGCTTCATTCCATTCTTTGCCTGATCTTCATCAACTTGATACTCCAAGGGCTTCAGGGGTTTCTGGCCATTCACTTCCGACATTAGATAAACCCGAATTGTGATGGGAGCGTTGGGATCCCCGCCTGGGATATCCTTGATAGAAAATTGTAACTCATTCATCCCGGCATTCGCACCACCAATGATAACATCAGCACGCTTGGTATTTTGGAAAGTGTGCCTCGACTTTTTATTGATCAAAAGTTTCACCTCTCGACCGGGACAATAAACATAGGCCTTGGCAATGTATTTGGCTGGCCCACGAATCGCAAATGGCGCCGCCTCGGGAACTCCGTCCGGGAAAAAATCCTTCCCATCGAGAAATTTCTTGTTGCCCGCCGCGAGTTGCTTCCGAACATCTGGGAGCGCCCCCAGATTCACGAACTCACCGCCGTGATACTTCCATCCGGTTCCTTCCTGGATGTACGAGATGACAAAGAGGTTGTCGGTGGGTTCTCCACCAACGCCAAAGTCCACCTTGCCGAAGTAGGTCGCCTTGGCGGTCCGGCCTTGCACCCGAACCCTCATCGCATGGAGCTTCGAAATGTCAGGAGGAGCGATCGGCGAGGCGAAGACGGTTTGCGGAAACGGGCGGCGCTCGCTCCAAATCCGGTTACGCACCTTGATTTGCTTCGTCGTGGAAGTGCTGCGTTTCCACAAAGTAGCATCCTTACGGACCATGGCGGCACACCAGTTATTATAAACACTCCGCAATTCCGCCACCGTCTGCGCGCCATTTGCATCCTGCGCATGTGCCGGAACAGCCATTGTGAGCAGTCCAAGAACCAAAATCAGTCGTTTCATGGAGAAACTATGGACAATTGGACCTACATTTGGAAAAGCTTTTCTACGCCAACATTGTTTGCCCACTATAACACCCATGAAGAATCTCCCCAAGTCACCCATGTTCGGTGAAGTCCGGAACAAGGAACTCCTCTCTTCAGCAAACACCTACATCTACCGCCAGACCCCGGCTGGTGACCTGCATGCCCACTTTTTTTTCCCTTACAATTTTGACTATCAACGCGATCGATGCCCGGCCGTCGTCTTCTTTCACGGCGGACTCTGGGACATTTCCGCCCCCACCCAGTTTGTTCCCCATTGCCATCACTTCGCGTCACGCGGGATGGTCGCCGTGACCGTCGAGTATCGGACAAAGGCTCTCTTCGACGGCTCGCCCGAGGAAGCGATTGCTGACGCCAAAGAAGCGCTCTCGTTTTTCAAACGGCATGCCTCCGACATGGGGATTGATGCCGACAGGATTGTCGCAGTCGGCGCCAGCGCCGGGGGCAACGCCGTTCTTTGCGCGACCCTTCACCCCCACGATGACACCCTCGGACCGTCGCCCAAGCCATGCGCAATGATTCTCTTCGGCCCCATAAGCGACACCACGCGGAAAGGGATTTGCAACGATCGCTTCGTCTCCCCGAAAGATGGTAAACTTTACAGCCCCTCCTATCGTCTTCCTCAAAAGGCTCTCCCGCCCTGCCTCATCTTTCATGCAAAGGCCGATCGCGTGGTCCCCTTCGAACTCTCCGAGCGCTTTGCCAAACGCTACCGTAAAAAGCGCAATCGTTGTGATCTCATGGAATTCGAAAATGCCGGACACACCTTTTTTAATTTCAATTCCGACGAGAAAAATTACGAGATTACCTTGCGGTCGGCTGACCACTTTCTCGTTGAACTCGGCATCATCGAGCCCGACCCTCTCGCCGATGTCATGCACTGATCTTGCACCGCACGATTTTGCTGCCATCATTGCCTGCCCATGAGCAAGCTTAAGTTTTCACCCATCGACGATATCATTGCCGACCTAAAAGCCGGAAGACTCGTAATTGTGGCTGACGATCCAGGCCGGGAAAACGAAGCCGACCTCGTGGGAGCAGCTTCGCTCATCACTCCGGAATCGATCGCCTTCATGGCGAATCATGGTCGTGGACTCATCTGCACCCCCATCCTGCCGGGTCGGGCCAAGGACCTCGACCTTCCCCCGATGACCCCCAAAAACCGTGAGGCACACAAAACAGCCTTCACCATTTCCATTGATGCCGCTGAAGGCATCACCACCGGCATCTCGGCGGCAGACCGTGCTCACACCATCCAGCTTCTGGCGAATCCTACAACCGACGCCAGCGCATTCGTGCAACCTGGCCACATTTTCCCGCTTGAAGCCATCGAGGCCGGAGTCCTCCGCCGGGCCGGACACACCGAAGCCGCCGTTGACCTGGCTCGCCTCGCCGGACTTCCTCCGGCAGGCGTTATTTGTGAAATCATGCACGAAGACGGCACGATGGGACGCGTCGGTGACCTAGGTGAATACCAGGAAAAACATGGCTTAAAGTCCTGCACCATCGCCCAACTCATTGAATACCGCCGACGCTCCGAAAGGCTCGTCACGCGCGAAGAGGTCATTTCCATGCCCACCGATTTTGGCGACTTCGATTGCTACCTCTATCAAGTCAGCACCGACAACTCCGAGCACCTCGCGCTCGTCCGGGGAAAAATCGATCCCGACAAGCCAGTGAGCGTGCGGGTCCACTCCGAATGCCTCACCGGCGACGTATTCGGCTCCCGCCGTTGCGATTGCGGAGGCCAGCTTCACACCGCCCTCGCTCACATTGCCGAAGAAGGTGGCGTCCTTCTTTACCTCAGACAGGAGGGCCGCGGTATCGGTCTCGCCGCCAAAATCCACGCCTACAAGCTTCAGGAGCAAGGATTCGACACCATCGAGGCCAACGAGAAACTTGGCTATGGCTCGGACCTCCGCGATTACGGAATGGGTGCTCAAATGCTTTACGATCTCGGCGTCCGAAAAATCCGCCTGCTTACCAACAACCCTAAAAAAGTGGTTGGCCTCGAGGGCTACGGCCTCGAAATCGTAGAACAGGTCCCCATCCGGCTCCCCTCCAATCCTCACAACGAGAAATACCTCGAGACCAAGCGCACCCGCATGGGCCATCACCTCTGATTGACAATTCGATCGTTCAACCTATATCAGCTCGCACACATATGTCGGCCATCATCCCTCCCAAACCACGGGTCCCCACCGGGACAAAAGTCCGTATCTCCATTGTCGCAGCCAAGTTCAACCAGGAGTATACCGACGCCCTCGTCGAGAATGCCGTGGAAGAAATCGACTTCTACGCGGCCAACGCTCGCGTCGATCTCGTCCGGGTCCCCGGAGCCTTTGAAATCCCGGTGGCTTGCAAAGCTCTCATTGAGGAAGAACAACCTGATTGCGTCATCGCTCTGGGCTGCATCATCCGCGGAGGCACCGGCCACGCCGACCTGGTTGCCACCTCCGTTACCGACGCTCTTCAAAAACTCGCTATCGACAAAACGACCCCGATCATTCACGAGGTCCTCCTCGTGGAAGATGAAAAACAGGCCTACGCCCGTTGCATCGGCAAAAATCTTAATCGCGGTCGCGAAGCCGCCCGCAGCGCTCTCGATATCATTGAGATCATGAGCGAGGTCCGACGCGCCAACCAATCCCTTCGACTCCACCCGAGCAATGGCTAGCCGTCGCCTCGTCCGCCAAGCGACCGTTCAGCTCCTCTATGCCCGCTTTGCATCTCCCAAGGATCAGGGAGGTCCTGAATTTTGGGACCTGGTGAACGACAAGGCATCGCTCAACTTTGATCGGGCCCGCGTCAAAGTCCTCGCTCATTTCCAACAAGGACGTGAAGCTCTCACCGCAAAACTTCAACGCGCCCTGACCGACAGCACAGCTGCCATTTTGGCTGCCGACCCGGCCGAGAAGCTGGCTCGCGATCTCAAGAGCCTCAGCGCCGGCGAACACACTTGGGCCGAAAACTGCGGCAACCTCCTTCGCCTGACCAAGGCCGATACCGGCGGCTGGAGAGGCGACCTGCACAAGCTTCTGCTGGAATCTGACAATCTCCGTAAAAAGCGTGCCGAGATTCTCCCCCGCATCGAAGGGTTCCCGCCGGCCCAACGCGAAAAACTCACGGAGATCTTTAGCAAGCTCGAAAACTACGACGCACGCACGCGAATGGTCCACTTCCCGGCAAACTATCCGGAACAACGTGACCTGGAGCACCTCCATCGTCTAACCCGCGAAATGAAGGAACTGGAAGAAGAAGCCATCAAGTTGGCGGATCAGGTCGAGGCCGACGTTAGCACCCTCGACGAAGCCATCAATAGGGCCTCCGCTAATTTTGATCTCAAGCGAATCTCAAAGGTCGACCTCGCCATTCTCCGCCTCGCGAGCTGGGAAATCCTCAAGGATCCGGACCTTGATGCCGCGATTTCCATCAACGAAGCAGTCGATCTGGCCCGCTCGTTTTCAGGCGAGGAATCGGCCTCATATGTGAACGGGGTCCTCGACAAGGTCGCAAAAGCCTGAAGGTCGGTACAAAACAGGACTCAATTTGCACTTCCCCCATCGGGCGGACTTGGGCAGCTTACCGACTGTGGACGAAGAAAAATCATTTCCCAGTGAGTTTCAAAAGCGCACGCTTTGGAGGGCGGTCACGGGCCTGGCCATCCTTGTGCTGGGAGCGTTGCTGGTCGGACTGATCTGGCTCACCAGTAATGTTCTCGGATATCTCCAACCGGTGCTAGTCCCTCTCGCCGTTGCGGGAATTGTTGCCTACCTTCTCGATCCCATTGTTCAAAAGCTCCAGAAAAAGGGCTTCTCGAGAATGAAAGGCATCATCACCGTCTTCTCGGGCTTCCTCATCTTCTTTGCCATCCTCGGCGCATTCATCGGAGTCAAATTATCAGGTCAATTGGAGAATTTGGGCAAACAGAGCACCAACCTTTCCAATGAAGAAAGGCTCGTCGAAGAGAAACAAAACGTATTCTATGGGTGGGTCGTCCGGGATTTCTTTTCCAAAGATATCAAGGCCGTGAATGAACATCTCGAGAACGGCGAGTCCGTGAGCGGGCCGGGGGGAGATATTCTTGCAAAATACCAGGTCACCGATGAGGAGCTCTCGGCAATTACTTCATCTTCATGGAGCACCAAACCTAAAAAAGACACCTCAATCTCCGATGAAACCACACAGATGGAGGGTTCACCGGACGACAAAGAGGAAGTGGTCAGGCTAAAGAACGTCCAAGAAGTTTATATCGAAAGCTCCCTTGCACTAAATAACTTCTGGCTCACCAAGGGCGGTGCTCTCATCTCTTCATTTCGGAAATCCGCGCAAGCGTGGATTTTTGCGAGCTACGGAAAAATCCTCGGAGTTCTCGGCATGATCATCGGCTTTGCCATGGTCCCGATTTACCTCTACTATTTCCTCAAGGAAAGCGACTCGATCAAAGAAGGCTGGGAAGACTACGTTCCCTTGCGCCGATCTCATTTTAAAACCGAGGTGGTGGATACGCTCCGCGAAATCAACGGCTACCTCATCTCCTTCTTCCGCGGCCAGGTTCTCGTGGCCTTCATTGATGGCATCCTCGTCGGGATCGCCCTCACCATTTACGGCTTAAACTACGGCCTCCTCATCGGCGTCGTCATGGCCATGCTCGGGATCATCCCGTTCATCGGGAACATCCTTTGCCTCATCCCCGCGTGCATCATCGCCTACTTCCAGTATGAGATTCCATACGATCTGCCCCAATGGGGTTATGCCCTGGGAGTCGTCATCATCTTCGTCGTCGTTCAGCAGATCAACTCCCTCGTAACCGCGCCAAAGATCGTGGGCGACTCCGTGGGCCTGCATCCCATGACCGTCATTTTTTCAATGCTGTTCTGGTCTTTGATCCTTGGTGGCTTTCTGGGAGCCCTCCTCGCCGTTCCCCTCACCGCCGCAGTGAAAGTGCTCTTCCGGCGCTACGTCTGGGACCGCCAGACTTTGGACAGTGACGAAGCTAGCGCTTCAACTGCTTGAGATTCGCCAGAACAACCCGGAGTCCGGACAAGTCCGGAGTCCCATCCTCACCGGCCGGGGCCTGACAGGACCATAGATTCCATGCTCCGTCTTTAACCCGCGATCTTCCCATTGCAGAGTTCACCTTGAAGATCGGCATCGTCACCGTCCCCTCGACCCAGGAACAGTCCTTGAGATGGCTGACCTCCGTTAGATTGAACACCAAATCCCACATCCCTTTTTCTGCGTTCGCCACTTTTGCTTCAGCTTCGAGGGTCGTCCCCAGATTCTTGGTATCAAAGGCAGTGGGTGAGGCAAAGGTTAGCGCCACCTTCCGAAGCCTCTCGGCCGGACTCAACTGCTCCTCGGGCCTCAGCAAGGGTGATCCCTCCGGCAGAGTTTCCGGCGGCTCGTATTCCGTCGGGTAAATATCCTCCACAATCCCGTCCATGGTAACGCTGCTTCCCGCTTCAAACCGGGTCGCATGCAGCGAAGCGATCTCCGCCTTCTTCTCCGCCACCATCTTCAAAAGCGTTTTTCGAAACGCCTCTCCCGACAGCTCTTGGTCCAGAAGCTCCATCGCCCCCTTTACCGGCACCTCAAAAACCTCCACGCGCAGAAACAAAGTTGCCGTTTTCCGATCCCCCTGCCCAACTGGAATGACCGCCCTCTCCTCTCCTTCCGCAAACGGGTCCGGACCGCTCGAAAACGGATCCGGCTCCGGGCCTTGAACCTCCTGGGCCCAGAGAACTTGCGGCAATGCAAGAAGCGCCCGCACAAAAGATAACCCCCTCCAAAACCTCTGCGATTCGAAAACCATGCCAAAACCCTAGTTCTCCCGGTCCGCCTCGTCGAGGGATCTTCCACAGACAAATATTTATCAATGATGCCTTCTCACCTTTAAAAGGAAATGACACACTGCTTTTAAGCGCATACACCATTGTCATCCGATCACATGAAGCACCTTGTCGTCCAGCTTTTCTTCGTCACAGTCCTGACACTTTCCAGCTTAGCAAACCTTGTGGTGCCCGATGCTGTTCTGGATACTTTCCGTCAAAAATACCCGGACGTCACCGCACCCAGCTGGGAGCTCGACACCAATGGTTCTTACGAGGCCCACTTCCGGATCAACGATATCAAGTATCGGGCTGATTTTACAAAAGAAGGCATCTGGACCGAGACCGAAAATAATGTCGATTTCAACGAACTCCCGCCCGACGTCCGTGCCGCCTTCCTTCTCAAATTTAGCAGCGAAGCATTTCGTAGCGCGGAGGCTGTCGATAGTTCGACGAAAGGAAGATTTTACGATGTCGAGGTCTTCAACGGGACTTCAAAAGTCGATGTCATGTTTGGCGAAAATGGCCAGATTTTGGACCCGAAAGTTCCTATCGTCGAAAAAGGCTTTCTCGAATATTGGGTCGATCAGGCCGCCCAGGACACTCCCCTCATTCGGCAAGGTGGTTCCTTGGTTTACAAAATTGTTTTCAACCTCATCACCATCTATCTCTTTGCCTACGTCATCTACTATCGCAGGCATCACGACCACAAGATGCTCTTCCTCCTGCTGGCCTTTAACCTCTTTCTATTTCCGATTTTCCTTTCCAGCTCACTTGTCACCGCCGGTTTTGGCTTCACCATCTTTGCCCTCCTCGCCCTCGTCCGCCTTCGCAGTGAGGCATTCGACAAGGCCGAAATCGCCTACCTCCTAGGCGCCATCTCACTCACCTTCGTCAATACCATGATGCCGATGGTCGCCGATGTTCTATCAGCTACCACCATTCTCATCACCGCACTTTTGGCAGACCGCCCCTCGGTCTGGAGGGATTCCTTCCAAAAAATCGAAGTTGACTACAAGCTCGCAGATAAAGCCCTCATGCTGGATCAATCATACCTCCGCGAGAAGCTTGCCGAGGAATTTCAAATCGACGTTCGCGAGATCGCAATCAACCGCGTCTTTAAAAACGAAATTCGACTCACCTTGATGTATCGCGACGACCCGGCTCTCCGTAAGAAAATCCATGCCGAGGAAAAAGAAGAACCTCCCAAGGAAGATCCCTTCTTCTACTAGGATCCCTGATCCAATGACTTCAGATACCATTTCGCCATCGCTGGGAAAGCCTTACCCCCTGAGAACATCTCTTGCGCCCACCTTCTATGAAGAAGGATATCTGCTCATTTGCGAATTTCTTGACGAAGCAGCCGTGAAGGCAGCACGCGTTGAATGCGAGCGGCTCGCGCATCAACACAAACAAACATGCATTCGCAACCTTCGCTCCAAATCCAAACAATTCCATCAACTCGCACTCGACGGGAGAAACCGCCTCATTCAGAACACCAATTACAGGCCCGTTCGCAGTATTCTTTTTGACAAGACCGGGAAACAAAATTGGCCTGTCGCTTGGCACCAGGACCTCACCATCGCCGTCTCGGATCAACACGACATTCCAGGGTACGGCCCATGGTCGACCAAAGACGAAGTCATCCAAGTCCAACCACCTGTCGACCTTCTCGCACATATGGTCACCTTCCGGATCTACCTCGACCCGACCCCGGCTTCCAACGGAGCGTTGAAGGTCATTCCCGGAAGCCATCGTTTGGTACGAATTCCTTCCTCCGAGGTCCCGAATCTTGAAAAAAACAACCCCGTCACCTGCGAATGCCACCCCGGCGACCTCCTCCTGATGTCGCCACTCATCCTCCATTCCTCTCCCCGGTCTGAATCCCCCGGACATCGCCGAGTCCTTCACTTTGAATTCGCTCCCGACACCGCTCTTCAGCCAAACCTCACCTGGCATGAGTGATCACCCCCCACCACCCACCGGTCTAAAGACAGAAACTCCGCCCGAATCAAATGCTCCTGAAAACGCTGGCTTCGTTTACCAACCTGAAAAAAAGGAGCCCACACTCGAAGAAACCCATCCAATCGCGGCTTCTCTCCTTCACGGAGTCATGATGACGATTTTCGGCAAGATTGCCTTTATTGCAGGCGCTATCTACCTGGTGGTTCGAGCCAAAGGTGGATCATCCGACGGTTGGTTCATTGCCTTGCTCATCCTTGGTGGAATCTCAGGAGTTTCCTGTCTTTATAAACTCTGCAAACGCGAGGATTGATGGTTGTCAGGCAAAGGCCTTCCCCCAAACCGTCAGTGCGGTCTTCACCGCCAAAACACAGGCCACCACGAAGCCCAGCCAGCACGTCCCAAGGATCCAACCCGGAATCTTTTTCTCTCCAACCAACCCTTTCCTCGTTCCCAGATAGAGGAGAGCCGCCGCCAGCATCGGTAGCCCCAGGACGGTCAGAGCTTGCGCGACCGTGATCAAAGTCACCGTTCCGGAGGCTCCTGAAAGCGACCACGAGGCCACACCCATTCCAATCACCATAGCCAGGCAGGTCAACACCCTCGGCATGGCATCGGAGAGACGCCAGCCCTTCCCCAAGCTATCCGAGAGAATCGTTCCACCAATCACCGCATTGATCAAAAAGGAACTGAAAGCCCCTGCCATAATCCCAAAGCTGAAAATCACCTTCGCACTTTTCCCGAACAAGGGCTCCAACTGCCTTGCGACATCCCCGACACTCTTCAACTCAATCGCATCGGCTCGGCCGTGAAAAGTCAGTGCCGAAGTGATAAGAATAAAGGAAGTCACCGCTCCCAGCACACAAATTCCAAAAATCGAATCCCCCAACCCTCGCTTCCAATCAGCCAGCGTCCAACCTTTCTCCCGAACGAGATAGCCTTGATAAAAGGCCCCGCCAATTGAAAAGGTCGTTCCAATCATTCCCAGGAGCGGAATGAGATCACGTTTTTCATTCGTCGAACTTTGGATCGACTCCGAACCCAACGCTCCGAAAAGCACCACGATGAGATTTCCGGTGAAGGCGCAAATCATCACCAGCACCAAAATCTTCATCAGTCTTTCGATCTGGGAGTATAAACTCCGAACGCGAAAGAGGCAGAAGGCCACGAAAAGATTAATCACAACCAAGACCGTTACCCTCAAACCCGTCCCCGCCAACAAGCTCCCGTCACCCACATCCTCCACCAAAGGCTCCAACCCTGCGATGATCGCAAGGTTGTTGCTCGACTGAAACAAGGCCACGACCAGAAAGAGAACGAGCCCCACGAACAAGGAAGCTCCGCGCCCCAAGCGCGCCGCTAGCTCCTCGCACAGACTGCGTTGATAAGTCACCCCAAGTCGGGCCGCCAGAGCCACCATCCCGATCATCAGGAAAGTCGAGAGAGCTAAAACAAACCAAGCTGGAAATCCAAAGTCAGCCCCCACCCGCGAACTGGTCAAAATACTCCCCGGCCCCAATACGACTGCCGCAACAATAATGGTCGGCCCAATCTTCCCAATCAGCTCTTTCAGTCGCTTTATCATTTCGATTCTTCAATCAAGATTCGTGGATTTTCTTCAATCAGTTTACGAATCTCGGATTCCGGGAAGCCCAGCTCTCTTTCCAAATTCTCCGCCACTCGCGGCATCGTGATCGTTGAGCCAATCAAGTGACTCCCGTCCGGAGAACGAGCTACTAGGTCGTCTCCAATTCTCACATCCCTCCCCAGAAAATGGTAATCGCCCGGCCCCATTCCGGCCGCCGCAATGGCGTCGGTCACCATCACGACACGATCGGTTCCAACCAGATCAAGATAGTTTTTCAGGGTGGCAAACGGAACGTGCGCTCCATCCGGAATAAAGCTGATCCAGAGATCATCTCTCAGGGAAAGCACGCGCTGGATGATGTTGTCGTGTCGATTCAACGCCATCGGGCATCCGTTTCCCAGATGGGTAAACATTTTCAATCCGGCTCCAATCGCGCCCTTCAATTCCTCGATCGGCGGATCGCAATGCCCCGCCGCCACACAGATCCCCCGCTCGACCAAAAATCGCGTCACCGCAAATCCCTCGTCCCGTTCAGGCGCGAGGGTAACAATTTTTGTCAAACCACCCGCCGCATACAGAAGACGTTCCATCGACTCAATATCCGCCCGTTTGGCATATTCCACAGGATGAGCTCCGATATAACCCCGGGTTTCGTTTAAAAACGGTCCCTCGATATGGATCCCCCGGATCAACTCGCGCCATTCCCGATTCTCTTCCCGTATTCGCACCAAATTCTCCATCCGGGAACACATCGCGCCAAGATCATCCGTGATGAAGGTTGCCAGGATCCCGCCAACACCATCTTTGCTCAAAGCATCACACACTCTCCCCAGCTCATCGGCACTCAAGAGGTCGCCATTGAAATCGACCCCCGCATAGCCGTTCACTTGAAGATCGAACGCTGCCATCCCTAGCCGTTCCCTTCAAAAAATTTCCGTGCCCGATCTTCATCCAGCGGGAGTTCGACGGGCACGCCTTCGGCCGCAGAAATTTGAGCCGCCCATCCCAAGTCTGCAACCGGAGCCGAGTTAACGAAGCTCAGGTACGACTGCTCTCTCTTGCGGATACACTCCAAAAAATGGGACACACACGCGCCCGTCTGATGCTTCATGACATCACCGCTGTCCGGCGTACTGGTGTCAGCGGGCCATTGATGTTCCGCCGTTCCTTCCGCCTCACAACGTGCCGGGTCCAGCGGATAAATCCACTTTCCGCCGGTCGTCTTTTCAGACCAAAAACGAACCTTCTGCAGCCGATCCAACAAGGAATCAAAAATCAAGCCACCCTCCGTCCCGTGAATGTGATGATAGGCGTCGTAGCCGTTCGCCTGATCGACATTTCCAAAACAACATCCAGTCGCACCATTACTGAACTCAATCTGCAAATTCCAAAGCCCGGGAATATCGAAATCACGGCGATGCACCATGCTACTCGTTGCATAGACTTTCATCGGAGTCGCCCCTTGTTCGGCCATGATGTTCAACATCACCGACAGTGAATGAATAATCCCCATCCCGATGGCATCGCCCATCCGTTCGCCCGAAAGCTTCCACACCTTGTCATCGGCAATGTTGATGGGATGACGATAATTCACCTGGATCTGGGTGATCGTTCCAAAATCTCCCTCGCGCGTCATTCGCCGAATCCGATTCTCGAGTGCATCAAAATTCATGAGATAGTCCACGAAGGTCACCAATTCTGGGTTCGCTTTTTCGAGTTCGATCTGACGTAAAAATTCATCGTAACGCGTGGCACAGGGCTTTTCGCAAAAGACATGTTTCCCTGCCTCCATCGCGGCAATGGCCTGCTTCCCATGCGCCTCGTTCGTGCTCGAAATAATAACCGCATCCAAGTCAGGATCGGTCAACATTTGCTCGAAATCATCAAAGTAAAGATCTTCTCCGAGACCCATCTCGTTCATCACCTCAAGAGCCTTGTTTCTCCGTCGTTGATGCACCCCCACGACTTTCACCCTGTATTGTTCTGTGAACCTGCGCAAGAGTGTCGCCCCCATCCAACCGGCTCCCACCAAGCCGACACCGATCGATTTCGCCTCACTCATTCCGCCCCGCCTTTCCCCAACAAGCTCGCCGCCGGCTCATCAATGTAGAGACCGCAATCTCCATGTTGCTGAAGAATCGACGCGGGAACCTCCGGTGAAATCTCTCCCTCCACCGAGTTGCTTACCGCCTCCGCCTTTCGCTCATCGGGCACGGTACAAATGATGGCTCCACTATTCATGATCTGCCGGACCGACATCGAGATCGCCTTCTCCGGAACCGCTTCAAAGGTTGGAAACCAGCCTTCGCCAAACTGCTGTTGGCGACAGGCGTCATCCAAGTTCACGACCAGATACGGCTTCTCCGTTTCAAAATCCGCCGGAGGATCATTGAAGGCCAAGTGCCCGTTCTCACCAATCCCCACAAAAGCGACATCTATCGGAGACTCCGCGATCAAGCCCCCCACCCGGTCGCACTCCGCTTCCGGATCCTGCTCGGCATTGATGTAGTGAAACGCTCGCAACGCCGAAGGTAGTTGATCCTCAAACCTCTCCTTCAAATACTTCCGAAAAGACGCCGGATGCTCGATCGACAAACCCACATATTCATCAAGGTGGAAAACGGTCACCTTGGTCCAATCGATTCCCTCTTCTTTCGTCAAAGCCTCCAGCATTTCAAACTGGGAAGCTCCCGTAGCCACGATGATATTGACCTCCCCCCGTTCGGCTTGGGCCTTCCTCATCTTATCCGCCCCGTCCGCAGCCGCCACCGCACCCATCGCTTCTTTCGAATCAAACCTCTGAATATTCATAGGACGCCATAATGAATCGCCACTCTCTCAGGTCAATCTCATTGCTCGCTGGCAAGAATTCCTTCGACAGTCAGTATCCCCAATGAGCATCCTCCCCCGATGAATCACTCACGCCGACACTTTCTTAAGACAAGCACCTCTGCCGGAGTCATAGGCCCGCTGGGTTTCAATCTGAACCTCCACGCAGCACCTGCCGCGCAGGTCATCGACACCAAAATTACCAGTCAGCTCCCACACCGTTACCATGGTTGGCCCACCGTGACCCGCCGCAAAAACGGGCAACTTCTCGTCGTTTGCTCGGGAGGACGGGAGCAACACGTCTGCCCCTTTGGACGGGTCGATTTGCAACGATCCCATGACAACGGAGAATCGTGGACCTTTCCCCGCACCATTCTCGACGGACCGATCGACGATCGCGATGCCGGAGTTCTGGAAACCGCCAAAGGCACCCTGCTCGTCACCACCTTCACCTCCCTCGCATACGCAAATCTTCTCCCAAAGGACGGAAACAAACCCGGTTGGTTCGCCGCTCACAACCGGATTACGGACGAACAACGAAAAGCCGAACTCGGCCAATGGATGGTTCGCTCCACCGATGGCGGCATCACCTGGTCGGAGCGCTACCCCACCATCGTCAACAGCCCGCACGGCCCGACCCAACTTTCCGACGGGCGCCTTCTTTATGCCGGCAAGAAACTCTGGAGCGAAGGCAAGGAAATCGGAGTCTGCGAATCCCACGACGATGGCAAATCATGGCAATGGCTCGCTCCTATCCCGACCCGCGACGGCGACCGTCATCAGGACTACCACGAACTCCATACTGTCGAAGCAGCCAATGGCCACCTCATTGTGCACATCCGAAACCACAACAAGACACACTCACGTGAAACTCTCCAATGCGAATCCCATGACGGAGGAAAGACCTGGTCCCCTCCTCACCCCATCGGCGTCTGGGGACTCCCGTCTTTTCTGACCCGCCTGCGCGATGACCGTCTCCTCATGAGCTACGGCCACCGGCGGAAACCCTTCGGCAATCAAGCTCGGGTCAGCGAGGATCATGGCAAAACATGGTCGCCACCACTCACCATCTCGGGCGATGGTTCATCCGGAGATCTTGGCTACCCCAGCACCGTAGAACTTGACGATGCAACACTACTCACTGTCTGGTATGAAAAAATGGCCGGATCAAAATTTGCGGTCTTGCGCCAAACCCGTTGGAAGCTCGAGTGATTCACACGCACGAAAAGTGATAACGGGGATCTATAATGTGTGCTTTGCATGCAGAGCTTCAGATGTCAGTTTCATCCTGTAATGCAATTGACAGAGTAAACCGGATTCCGTTGGGCGGGATTGATTGGCTTGATTGCGGTGGGGGATCATGGCCGTCTGGTTCGCGTGTCAGGTGCCGGTTTTCCGCTTCGCGTTGGAACGCTGAGAAGCAGACACCTATACAATTGTTATCGTCCTCAGTGAACAGAAAAAACTGTCTCCCACCGAGGAGAAAGTCAGAACATTTTTTCAGTCGCAAGGAAGCGCAGACACCGGAACCGCGAACCTAAAAGTGTAGACCGATTCCAAGAAGGTAAGTGAAGGTTCACGAGCGATCATGCAGCTTCTTTATCCACCGAAACTAACTGGATCTGATCCCCTCCCGATCTGGACTGGAGCTTTGACTATGGAAAACGCGCAATTGCTGATCGGCTCTCCAACTCGGCACGAGATTGTCACTCGGCTTCTCAAGGGTGAGTCGGCAACATGGGTCATGATCGAGCGCGGCGACCGCGGGAAGGATGATCATGCGGCCTCTGAAGTCGCGCTATCCGAAATAAAGGCAATGAAATGTAAGTTCATCTGACTGCAAGCCAACGCAAAAGCAATACTGGTTGATCCTCTGGAAGCCTCGACCACCGTGCCCTTTTTCTCTCGGACATGCTGCGGAGATTACCTATCCCTCTCCTTTTATCAAAATCACCACCAAATTCTCTGCTTCGGAACAAGACAAAGCACCAATTTCCGGTCATGCTCCCCTCATGTCCAATGAACGTCCCATTTTTGAAGGCTGTATTCCCGCTCTGATGACTCCCTGCGATGCCAACGGCACCGTTAACTACGACGCACTCGTCGAAACCGCCAAAGACCTCATTGCACAAGGCATGCGTGGAGTTGTTTATTGTGGCTCCATGGGAGACTGGCCCCTCCTAACCGATGAGCAGCGCATGGAAGGAATCAAGCGACTTGTCGAGGCTGGCATCCCAACCGTGGTAGGCACCGGCGCGCAAAACACCACCGTCGCCGCCGCCCACGCCGCCCACGCCCGCGAAGTGGGTGCCGATGGTCTCATGGTCATTCCCCGCGTTCTGAGCCGTGGAAGCTCTCCCGCAGCGCAGGTCCATCACTTCAGCGAAATTCTGAAAGCCGGGGGAGAACTCCCCGCTGTCATTTACAACTCTCCCTATTACGGTTTCGAAACCAAAGCCGATCTTTTCTTCTCTCTGCGCAAAAAATTCTCCTCTCTCGTCGGGTTCAAGGAATTTGGTGGAGCCGACTCTCTCAGCTACGCCGCCGAAAACATCACCAGCCAAGACGATTCGCTCATCCTGATGGCCGGTGTCGATACCCAGGTTTACCACGGCTTTGTCAATTGTGGTGCCACTGGAGCCATCACCGGTGTCGGCAATGCACTCCCGAAAGAAATTCTCCGCTTCATCGTGCTCTGCGAAGCCGCTGCCAAAGGCGACCCGCAAGCCCGCCGTTATGCCCTCGAACTCTCCGAAGCTCTCACCGTTCTTTCCACCTTCGACGAAGGCCCCGACCTCGTTCTCTACTACAAGGAACTCATGGTCCTCGAAGGCCACACCGCCTACCAACACCAGATCAATTTCTACGATCAACTGAGCCCAAGCCAGAAACAATTCCTTCACAGCCAGCACGCCCTCTTCCGCAGCTGGTGGAACAACTGGGAAGGCAAGTAAGCAAAAGCCCCGGCATTTGGACCTGCCAAGCCAAGCCCAATCTTCAAGTTTAAGTGTATATCATCGACTCCCATACCGGCGGCGAGCCCACTCGGACAATCGTCTCGGGCCTCGAAACTCCGCGCGGAGCCGTCGCCACCCGCGACTTCCTCGAAAAAGAAGCCAACTGGATTCGGACCACCCTTATCAACGAACCCAGGGGATTTGATGCCGTCGTCGGAGCCTGTCTCTGTGAGCCAAAGGATTCCACCTGCGTCACCGGCGTCGTCTTCTTCAACAACCTTTCGTGCCTTCACTCCTGCCTCCACGGGACTATCGGCATTGTGGAAACCCTCGCTCACCTTGGCCGTCTTGAGCCAGGCGAACATCGCATCGAAACACCCGTCGGAGTCGTGACCGCCCTCCTCGCCAAAGACCACTCCATCACGGTCAAAAATATTCCATCCTATCGCTTCGCCAAGCAAGTCGAGGTCACCCTGCCCGATGGTCAAATAATCATCGGTGACATTTCATGGGGGGGGAATTGGTTTTTTCTCATTTCCAACCAGGGTCCGGAGATCAAAGCGAAAAACATCGCCGCGCTGACTGAGTTCACCCGAACTGTCCGCGACTCCCTGCACGCCCGGAACATCACGGGCGAAGACGGTGCCGAAATCGACCACATCGAGTGCTTCGCCCCGCCCCAACCCGGAATCAAAGCCGACTCCCAAAACTTCGTTCTCTGCCCCGGCTCCGCTTACGACCGCTCTCCCTGCGGAACCGGCACCAGCGCCAAACTTGCCTGCCTTGCCGCCTCCGGCAAACTCGCCGAAGGAGACACCTGGCGACAAGCCTCCATCATCGGTAGCGTCTTCGAAGGATCATTCGAGTCCATACCCGACTCCGATAAGGTCATTCCCATTGTCACCGGCCGTGCCTTCATCACCGGTGAAACCACCGTTGTCATTCACCCCAATGACCCCTTCAAACACGGCATCCCAACTCCGTAAAAACAAACTTTCCAATTTCAAACCTTCCTCCTTCATTCTTTACCCTTCATCCTTACCTTCATGAATCTCATCGGACATTCCTTCATTGG
Organism: Verrucomicrobiota bacterium; assembly: GCA_030835305.1. Classification (GTDB taxonomy): domain Bacteria; phylum Verrucomicrobiota; class Verrucomicrobiia; order Verrucomicrobiales; family Akkermansiaceae; genus SW10. The sequence goes on along the minus strand of JAURPJ010000130.1, from coordinate 46,926 downwards.
CAACAGCCGCTCCAACGAAAGCTCGGGCACCTTCACCGTGAACAACGCAACTACAGGTGAAGCTCTCGAGACTACCTTCTACTCAGCAACCACCAACGACCTTGAAAAAGCGGTCTCTCTTGCCACGGTCGCCTCCCAGACTTATTCCAAGATCGAGCCTAAAACCCGCGCCAAATTCCTCCGTACCATTGCGGAGAAAATTAACGCCGCTGGTCCCGACATCACCCCGCGCATGATGGCAGAGTCCGGTCTCCCCGAGCCTCGCTGCGAAGGCGAGCGCGGCCGCACCGTGGGTCAACTCAACATGTTTGCCGACCTGATAGAGGAAGGCTCCTGGGTCGATGCCCGTATCGAAACCGCTCAACCCGATCGCGCCTCCATCCCCAAGCCGGACCTTCGTTCCATGCGCCGCCCTCTCGGTCCCGTCGCCGTCTTCTGCGCCTCCAACTTCCCCCTCGCGTTCTCTGTCGCCGGAGGGGACACCGCCAGCGCCCTCGCCGCCGGATGTCCGGTCATTGTCCGCGCTCACTCGGCCCACGCCGGCACTGCCGAAATCGTCGCCTCCGCCATCCAGACTGCCGTCGCTGAATGCGAAATGCCCGAAGGAACCTTCTCCATGATCTTCGACTCAGGAATTGAACTCGGCACCGCCCTGGTCACCCACCCAGGCATCAAAGCCGTCGGTTTCACCGGCTCTCGCACCGGAGGCCGCGCCCTCATGGACGCCGCCGCCGCCCGCCCCGAACCCATCCCGGTTTTTGCGGAAATGTCCTCCGTTAACCCCGTCTTCATCCTCCCCGGAGCGATGGCCGAGCGCGGAGAAGCGATCGCGCAAGGCCTCGTCGGCTCAGTCACTCTGGGGGCCGGCCAATTCTGCACCTGCCCCGGGCTTGTCTTTGGTAACACTTCCGAAGCCTTCGAATCCACCCTCCAGGCTGGCTTCAGCGAAGCGGCCCCGGCGACCATGCTTCATAGCGGCATCCTTGACAACTTTGCGAACGGGCTCAAAAAGCTTCGTGACCAAAGCGGCGTCGATACCCTCGCAGAAGGCTCCCCAGCCGAAACCCATAAAGCCTGCCCCGCCATTCTCAAGGCAAGCGCCAACGACTTCACCTCCAACCCGGAACTCAGCGCTGAAGTCTTCGGACCCTCCTCTCTCGTCATCGAGTGCGGCTCGCAAGAAGATATGATCAAGGCGGCTTGCTCGCTCGAAGGCCAACTCACCGCCACCGTCCACGGCACCGACGAAGAAATCGCCAACGCCGGAGAACTACTTCAAATCCTTGAGCAAAAAGCTGGTCGCGTCATTATCAACGGCTTCCCAACCGGCGTCGAAGTCAATTCCTCCATGGTTCACGGCGGTCCTTACCCCGCCACTTCAGACGGTGCCAGCACCTCGGTCGGCACCGGAGCCATCCTCCGATACACCCGTCCTGTCAGCTTCCAGGGCTTCCCTGATTCAGCCCTTCCTGCCGAGCTCCAAAACGGCAACCCCCGTGGCATTGCCCGCCTCGTAAACGGCAAGCTCGAGTGCTAAACCTGCGGAGCTTGGGCGTTGGCCCGAGCCACAATTCCCAAGCACCATGCCCAAGGATGTTCTCATTGTCGGCGGAGGAGTCGTCGGACTCTCCACCGCCCACTACCTCGCTTCGGCCGGCCACCCGGTCCGCATCATTGAGCGCGACGAATCCTTGGCCAAAAGCTGCTCCGAGGGCAACGCCGGGATGGTCGTGCCCTCACACTTCATTCCCCTCGCCGCGCCCGGTGTGATCTCCCAGGGATTGAAATGGATGCTGAACCCCAAGAGCCCCTTCTTTCTCCGCCCGCGACTCTCACCCACCTTGGCGCGCTGGATCTGGCTTTTCGCCAAGCACTCAACGAAAAAGCACGTCGCCGATACCCAGGAACTCCTGCGCGACCTTTCTCTCGAAAGCCGACGCCTCCACGTCGAGCTCTCGGAGAATGAAAACTTCCCGCTCATCCAAAAAGGCCTCCTCATGCTCTGCCAATCCAACGACGGATTGGCAGAGGAGGCTGAGGTGGCGGAACACGCCCAAACCCTCGGTCTCGAAGCCGAAGTTTGCGATCACAAACGCCTGAAGGAACTGGAACCGAACGCTGAAATCACAGCAAAAGGGGGCGTCTGGTGGCCTCAAGACTGCCACCTTTCACCTGGGAAATTTATCAAGGCACTTCGGCAATCCATCCTAAAAAACAGCGGTGAATTCATCAGCGACGAAACCGAAAAACTGGAAGTGGCAAACGGCAAAGTCAAAAGTCTCACTACCAGATCCGGCAGATCATTCTCCGCCGAGACTATCGTTCTCGCCGGAGGGATCAATACCACCGAACTCGCAAAACAAGTCGGCCTCGCTCTACCCATGCAAGGCGGAAAAGGTTACTCCCTCACCCTTCCCAAACCCGTCGTCAACCCTCATCTCTGTTCTCTCTTAAAAGAAGGCCGCGTCGCCGTCACTCCGATGGGCGAAACTCTCCGCGTAGCCGGCACCATGGAAATTTGCGGCACCAATACCTCGGTCAGCAAACCGCGCTTACAGGGGGTGATCGAAGCCTTTTGCAAATTTTACACGCAGTATTCCCCATCCGATTTCGCAGATCTTGAACCCTGGGTCGGCCTCCGTCCCTGCTCGCCCGATGGCCTTCCCTACCTTGGATTTGCCACCCATCAGGACAACCTCATCATCGCCACCGGTCATTCGATGATGGGCCTCTCCCTCGCCCCCGTCACCGGTAAACTCGTAGCGGATCTCGTCTCAGGAAACAAGCCCGCAATCAATCTCACCCAACTTGCTCCCGGGAGATTTTAATCCGCCGAGATAGCCCTCATTCCCATGTCGGCAATGAATGGTCTCTCAGTGACCCCTCCTTCTCACGCGCACGTGAAAGCCACTGAACTTGTATCGCGTGGAGCTGGCCTCCGCGGGAAAGGATCTCACCTCCGTTCAGCGGATCCCCGACGAGGAACTTGTCACCTTCCTCCCGCAGAATCGCGATAAAGTAACCAGTCGACCCCAGGCGAACTCCGACCACGGCAGGAAGTACACCCTCGGTCGAAAAACCAGATTCAAAATCGAATTGCACCTTAAAACCTGGTGATTTCGCAACCCGTGCCAGATACCAGGCCTCGGTTCACCCGGCATACAAATGAGCCTCTGCAACCAACTCCGACTCGGTGACGTCAACGCCGAGATATTTCAAGATCGTTGCCATCGAAGCCGCGCAGCATGTCGAGGGGAAACTTTGAGGACAAATCTTGCTGTCCCCTTCATCTTTGAGTGTGCCATCTTGAATCGGGCCGATGAACGCCTCGGCGATTAGGGTAATCGAAAACAAGACTATACCTAGAAGAGAAATCACTAAAAGCAGGCGAGGTAACAACGCCGCAAAAATGCCACCACTAATAAAAACAAAGGCCATCTTAGGCGCTCGGGCGTAGCTCTTTTGGCTCTCTGATAAATTGCGCCAAAAGCAACCACAGCCAAGATCCCGGAGACAACACCCAGCCAGTTTGGATTCATCGATCAGAGTATGAGCAATGTGCTGAGCAAGTTTCGGCAAGAGCCCCAAACCACTAATCCGCTAAGGCCTGTAAAGGGTCAGGGCAATTGCCATCGGAGCGGGGCCCAAATCCGTTTCCCGGCCATTCGCACCTCCTTTTCCCGCGCGCTGTCCCGCTGCGACTAGCTTAAACCCGGTGAACTCTCCAGATGATGTGTCAAAGCTGAGCATTCCCGTGAACTCCGGCCTGAACCACAGACCATCCTCCCCCAGCGAAGCACTTCCACTCAATTCGTAAGTCTGCACGCCACCTTCGGTAGAAACCAAGCGAGTGAAAAGTTGACCCTCCTTGAGGTCGCTATCTTTCCAATCCGCCATCTGTCCGCGCACGGCATCTTTGAGACGGGTCCGGGCGAGATTCCTGAAAACACGATCCGGAATCGCCGTCTTCTCGCGACGGTTTGTCACAAACGTTTTTGCTTCCCCGGGCTTCAAATCAAACCACCCAAGATTGTAGGGGTTCGGAAACTGGGCATTGCCCGGGCGCTGCACTTTGCCTCGTGGAAGATCGCGATAGGCCACTTCTACCTTAAGCCCACCATTGCGAATTTCCTCCCCCCCATACAAAGCAAGCTTGTTGGTTGGAACAGACCTGGATTGGTAACCCCGCTCGCCTGCAAGTTCCTTCCATCGGGCCAAACCGGAGGACAAAGTTTGACGCGCCACTTCACGACTTTGACGCGCAAACTTCCCGGAAAGATAGGTCCCGTCTACCGCCATGCAATAAAGCCCTTGATACGTTGAAGTCTGCCTTGGAAAGGTTCCCTCCGGAGACTTCGCCACGTAGGCCTGAAAGAGTTTGGTCGCCGCCGGATTAGGGGGATTTTTCATCCAGTCCGGAGGATAGAGAAAGAAGGTCTCCTCGATCACACAGACATACTCGGAAGCGATTTTTTGAATTTGGAGGTCTGACCAGATCTCGCGTCGTCCCATGACGCCATTGTTTCAAGTCTCACCACAAGGATGACCGTTCATGGCCCACAGCAAAATCGGACGTTTCAGTTTCTCCGCTTCTTCGGCCGCCTCGGAAAGACTGCTGTGCCAACGGATCGCCCTCCAACCCAACTCTTCTCCGGATGGGCGGATAAAATCGATCCAGCGATCGAGATTCGCCCCATTGATTTTTTGAATCTGCCAATGTCTGGACTTCTCACCCGGCTTCAAAATACCGCGTGGTTTCCATTCCAGATCGGTCGTCAGGCAAAAACAGTCGAGCATTCCGTGATGATTGTTTCCCGAAGCGAACTCCACTGAGACCGGCACCGGGCCCTTCTTCAGGATCAATTCACCCGCCTTGATCCAGGCGATAAAACGAAGGTCGGGTTTATCATCACCGGCGATATTAATTTGCTCTCGGCTTGCCGATTTAAGATTGGGTTCCATCCATTTTCCCTCCCCCACTTGAATCCGCAGCTTGGCCTGCACAGGGTTTGCACGAACCCAGAGCGCATATTTTCCTCCTTCCGGAATGGCAAGATGATATCCGGCTTTTCCCGTTTCGCCCCCCCAGTGGCTCAGCAATCCGCCACCGGAAAGACCATCCGTTTTCACGTTGGAATACCAACCGTGTTTCTGAACCGTTTTGCTTTCGCCGGATTCACCTTCCACCCAAATTGAACCGGCAGCCGCACTGGCACAATGCGAGAGGACCACCAGGACTGTTCGCAAAAACTTATTCATTGATATCAAAACAAGGTGTCATCCTCTCATCTTGCGAGAAAATCCCAATCATCCCTAATCATTCATTCAGAAGCTCCACCAGCTCCTTGATCACAGGCATCATGCGAATCAGGAGCTGCGAGTGTTCCTCCCGGGAAAAAAGCAAATCATCACCCAATTTCACCTCTAGTACCGGATGGTTCCCAACCTCGATTTTGGCATCTTCATTCCAAATTTCCGAACGGCTTAGAGCATCAATTTTTGACTTCAGCGCCCCGGGCACCAGAAAGCGCGGAGATCGGTTGGGCTCCTCGTCTCCGGTCACCATCACAAAACCCTTCATTAAAGTCCCTTCTTTACCGCATCGCGCCCAAATCCATTCAGCGGGATCGCCTTCCACCAACGGAGGATAAAAGACAATCCTAACTCCGACGTCGGTCTGATGGGAAGTTAGGTATTCAGCAAAGCCGAAACCAAAAGCGGGCCCCGAACCCCGGGACGCCTGCGGGATCGCCAAAACCACCGGCTCGCGGGAATCCCGGTCCCCGGCTTCAATCCAAAGGGTTGACCACAAGAGACCCTTGGCTGAATCAGTCTGGGTACGATAAACCTCGTAACCCAAATTCTGCGGACCCAGTGTCCCCGCTGTCATCGCGTTCAATTGTCGAAATGCTTTTTGCCCGGCCGATGTTCCAATCTCACGCTTTCCGATCAGATTATTTAATTTAAAAAGATAATCGGACATCTCCGGGACCGTTATATCACCCTCGAGCGGTTCGCTTTCCTCCTGATCCGCACTGGCCCCCAAATAGAGAGCGACACAGACCGATGCGATGAGGAGAGCCGGAATCACCGCGAGAGTGATCTTAATTCCGCTGATTTTCGAAGCTTCGGGCATATCGGTCATTCTGAGAACAAGAGTGCAATTTCGTGGGCCGCTCGCTTGTGAACACCGGGCTCGCCGAGCCGCGATGCTGCTTCCAGAAGCTCCCGCGACAAATTCGCCCGATCATCTTCATTCGCAAGTGCCCGCCCCAACCAAAGCGCAACTTCATAGGCATTTGCTTCGCCCTGAACAAACTCATAGGCCAATTCACGGCCGGCCAAAATATTGATCAACCCGATGAATTGCAACTTCACTAAAAGTTTTGCGATCAAAAAAGTGGGCCACGCCACGCGGTAAACAAGACAGTAAGGCATTCCGTAATAGGCCGCTTCCAGCGTCGCGGTGCCGCTCGCCACCACTCCGCAAGTCACCACTTGCATCAGGTGCTGACTTTTTCCGGTTTGCACCTCCACAAGTCCGTCAGGCAAATCGCCCGCTGCCAAAATCCCACTCATCACCCGGGCGATTTTCTCACTTGCCGCCGCCGCCACGAATCGAACGCCCGGTCTCTCCTTCAGCAAGCGTGACACCGATTCCAGCATCATCGGGAAAAGCCGACTCACCTCCCTGGAACGACTTCCCGGAAAGAGCCCGACCAAATTCCCAGCCCTCCCCACATCGATTCGCTTCTCCTCCAGCTCATCGACGAGAGGATGCCCCAAACAGCGACTTCGCAGCCCTGCCTCCTCAAAAATCGGAACCTCAAAGGGAAAAAGGCAGATCATGAGATCGTGGGTCTCGGCAATCTGCGGAATCCGTTTCTGGTTCCAGGCCCAGACCTGGGGAGCCACGTAGTGAACAATCTTGGTCTCAGGCAGCTTTTCGTGAACCTGCTTCGCAAGTCGCAAATTGAACCCGGGATAATCAATCAGAAGCAAAACAGAGGGCTTCAGCGCCATGATTTCAGCAAGGGCCTCATCGAAACGCTCCTTAAACCAACCATACCGGCGAAGAACCTCCCAAAGCCCAACAACGGCAGCATCTTCAACCCAATCGCGGACCGATCCTTCGGAAAGACGAGACATTTCGGGCCCGCCCAGCCCCCAAAAATCGAAGCCCCCGTCTTCCTTTCGGAGCGCCTCCATCAACTCGGATCCATGAGTGTCTCCACTCACCTCACCTGCCACCACGTAGACCGTTCTGCTCATCACCTCCGTCATGCTAGGGCAGGTGAAAAATATTCCAAACTGCAAATCACGTCACAAGGGCTTGCTTCTCCCTCCGGTAGGAGTTAATTCCTTCCCAAGACGAGTTATGCCCGAAAATACCGATCAAAAACCCGAGAATGGCCCCAGCCCAATCGGTGAAATTTCGCAAGAGCCTTCAGCCTTCGAAGCCTTTCTTGATGCCAACCAGAAGAAGCTCATCATTCTAGGGATTCTCGCAATTCTGTTCCTCGTCGGCTACGTCGTTGTCACCGGTTTGCAGAAGAAGGCCAAAGAGGAAGCCGCCGCAGCCGTCGCTGATGCCCGCACCGTCCCCCAGTATGAGGCCGTCAGTCAGGAATACGCCGGGGAAAACGCCGGAGGTTCCGCAATAATTCTCAAGTCACAACTACTTTGGAGCGACCAATTGCAGGAGGAAGCCATCGAGGCTCTGGAAACTTTCGTTTCGGAATATCCCGACCACCCTGCCATCGGCAGCGCACTTACCAGCCTTGGGTCTTACCAGCAACAACTTAACAATCTGGACAAGGCTCGAGAAGCTTTCCAAAAGGCCGCCGACAGCGAATCAGCGGCATCCTCTCTCGCGCTCCTTTCCTTGGGCGACCTGGCTCTGCAAGCCGGTGAAGACGAGAAAGCCGAGGAAATCTACAATAAAATTGTCTCCGAATACGAAACTTCCCACCTTCAGGTCAAAGCAATGGCCCAAAATCGGCTCAAGCTGATCAACGTCGAATCACCTTCGGAAAAGGCGCCCGAACCACCCAAACCGACCATAACCCCGGGAGCAACAACTCCTCCCGTGACAGTCCCCGGAAGGGCTCCAGATCCAAACCCAGTTATTACTCCGGGCGTGCCGACCCCGGCCACAAGTCCACCTGCCGGAGAACCAGCCGAGCCTGAAACATCGCCAGAGCCCAAAAACACTTCTGAAACAGATCCAGCACCGGCAACTCCGGCAAAGGTTACTCCCGGGACGCCCACAGAGTCCGAGACCCCTGTAGAGCCTGTGACTCCCGCAAAGTCTGAAACTCCTGCCGGACCGACTCCAGAATAAAGCTAACTCTCAGACTTCAGACTTCACATTTGGGCCGTCGTGCCTCATTTAGTTCCAACCAAACCTCAAACGCAGTGTTCGAAAAAATCATTAGCAAAAATCCAGAGTCACCCCAGGCTCCTCGCCCCGCCGCACCTTCTCAGCAGACCCCACAAGCACCAGCAGCCGCTCCGGCAGTCGCTCCCCAGCAGACTGCAGCGCCAGCCACCCCAGTTAGCAGCCCAACTGGTGGGCAGCGCAACATTCTCAGCAACGATGTGCATATCAAGGGTTCGGTCCGCTTTACCAATGACCTGCTCGTTGATGGCCGGATCGAAGGCGAAATAAGCTCCGACGGAGCGCTGACCGTCGCCGAAAACGCCCATATCAAAGCCGAAGTCTCCACAAAATCGGTCGTTATTTACGGAAAAGTCCACGGCAACATCGTCTGCACCGAGCGTGTCGAAATCAAAGGCAGCGCCGAAGTGGTCGGTGACGTCAAGGCAGGCACCCTCTCCATCGAGCCTGGTGCCATTTTTGTCGGCAAATCAGAGGTCGGTACACCATCCTCAGCCCCCAAGAAGGGCGCTCCTGCTCCTCAAGGAGGCGGAAATCACAAAAAACAGGGCAACCAGTCCAGCAACAAAGGGCAGGCAACAGCCTCCTAGCGTTGTCACTCTACCAGCGCCTTGGCCTTCGGTTTTTTCAAAGACAAGAACAAGGGGACCCGCGAGATCACTTGCCCCCTTTGCAAGCACTGCCAGCAGGAATCCCAGCTGGCCGTTTCGTCGTACTGCCGGGGTTGTGGCGCCTACCTGACTTTCGAAAAAGACGGCGAAATCAAGGCCCGCCCACAGGCCCCGCCCGACCCCTTCGCCCACCGGCCTCCCCAACCGAAGATCGAAATCGAATACAAGCCACGAAAGGAAGGGACGGTCACGAATCCCAAAAAGCCATCTCCCGCCCCACCGGCCGAAACCACAGCAGATCAAGTTGAACCGGTCCCAACAGAGCTTCCAAAAGAAATGGAAGCCGCAACCCGGGGAGAAACCATCGCCCCCCTCCCCGACCTGGCGCCTCTTCCAACAACTTCGCGGGAGTATTCGCTTCCGGACGATGGGTCGCCCTCAAGATATCACGGGAACGAGAAGGAAAAAAGCATACCCGGTTCAAACAAACTTGAGACCCGGGAAGTGGCTTGCTTTGAGTGCGGCGACACCCACGCAGCCAACATCCGAGCCAACTCTACCCAATGCCGGAGCTGCGGACGCCTGATTCCCATGGAAAATCGCGAGATAAAAGATGCGACCAGCAGCGGCATCCAAACTCGTGGAGACGTTTACATCTGCAAAAAAGGTATCGTCCATGGTGCTCCCATCCAGTGCAATAATCTCATCGTCGAAGGCGATTTCACTGGAGACGCGGAGTGTTCCGGAGATCTGATCCTGCGACGCAGCGGAAAAATCACAGGCAAGGTTACCTGCAAACGCCTCCTCGTGGAGAAACGAGCCAAAATCGAATTCCTCAAATCCGCGGTGATGGACGAGTGCCGGATCGATGGGATCGTTACCGGCCACCTTGCCTGCCGCGGCCTTCTGGCCCTCGAAAAAAAGGCCACCCTGACCGGCAACATCAAAGTGGGGCGTCTCACCGTCGCTGACGGAGCCAAACACACCGGTCAGATTCAGATGGGCGGTTTTTAGTTCTGGTCTTGCCGGTGCCAATCCCGGATCATTTGGAAATGCCAACCAACGCGCCTGTTCTTGATCTCAAAGAAGATATTCTCCGACTCAAAAAGGAGAAAAATGTGGTCATTCTGGCCCACAACTATCAAGTCGGCCCGATTCAAGATATCGCTGACTATCTGGGCGATTCGCTCGGCCTTGCCTACAAGGCCCAGGAGACCAGTGCCGATGTCATTGCCTTTTGCGGAGTTCATTTCATGGCTGAAACCGCAAAGATTTTGAATCCCGAAAAAACGGTCATTCTCCCGGACAAAGATGCCGGTTGCTCTCTTGAGCAAGCCTGCCCCGCCCACGAACTCGAAGCCTTCCTCAAAGAGAATAAAGACAAAAATTACTACGTCATCGCCTACATTAATTGCTCGGCCGGAGTAAAGGCGCTCTGCGACGTCATCTGTACTTCGGGTAATGCCCCAAAAATCGTCAACCAAGCTCCCAAAGACCGACCCATCCTTTTTGTCCCCGATGAAAACCTGGGACAGTGGGTCATCGAGCAAACAGGCCGCAAAATGGATTTGTGGAAAGGCAATTGCTACGTCCACGTTGAATTCACCAGGCAGTCCATCAAAAAGATCAAAGACGAGTATCCAGACGCCGTGGTCGTCGCACACCCCGAGTGCCCCAAAGCAGTTCGGCTTCTCGCAGACGAGGTTTGTTCGACCGAAAAGATGGTTCACTTCTGCCGCGAAACCCCCGCTCAGGACATCATTGTCGTCACTGAATCTGGGATGCTTCACAGACTGCAAAAGGAGGTTCCCGGGAAAAATCTCATACCTGGTCCAACCGATCACTGCGCATGTGCCGACTGCCGCTACATGAAGATGAACACCCTGGAAAAACTCCACGCCTGTCTCGACAAGCTAGAGCCACAGGTCGAACTCCCCGAAGACATTCGCAAAAAAGCCAAGGTTTCTCTCGTTCGCATGCTTGAACAGTCCAAGTAGTCTTGCGCGACAGCGGGACCGGAGTCCCGGAAATTCTCCGGGCGTCGCCCATGCCCGCGATTTACCGGCTTTGTTCGATAAGGCTTTTGCACCATCGCACAAACAGGAGTCTGCTACGTTGGAAATATCCGACTGACATGGACCTTTGCGATTACCTCTTCACTCATTGTTCCAGAGTTCTGTTCATCGCCACCTTTTCCTAAAAATCAGGCAACTGAAGATCACCGAGAACGCCACCGGATTAATGCGGGAACAAGACCTTGACTTTTCCCAAGCTTGGGGAAAATCGGTCCGCCAAGCGGAGTCCGACTACAAATCAACTGAAGGCGGGCTCAAAAAACTCGCTCGCAAGGTCCTTCCCTCGCCCGGCAACACCGGCCCCAGCCACGAAGAGGACGACAAGGAACAGGCCAACATCAAGGACATCAAGGCCAAACCGAAGGATCTCGAAACCGCCTAAATATCAGGAACCTTCCTGCCCGAGGTGCAGAGGAACTCGCTCATCGCTTGTCAATCCCTCAGGATCTGCCATAGGGTCGCGACATGCCTACCAGCCCATTTCAGGTCGCAATCGTCGGACGCCCGAACGTCGGGAAGTCCGCGCTCTTTAATCGTCTGGCCGGCCGACGCATCGCCATCGTTCACGATCAACCGGGTGTCACCCGCGATCGGATCGCGGCGCCCTGCGTTGCGACCGAAACGCCCTGCGAACTCGTTGACACCGGGGGCATCTGCGCCGTCAACGAAGACGGCTTTTCGAACGCGGTCACCTTTGAGGCCCGCATCGCAATGGATTCAGCCGACCTCATCGTTTTCGTGGTCGATGCCCGGGCCGGCATTAATCCCATCGACGAAGAAGTCGCCCAAATCCTTCGCAAATCAAATCCCAACGTGATCCTCGTGATGAACAAGGCCGACAGCACGGACCACGATAATACCGCCAGCGACTTTGCCGGACTCGGCTTTGGCTCGGGCATTCCCACTTCGGCCGAGCACGGGCGCGGCATGGACATTCTTACCGATACCATCGACGAGGAGCTATCAAAACTGGAAGCCCGCGAGCAAGAAGAAACCGACCTCGACGAATTGAAGGACGGATTGAAAATTGCAGTCGTTGGAAAACCAAACGCCGGCAAGTCATCGCTCATCAATGCCATTTTAAAAGACGAGCGGACGATCGTTTCCGAAGTCGCCGGAACGACCCGGGACGCTGTCGACATCCCCTACGTTTGGGGAAATGAAAAACACAACCTCATCGACACCGCCGGACTGCGCAAGCGATCCAGCATGGAAGATTCCATCGAGGTCTTCTCTGCAATGCGAAGCGAACGCTCCATTCGGCGGGCCGACATTTGCCTTCTCGTGGTTGATCTCGCCGCAGGAGTCGCGGCGCAGGACCGTAAGATTGCCCGCTTGATTCAGCAGGAGAAAAAACCCTGTCTCATCATCGCCAATAAGTTCGACCTCTTTCACCCAGAAGGACAGAAAGCGGCCCGACTTGAAGCTGCCGAAGACCATCTTCGTCGCGAACTCTTCTTCCTCGATTACGCCCCGTTCGTTTGCGTCTCGGCGATGAAGGGCCACGCCATTCAGCACATCTTCAAAACGATCACCCGCATTCGCGACAATGCCCAGGAGGTTATCGGCACCGGCCCGCTCAACCGACTCCTGCAGGATGCCTTCATCAAGAACCCGCCGCCCGAGCACAAGCGCCACCGCAAGCGCATGAAGCTTTTCTACGCCACTACGGCCGTCAACGACCGTTACCAGGCCATCCCTGTTCCCGAGTATGTTCTCTTTGTGAATGACAAACACCTCATCGTGGAGTCCTTCCAAAACTACTTGATCAACCAGATCAAAGACAAGCATCCCACCGACGGGCTTCCCATTCCTCTTTCATTCCGCTCACGCAGCAAAAAGGACCGGATGGAGCGCAGCTGAGCTTCCGCCCCCCTTAAGATCGCTTTTGCAATCTCCGGGAGTTTCACTCCTTTCGCTCATTCCCCGGCATCACTGTGTCCGATTTCCCTTCGACCGGCAGAAGTGATCGAGCCCAGGAGAATCAATCGAAACAATCCACTCCCACGATTTCGTATCGTCAGGATTCTGAATTCTTCTGGTTCGGATGATCCGCGGGTCCTCGCAGGCCATTCTTCACCCCCCGCCTTCCCTTTGTCGATCACGCTTCTCATCCACTTTTCGCGACCTATGATGGACAAGGCAGGCAATTTTGGCCTCACTTGTTTTTAAACTTCGTATGATCCGCTGCCTCCTTCCTCTCATCCTGCTTTCGGCTCAGGCCGAAGAACACGATCTCAAGCGTCTGAAATACAACCATCCCGGTCTCAGCGTCGATCTTGGCGTTGGCCTTTGGGCCTGGCCGCTTCCGATGGATTGGGACGGCGACGGCGATCTCGACCTCGTCGTCTCCTGCCCCGACAAGCCCTACAACGGCACCTACTTGTTCGAAAACCCGGGAGGAGAAAAGATGCCCGTCTTCAAGAAGGCAGTTCGCATCGGCAAAGGAACCTCCAATATCCACGTCTCCTATCCCGGGAAGGATCCCGTCGTCCTCCTGCCCGGAGCGTACCTCCTCGATTTTGCGGGCCAGGGCTACGGCAAGACCCGGAAGCTTTATGAGACCCGACTCACCACCGGTTTCGGCAACGTCCGCGCAAAACATTGGAAGATGGCCGACTACGATGGAGACGGGCTTCACGACCTCATCGTGGGCGAGGGCTACTGGGGGGAATACGGCTGGGACAATGCCTACGATCGTCAGGGCAACTGGACCAATGGACCGCTCCGCGGTTGGGTCTACCTTCTCCGGAACACCGGAACCAACGCCGCTCCCGAGTACGAAACTCCTCGGAGGATTGAAGCCGGAGGAAAACCCGTTGATGTTTACGGGATGCCCTCTCCCAACCTCGTCGACTTCGACAACGATGGCGACCTCGACCTCCTCTGCGGAGAATTTCTCGACGGGTTCACCTACTTCCAAAATACCGGCTCAGGGACTTCTCCAAGATACGCAGCCGGAATCCGGCTCCCCCACCGCATGCATGTGCAGATGATCACTCCGACCGCCGTCGATTGGGATCAAGACGGCGACCAGGACCTCATAGTGGGAGATGAAGACGGACGCGTCGCCTTCATGGAACACACCGGACAGATCAATCCCAACGGAACTCCCGATTTCCTGCCACCACGATACTTCCAACAAGAAGCCGACGACCTCAAGTTTGGAGCTCTCTCCACCCCCGTCGGATACGACTGGGACGGTGATGGCGATGAAGACATCATCTCGGGAAACACCGCCGGCAACATTGCCTTCTTCGAGAATCTCGATGGCAAACCCACGCCCAAATGGGCCGCTCCCGTTCTTCTTAAAGCCGGCGGAGAAACAATCCACATTCAGGCCGGCCCAAACGGCTCCATCCAGGGCCCCGCTGAAGCCAAGTGGGGTTACACCACCCAATCCGTCGGCGACTGGAATCACGACGGACTCCCCGACCTCATGATCAATTCGATCTGGGGGAAAATCGAATGGTTCCCCAACATCGGCAGCCGAAGCGACCCCAAACTCGGCCCGGCCCAAACCGTCGCCGTCGAGTGGCCCGACACCCCTCCAAAACCATCGTGGAATTGGTGGCATCCCCAAGGCCGGAACCTGGTGACCCAATGGCGCACGACCCCGCTCATCGTTGATTGGAACAAAGATCAACTCAACGACCTCATCGTAATGGATCACGAGGGATACCTCGCCTTCTTCAAGCGACAAAAGGATCACTCACTCCTCCCGGGGAAACGGATCTTCATCACCGAGACCGGACGCTTCCTCGCCCTCAACACCCAACACGCAGGCAAAAGCGGACGTCGTAAAATTGATCTGGTCGATTGGGATAACGACGGCGACCTCGACCTCCTCGTCAATTCCATCAATGCCGAACTCTACCAAAACGAAGGCCAGCTCAAAGGGAAGACCATCTTCAGAAAGATCGGCCACCTCGCCAAACGGAAGATCTCCGGCCACAGCTCCAGCCCTACCACCATCGATCTCGATCGCGATGGCAAACGCGAACTTCTCATCGGAGCGGAAGATGGACGCTTTTACCATAAAAAGCAGTAGAACCGCTCATTCCTTTTTTCTTCCGCTCCCACCAATGAGAGGGCATTCTCACGCCATCAGTATGGCCCTGCTCGATGTCAAAAATCTCACCACCCGCTTTCACACCCGTAACGGAATCGTTCACGCGGTCGAAGATGTTTCCTTTGTACTCGAAAAGGGTGAAACGCTCGGGATCGTTGGCGAATCTGGCTCTGGAAAATCCGTCAGCTGTTACTCGCTTCTCGGACTCATTCCCCAGCCTCCGGGGAAGATCCACTCCGGGAGCGCCATGTTCGAGGGGACCGATCTGCTCAAGGCCAACGAAAAGACTCTTCGCAAAATCCGGGGTAAGAAGATCTCGATGATTTTCCAGGATCCCATGACCTGCCTCAATCCGGCACTGCGAATTTCAACCCAACTCACCGAGCCTCTTGAACTACACGAGGGCATGAAGGGAAAACCCGCGCTCCATCGGGCCATCGAGGCTCTCGAGGAAGTTGGCATTCCTGAGGCTGAAAAACGGATCAAGTCCTACCCTCACGAATTTTCAGGAGGCATGCGACAGCGCGTCATGATTGCAATGGCTCTCATCACCCGACCTGAAATCCTCATCGCCGACGAGCCGACGACCGCTCTTGATGTGACCGTGCAGAAGCAAGTCCTCGATCTCATCAAAGATCGCCAGGAGACTTTGGGGACAGCGGTGCTGCTCGTGACCCACGACCTCGGGGTCGTTTCCCAAGTCTGCGACAAAGTGAACGTGATGTATGCCGGGCGGGTTGTGGAGTCCGCCACGGCCACCGATCTCTTCGCCGATCCGCGTCACGCCTACACCCGAGCCCTCCTGAAAAGCATCCCTGCGATGCACAAAAAAGGTGAAACCCTTTATACCATTCCCGGACTTCCTCCCAATCTGAACGTTCCCCCGTCAGCGTGCTCATTTCAGCCCCGCAACACTTTGGGAGACAGCTCGCTTTGCCTCGCCGATGAACCCCCGCAGCTCACGGAAATCGTTCCCGGTCATCACGTCCAGAATTGCCCCGGCTGCCTCGCATCCTGACCGCCATGGAATTTCAGGTCGATGGGTTCATCCTTTACCTCGCGACCGAGCGGGGCCTCTCGACCGCTTACCAACTCTCCGTCCGCCAAACCCTCGACAAGCTCGTCGAGTGGACTTCAAAGCAAGGCTACAAGGAATGGCGGGACCTTGGAACCGATGAACTCTCGGCCTTTCTGGGTCACCTTCGCAAGGGCGACCTCGATACCTCTTCCCTGCGTATCGCACTCGTTCACCTGAAGATCTTCTTTCGCTTTCTCCAGAAACGGAACCACATCGAAATCGATCCGGCGGAACCCCTCCTGGCCCCAAAAACGAGCGCCAAACTCCCGGAAACGCTTAATGCCGAGACGATCACGCAACTGCTTTCGTCGATCAATCCCGAGAAGAAGCTCGGCAAACGAGACCTGGCACTCCTGGAACTTTTTTATGCTTCGGGTCTTCGCCTGTCTGAGATTTGCAATGCCCGGCTCGAATTTCTTGATGTCGACGACCACTTCCTCCGTATCACCGGCAAGGGCAACAAAACCCGGCTGGTCCCGGTCGGAGGAAAGGCGCTCGCCGCTCTGAATTGCTACCTCACAAGCGAGCGTCCCAATCTCGTCACGCGCAAGACATCCTCTCACATTTTTCTCTCGATTCGGGGGGGGGCACTTTCCCCGGATCGTGTTCGCCAAATCGTCAAAGAGAGAGCCAAGCAAGCCGGGATCGATCAAAACATCTATCCCCACCTGCTTCGTCATTCCTTCGCAACACACCTCCTCGAAAACGGGGCCGACCTTCGGGTCATCCAGGAACTGCTCGGTCACGCTGACATTGCGACCACCCAAATCTACACTCACGTGGATCAAAAGCGCCTCAAAGCCGTCCATAGGAATTTCCACCCACGGGGATAAAAAAACGCCCCATCACCGAAGTGCATGAGGCGTTTGAAAGTTGTGTTCGAAATCCTCCGGCGAGGATGGCCTTTTCTACCTTCGGACGGAACGTCGCCGGACCTTCGTTGCCGGCTCGGGAGCCTTCTGGCGCGGAGCGAGCACTCCGCCAACCTTTGAGTCGGGGCTGGAGGCTGCCTTCATCGTGCTGCTATCCGGGAGCATTCCACGCCGTGGCGGAAGCTTTGCCGCAGCATTAGCAGCATTGCGGCTGATACCCTTGTAATCATCACCAAAACCATCAAAATCACTCTGGCCGCTCATAATCCGGGGCTGAATCATAATGATCAACTCTGATTCGTTCTCGGTCTTTCCGGTGTCCCCAAAGAGCCGGCCGATCCCAGGAATACTTCTAAGAACAGGAACGCCATTATTGGTGTTATTCTCGGTGGTCGTCATGATTCCACCAAGAATGACAGCCGAACCATCATGAACGGTCACCGAAGTTGAGAGAGCCTCCGTATTAATATCAGGGACGGTCAACTCTCCAACAACCCGGTCAAGCCCGACCGAATCTCGAACGAGCGAGATTTCCAGCGTCACTTGATTATCGGAATTGATCAATGGCTGAATCTCCAGCTCAAGGACCACCTGGGTGTATTCGATGTTGGTATTGATTCCACCTTGGTTAATTCCACCCTGAAAGGTACTTGCAGGAATCGCAATCCGCTGTCCCGATGAAAGCAAGGCCACCCGGTTGTTCCGGGTTGTAAGCACCGTGCGCTCAAGAGTCTTGAACTTGGTCTGGGTCTCAAGAGCGTTGACAAAGACACCGAAGTCGTCACCCAGAAGGCCGTAAAGAGAGAGCCCGTTTCCAGCAGCACCATTTGCACTGAGGACCGCCCCCAGATCCCCGAGAGTGCCCGGGTCAAGAACTGAAGGAACTCCTCCGAAACTCGCCGATCCAGCGGCCGCAAAGTTGGAACCATTACGCTGGAGGGCCCGGGCCAAATCTACGCCAAAGTTGAAGCCATCACCAACCCCGTAACTTCCGACCACGGCCGAAAGCGCCACTTGTTGGGCTTCCGAATCAAGATCAGCTATCAAATCGCGAACGAGTTCAATGTGATGCGGGGGTCCGTTCACTATGATGGTGTTGGCGACGTTGTCAGCAACCAAGAGGGTACGTCCACCGACCAAGCGGGATTCCGGCTCGGTCGGGATGTTCTGGGCGTCGATGCTGGTTCGCGATCCGCCGCCACCGGCCTGACCACCCTGCTGCCCAGTGGTCCGGTTGTTGGTGGAGTTATTCCGCGTGCTGAGATTGTTTCGACTGCTGTTATTCTGGCTGCTTAGCTGACGACTGCCGCCCTGGCCTCCGCTTGCGCCATCACCGAGAGTCGCTGTGATTCCATCCTCCGCAATGTTCAGGAAGTCCGAGACACGTAGGTAACGCAGTCTGAAAGTCTGACGGGTGTTGCCACTACTGGGCTGGTCAAAGCTCCGAATCATGGACTCGGCAGCGATCAAATCAGCCGGGCGCCCAAAGAGAAGGATGCGGCTCGTACGGCGCACGCCAATGATCCGCAAGGGAATTTCCTCACCGGCCGTGGCGGCGGTCCCAGCAGCGCTCGGAGTTGGCACGGTGGGAGTCCGGGTCGTCCGGGTGGTCTGCCGGTTATTCCCCTGTTCGTTGTAAATTTCGTTCATGCGCTCGGCGATTTCCTCGACGTCACCATATACGACCTCGACCCACTTCTCGGCAACCGATGTCGGCACATCGATGGCCTTCTGGATCTTGATCATTTGGCGAATGAGGGAGGCATTCTCAGTAATGATCAATGAAGAAGCATTGGGAACCGCCGCAATTGTGCCCGAAGCACTGAGCTGACCCATCGCCGACTGGAGGACTTTGAGAGCCTCCTCCGGCTTCAGGTATTTGAAGACCATTTGATACATGACCAACTCGTCTTCCACCGGAAGCTGGAACTCATCGTCATAAAACCCCTTCGGCACCTGGTTGGGACTGGTGATCGGGCCCGACGGCACGAGGCGCATGATGTCCGGCTCTCCTGGAATGGGGATCATGGCAAGTCCTTCGGCCAGTAAAGTAAGCTGAAGGAACCTGGCGGCCTCCTTGTTGGTCAGTGGTCCCCGCATGGTGAAGGAAACCTCACTTTGGGCCACGTCATTTGTCATGATGACACGCTTTCCGCTGAAATCTTCGTAAAGTTGAGCGGCTTTGAGCGCGAGAATGTTGGCCTCGTTAATCGAGTCGGTGGCCGAAACAATCACCTGATTTGGATCAACCTTGCGACCCTGAATCGGAGCTGACGCAGGCACGGCGCCGGGTTGGACTCCGGGAGCTGGTGCCGGGACCGATGGAAGTGGCGGTGCCGCGCCGGGAGCCGGTGGCTCCTGGGCAAGGCCTCCGACGGTAAGCCCGAGGAAGAGAGAGAGTGTGAATTTCATAAAAGAATTGAACTGGATAAAACGGATTCGAGTGAGTGATTACTTTGTTGGTCTCACGAAGCGAACTCTTTTCTGCGACGAGGAACCGGATGACTTGGTAGAGGTGGCGGAAGTCGAGGGCAATGGAACGCGACTGTTGGTCGACCCTGATTTCCCGCTTGTGCTGGCCTTCGAGCTACTTGGCGCACGTCCGGGAATCGGAGGCCTTCCCGGGACTGGAGGCCGGTTTGTTTTATTTTTATCTGTCTTGCCGGGCGCCTGGGCACCTTTGGCGACGCTTGGACCGGCCGCTTTTTTGAGAACGAGAAATTTCGGGTCAAACGTCACTTCTCCGGTCTCATTCCCCTTCTTGAGGGTCACCACAGTCTCCTCGATAAAGTTACGCGACTGCTTCACCTCCTTAATTTCAAAGCCCATTTCCGTGGCCTCTGGTCCGGGAATGCGAACGCGGGTGCGGTCCTTGATGTTCATGACCTCAATTTCGGTCTTCCCCACATACTTGCTAACCGCGACGAGGACCCAGTCCGGAAGATTTTCCGGCACGTTAATGACATCCTCAGGTGGAGGAGGATCTGTAATCGCAGAATTGAGGTAAAGATCCTTGTACCGGTCCGACCGATGAACGGTCGGAGGGGCAGCAAAGGCGAGTCCACCGGTGAAGATCGTTAGCAGAAAGACAGGAGTAAGTTTCATGGTTTGTGAGGTGCTTGGGGTTTATTCTTCTTCGAGGGGCGGGAGAATCCATTTTTCAATTTCAATCTCTACCTCGATGCGGGTGATATCGTTATTCTGAGGCTTCACCTCCATTTTGGTGATCACCTGTCGTTGGCTAATCTGGTGAATAGAAGTGAGCCACGAAAGGACGTCTCGCTCCATGCCGGTCACTTTAAAGAGTACCTTCACACGATCGAAGTGCTCGCCGGGCTGGTAGGTAATGATGCGTGAGTCACGGATTTCAAGGCGACGGGCACTCGCCTGTTTACGGAGAAGGGCCTGAAGCTTGGACTGCGCCTCGAGAGGAGTGGTCCGAACGGTGCCGCTACGCTCCAGCCAGGCCATTTCGGGCTCGTATTTTTCGCGCAATGCCAGGGTCATCTCGGCCGCCTTGAGTTTCCCTTCGGAAGTCACCTCGGATCTCTCGGCTTTCCGCACCTCCGGGAGATATAGCATATTGAACCCAATGAAGTTCAAGATGAAGAAGAAGGTGACCCCCAGGATGAGGAGGAGCTTTTTTTCGCGTTCGGACATATTAGGGATCTACTCGGTAGCGTTGCCTACAAAGATAAAAGTCAATTTGCCGCTCCTTTTGTCTATGGTTTCGGGCTGAATTGACCAAGTGAAGGCATCGAGATCCGAACCTGAACGCAAGTTCCCGGCATATATCGGGATTTGCTGCTGGTCTTCCTGGTCGGCGAGCCCTTCAATCACCACCTCCCGGGCCACTTTAAGCTCGTCTTCGATCTCCCGAAACTGATTGAGGAAGGAGAGTTTTTTGAAGCGAATGTAGCGCTTTTCCTTAGTATTGGGGAGCGCGCGATAGGTGGCTAGGAAGAGTTCGAGAGGATGGTAATCGGATTCCACCACCGGGCGGAGTTCAGCCCATTTTGACCGATGTTGGTCGAGAAGACTGGCTTCCCCGCTGACAGCATCCGCCTGCCGTTTGACCACCGCGGCACCATCCTTGGCTTTTTTGAGATCAACATAAAGATAAGCGACCACCCCGAGATAGACTACCGCAAGGGCCGCGATCATAATGTTGCGATTCCTCTTCCCCTGAAGGGCGAGGCGTTCCGCCCGGACATCCGCCGGAAGCAGTCGGCTGGGTGGAACCGGCCAGGTGGGATAGGGTCTGGGTGATGTATGAACGGAGATTCCCAACCCACGGGAGAGAGATTCCAACTCTTCAGGGCGGGCATCCGTAGCCGATCCGTGCGACCATACCACAAGTTCCTCCGGGATCGCTTTCAAGAGCCCCTGAAGTTGAAGCTGAGTCAAGGCGAGATAGATTTCATTGCCAGCTCGGGCATCAAGCCGATCTCCGGAGAGGCATTGGAAGTAAAGAGCGTGCCCCGGCTTGCCGAGCCCGAAGACCCAGCGTCCCAATTCGCGCCAAACGACAACCTTCCCTTCGGGCAGAGGCAGGCAACGCGGAGAGATATCAAACTGATCCGGGCTCTTTCGCGGAAGCTGCCCTTCGGAGGGGGGGGTCATCACGACGGCGGTGAGGTGGGTCTCCTCCGGGGCCGTTCCATAAACAAAGTGATCGGTCAGCTGGCCACCATCGAGCGCGGGCCGGTTTCCGTTTTTTTCCAGCTGCATGGAAGCGAGATCGCCAAGCAGCGAAAGGTCATCGGTCTGGGCACGGAAAGGCACGGCAGACACCTGACGAACCGGAATGGCCATCGCCACTCCTCCCGAAGGGATGCCGGTGACATCGAGCGCGAGCAAATGCTCGGTCGAGGAATGCTGCCGGAATCCGTTGACAGCCGATCCGGTCCAGATTTCCCAGCCGTCAGCGCCGGGAATCATTAAATTAAGGTCTCCTTTTTTAGCACTCATTGAATAGCGATCTCTTTTCGGTCGAGAATAGTGGGGTTTTGCGAGCGGTTGTTGATGATGAGGACGAGCTTACGCCGAACCGAGCCGGCAAAGCCAACGCTTTCTATTCTCGTCACCTGATCACTGGCATTAAGCCGGGCTTGGATCGCTCCAGTGGGATCGACAATGCCCAGATTTGCCAAAACTGAAGGAACATCAAGCGGCTGGTCGTCCTCAGTATTGCGAATACCATCGGCACCGTCAATGATCTGGATCAGACTCACTGCTTCCTCAACATTTGACTCGGTGGCGACTGCGATAAACTCGGCCGGAGCCTCATTCACGTCGAGCCCCCCACTGCTCCAAACGGTAAACCAGTCCCGCCAGTTGGGATTGGCAGCCTCAATCAGAGGCATGCCCCGGACCAGACGCATTTCCTCAAGCGTGTAAAACGGCCGATTAAAGGGCTGGTTGATCAATCCCTGGCCTTCATAATACTGGCGCTCGGCCCCATTGAGTTGCAGGTTGTCATCGGAATCAATCCAATCGATCAAGGCGTCGGCAATTTCGCTGGCGGTGTCCAGGTCGATTCCCCACTCCGCAAAGATGAGACGAATCAACGCCTTGTCCTCGGAAAAGAGGATGTAATTGATGTTAAAGCGGCCCCCTTCGGAAAGAATCCTGGCATTAAACCCCGCTCCGTTTTCGAAAGTCTGATTGAGCAAATTGTAGTCCCACTTTTCGACGGCGGGATTGGCCGCAACATTGATGCCCATTTCCGCATATTGGCGGGCTTCAATTCCGTTGATCTGGGATGAAGCGACCTCTGATTGGTAACGACTGATTTTAACCGTTGCCACCAGTGCCAGCCCCATCACCGCGATGATCCAGAAGACCGCAATTAAGGTCGCACCACGCTGCAGGTGATGATATTTCGAAATCTTCTTCACCGCGTGCCTCCCCTCCCTGCCGGTGCTCCTGCTCCGCCAGTCCCTGGACGCGCGCCTGTTCCTGGCGGGCGATTACCACCTGGCCCCGCACCACCGCCACCTTGGCCTCCTCCCGGCTGTCCGCCCACACCAGCTCCGCCGGCATTTTGACGGGCACCTCTGGCATTATTTTGCAAAGCGCTCATCGTCGTCCGCGGGTTGGATTTCTTGGGAATCCAGAAAAGTCGCTTCACCCGACGATCTCCATTTTCAAAAATGACGGTCAGCTCGACATAAGATGGCCTCTGATTCGGAGCATCCCACTCATAAGGCCATTCGTCGCGTTCGGTATCTTCGTAATTGCGAACATCCAGCACCGACCATTCGAAGAGCCGGACATCATCTAAAAGAGTCACCGTGGCTATTGGGTCAATTCCCCGTTCCGCAGGTCCCTCATCACTGTCGAGAATCTGAACATCATAATACTCGAGGACGATGTCCAGTCCGCCGGTCACGGTAGGAACCGTTATTAAGCGGGTGGCCTGGGCTGCTATAGGAATTCCGCCCCAATTAAAAGAAACCGGAGTATTCTGGAAGGTTAGCTCCGAAGTGTATGGTTCCGAGCTGCTCGTATTTCTCAGATTAAAAATGGCATCTCCCGGGAGACTGTCGAAGTGGTTTCTCAGGAAGGTGAAAAACGCGTCCCGCTCGATCTCCTCATTTTGAAGGTCGACCATTTTGGCATTGGCGCGAACCGAACCATCGGCGATTTTGAAAATCGAAGTGAGCACAAATCCTGCAATGGCAATTGCAATAACGAGCTCGAAAAGGGAAAATCCCTGCGCGCACCGTACAGGTTGCTGACACGACTCCACTTTCATCAACGATAAAGTGGAAGGTAGCGCCAGCCAAGAACAGTCCGTTCCTGCTCCTGGCCGTCTTGTTCAAAGCGAGCGATCACCGTGACCTGCCACATGTTCTGGAGGAAACTACCGTCGATGGTCTCCATCTCCTCGATCGGGACGACAATTGTCTCCAAATCGATATCGCGTTCCTCTATGTAAACTTCGGTGCTCCCCTCTTCGAGCCGCTGCAGATAGAGGGCTTCATTCAGAGCGCTGTCCATGATCTGGGAGATCACTTGCTTTTCCTTCACATAGGCGGTGGTGCGCCAGAGAGTCGCCAAAGCCTTGGAGTAGGAAGTCGCCACAATCGTGAAGATCCCCAAGGCGAGAATCACCTCGGCCATCATGAAGCCATTTTTCGGCCGTCTGGAATTGCGGACCTTCATCACTGATTTCCGATGGCTAATTCAAAGTCGGTGGCCTTCGCGGTTAGGGGGTGAAATTCACGGGAGAGGTAGGCATTCCCCTCCTCACTCACCAACTCAATGGCAATAGGTTCACTGGGACTGTTAGGCTGATGGATCCAAGTCTCGACGACATTGCCGCTGACAATCTTGAAATCGTTGCTGTTCCAACGACGAACTGCCATCCGGTATTTGGGATCGAGTTTATAAACAACCGGCCAGGACATACTGTCAAGAGGTCGCAAGGCGGACGGCTCCCCGACCTGCTCCGAGAGTTCGGGCACAATTTCCTCCTCGGGACTGGCCATGGGCATCAAGCGGGCCTCCCCTTCACGCAGCTCAATGATAAAAGGCTGCTGGTAGCTGTGAGACATGGCCCGGGCCCGGAGTGACAAATTTTCAATTCCAGAATGGGCTTCCCGGATCTCCTTTTCAATATTCGGGATCGAGATCATGAAGGCGGCAGCCCCAAAAACGATACTGGTAATCGCCATCACAACGATCAACTCAAGGAGCGAGAAACCTCCACGGCATCGTTCCGGATTGATCGTTCTGGACGGCAATTTCATAAGATCGGCAGACTAAAGCCTCCTAGTCCTGGGCTTCCTTCTGGCTGCTCATGTCGTCCTCGGTTCCAAACTGCTTGTCGGGACCGGCTGAAATAATCTCCGGACGGGTCGGATCTTTGGAACCAGGATACTCATACTTATACTTGGTATCCCAAGGGTCAAAGAGAGCCTCTTCGTCATCGAGAGCCTGCACCCAGTCACGAGGGCGTGGTGAGCTGGTGGGTCGCTTGAGGAGGGCTTCAAGCCCCTGGCTTGTCGATGGATATTTGCCTCCGATATTTTTGTAAGCTTCAAGTGCCGATGAGAAAGAGGTCATATCCTGCCGGGCCGTGCTCACAGCAGCTGAATCCTTGATTCTCCCCATACTATAAATGGCACCTCCGAGAATGAGCCCGATGATTCCCATCACGATGACCATTTCGAAGAGGCTAAAACCGCGGGCCATCCGCGGAGAGATCCGATTATTTTCTGTTGATTGAATTTTCATGATTCCGTTGAGGTGGACGTTACATTGATAGAAACGCCAATCGACCGAAAAGTTGTCGGTTGTTTTCAGAAAAACACCCGCTTGTTTCCGGTTCTTGACGCGAACTCACAATAAAATCGACGAAAACTGCTAAATCACAACCATTTACCAGTCCCAAACCGGTCGTTTGGACTAAAAAGCACTCTCAACCAGATTCACGTCCGGTTTTTTACCCTCCTCAAGCACAACTTCCACCACATCATAGCGCCACGAGATCTGGCGTCGGATATCCTGGTTCCTGGTCGGATGGACCTCTTTCCCCAGCAGCCGCAGCCATTCCGTGGCCCCACGGGTGATTAAAGCCTTTTTTTCGGCATTCACAGCACGCAGCGGGCGACCGTAGTCACGTCGGGTTCGTGTCTTCACCTCGGCAAAAACAAGGAGATTGAGATGATCGCCTCCTCGAAGCACAAGATCCACCTCTCCTCCCTTGGGCGCGCGGAAATTGCGATAGAGTAGCTTCCACCCGAGCGACTGGAGGTATTTTGCTGCGATTTTCTCTCCCAACTCCCCGATTTGGTGGGGACTAAGATCACTCAAGTGGCAGGGAGAGTTGAGCAACCGGCTGGAACGAGCGACGGTGGATCTCGCACGGACCCAGAGTTCGGAGGGCTTCGAGATGAGCTTTGGTGCCATATCCTTTGTGGTTTTCGAATCCGTAACCGGGATAGCGAACCGCCGCTTCCCGCATGACGCGATCGCGTGTCACTTTGGCAAAAATACTGGCGGTGGCAATCGAAAGACTCCTTGAATCGCCCTTTACGATCGCTTGGTGAGGGTAGGGAAAATTCGGAACCGTCAAACCATCGATGAGGCACATCCCAACTTCCACCCCGAGAGCCTTCACCGCGCGCGCCATCCCCAAATGTGTTGCCTTGAGAACATTCACTTCATCCACTTCATCGGCCTCCACCAAACTCACCGCCCATTGAATCTCGGGATTCTCGATCAGTTCTTCATACAAAGCCTCGCGCTTTTTCTCCGTCAGCTTTTTGGAATCATTGATCACCGGGTGACTAAAGCCTTCCGGAATGATGGCCGCACCCACCGAAACCGGTCCTGCAAGCGGCCCCCGCCCCGCTTCATCAACTCCGATCACAATTCCGAGATCGGCAAAACGTCTTTCAAATTGAAGATCAGGCATGGAAAAAAGAGCGATTCACCGGCTCGAGTTTCGCGATTCAATCCGCTGAAGCAAGTCCGACCTTTTCTCTGCTGGCAAATCCGCCGCGTGCACCAAATTGATGAGCTCGGATCGGTCAAACTGGAAAATAGGATTCTCCAGGTCCTGAATCGGCAATCTGGCCGGGGGCTGGATCAACCCGACAACAAACTCGTAGCGACCATTTTCATCGGCCATCCATTTCACCACCCGCTCAACATCCGGTCCCAGCGAAGTCGCGCGTATAGCCAGGGTTTTCCCATAACTCGCCACCAACTGATCATCCCAGCCCCCTTGGTCTCTCACTTGCTCCATCCATCTCACCGCTTGCGGCTGTTTTTCGGGCGGTATCCCTCCCAAAATCCGGCCAACCGCAACAGCCCCCTCCGGCTGATGCAATTCAATCTCAGCATCGCTCACATACCATTCCAAAGCGGCCCCGGGATCAACCTTCGCCCACTCGCTCACAAGCATCCGCCTCCCAGGCATCTGATTCGGCTTCCAAAGGATTCCTTCTGATGGCGACAAGCTTTTGAGATCATCAGCGATCCCCAACCAATCCACCGCCTCCCCCGAGTGCTTGATCACGCCTTCTACGTATGCGGGCAAAACGCTCGAAAGAGGCATACTCTGAAAGTTATTCTCCTCAATAAACTTCAGCGCGGTTTCCGGGTCCAACTCGGCCGCTTTCCGGGTGACTTCATTCACCACAACCTGTGGTGCAAAGATCCCGCCTCAAAACATCCCCGAGTAAAACTTCTTGCCCTTCCACTTGAACATATTGGCCCCTGGATGTGCAAACGTTCCACCCCCGCCAATCAAGAATCCTTCAAAGGCCGCCAAAGCCCCTTTAAGATCACTTTCCATCCAACCCGAGAAGGCAAAGCCCATCGCATGAGGGAGACCCATTGCTGTTTGCGAATTCGCTCCTTCGCTTTTCGCCATCAGATAATCCAGCGCCTTCTCCCCGTCCAACGCACCCAGCTGGCGAAAAACATCCATCTGATCCCTCAATTCCTCTGTAAGAAAAGGAGACCCAATCACCGGAAACTGTTCAGGAATCCGGGAAATAATCTCCTCCCTCGAGGGATTTCTAATTTCTGCCGATGTCCTTCGAGTGGAAACTGTCACCGACGGCGGCGAAGCAGTATCTCCTTGCCTTTCTGACGAATTAACACGGTCGGAGAAATAGATGGCCCCTCCGATGACTGAAGCCATGGCCAATCCGCACAGGACATCTTTCCCTTCCATAACGGAGGAACGAAGCCAGCAACTGCCCTTGTCTAATATCGCTCTTGAATTCCCGCTTGTGCTCCCCCTTTTCGAACTTAGTTTTCGCAACAAACAATAATCCGCTTTTGAAGAAGGAAATCATTATCATCGGAGCAGGACCCGGCGGACTCACCGCAGCTATGCTTCTTGCGCATCGCGGTTACAAGGTCACCATTCTGGAAAAAGAAGAACGCGTCGGTGGAAGAAATGCCCGCATCGACCTTGGCCCGTATTCCTTCGACACCGGCCCCACCTTCCTTCACCAGAAATTCACCCTCGATGAAATATTCGCCGAGGTCGGCCGCAGGAGTGAGGACTACCTCGATTTCGTCAAACTTGACCCCATGACCCGCCTCACCTGGGGTGACGTCTCCCTGGAAACGAGCTGTGAGCGCCAACAAATGGCTGCCAACATCCGCGCGGTCTTTCCCGGGGAAGAAGACAATTTCCACCGCTTCATGGAAGATCACGCCAAGAAATTGCGCACTATCTTTCCGTGCCTCCAAAAGTCATACCACAATCTCTCCTCCTACCTCACCCCGACTCTTTTCAAAGCCCTCCCCCATGTCGCCACCACCAGGTCGGTCATGGACGTGCTGGGCGGATATTTCAACGACGACCGCCTCAAACTCGCCTTCACCTTCCAGGCGAAATACCTCGGAATGTCCCCCTGGAAATGCCCCGGGCTCTTCAGCATTCTTTCCTACATCGAATACGAACACGGGATCTACCACACCCAGGGCGGCCTCTCGGAAATCTCTGAAAGCATGGCCCGGGTGGTGGAAGAGGAGGGCGGCGAAATCCGCTTCAATTCCGAGGTCAGGGAAATCAAGTATGTTGGCAAAACAGCGGCCGAAGTGGAGCTCATCAACGGCCAGGTTCTCTCGTGCGACCAACTCATTGTCAACGCCGACTACGCCCACGCGCGCAGCACGATCTTCGGTGAGAAAAAGAAATCCCGCGAAGAACTCCTCAAGAAAAAATACTCCTGCTCCACTTTCATGCTCTATCTCGGAGTCGATAAACTCTACGAGGACCAACCCCACCACCACATCATCTTCGGGGACGATTACCATCGCAACCTGCAAGAGGTCCTCGAGGGCAGGACGATTTCGAAGGACATGTCGATCTACATCCGGAACTCGAGCATCACCGACCCCACCGTCGCTCCTCCCGGACACTCCCAACTCTACCTCCTCGTCCCGGCCGTCAACACCCGCCACGGTCACGACTGGGAAGCCGAAAAAGAAGCTTACGCCGAGCAGATCATCGATCGCATGATCGAGAAGACCAACATGAAGGACCTCCGCGATCACATCGTCGAAAAAAAGGTCCTCACCCCAAAGAGCTGGGAAGACGCGAACATCTTCATCGGGGCCACCTTCAATCTCGCCCACACCTTGAACCAGATGCTCCACTTCCGCCCGCAAAACAAGCTCAAGGGCTTTGACAACCTCTACCTTGTCGGCGGCGGAACCCACCCCGGCAGCGGACTTCCCACCATTTACGAAAGCGCCCGCATCACCGCCAATCTCATTGACAAGAACTACGGGACCAAGCGCGGGCGCGTCGACTTTGCCACCGGAATTCTGGAGAAAACCGTGAGCTGAAAATCTTATTTCAGGAACTTGCGCATCCAGGTGAAAGCCTTCTCATATGGGGGAAGCATTTCGAAGAAGTCTCGCCCAAAATAGCAGCGTTTGGCCACTGATTTTTCATAACTGAATGCCTCCACCCCATGGCGCCCCCGATATCTCCCGTAACCACTCTGCCCCACCCCACCCAGCGGCAACTTGAGCTGCGAGAATTGCTTCATCGTATCATTCACACAGAGCGACCCCGAAGGCAGCGCGGTCGCCACCTTGTCCACGAAATCGTTGCGCTTTGAGAAACAATAAACCGCCAGGGGATTCTCCATCTCCGCGAGCCGAGCCATCAATCCCGGCTCGTCGGAATAACCCAACACCGGCAATACCGGCCCAAAGATCTCCTCCTTCATCGCCGGATGATCCCACTTGGCATTCGGGATCACCCTGGGCGCAAAAAAACAAGTGTCGCCATCGTCTTCTCCGAAGATCAGCTCAGTGCCATCAAGCGCCCCCCGAATCCGCTCGAAGTGTTTCCTCGAAATAATCCTCGCCATTTCATCAGCCCATGGAACTTCAGCCATCACCTCCTCACAGGCTTTCACGAAGGCACCCCTCATCGACTCCGCAACCACCACAAAATCCGGAGCAAAACAGGTCTGCCCCGCATTGAAAAATTTCCCCGCTAGAATTCGGCGCGCTGCTACCTTTAAGTCTACTCCTTCATCCACCACACAGGGACACTTCCCACCCAACTCCATCAAGGCAGGCGTCAAAGTCTCCGCCGCTTTCACTGCCACTTCACGTCCCACCCGCGTGCTCCCGGTAAAAAAGATGAAATCAAAGTCTTCCTCCAAAAGGCTCTGCGCCACCTCGGGCCCGCCTGTCACCACCCGAACCAATCCGTCGAAGGCCTCTTCAATGATCTCACCGATGACCCGCTCGCTTTCCTTCGCCATTTCGGATGGCTTGAGAACCACCAGGTTTCCTGCCGCGACCGCGGCGATCACGGGGCTCAGAGAAAGTTGGAAAGGGTAATTCCACGGCGCCATCACCAATACCACTCCAAACGGCTTCCTCTCGATCCAACTTCGGCACGGCTGAAAGTAAAATGGCGACCCCACCCGCTTCTTCTTCAGCCAACTCTTCATTTTCCTCCGCACCAAACGTAATTCCTGAAGCAGGAAATAATACTCGCTCAAGTACGCCTCCATCCCCGGTTTTCCAAGATCGGTTGCCAGCGCAGCAAGGATCTCCTCCTGCTTCGCAATCAGGACCGACTCGAGCTTTTTCAGCACCAACTGCCGTTGCTCCAAACTCGGAGTCAAACCAGAGGCGAAGATCTCCCTTGAATCCCTGACTAAAATCTTCGCATCTTCCATCATCCCGCCTTCAAACTAAAATGGTTGACCGTGTTGACAAGAGAAGAGTCCCAACGAAAATGAGCCCAAGTGAAAAGTTCAAAGGTTGCAATAATCGGAGCCGGCCTCGGTGGTCTCTCCGCCGCCATCTCTCTTCGTGCCGCCGGCTACCAGGTCGAGGTCTTTGAAAAGAACGAACAGATTGGCGGAAAACTCAACCTCCTCGAAAAGGACGGCTACACTTTCGACCTTGGCCCTTCCATTTTCACCCTCCCTCAGTTCTTCCGCGACCTTTTCGAACGCGCCGGAAAAAACATGGACGACTACGTCCAACTCGACGCCGTCACACCCCACTGGCGCAACTTCTTCGAAGACGGACCGACCATCGACCTCTATCAGGAAGACGAACTCATGAAGGCCGAGCTTGGCAAGCTCCCCGGAGACCTCGAAAAACACTGGACGGAATTTCAGAGCTTCCTCGACTATGGACGTAAACAATACAACGTCGTCAACGAAGGCTACTTTGAAAAAGGTCTCGATAACCTCTGGGAGTTTATCAAGCACTACAAATTCAGCTTGATGGGTGGGAAGATCGACTACAGCTCGACCATGGCAGAGTCGATCGCAGAACGTCTGACCGACCCCAAACTCTGCATGATTTTTGAATACTTCATTAAGTATGTCGGATCATCGGCTCTTCAGGCACCCGGCTACATGAACCTCATGCCCATCATCCAGTTTGACTACGGTCTCTGGTATGTCCGGGGCGGCATGTATCAACTGGCCACTGGTCTCGGAAAACTGATGGAGGAAATGGACATCCCCGTTCACCTCAATGCCAACGTTCAAAACATCGGAAAGGAAGGCAAGAAAGTGACCTCGGTCAATCTCGCCGATGGCACCTCGCATCAGGCCGACATCATCGTGAGCAACATGGAGGTCATTCCGGCCTATCAAAAACTCCTGAACGAACCGCAAGCCTTCACCGAAAAGCTCGATAAAAAATTTGCCCCGGCCTGCTCCGGAATCGTCCTTCACCTCGGGACCGACAAACCATTTCCCCAGCTTGCCCACCACAACTTTTTCTTTTCGGAGAACCAGCACAAGCACTTCAAAACGGTTTTCGAAAAACAGGAACTCCCCGAGGATCCGACTCTCTACGTCGTCGCCCCAACCCGGACCGACCCCTCCAAAGCTCCCGAAGGGGGCGATAACATTAAGATCCTTCCCCACATTCCTCCCCTCCGCAAAGGCTCGGGCATCTCTCACGAGGACTACGTCGCCCTGAAGGAACGCTGCCTCGACAAGATGGAGCGATGCGGCATCAAAGGACTCCGCGAAAGCATCGTCGTCGAAGACCTCCTCACCCCCGTCGATATCGAAAAGATGTATCGCTCCAACCGAGGTTCGATTTACGGCGTCGTAACGGACTGGAAGCGAAACTACGGGTTCAAGGCCCCCAAAACTTCAACCAAATACAACAACCTTTACTTCACCGGAGGCAGCACCAATCCGGGCGGAGGCATGCCAATGGTCATTCTTTCAGGGCAAAACTGCGCCGATCGAATCATCGCCCGGCACCCCATTTCGTAGCACGAGCGTGCCGTTTGTGAACACCCACCAAAAGAGATGCTCGTCGCCCTCCCTGTCATCGCTCTCCTGATCTCGCTCGCGATTCTCTTCTCTCTCGCACGCCCCCGCTACCTGCCATCAGCAACAGCCGACGCTGGAAAAATCTCCATCATCATTCCCGCCCGCGACGAAGAAGAAAACATCGCAGCCCTCCTCGCCTCTCTTCGATCTCAAAGCACCCAACCGCTGGAAATCCTCGTCATTGACGACCAATCAACCGACCGCACCGCAAAGGTCGCCCGGGACTCAGGCGCCACTGTCATTGCAGGACAAGAAATGCCCAAGGGCTGGAAAGGGAAAACCTGGGCCTGTCAACAAGGGGCCGAAGCCGCCGCCGGCGAGTGGTTCCTCTACCTCGATGCAGACACCGTCCTTCTCGAGAACAGCCTTGCCAGAATCGCCGGCCTAACGTCCCAAAAAGCCACTCATTCTATCTGCCCCTACCACAGAGTACGACGCTCCTACGAGCAACTCTCCGCCTTCTTCAATACCATCACACTTTCAGGAGTCGACGCCTTCGCCGCCACCCCGTCGCCTCAATGCACCCTCTTTGGACAGGTCCTGCTCATCCACCGCGACCACTACCGGAAAGCGGGAGGCCATGAAGCGGTCAAAGATGAGATCCTCGAAAACTTCCAGTTCGCCAAGCGACTCAAATCGAAAGAAATCGACGTGCATCTCTATCTCGGAAAAGGAGCGATCGAGATGCGCATGTTCCCCCACGGCCCCGGCCAACTCATCAGCAGCTGGAAGAAAGGCTTTCTCGCAGGAGCCGCCCAATCCCCCAAACGCGCCCTGTTAACGACCTCGCTCTGGCTCAGTGGCGGAATGATGCTCCTCGTTTCCTTCAACCTCATGCCCGTTGCAGACGAAGCGTTTCTCAAGGTCACCCTCCTTTGCTCCCTCGGCTACGGATTGCTGTCATACTTCTGCTTCCGCATGGCCGGAAATTTTTCGATCCTCACCGCTCTCTTCTTCCCGATTCCTCTCTTGTTCTATCAATCTCTCTTTTTCAAGGCGCTCCTCGATCAAAAGAAAGGCGTGAAAACCACCTGGAAAGGTCGCACCATCGACTGACCGATCACGATGTGGCTCGAATTCTCCAACCTGACCATCACGCTGCTCAATTGCCTTGGCATCCCCGCTGTTCATCTGGCGATTGCCTGGTTGTTTGAGCAATTCACCGACCGCCATTTCATCCGCCCGTTCCCTGCCGTCGCCCCAAAGCCGAACGACTTCTACGAAAAATACTTTTTCATCCGACGCTGGAAACATCTTCTTCCCGATGGCGCACCTTGGTTTAACGGCTTCCCAAAAAAGAAGCTCCAATCCACCGAACCCGACTACCTCCGCAAGTTCATCCTCGAAACCCGGCGTGGCGAATTCTCCCACTGGGTCCAGTGGCTCCTGATCACCGCCTTCATTGCCTGGAACCCGTTCCCGGCCAATCTTGTCATTTTGGCCTACGCTTTCGCCTCAAACGTCCCCTGCCTCGTCAATTTGCGGCACACCCGCCAGCGCCTCATTCCGGTCCTTATCAAACAATTATAAGCAACAGTTCATCTTAGGTTCATTTCCATGCAGATACGATCGCAATATTATGACGATTATCAAACTCCTTGTTGCGGCACTCTTCGCCTTCCCGTTCGCACTTTCAGCCCAAGGCCCGGGTGGTCCCGGCGGACCTCCACCGGTCGATCCCCTCACCGCACTTCTCGACAGAAATGAAGATGGCAAACTCTCGGCCGGTGAAATCAAACGCGCTACCAAAGCCCTGCTCAAACTTGACAAGAACGATGACGACACGATCAGTGCCGATGAACTAAAACCGGAGGAACCTAAAAAGAGCCGCCGCCAGCGCCGCAAGGAAAAGGACGGAGAAGGCCAGCAACCAGCTCCCCCGAAACCACCAAAATCGCCACTCCTCGAGGCTCTTGACACCAACAAAGACGGAGAGCTTTCGAAAGAAGAGATCGCAAACGCCGTTAAGTCGCTGACCGCTCTCGACAAAGATGGTGACGGAAAACTCTCTCAGGAAGAATCCGGCCTCGAGTCCAAGGAGGACCGACAACGCAAAGGCCCTCCGGGAGGCGGACGAGGCGGCCCTCCCCAGGGCGGACAGGGGGGACCTCCGCAAGGTGGTGGCCCACGACCACCCCGCCGGTAAAGATCGACTTTAGATGAACCACCCGCTCGATCGCTTTCAAGCGATCCGGCGGGTTTCTTTTTTTAGCCAAAGCCAACAAACTACGCCTGCTTCATCAGGTAATCCAGCAAAAGCCGTACTCCGACTCCGGTTCCCGCCGACCCACCCTGGTAATCCCGATTCGTTGCCCCCCAGGCCGTCCCGGCAATATCGAGGTGGGCCCAGGGAATTTCGCCAACAAAGTTCGAGAGAAAAGCACCCGCAGTACACGATCCGGCTCCCGTGGAAGGACTGCCGATATTTTTCAGGTCGCCCACCGCCCCCTTCATATCCTCCTTGTGAAAATCAATAATGGGAAGCGGCCAAACTAGCTCACCGGTCGTCTTACCGGAAGCCACGAGGGCATCTGACAGTGCTTCATCATTCCCCATCACTCCGGTCAATTCGTGACCGAGAGCCACCACGACCGCACCGGTCAAAGTGGCCAAATCAATCATGGCATCCGGCTTAATTGTCTTCCCGGCATAGGCCAGCGCATCCGCCAGAATTAAACGCCCCTCGGCATCGGTATTGAGAACTTCAATCGTGAGGCCATTGCTTGCCGTGACCACATCGCCCGGTTTCACGGACATGGCATCAGGCATGTTTTCCGAGGTCGGAACAAGCCCGTGAACTTCCACCTCGGGATTCAATCCGGCAAGAGCATGAAAAGTCCCCAGGACTGCTGCTCCACCCGACATATCATATTTCATCTCGTCCATCCGGGCCGATGGCTTGATGCTGATACCGCCCGAATCAAAAGTGAGACCTTTGCCCACCAGGCAGATCTTCCGCTTAGCTTTTTTGGTGGGCTTGTAAACGAGGTGGATCAAATATGCCGGCTCGGAAGAACCGCGCGAAACCGACAACAAAGAACCCATCCCGAGCTTCTCCATCGCCTTTTCATCCAGAGCCTTCACGCTAATCCTCGCAGACCCTTTCGTAATCTTACGAGCCTCCGCAACCATATCCTTGGGACGCATCTTGTTCGCCGGGGTATCCTGCAAGCGACGCGCAAGAGTGTTCCCGCCACCCACAATTTCACCGATCTTGGCCCCGCTTGTAATCTCTTTCGACGCCTGGATAACCACCTTCTTCAATGACATTTTCTTGGGCGAACTTTTGAAGTCCACCAATTGATAAGCGCCCATCGTCAGGCCTTCCCCCAAAGCCTGGCCAAAATCTTGGGCGGATTTCCCAAGCTTGAGATCGACCCAAAAAGTCACCGAAGCCGCATCGGTCTTCTCCGCTTTCTGCGCCGCAATCGCCGCCGCCCGTCTCACTGTCTCCAGATCAAACGACGTCCCCTCTCCCAGCCCAATCAACAGCACTCGCTCCGCCGGACCGTCGATCGCATCCGTAAAGCGGGTCTCCCGGCTCTTCCCCGAAAACGAAGCGGCGACACTCTTGGGAATCGACACCCCTCCCGGAAGCTTTGGCTTCCTGCCTTCTGGCAAAAGAACCACCAATAGATCCGTCTTGGTCACCTTCGCGGAGACCGTCTTATATGAAACTTTCATGGCCCACAAATGAGCAAAAGCCCTTCTCAACTCCAGCACAAAGACACTTCACCTGGCCTAACCCGTTTTAGAGCGCGGTAGCTTTCATCAAGTTTAGAGGTGTGCGCGATCTTCAACCCATACGTCTTCGTCTCCTTATTCGAAAACAGTTATCAGTCTCCTGGGGTTTCGAAAGTGCTGTTGCAGGGCTTTTTCGTGGCTCCACGCTTCCACCTCAGTCCATTGGTTTAAAACTTGCCCAACAGGTGGCTCCGGCTGCAATCGACCAAAAACCGTGTCAACGCCCGCCGACCAAGGAGCAACGGGCATTTCATCGAAGCACGTGAAGCCAGACTCACGAGAAGCTCGTGCTCCTCGTCGTCCAGCGTCTGTGCCGTAATTTCGATGAAGTAGCGCTTGGACAAAATACCGTTCGAGCTCTTTACCCGTTTCACAAAAACCACCGGGGCCTCGCATTCCAACTCGTCGATCGTATTGAAACGCACCCAGTCGGCTCCGTTTCTTTCGAAGGGCTCGATGTCAGTGGCATGAAGCGATGAACTCCGGGCCCCGGTATCAACTTTCCCACGAACCCAATCAACCCCATGCTCGGGAATACTGAACCACTCACGCCTTCCAATGATCGGTTTATTCATCACAGATATCCTACTTTAACAGCGATTTCGCCATCTCCCGGGCCTGGGTTCCTCCCCCGCCCAACATTCTCACCAGCTCATCAATTCGCGTCTCTCCCGTCACTTCGGTCAGCGAGGAAAGGGAACGTCCGCCTTCCACACGCTTTTCCACAAGAAAGTGCTGATGCGCCACGGCGGCAACCTGCGGAAAGTGGGTGATCGCAACCACTTGGTGTCGCTCTCCCAGACTTGCCATTTTCTCACCCACGGCCCGGGCGATCTCTCCACCAACATTCGCATCGATCTCATCGAAGACCATCAGAGGAGTCGAATCCTGATCGGCGAGCGCATTCTTCACCGCGAGCATAACCCTCGAAATCTCGCCACTCGAAGCGACCTGCCTCAGCGGTTTTAAAGGCTCGCCGGGGTTTGGCCCAAAGAGATACTCAACATCTTCCAATCCAAAACCTCCCGGTTCCTCGCGAGACTTTAATTGCACCTCAAACTCCGCTTGCTTGAATCCCAAATCCACCAAATGCCCTCGCACTTCTTCCGCCAAAGCCGGAGCATGCTTCTTGCGCTTTGAGCTAATCTTCCTTGCCGCCGCCCGCAATTTCTTCAAGGCCTGATCCACATCCTGCTTGAGCCGGGCCAGAAACTCCTCGCGATTATCCGATCCCTCCAACTTTTGCCGGGCATCCTCGGCGTGATCCAGCGCGTCCTGCAATGTCGGTCCATATTTCCGCTTAAGAGATTCGACCAAATTAAAGCGCTCCTCGACCTCCTGCACTTCGGAAGGATCGATCTCAAGCTCGTCGAGATAGTCGACAACGCTCCGCTCAAGCTCCTGCATCTGAACCACCGAACTCTCAACCTCCTCCGCCAAATCAGCAATCGCCGGATCAATCTTCCGCAACTCGGAAGTCACCCGCTGAAGATCCTCCAGCCCCGGCGCAACTGTCTCGTTGATCAAATTCACCGCCTTGCCAGCCAACTCGCCCAGCCGGTTGGCATTGCTGGTCCGCCGATAACGCTCCTCCAGATCCTCCTCTTCCCCCGCTTTAATTTCCGCCGAGTCAATTTCCTCCACCTGAAATCGAAGCAATTCCTTCTCCTGATCACTGATCTCGCGCTGCGCACGCGCCACTTCATATTCCTCACTCGCGCCGCGCCAGGCAGCCCAACTCTCGCGATAGGCCTTCACCTCTCTCCCTGCCGCACCATAGGCGTCCAGCAAGGCGAGTTGTCTTTCGGGTGAAAGCAGGGATTGGTGATCATGAGGTCCGTGAAGATCGACCAGGTGTTGACCGATTTTCTTCAATACTCCCAAAGTCGCAGCTCCGTTGTTGACGAACTGTTTATTCGACGAAGTTCCAACCACGCGACGAATGATGAGCTCGTTTTCCTCGCAGAGGTCCAAACCCACTTCATCCAAAATGGCATCAATCACCGTGGAATCCGGAAGCTGAAAAATGGCCTCAACCGTGCATTGATCTTCTCCGGTACGGATCAGGCCTTTGTGGGCGCGTTCGCCTAAAACCAACTGCAGCGCGCCCACAATGACCGACTTTCCGGCACCGGTTTCCCCCGTCACGCCGACCAAGCCTCCACCAAGGTCCCACTCGAGACGTTCAACAAGGGCCAGATTGCGGATCTTCAGAAGGGTAAGCATTCGTTTTTGCGGTGACAGGGGGATTATGCAACTCTCCTCCAACAACGCAACGATGACTCGCAACGGATCAACCTCCCGCTTCCTCTTTCTTGGCACTTCCACCTCGGTGGGAGTCCCCGTCATCGGTTGCTCCTGCGACGTTTGCCGCTCCGACCACCCACACGATGATCGCTCCCGCAGCTCGGTTTTTTTTGAAGGACCGTGGGGCCGTCTCCTTGTTGACAGCGGTCCCGATCTTCGACAACAGGCCCTGCGGGAACAGCTTACTGCAGTTGATGCGGTCCTTTACACTCACGAGCATCTCGACCACGTCGCGGGCTTCGACGAACTCCGTGCCTTTTGCTGGCGGCGGGACGCCCCCCTCCCACTCTACGGCTCACCCGAAACGCTGGCCGGCCTTGCCCGCATGTATCCTTGGGCCTTCTCAGTCGCCGATCACCAACCCGGCTATGTCCGTCCGGAACCGCACGAAATCGAAGATCCATTTGACTTCAACGGGCTCAAAATCACGCCGATTGAGGTTGAACACGGCTGGGTTCGCACCCAAGGCTTCCGCTTTGACCACCCTTCCATCGGATCACTCGCCTATCTGCCGGATGTCAAAGTGATCCCGGAAAAGTCGCTTTCCCTCCTCCACGGTCTCGACACCCTCGTCATTGATGCTCTCCGGCACGAGGAACATCACACCCACATGACCGTCGCTGAAGCCTTGTCTGCCATTAAATTACTGAAACCCCGCCAATCCTACCTCACTCATCTCTCCCACGAATTAGCCTGGGAGGAAACCAATCGGGCTCTGCCCCCCCGGGTTTCCCTGGCTTACGACGGATTGAACCTTACATTTTAAAACCATGCCCTTTCGCCACCTCTTTTTTCTCCTCCTCTGCCTTCCTGCTTTCTCAAATCCGGTTCCGCTCCTCCCGGGCCAGGTCGTTGTCGTCTACAATTCCAGCATTCCGGAATCTAAAGAACTCGCTGAGTTTTACGCGCTCAATCGCCGCATCCCCGCGACTAACATGATTGGTCTCGAAATCACCGAAAAGGCGAGCATTGATCGCAAGACTTACGAAACCACCATTCGCCAACCCTTGGTCAAAAAATTTACCGAGAACCAATGGTGGAAACTCGGCAAAGACCAGAACGGAAAATCCGTCCCGCTCCAAACAAGGATCCGCTGCATTGCTCTGATGAAAGGAATGCCACTTAGAATCAGTCGTGGACCGATCCCAAAAAACGAGGAATCCGCGACCCGCCAGTTTAAGAAACAAAATGAGGCCTCCATCGACTCGGAGCTCAGCATCATGGGCGCAATCGGTCACCCCATTGGCGGGGCCATTCCCAATCCTTGTTTCAACAAAGAGATCTCCGCTGCCACCAACCCCGCTCAATTCATGGTGATGGTCGGTCGGGTCGACGCCAATACCTATGATCACTGCAAACGCATGATTCTCGATGCCCTCGATGTCGAAAAAGAAGGCCTCTGGGGCATGACCTACCTCGATCTCTGGACCCGCGGTGCCAACTATAAACTCGGTGATGACTGGATCGAAAATATTGCCAAAGCCTCCATCAACTCCGCCACTCCGACAATCGTGGATCGGATGAAAAACACCTTTGTCACGAACTATCCCATGCGCGATGCTGCCGTCTATTTCGGGTGGTACACCCAGCATCGCAACGGCCCCTTTCTTAACGAAAAGATGAAGTTTCAAAAAGGAGCCATCGCGGTCCACCTCCACTCGTTTAGCGGCGCCCAACTCTTGAATCCGGCTAAAAACTGGAGCGTCGGACTGATCGACCGTGGTGCCGCCGCGACTCTTGGCAACGTCTGGGAGCCCTACCTCGGACTGACCCACCGTTTTGATATTTTCTACGATCGTCTCCTCAAAGGTTACTCGCTGGTGGAAGCCGCCTACATGTCGGTCAACGTTGTTTCCTGGCAAAACATCGTCGTTGGCGACCCGCTTTACCGCCCCTTCAAAACCACAACCGTGCGCACCGACGCCATGGTGAAAAATCGCGACTATAAGCTCATTCGCTACGCACAGACCAAGTTCCCCGACCCCAAGGTTCGCCTCGCTGAATTAATCAAGGCCGCCGAAAAAACCAAGAGTGGCACCATCTATGAAATGATCGCGTTCCATACCCTCGAAGGAGGAAACAGCGAACAGGCCGCAATGGGCTTCAAACGAGCAAAGGAACTCTTCTCCGATCCCTCCGACAAGCTTCGCCAGGATCTTCACCTCGTCGAACTCGAGCGCCGACGCAAGAACATCCCGGCCGCAATCGCCATCTTAAAACAAGTAAAAACAGCTTACAAAGACATCCCCGAAGTGAGAGCCATCGATGGATTGCTCACCATCCTCGATCCGCCCGCTCCTCCGCCCACCAAGCCAAAAAAGTAAGCATGACATATCAGCGCCTGCTTGAGGTCACAGCGACCGAAGCCAACTTGCTTGCAGAGAATAATGCGCCCCCGGGCTTTGATGAAATCGAGGTCCAGTCGCGCTGGTTCGCCGGATATTTTTCACGCGACCATCAATCCAATCACGGCCAAAAAGTTTCCATCATTTCGCCCGGCGAGTGGAATCGCGGAGCCGGCCCGGACTTCATCAACGCGACGGTAGAGATCGATGGCGAAACCCGCCACGGACCCATCGAACTCGATCTCGATTCGCGAAATTGGGAACTCCACGGACACAACGAATCTCCGCACTTCAACAAGGTCATCCTCCACATCGTTCTTCACGATTCAGGTCCGACCTTTTTCACCCGCACATCGGACCATCACGACGTCCCCCGCATTATTCTCTCACCCGACGAGGTCAATTCCGCCCTGGGCCGTCCCCGCCTCTCCCAGGCCCTCGCCCGCCCCGGTCGCTGCCTCCAACCACTGGCTCAAATGCCTGCTGGCGACGCGGCCTCCCTCCTGCGCGAGTCCGCCAAACATCGGGCTCAACTCAAAGCCACCCGCTTCGAACAAACCGCCCAACTACACGGCTTTTCCCAGGCTCTCTGGGAAGCCCTTGCCGATGCCCTCGGCTTTTCCGCCAATCGTCTCCCGATGCGTCTTCTGGCCCAACGCCTTCCCATCAAAAAACTTCTCAAGCACACGCCCGAAGATCGCGAAGCCATCATCTTCGGCACTGCAGGCTTTCTCTCACCCACCCTCCACGAGGCCGCTCCCCGCGACTCCCGCGAATGGCTCGAGGATCTTTGGACCCGTTGGTGGAAGCACCGCCTCGATTACGAATTCCCGGAAAACCGCACCCCCGCCTGGTCCACCAGGGCCACCCGCCCCGGCAACCATCCCCAGCGCCGCCTGGCCGCTCTCGCCACTGCCGCCCTGCAGTGGCCCTCTCTCTCGAAGCTCGCGCAACAAACCCCGCCTTTTAAGAGCCTCGGGAAAGCTCTCACCGAATTGAGCGAGCCATTTTGGGACCATCACCACACCCTGCTCTCAACCCATACCGAGCGGTCCATCAAGCTCATCGGCAAATCCCGCCTCGAGGAATTCCTCATCAATACCCTCTACCCGCTCCACCCCGATCACTGGGAAGAATTCGAAAAAGTCCGGGCTGGCGTTCCCAATCAAAAAGTGAAACGCTGCTGCGAACGTCTCTTCGGTTCTCTTGCCGCCGCAAAGCCACATTTGAAATTCGCCTGGCAACATCAAGCCCTTCTTCAGGTTTATCAGGATTTTTGCCTCGAAGATCTCAGCGATTGCGCCGATTGTTCCTTTCCGGAACAACTCGCACAATGGAAAACCCCCAATGACTGAAGTAGAAGCGCTTATTGCCCTCAATCAACTCCCTGTCACCGGCCCGGTCAAAATCCGTCGCCTTCTCGAAAGCTTTGGCACCGCCGAAAGCGTTCTTAAGCAGAGCAGTTCTTCCTTGCAAAGAGTCCAGGGAATCGGCCCTGAAGCCGCCAAGCTCATCAACGAATGGCAGGACCACACCGATCCCGCCGCCGAAGTCGCACTCGCCAGAGAGCGCAACATCCAGATCCTCACCCAGGAGGACGAAGACTATCCGGCCGCCCTGCGGGATGCCTTCGATGCTCCCGTCGTCCTCTACGTTTGGGGAGATCTCAAGGAAAGCGATCTTCACTCGATTGGGATTGTCGGCTCCCGCAAACTCACTCATTACGGTCGTGAAGCGGCCCGCAAATTCGCCTTCCAACTCGCCGGTGCCGGACTCACTGTCATCTCGGGTCTCGCTCGAGGCATCGATACCGCCGCACACGAAGGGGCCCTCGCCGCAAAAGGTCGTACCATTGGAGTCCTCGGCTCCGGCCTGATGCAAGTCTACCCGCCGGAGAACCTGGCTCTCGCCGAAAAAATCGCGGATGGCCACGGCGCCATTATCTCGGAATTCCCGCTCCAAACCTCGCCCGACAGAAAAACCTTTCCGCAACGAAACCGCATCGTCGCCCACTGGTCCCGCGCCCTTCTTGTCGTGGAATGCCCCAGCCGCTCCGGTTCGCTTATCACCGCGAATTTCGCACTCGAAGCAGGTCGCCAAATCTACGCCGTCCCCGGCCCCATCGACCGCCCCACCTCCGGCGGCTGCCATGATTTGATTCGTGAAGGGGCCACCCTCGTCACCGATGGATCACAGATTCTCGAGGACTTTTCGCACCTCAATTTCTCAACACCCAAAGACGAAGAACCAAGACCCATCGAAAATTTCGTCGACCTCAGCCCCGAGGAAAACGCCGTCTTGAAGGCCCTCAGCGGCAGCGACCAATCAGTCGACGAAGTCATCGAAAAAACCAGCCTCCCCGCCCACCAGGTTTCGGTCATCCTGATGAAGATGGAACTTCGCAAACTCGTGCAAACTCTCCCCGGCCAGCGCTTCACCCGCAAACGGTAAAATCGAGGTGAAAGCCTCACTTTAAACGACATGGGAGCCTGCCTGAGTCATCGAAACGAAGGGCCTCACTTGCACACAGACTTCCCGGTGATCCTCATGAAATTTCTCAAACGATGATACCGTCTCCTGCTGAATTCCCTCCGGAATACGGCCATCGGTCTGATCCCAAGCTATTAAAAGGCCTTTGAATTCTTCTGAAAACCCTTCCGTCTTGTATTCGTAGCGCGGCCCCTGCCAGACCCGCCAAAGCTTCCAAAGCGATTCGTCCAATGGCACCAAACCACTCCGCCAACCTTCAATCACGATGGCGATTCGATGCTCCGTCGATTCTGTCTTCCCGGAAGCAACCCCTCTCAAGCTCCCCAAGGCATCCTCCAAAACAAGCGCCATCGATATCTCGATGAGCCAATAATCGGGATTCTCTGAAGCTCTGATCCGGTCATCGCTCCAGGCCACCAGGCGCTCCAATGAAAGAGGAAGCAAATCTGCTGCCATCAAAATAATCCCAGCTTCCCGAACACCAATCACAGAGAGATTCTTCCTTCGGAAACATCCCGCTTCAAAAGAAATTTCTTCCCATCCCCCCCCTTCACCGCCTAAGTCCGCCTCGTGTCCAAAACTCTCATCATCGCCGAGAAGCCCTCTGTAGCGACAGATCTCTCCAAAGCCCTCGCCAAAACTCTTGGCAAATTCACCAAGAAGGGAAAGTCCCGCGATGCCCAGTATTTCGAGAACGATAATGCCATGATCACCTCGGCGGTCGGCCACCTCATCGAGCTCAAAATGCCCACCGGCCCCAACGGCAAGAACCTTCCCTGGAAGTTCGATGTCCTCCCCGCCATCCCCTCCGACTTCGCGCTCCAGCCCATC
Organism: Verrucomicrobiota bacterium; assembly: GCA_030835305.1. GTDB lineage: Bacteria > Verrucomicrobiota > Verrucomicrobiia > Verrucomicrobiales > Akkermansiaceae > SW10. Next base: position 2,783 of record JAURPJ010000130.1, on the reverse strand, counting down.
GAGCAATCCGAAGGCCGCCTGAAGCACGTGCTCTCACTCGCCCGCAAGAAGAACGTCACCGAGATCGTGAACGCTTGCGATGCCGGCCGCGAAGGTGAGCTCATTTTTCAATACATCATGGACTACGGGAAAATTAACAAGCCCGTGAAACGCCTCTGGATGCAATCGATGACTACCGGAGCGATTCAAGAAGCCTGGGAAAACCTCCGCAAAGGCGCGGAAATGTCCAATCTCTCCGACGCCGCCAAGTGCCGCTCGGAGTCCGACTGGCTCGTCGGTCTCAACTCGACTCGTGCCCTTACCTGCTTCCGCTCCCGCCACGGTGGCTTCAATATCACCGCCGCCGGTCGTGTCCAGACTCCCACCCTCGCCATCCTCGCCAAGCGCGAAAAGGAGATCGCAGCCTTCACCGCGACTCCTTACGCCGAGGTCCACGGAACCTTCGGCGTCGCCGCCGGAGAATACGAAGGGAAATGGGTCGATCTCGACTTCAAAAAGGACGAAACCAATCCCCACGGACGTGCCGAGCGAATTTGGGATAAGGAAAAGGCCAAACTCATCGCCGACCGCTGTCAGGGGAAAACCGGCATCGTCTCCGAGGAGAAAAAACCCACCAAACAAATTGCCCCCCAGCTTTACGACCTCACCACCCTCCAGCGGGAAGCTCCTTTCACCGCCAAGAACACCCTCGGTCTCGCCCAGACGCTTTACGAGCGCCACAAGATGATCACCTATCCCCGAACCGATTCGCGCTACCTCCCCGAGGACTACATGGCGAACGTGAAGCAAATCGTCACCGACCTTTCGCAGTCGAGTTCCGGCCTCGCCGACTGGGCCAAGGACGCGCTCAAGAACGACCGCCTGCAATTCCAAAAGCGCATTTTTAACAACGCCAAGGTCTCCGATCACTTTGCGATCATCCCCACCGGTCGCGTTGTCAAACTCGATGAGCCCGCCGCCAAACTTTACGACATGATCGTAAAGCGCTTCCTCGCCGTCTTCTTTCCCCACGCCGAATTCGAGGTCACCAAGCGACTCACCACCATTGATCACGGGGCTGAGAAGGACACCTTCCGCACCGACGGCAAGATCCTGGTCGTCCCCGGCTGGCTCTCCGTCTACGGTCGCAAGCCCGGTGTCGGAGCTGGCAAAGACGAGCTCTGCGTTGTGCAAGACGGCGAAGACGCCAAGGCCGTCCACATCGAGATGCTCGAAAAGGAGACCAACCCTCCTGCCCGCTACACTGAATCCACCCTCCTCTCCGCCATGGAAGGAGCCGGAAAGCTTGTTGATGACGACGCCCTCCGCGAAGCGATGTCCGAACGTGGACTGGGAACGCCTGCCACCCGCGCAGCCACCATTGAAGGGCTCATTCGCCAAAAATACATCACCCGTGACGGCCGCGAACTTATCGCCACCGGCAAAGGAGTCCGCCTCATTGACCTCCTCCAGGAAATGGACGTCAAACCGCTCACCAGCCCCGAAATGACCGGCGACTGGGAGGCCAAACTTCACCAAATGGAGAAAGGAGAACTCGCTCGTGACACCTTCATGAACGAGATCAAAAGGTTCACCGAGAGCGTCGTTCAAAAGGCCCGTGGCCACTACGAGCAGGTCATCTCCAAGCCATTTCCCGATCTCAAGTGTCCCTGCCCGAACTGCAACGCCCCCGAGCTCAAGCAAACCGATGCCACCTACGAATGTCGTGAGCCCGATTGCGGATTCCGCATCTCCAAATACATCGCCGGACGACTCCTCACCGAGGAAGAAGCGACCACTCTCTTCACCACGAAATTCCTCGAACAACGTGACGGCTTCGTCTCCCGCTTCAACCGGCCTTTCGAGGCCGCACTCGAGCTCACCCAGCAAGTTTCCAAGACCGGCAAAAAAGGAAAATGGAAGACCGGCTTCGTTTTCGACTCAGACCTCGAATCGGTCGAGGACCTGACCGACGACCAACTGGTCAAGGAAGTGACTCTGACCAATGGCAAGCAAGCCAAACTCTACGAGACCGAGAAGGCCTTCATGGTCCCAGCCATGGTGACCAAGGAGAACCCGGACGGATTCCGCCTCGGCAAGACCATCCTGCAAAAAGAGCTTACTGCCGCTGACGTTGAGAAAATGCTCACCGTCGGCAAAACCGATCTCCTCCCCGGCTTTATCTCCAAAAAAACCAAACGCGCCTTCGCCGCCCACCTCACCCTCGACCCCGACACAGCCAAAATCGGTTTCGAGTTCGCCCCGCGGAAAGCAGCCAAGAAAGCCGCAAAGAAGAAAGATTAGGAAGATCGGCCATCCTGGCCGCTTTCCCAGGGCTCTCGAAAGCGGGCTGTCCCAACTAGTGGTCCTGCGCCGCAGTCTCTTTGCCTCCGGGGTATCGGACGTTATCAATCAAGTCGGTTACCTCTTTTGGCGGGGCTGGAGTGAATTTCGCGACAGTAAAGGCCACCAGGAAGTTGATGATCATTCCAAGGAAGCCTATTCCTTCCGGTGAAATCCCGAACAGATACTGGGCCTTTGTTCCCCCCAGAAACTGGAAGTAGATGATGTAACTCAGGGTGAAACCGATTCCAGCAACCATTCCAGCAATCGCCCCTTCTTTGTTCATTTTACGGGAAAAAATGCCCATTAGCAGGGTCGGGAAGAACGATGAAGCTGCCAACCCAAATGCGAAAGCCACCGTTTTGGCAATGAAAGTCGAAGGTGGGTTAATTCCAAAGTAAGCCGCAACCGTCAGAGCGACGAAGGATGCTGCTCTGGCATACTTAACTTCTTCTTGATCT
>JAURPJ010000129.1 GCA_030835305.1 Verrucomicrobiota bacterium | reverse complement strand
CAATCCGGACAGCTCGATGTCACGCGCGAGACTCGAATCACCTCCCTGGCACGACTCGATTCACAATGGTGGGTGAATGATGAGAAAGGCAGGGATTATGGGCCCTTTGACGCCGTCCTTCTCACCGCGCCCGGTCCGCAGACTGTCGAATTGCTTACCAGTGTGGAAGAGTTCCCGCCTGTTCCAGCCATGGCTCGAGAGCTCAGCAAAGCAGAATATTACTGCCAGTTCGCTGTCGCTTTGCACTTTTCTGAACCGATTAAAATGCCGGGTGACAGCTATGCGCTCATCAACACCGACCGCGGTCATAGCCTCGCTTGGATCAGTCACGAAAATCGAAAGTGCGGGCGCATTCCGGACGGCGAATCCATCCTCATGGCGCAACTCTCACCGGAATGGAGCGAAACCCACTACAACGATGAGCCGGATTCAATCATTAATTACACCTGGAAATTTGCTTCAGATCTTTTGCCCGATTCACTGCCTCGTCCTGATTGGGGTGACACGCAGCGGTGGCGATTCGCTCATCCTCACATCGCAGCCGACCCGGCGGTTCTCCAGTCCGGTCAGGAAATGGGATTATTTTTCGCTGGCGATGCTCTCGTAGGAAAAGGCCGTGTCACTCGTGCGATGGAAACAGGGCTTCAAGCCGCGACCGCCATCGAGGCTCATTTGGCAATGAGCAAACAGGGTTGAGTCACTGACCCAACAGAACTCGCTCTCGTAGGTCTTCATTCGTAAACCTTCGTGTTTCCGGGGCTTTCCTCAAAAGGTTTTGGGGGCGTCCGGGGATGTTTTCGCAGGATAAATCAGCTCGTTTGTCATGTTTTGTCATGCAGGCGCCTTCCGGCATGGATTAGGAGTGCGTTGCACCCCCTTCAACCTCGGGCAGTGCGCGGTAACGGAGCCGCGGGGTTGAAAAAGCAAATCCCTAGCAGTAAAGAAACAAATTGTTAACCAAAAGGCTGGGTATTGGTAGTATTGAAGCTGGAAAGGGGATAGTCATCATAGCGTCTGAGGGACCTTCCGAAGGGGGTGGTGATGTGAAGCTGTCAGTGATCAAAGTCCACTTTGAAAAGTAGACTCGGGGTGTTGGAATAAAGAGGAAAGTGAGAATGGTAAGGACTTAAGGCGCTTTCTTTTGCTCATTTCTCTACATAGACAATACCTACTTAACTAATTCCTTGAACGCTTCATCAATCATCGGAGCCAAAAGCGAAGCGCCATAGGCCGATAGGTGGTTATCATCTGAGTAAAGACCGTTTCTATTTTTCGCCATCAAATAGGTTCCACTATCATCGACAAAAAATGGGATCGGATCGAGCATTCGTACATCTGTATTAGCAAGTGCTGAGTCGAGCACATCATTTGTGGGTTTATCCTTTTTTCGATGAACGGAAACCGGAAGGGCTAATAAATTTAGATCTTTGCCTCGTCTAGCTATCTGAGCCAAAGTTTCCGGAACTCGCCTTGGTTGATAGGCGACTGTTCTCATCACCCACACCTTGATGCCACGGCTTTCAAGTTGGCGAACGAGCGGACGGAAATGATCATTGAAATGGCGGATCGCATCCTTTGGTAGAGTCGCCCTGTTTTCAGTAGTGCTTAGTAACCGATCCACTTTGCCGTCATTTCTGCCGTAAAGGTACATCGGCCATTTTGCGATGAATAAAACACCTTCCACAGACTCATTGGTCAGCCATTTTTCGACTGTTTCAGAAACAGGTAAAGCTTTTGGACCGCGACCTGCGGGAAAGGTGTTCGGAACGGGTGCGATCCCTGCCTCTGCGGCAAATACCACTTCGATTTGGTTAGCAGTACCTTGCTGGTCGATCACATCTGCCATCATCAAAGCGTGGCTGTCTCCCCAGACAAGTAATCGTGCTTTCGGTTTTTCCGTTTCTCCCAGTAGGCATGGGCCTCCTTGTTTTTGCCATTGTCGGATACAATAGATGGACTCGGGTGGGGTGGAAGGTTCGTCTGCGAGAGGAAGCCCGGCAGCAAGACGATTCACCTCTTCTGGATAGCGGCTCGGAAACCCCTCAAACCGGTCGAAAACGAATCCAAACATTAGGATCGTGATTCCTGTAGCGGCAGCGAGTTTTAGCAGTGCACCATTGGAAGTCGCGATCCGCCTTGACCGAATCGGCGATTCGACAAATTTCCAGGTTAGCCAGGCTAGTAGGAAAACCGCACCCAGCATCAGGTTCATCAGCCATACCGGGGGCTCTTCAATCCAGTTGTATCTTAGGAAAACAATCGCAGGCCAATGCCAAAGATAAAGTGGGTAGGAGATTTTTCCCACCCAGACGAATTCTCTCCTGGAAAGCAACCGCCCCACCATAGTGGCACCGCCTCCACTGGTGTATAGAAACAAGCCGGTTCCTACGCATGGCAAAGCAGCTGTGTAACTGGGGAAAAGAGAGTTGTGATCGAGTAAAAAATAGCCGGCAACGATCATGCCGATACCAAGCAGTGCTCCCAGCTCGTTACGCTTCCGCGAAGTGAACCCACGGGTGGTCATCATCGCAAGTATTACCCCGATTCCTAATTCCCATATTCGGGATGGTAACATGAAAAAAGCAAACCCGGGGTGCCGCGCTGAATAGTAGATACTGACAGCTAAAGAAACAGCTAGTACGATGAGCCATGCGATCAGGGTGAATTTGCGACCGAGCTTTAGCGTCGGTATAAGGAAGATCGGTAATAGAATATAAAATTGTTCCTCCAGAGCAAGAGACCAAGTGTGGAGTAGCGGTTGCAAATCGGAAGCGGTTTCGAAATATCCGGTCTGGTTCCAGTAATAAATGTTGGCGGCGGGAATAGGTTGGTAAAAGAGAGCTTCGCCAAAGTTTTTTAAATGAGGTGGGACCAACCAGAATGAGGCAGCCAAAGACGTGACCAGCACAACCAGGGCCCAGGCAGGTAACAGTCGACGAATCCGTCTGATCCAGAATGAAAGTAAGCTAAACTGTCCGGCTGCCACCTCTTTCACAATGACTGAACCGATCAAAAAACCTGAAATCACAAAAAACACATCCACACCGGCAAACCCACCTGGAAACCCGAATCCAGCATGAAAGAGTAGCACCGGCAAAACTGCCAGTGCCCGCAAACCATCGATCTCGGGATAGTAGGTAAGAGATGAATTCCGATTCATAAAACCCCAAATTCAAGCCGGAGGCTTATATTTTTAGTTTGGATAAAGTGAGCATCGTAACTAAGAAGCCGGATGCTAATTGCTCTGAGGTTTTGAAACAACGTGAAATGTTTGGTCTCACGAAGGTGTTTTAAGGCCAACAAGAAGGATGCATCCACTCGATTTAAGCAGCGTATTTGCGAACTTTAAAGAAGTTTATGAGGATGCTGGTGCGTCAGATGTACATGCGCTGTTTGTTCCGAGAGCTCCCTATAAACATTTTGTATCATACACCCATCAGTTCTTTCACGAGATTGAAAGTCTAAAGATGGAAACGTTTAGCTTTGATGACATAGTTAAGGCCGTAGAGTTGGGGCGCAAAGATTCAATAGAGTTTTTATTTTGGGATCTTTGGTATTCTTACTTTGACTATTTTAATTATAAAGCCCTTAGTAAAAATATCTTTGGACAAGAGAAAACTAAGTTTTTTGTGTATGAAGAACTGAATAACGAAAGATTTAAACCACTCAATACAGGGTTTCAAAGTATTGATAATAGGATTCAGCTTAAATTCCCAGAAGCCAATTTAAACGTTACGAATAAAAAGAAGAAAAATGTGAAAGTTGAAAATTTTCTTAGTTCAGTATGTGAGGAAAGCTTTAATGCCTGTTATAGATCCCGATACTAAAAAGGAAAAAGCCCCGTATTGCAACGTTGCCCAGCCTTCTAGTGAAAGCGGTTTCCGTAAGGGGATATTGATTGATTCACCAGAGGGATTGGGCCCTATTGTGGGTCTTCGTCGATGAAGCCCCCCTTTAATTGTCCCCGCTTTATACGCGCCTGCCTTCCGGCTCGCGCTGGCGAGTTCTTGGACTCGCGTCTTATGACGGGCGAGGTGGAAGTTGGCAGTATTCTGATGGGAGAAGTCCGTTTGATTAGTCCGGTTAGAGACCACCTGAATCGCCTCAGATCCGAGCCAACCCAGTTTCTGCTTCGTGATACCCCTCGGCTCGGTGTCATCATTCCGTATCGGAATAGGAGAGAGCACCTGGATCGCTTTCTCCCGTATATTAAGAATTTCCTGAACGATCAGGGAGTTGACTATCGAATCATCATTGTTGAGCAGACAGATGATCTATTGTTCAATCGAGCGGCTCTCTTAAATATCGGAGCAAAACACTGTGAAGGGGATTGCGACGCGCTTTGTTTTCACGATGTGGATCGTTTGCCTGTCGAAGTGGAATACTTAGTCGGAAATCAACCGTTGAGCTTGTTTACTCAATCAACAGACGAGGATACCGGTCAAAAGTCAGATTACTTGTCCCATTACTTCGGTGGGATTACGACCGTTCGAACTGATGATTTCCGGGAGGTGAATGGGTATAGTAACAAGTTTTGGGGCTGGGGAGGAGAAGACGACAATTTACTTTTTCGGTTTCTGTATAGCGGCTTTGAGCCCTGCAGGGTTCGGCGAGGGATATTTCTAGAAATGAGCCACAAGCCTCAGATCGAACTGTCCGTCGACGGCTCAGCTCCGGATCGGCACGAGCGGAGAAAAATCAGAATGTCACTTAAGGCGAATCGCCGCTATCAGTCGGCGGTGCGACGGGGAATCATGGATCCGTGGGAGAATGGATTGGACGAGATTGACACCGTGCCCGAATCGCTCTCCTCAGTGGATGGTTGCGAGCGGTTGGGAGTTGATCTCAGGAGCCTCTGGATGAAGGAGGGTTAAGGTTGCCAATCTCAGCTAATCCCACCGAGACCTCCCAAAGATCGTCGCCAAAGACACGGGAAGCCCGCCTCAGGCCAAATCGAATGGGCCCTACTCCGTGACGCGAGGCTAAAATGCTAATGGCGATCGAAAAGAAGGTATCGATGTCGAGACCACTTCGCCAGTGATGTCCGTGGGAGTTCTCAAATTCTTCCAACTGGCCCAATTTTTTGAGGTGTTCGATATTCTCTAAATGAACGCTTTCCCTTAAAGCATCGCCTTGGATCTTCCTCACAGGACATCCAAAATTCTGAGGAAGGACCAAGGTCTCCTCCCCCTTCCTGGGCATCCATTTTCGATACTTCGGATCATCATGAAAACTCCAAAAAGCCGCGGCTATCGGAGTACTCCACGCCAAATGTTCGATGCCGACTTCTCGAGCCATTTCTTCGAGCATTTCAGGCGCCGAGAGACCTCGACTCGCTATCTCTCCCGCTACTTTAACTCGTTTCAGGAAAAAGGCGCTCTTGTCTCCGAATTTCAACTGATCAGAAGCGTCCTGAATTTCATCAATCAATTCCCTGATGCATTCGTGTTGTTTGCCCAAAAAACTCTGCCTCAATCTCAGAGCGACCAGCAATGCAGCGAGTCGCGACTCCACACTCGCGTGTGTCACACGGGTGAATTGATCTGTAGTCGCAACCAGATCTGAAAAATTTTCCGCATACGCAGCAGCAAGCGGCGCGACTTTCATCGCAGAGCCGTCGGAAACTCCATCGGTAGCAAAGAAACAGGGATCCTCACTCTGAATCAGCTTAGATATCTGCCCCCTGTAATTGGAACTGACACCCCCTGCCTGGAGGTTCCTTCCTCTCAGTCGATAATTCGGAACACGGCGATAGCGGTCAACAACGTCTCTGTGGTCGAACCCCCCGGACTTTAGCAGAGAGCGTGCAACTATCATTGTCTGCACATAGTCATCCGCATCGCCGGCGTCACCAAATTTCCAGGCCACCCATGCCGTTGCCGCAAGCGAAGCATGCACCCGCTGCAGAAAGTCGGAATTACCGATCATTGAATTATTTTATTCACCGTTCTCCCAATCGCCCTTCAGGGCAAGGGATGCTCCTGACCGCGAGAGCGCACAGCAAAAAACTGATTGGATTTTGGTTTTTTAAGGAGTTCTTGCCGGCGCGTCGGTCCTGCCGGGATTGAGGGGGCAGCGGGAGAAAAGGTGAAATCTCGTCTTCATGGAGAGAGTTGGCCATGAAAACAAGCTAGGGTCAAGGCTGCGAGCCGTGGATCAACTGGACTGCCCTGAAAAGGTTGGGGGTTCGGTCGAAAATTCGGGGGATTTGTTGCACTGGCGATGGAAGGGGCAGCTGCCGGATGGAGCACGGTGGGATTGCTAGTGCTATTCAGCACCGCCCGCGGATTAAGTTCAATTTCTTCGAAGGATCTCCTCGGAAAGACGATACCAAAAAGCGACGCGGACGATTAGGGGCCTGATAGAGCTCACACCTCTGCCACTTCAGCTGGCGCATTGATCCATCGATCGTGTTCCTTAATGAGATCGATGAGTCGGTCGACGGCTTCGTCTTCCGGGATGTTGAACTTTACCGCTTCTTTGCCGACGTAGAGATTGATTTTACCGGGGGCACCTCCGACGTAGCCGAAGTCTGCGTCAGCCATCTCTCCCGGACCGTTGACGATGCATCCCATCACAGCGATACGGACACCCTTGAGGTGGCCGGTCGCTTCGCGAATCTTT
>JAURPJ010000128.1 GCA_030835305.1 Verrucomicrobiota bacterium | reverse complement strand
CCCGTTTGAGCCCTTGGAGTAGTTTTAGTTTGCTAATCCCAAATTAAACTGGGATCGAGGTCGCGACATGCAGAACAAGCGGATGCAAGCCAAAACCAGAACGCTCCTTCGTCGCTTGCTTCGCATCTGGTTTGGTTAATCCTTTCGACAACAGATAAATTATGAAAGCAAAAATGAAATGCTCTAGCTGTGGTGCGGAGATGGAAAACCTCAATATGTCATGGGGTAAGAAGCAATGGTTCCTCATTATCCCTATCGTATTACTGAGTTATTTGCCGCTGGCTAAGATGACCTTTTTCAAGGGCGATCCTACCTCGGATATGATTATTTCTGATATCAAGAGTATCACGAATCGGAGCACTATTGATATTACAGGTTTAATCACTAATGCGGGTCGTCACGAATGGACTAGCGTCACGGTTGAAGTGGAATTCTTCGATAAGAACGGCATTTTTCTAGATGAGAAGTCTGAATACCTACGTTCGAGCATCAAGCCTGATGCAAAGGAGCGCTTCAAAGTGTCCATTTTCAGTCAGGACGAAAGACTTTTAGAAGAAGGTGTAGATACGAGAGTTAAGATAGCTGGGGGACGCGCCAGCCTGTTCTAAAGAATGTGATCGAACAGGTCGCTGGAGCCGACCGTTAACCGCTTTTGACGTCACTGTGATTTTACAGCTATCAACCGCTTCAGCTTTGTCACGTTGAGTCACGGGTGGCTCAGCTTTACGTTGTGCGAGAAACACTCCCGGTGCGAGAGCGTCCGCCGGAGTGAAGCTGCTGGGCCGCTCCATCGATTTTTTTGATGAAAAATCTGTTTTTTTGATTAGTTTACACAGCAGTTCCATCAGATGTACAGGCAACAATATGACTGCGAAAATCCATATCAAGCGCCTTGTCATCGGCGCCACCACCGTGCTTGCGATCACCGCCCTACTCGGTCTCAATGCTTGTAACGACTCCGGCCACACGGGCCACACGGGCTACACGGGCTACACGGGCGATGGCGCTTTCAAAGATCATGGGAAACGAGCCGCATCCATGCGCTACGTCGTCGATCTCGGGGCCATCGATCTCGAAGCCGACAAGGAGTATACCTTCAGCCTCTCGGGCTTGCCAGCGACGGGGCTCACTGCCGGCATATGCCTCGACCTCCAGCACTATTTCGAAACCAAAGGTGCTGCCCACGGGAAGCCCGAATGGTTTGACAAGGTGAAGGTCACGATGGTGCTGATTGAATTGGGATCAAACAAAGAGGTATTCAAAATCGAAGAGCCCCTCTCTCGCTACACCTGGACCAACGGCAGCCCTAAACCGGCGACCAGCTTTCTCTACGGACGCGGCGCTGCTGCTTCTGAGGCCGCCAGTAGCTCGTTTGAGAGCGGCGCGCCCAATGCGTATCAACTCACGATCAAGGTCGAGTCGGAAACCGAGGACGCAGTTCCCGGCTCTATCATTCTATACGGCGGAGGATGGAAGGCCCCCTGAAAACCCTTCTGCAGATCCCGAGAACGCAATAGCAGAAACAGGCGTCGATCCTTAAGCCTGAACCACCGCGAGTAGAAAGTCCGATGGCCATTCAACCCTCAACCCGCAGCCGATGCCGCGCCCCCGGTCAGGCGTAGGATGACATTGACGTTAGCTGAAGAAAAAATGAAATACGTAATTTACTACGCCCTTGGTCTTGCTACAGCGTTCGCAATATCAGTGATCCTAAAACCAGCTGGTGACCAGTGGGAACATAAGGTCATCAAATTCGACGACTTTATGGAAACGGCTCATACGTTCATGGCGAGAGAACACAAAGGAAAACTGCCATTTAAGGATGAATCCGGCTCAGTAACGATAGAATTTAGGGAGTTCATGAATGAAAATGACGGATACCGGAAGACTCTAATGCACCTATTAAACGAAGAAGGATCGGAGGGTTGGATACGAATCAGTAGTCCTGGAGATGACATTTGGTTCGCCCGGAGGAGCCGCTGAATCGGCTAACAAGTGCATGCAGCTGACACCTCACCAGCGCCTTGATTACGGGGCGAGAAAGTGATTAGACCGTTGAAGCTGGTATCGACGCGGCTGCTGGACGTTCTGCTTAAAATGGCATATGCCCTCTATCACCTTAAACTTTACAAACTTCTCACAAAGACCTTCAAGATTTCTGAGAATCTTGAAGGGTATGGAAAACACTAATACCAAAACAGAGTTTGTCTCGAACGTTGGCCTTCGGTTGATCGTCGGACTGCTCCTGTGTCCCGCGTTAATCAGCTGCAAACCAAGCGGGGTTCCTGACGGCGCCAACCTTGAAGGATCGCCTCACGTGCCGGAGGACGCCATCCTTGAAAACATCCAAGGTCTTATCATGGAACTCCACGGACCCACAGCTGACGGCATAGTGTCGCTCTCGATCGGCCCTTACGCACGTTCGTTTGCAATTCATCCAGACTTCTCTCCCGACGCGAAGGCGCTCGTAGAGTTTGCGCGGCAGGCAGTGAATACTAACATGAGCATCGACGCCAGGGTCTGGGTAAGGGATCCCGAACTCAGCAAAGCCAATCTCCAAGGGAGTGGCATACCCGGACCGCCATGGGTCATCATCCGGCTCGCAGAAACCAAAGATGCGACCGTCGACTCCATAGAATGAGGAACCAAGGATTTCCCTTTACCATACAATAATCAGAATAAGCAGAACAAGGCGTTGCTCTCAATACCTTCCCACCTTGAGTGCAATTCGCCATATTCATTGCAACCTGCAACCCGGAATCGAAGCTTCGCCCTCGGGCAGGTGCGAGAGGACTTCGACGTTGTGTCAAAAAAAGGGCAGTAAGTCAGTGGATTGAATAATATGAGAACAGGCTAGCCACGCTTCCCGTTGTCCGGAAAATCAATGAACACCCTCTCAACAGGACCACTAGTTTCTCAGCCCTGCGGAGATCTTCTTTATTCGAAATCACCGTAGTCTTGCTTTTCAATCGCCTTCTCCATCTCCACTAAAGTCATCCCCTACGAAACCGATACCACCTCCTAAGAAAACGATGGCCCCACCAATGATCAGAAGCCAGGCCAAATCAGATGATCCCAAAGCTGAGCTTCCAGCAATGCCTCCGTAAATCATTGAGATCCCGATAATTCTCCTAAACCACTTCATGATTAAGCACGGTGCCCAGATTTTCGAAGCCCACGCAAGCTTTCAATCTCGCCTGATTGAGAAGCTGAGGGCTTGAGCCTGTTTGATCGAAAGAGATGCCAGATCTTCAAACTCAAACTGCACAACAAGCCATGGGAGGTAAGCGCGGCGAGGGCTTGTCCTTATTCGCTACCTTCGGTCGAGCTACCGTGATTCAGGGCTTGCCCCTGACGCTCATCGACAACACCAAATCTATAAAGAAAGACACCAATGAACTACGCAATTACATGAAATATTGTGCTGTTAGGCATTTTTATTTTCTCAGAATTCCAGCTAATCTCTGATGTGATCCGCGGAAAGACGTGATTTTCGATCGCCGCCTTAAGAAGCGAGATTCCAATTGCTATGGCGATGCTCCAAGTGCCCGATCTATGAAGTTCGCAGAAGAAATTCACAATCCTTTCATAGAGGCTTCACGCATTTCTCACAAAATCTTCCTAACGTCAATAAAATGGACATCACAAGACTACTATCACTAACAACTCTTTTCTTCTTAACGTTTCCGATCTCTGCTCAGGAGTTAGTCGTTCCGGACTTCTCAAAAGATATGCCAGATGTGACTCTGGAGAGGAAAGAGGCAATCAATGGCCTAAGAATCTATCACCTGAAGACAGCTCTTAGTTCCAAAGAGTTCTCCACCACACTGAGCAAGTTCCTCGGAGCGGGATGGGGTAAGCGAAAACTCACCCAAGAGGAGATGATCCTCGTGGCCAACAAAGGCAGGGCTTCAAATGCCGAGGTCAGCCTTGCCGTATACCAGAATTCCAAGATTCCCGGCGTTGATATTCACGTCCTCCATCTAAAGCAGAGGGAAGAGAATGCGGGCTCAAGCGTCGAGATTCATGTGATGCGGGAGGCTGACGAAGGACATGCAGACCGCGAAAAGGTCGAATTCTTCGAGAAGCTATACAAGGTGAAAATCGATGGGGTAAAGCCCCTAGAGGAATACAAAGATCCGGACTCATTTTATGCCGCCATTGCCAAGCAGGTTGGAATTCCCCAAAAGGCATTCGATGCAGTGGAGAAGAAGTATGGCTGGAAACAAAACGAGGAGTTCTTTCTATCCGCGATGGTCAAAGGTGGACCGGGCGGTGATTACTGGGGAGTCATGGTCACCCGGTTTCCTTCTGCCTTGAAAGAAGCTAAATCCGAGGAAGAAAAGATTAAACTGCTTGAAAAAATGGAAATGAAGATGGTCGTCATCGATTATGATGGATCTGTTTCGTATCCCGAAAAACGGGACTTGGCAGAACAAAGTGGCGCTGACCAACCCGCTACCGCTCCAGATTCGGAGCCGGAGGGAAATTCGAAATCTAAACATAAATCGGAGGGGCGCCCTAAGTAGCGGGTGGCAGGCTTTTGACGTTCGCCAAGGAATATTCGCAGAGATTTCATCGCGAAATCACGCTGGTTTTACAATCGTGGAAGACAATTCAACTTCAATGAAGTATTACACAGTAAGTATGAAATTTAGAGTGTTTGTCACTGCAATTGCAGCTTCCCTCAGCCTTTCTGCGATCAGCTCCGCACGCAAAATCGAGGTATGGTCATATGAGGAGCTTCTCAAAGAGGCCGACCTCGTTGTCATCGCCTGTGCCGTTTCGAAGGTGGCCACTGACGATAGATGGGATGAAGACGTTTTTGACAGCGACGGATTCTCGGGGGTGGAGACTACGTTTGAGCCGGCGATAGTGATTAAGGGCAAGGCAACAAATGCGTTCAAGGTGCTCCATTTCCAGTATAAGAATCCATCAAGAGCCTTCGAGAACGGCCCTGGGCTGGTATCCTTTTTTACCGAATCGCTCTCAGTTGGTATAAAGCGGAGCGGCGAAATCCAAGAAGAGCCGAAAACATTAGAGCCCGCAAAAAGTCTAAGCTTAAAGCCAGCGCCAGAATACTTGCTTTTCCTAATAAGAAGGGCTGACGGGCGATTCGAAGCTGTGTCAGGCCAAGTCGACCCAAATTCATCTGTGAGAACACTCGTTACAGAAGGAAACTAGCACGCGAGCAATGAATGGCGATCAAGTCGTCGCAGATCAACGCCCTGCCCGCCATCAGTTAAAATCGACATGAACGCTCGATTATGTTCCCTTGCCCCAACGCACACTCTCAGTAGGGCGTGACTGGACTCAAACTTTGTGTCATTTATGTCTCGTCGTGTCGCCATACAAATTCATTGAAGAAACGCGTTCCAGTGAGTGGCTAGGTAGAAGGGCGGTTTATGAACTCGACTCAAATACCAACACTTTTGCTCCGATCCACCGCTAGGTCCCTTGTGCTGTTTCTTTTAGCGTCCCACTCGTAATGGGTGCTTGTGGCTTCGGTTGACAGGGGCAATTCGGACAGCGTCATTACTGTAACACTCGGAGGTGTTAATGTCACTCTCACCACGGGCACTACCGGCGTCCTCTTTCCCGAGAACGGCGGTGTGTTTTTAGGCACGGGCACCGACTGGGCCTCCAATCTGGGATCAGAAAACATGCCCGGGATCTCGGACCCTGGAGCAATTAATGAAGGAGCGGTGATTGACATGAATTCGGATGCTTCAGGGCGCACCGAGATTTCCTTCTCGCAGGCTATTACGAATCCGACAGTTCTCCTCAACTTTGTTCACGACGGATTCGTCGAGTTTAACTTTGACCCTTACATGCCGGCATTGATCCTTGTCGACAGAGCTTCGCTTCCTGGTTGAGGGACGATCCCTTCAGGGATTGGACCCGCAAACAATGTGTTCACCAACTTTGCTGTGCAGCTCACTGGCACCTTCAGCCAGATTGGTTTCGACACTTCTCCCGGAGTGAACACTTTGGACTTCCAGTCCGTTGGTGTCACAGTTCTTGCTACCGTTCCGGAACCGGCATCCTCAGCTTTGCTCGCACTTGCATCTGTAACAATGATTGGGCTTTGAAGGGGGGCAGTCCTGATTAAATCTACTGGCTTTGCTCCACGACTCCTCAGCCTAGTCGTAGAATAACAGGCAACACAAGATGTGGCTGGAAATGAAGAAAATCAATGGAGATCTTTAGGATCTACCATCCAAGGTAGTCTTTGAGAATTTCGACGGCGGCGACTTGGTCGATGATGTTCTTTTGCTGTTTTGCCTTTTTGCCGGCTTCGCGGAGCTTGTCAGACGCGGCGACGGTGGTGAAACGTTCGTCGAAATAGGAGAGTGGGATTTTCCCAAGGTGACGTCGTAGTTCTTCGCCAAACTTTCGAACCTTGGCGGAAGATGTTCCTTCGGAGCCATCCATGCGGAGAGGGAGGCCGAGGACGATAGCGGTGATCTTGCGCTCGGAGATGACTTCGAGGAGCCGGGGGATGGGCTCGGATTTCTGGCAGTCGATGGTTTCGACCGGGTGCGCGCTGATCCCAAATTCATCGGTCGCGGCGAGGCCAATGCGGGCATCGCCGTGGTCGATTGCGAGGATGGGATGGGTCATTTGACGAGTCGCGCGATTGCGTTGATGCAGCAGGCGATGAGGATGATGCCTCCGAGAGCAAGGATGTCCCGGCGATCAATCACGCCCCAAAGGGTGATGAGGACTCCGAGGAGGCCGGTGAATAGGATGAGTTTGAATACGGGTTCGGTTTTTGAATTCATGGGCTGTTTTAGAGGAGGTTTTCGGGGAGTTGATCGCTGAGCTTTTTGATATCCTCCGCTTGATGGCGGTTGGCGATGAGAAGGGCGTCCTCGGTTTGCACA
The DNA here is from genome assembly GCA_030835305.1 of Verrucomicrobiota bacterium. Lineage (GTDB taxonomy): Bacteria > Verrucomicrobiota > Verrucomicrobiia > Verrucomicrobiales > Akkermansiaceae > SW10. The sequence continues at coordinate 17,575 of JAURPJ010000128.1, read as the reverse complement.
ACGATGAGGTCGTCGACTCCCAGGAGGGCGATGCGGGCTTGTTTGCGAGCGTTAAAGACGATATTGTTTTCCGAACCGATTTCGGTAATTTCATCATTCGTCTGGTTGTTGGTGCCTTGGGTGTCGAGATACTTGGCAACGGAGATCCAGGAGCCGACATCATCCCAATCGAAGGTGGCTTCGATATTCAAGACGCTGGAGGCTTTCTCCATGAGGGCGTAGTCGATAGAGATCGGGGTGAGGGACGAAAATTTTTCGGCAATGGTTTGATGGACATCGGGCGAGGATGTGAGTCCATCAATAAAGCCGGCCAGTTCGGGCGTGTGTTGCTGTAGTTCGGCGGTGACCGTTTTGAGCGACCAGACAAACATGCCGGCATTCCAGGCAAAGTTGCCTTGGCGGAGGAATTGTTCGGCGAGTTCGGGATTTGGTTTCTCACGGAAGCGGGAGACCTCGTAGGGTTCGTGGGTGGTGTCGAATTCGAGTTTCGCCGGCGATCCTCGCTCGATGTATCCGTAAGAGGGGCAGGGCCAGGTGGGTTTGATTCCGATGGTGACGAGGGCATCGGTTTGAGAAGCAATCGAGAGACTGTCTCCGAGGACAGACTGGAAGGCGTCGGTGTCGTTGATCAGTTGATCCGAGGGGAGGACGGCCATGGTTGCTTCCGGATCGCGTGCGGCGACGAGGCCAATGCCAAGCGCTACGGCTGGAGCGGTGTCACGTTTGGCGGGTTCGGCGAAGATGTTTTCGGCAGGGAGCATGTGGGCCACCTTTCTGACTTCGGCTTCCTGAAGTCCATTAGTGAGAATGAGGATGTTCCCGGTAGGGATGAGGCCTTGCAGGCGGGTGATGGTTTGATCGAGGAGGGTGGTGTCGTCGAAAAGATTTAGAAGCTGTTTCGGTTTGGCATTACGGCTTAGGGGCCAGAAGCGGGTGCCGCTTCCGCCGGCGAGAATCAAAGCATAGTGATTGTCCATCTGGATTTGATTCAACAGGTAGGGCAGCGGCTTGTCAAAACGTGTCGCTCTACGTTTTTGCTTTGGGATGTGGGCTTCTCTGCGGTAAGTTCACCCCATGAACGATATTTACGAGGAACGCGATTGGGTGGACACGACGGCAGCTTTTGCTCCGGCGGTGCTTGGTGCGGCAGCCGGAATTCTGGTTTCCGAGGCGATGAGTGCCCGTGCTCGTCGCCCAATCGGTCTTTCTCTGGCGTGTGTGGGCCTTGCCGCTTTGACACCGATGCTCGTTGAGACGGCCATGAAGAAAGTGCGCGGTCCGGGAACGCGCCGCGGATCACTTCGGACGCTTCGCGGAATTCGCGATCACGGACTGCAGGCTCGTGAGATCAAGCATGTCGAACATGAGCTTGGCGAGGAACTTGGAGTGGGCTAGTTCGGGCCCAACGCAGCACCCAGTTCACGCACGACTTTTTCAAACCTTTCTTGAAAGGGGATGAGGGGCTGCCATCCCAGGGTGGCCATTGCCCGCGCGGTATCGTTGGTATGTCTGAGGTCGCGCCAGGGTCGGTCCCGGAAGTGTTCGATGAGGCTTTCGGGTTTGTCGAGATGCTCCAGGACAGTGCTGGCAATTTTAATATTGGTGCGCTTGCAGTTTGCCCCAAGGCTGTAAATGCTGTGAGAGAGTCCGCTTTCGAAGACCTTGATCAGACCACGTGCCGCGTGATCAACATGAATCCAGTCACAGACTTGTTTTCCCAAGCCGTAGATGGGGGCGGTTGGTCCCGAAGAGCAAAATGGACCAGGATCGGGATCAGTTTTTCGCGATGCTTTCGGGGGCCGTAGTTGTTCGAGCATTTTGCAATCACAATTTCCTGATCAAAGGTTGTGTGAGCCGCCTGTGCGATGAGATCCTCACTCGCTTTGCTCGCAGGATAGGGGGAGGAAGGTTTTAGTGGAAATGATTCATCCGCCTTTGCTGGGGCCGCAATCGGCCCAAAGACCCGCCGATCGAACACTGAAGAAGCGCTACATCATGACGCCTTGCCAGGTCTAAAAGTGAGAAGGTGTCATTGATTTTTGCGGTGATGAATTTTGCTGGATTCTTAATCGATTGATCGACGTGTAACTCGGCGGCCCAGTGCATGATCCCATCGCAGTTGAATTTCTCAAGGAGTTCCGAGACGAGGGTGTCGTCAGCAATATCACCTTCAGTAAACGTCAGGCGTGGGTCTTGGTCGGGTTCTGTCAAATTGGCCCGGCTGCCAGCATAAGTGAGAGAGTCCAGAATGACGAGGTGCTCGAGATCGGGCCATTGCCGAACCGATGAAGCCAGCACTCCCTGTTGGGAGAATGGACGTCAGCAATCGCACGCCAACTAGTGATTGGATTATCTGTTTTGTGAAAGCGAAACATTCCCAATGGGTCGGGAATGACATTGACCGGACGGCTTCTCTATGCTCGATTCCCAGAGTTATGAAGACCCCTAAACTCCTGTCCCTCGGTGCCCTCGCAGTAGCTGCAGTGTCCTGTGGATCCTTTAAAAATCTCAATCGCCCTCTGAGTGGCGGTGGTTTTGACCCCCTGGATGGTCCCGGTTCTCCCACTGGATCGGCCTCGGCGTTGGTGGCACCGACGAAGCCCAGCTACAAGCGGGGTCAATGGGTCGAGACCTCGATGCCAAACGCCACTTTTTTCCGTGCCATTCCGAAGGGGAGCGCCCGTGCCGACAAAGTTTTGGCGGCTGGAACCCCGATGAAGGTGGTTTCCAGCACGGGGACTTATTTGAAGGTTGAGTTGGATTCGGGTGATATTGGTTTTGTTCCGGAGATAATGGTGATCGAAAGGAGTGCGGCAGGATCGCAGCCGGGGTTGCCAGCTCCCGATTTCGGCCCAGTTCCTCCTCCGGTTGAGCCGGGAATTAATACGCCGGAGGTAGCTCCCATCCCAGAAGTTCCGGGCAGCCCGCCTCCACCTCCGGTTCCGAACATTCCTTCGCCCAGCGTGCCGGAAACTGTGCCGACTGTTCCAGATGTGGCACCTCCACCAGAAGTCCCGGGAATCACCGATCCAACTTCGGTTGATTAATGAAATTCTGATTTTGCAAAAGACCGGTCATGGGAGCTCCGCTCCTATGACCGTTTTTTTATGCATTTGGTTTGCGCTGATGATCGCGCTTCATGATGTAAATATTAAATTCTCTCGTCACACTTGGGCTTCTGGTTCTTCTCTAAGCAGTTCTGGGCTTCGATAACCTGCTTTACATTTCTCTGGAGTCTCAACGTGCGCACGAAGCGGAACAAAGCCGAGTTCGTAAGTTGGGGATTGGGATTGCGGTGGGATTGCGGATTGTGCTTCTCTTTGTTCTCATCAATCTGGTTGAATCGTTGCAGGGTCCCTTCCTACACTTTGCCGAGAGAAACTGCATCGAAGGGAAATTTAATTTTCACAGCCTGATCGTCTTGTTTGGCGGTGCTTTCATTCTCTACACGGCGAACAAGGAGATAGCTCATATGATGTCTTTGGAGGACGAGGAGCACGCGGTCGACCGGCAGACTTCGTTATCGAAGAAGGTCATCGGGTTGATTGTTTTTATGAACGTGATTTTCTCGTTTGATTCGATACTGAGTGCGATTGCTCTTGCGAGTAAGACGGGAGCGGATGGCAGCCACGAGGGCTATCAACTGGGAGTGATGATTACGGCAATTCTGATCGGCGAGGCCATGATGATTCTTTTGGCCGATCGGGTGACCGAGTTCTTGAGGCCAAAAAGAATGTATCAAGTCTTCGGGCTATTTGTATTGTTTGTCGTTGGGATTATGCTACATGCCGCACGAGTTTATCATGCGTAGTTGAAGTTCTTCGGTAACGAAATTCAAGCAATGACCAGGACGACCTTCTATTTCGTCATCGGGATGCTTCTTCTAACCGACATTGTGCAAGGCCGCTATCAGAAGAAGCTGTGCGCCGAGAAACTTCGTAAAGAACAAGCCCTCCGTTCATGAATTCCAACCGCCGTCATTTTCTTTCAGGAGCAGCGGCCTGGATGGCTGCTCCAATCTGGGCTGCGGGGCAGCGTGCGATCAAAACGATTTCCCTGTTCCACACCACGGATCTGCACGGACATATTTTGCCCGGCCAGACCTACGATGGGATCGGCAATGTCGGAGGGCTGGCTCGTTGTGCGACCCAGATCCGGAAGTGGCGAAAGGAATGCCCGGATCACCTGCTCTTCGATATCGGAGACGTCTACCAAGGCACCATTGCAGGCTACCAGACCGAGGGGAAAGTCATGATCGAAAGCTTCAACAAGATGGGCTACGATGGGTGGGTTTTGGGCAATCACGAATTTGATTGGGGGCTTGATGTGGTCGAGTCTGCGGTCAAGGGCTCAAAAATGCCTGTCATCACCGGTAACGTCACGGTTGAGGGCAGGAAGGCCGGTGGAATTAACGGGAGTGCCTTTTCAAAGCTTGCTCCCTGGCTTGTCAGGGAAGTGGGCGGTTTCCGGATTGGTTTGGTGGGCTTGATCACTCCGGGCGTTACTTATTGGTCGCGTCCGGAGTTGCTCAAGGGATTTGGCGTGTTTGACCCGATCGAGTCACTCAAGCAGAGCGTCAAAGAACTTGGGGCGGAAAAGGTAGATGCGATTGTGGTGCTGGGTCACATGGGATGGAAACGAGCCGATGATTTTGCCAATCCGATTCAGGAGATGCTGGAGCGGGTGTCTGGAGTGGATGTCTATATTGGTGGTCATTCCCATCAGGACAGGCCGAGTTGGTATTGGTCGAACGTGCTTTGCACGCAGGCGAACTACTACGGGATCAACTGCGGGCGGGTGGATCTCAGCTTCGACCTGGAATCTCGGAAGTTGGTGAAGCGCAATGCCTGGACGGTTCTCATGGATGATCGATTTGCTCTTGATCCGGTCATTGTTGAGAGCACGAAGACAGTTGTGGAGAATGCCGAAGTGCGCCGGCAAACCGTGATTGGCGAGGTTGAAGAAAAGATCTCGGCTAGAGGGAGAAACAGCCCGTTTTGGCAGCTGATCTGCAAGGCGTTTTTGGAAACGGCGGAGAAACAAAAGATGCCAGCCGACGGGGTCTTTCATGGCACCTTTGGCACTCCGGACGTTGAGCCCGGGGTCAAAACGATCGAAGATGCCTGGCAGTGGATTCCTTATGAAAACTGGTTGGTGCATGCGCGGATTACCGGGGCCCAGATTCAGGTGGTTATGGCTGAGTCTAAGAAGGACCGGTATTCGGACCGCAATTTGTTTGGATTGGATCCGGAGACTCTGGATCCGGATCAAAGGTATCACATTCTCTTCAACAGCTATGACAGCCAGTCAGGAGGTCGGAGATTGATGAAGCTGCGGGAAATTTTGGCGGAGTCCGCCAGCGGAACCAAATTGATCCCGGTGAATACCCGTGAGTCGGTGATCGACTATTTCTCAGACAATTTCGGCGCGAAGTAGTTTATCTGCCGCCGACGAGAGTACGATAAACTTCGAAGTCGTCATCAAGGATGACAAGGTCGGCATGATAGCCCGGCTCGATCTTGCCGACATTCGGAAGGCCCAGCGAGGTCGCTTGATTCCATGAGGTGGTGGCAACGATTTCAGAGAGGGGTTCGCCGGTGATTTCGTGGATGAGCTTGAGCCCACGATTGTATCGCAAGGTCGACCCGGCGAGTGCTCCATTGCTTTTTAGACGAGCGATGCCGTCTTCGATGACTACTTCAAGCCCGCCGAGGGTCGTTTCGCCATCGGGTTGCCAGGAGGCCGAGACAGAGTCGGTGATCAGCATGAGATTCTCGCGGGGCACCTGGGCGAAGACGAGTTCGAGCATTTCGGGGGCGAGGTGAATGCCGTCTGCAATGAGTTCGAGGTGAAGCGAGTGGTCGAGAAGGCCGGCTCCGACCACTCCGATTTCGCGATGGTGCAAGCCGGTCATGGCATTGCCAAAATGGGTGAGGTGCCTCAGTCCGTATCCGGCTGCCTCCATTACGGTGGCGTAGTCGGCTTTGGTGTGCGCTGCCGAGGGGGTGATGCCTATGGCTGATGCTTCGCGGATCAGGTTAAGAGCCCCCGGGATTTCGGGAGCGAGTGAAAGGATGAGCGCTGGGAAAATCTCATGGAGTTCCCGAAGCTCGCTAAGATCAGGCGGGCGGACAAACTCGGGATTTTGGGCTCCGGCCTGTTCGCGGTTGATGAACGGCCCCTCGAGGTGAACGCCTGGAATATTCAAGGGAGCCGAGTCAGCCCAGTTTTTAACGGTGCGGACGATTTCGATGAGCCTTTCCTGAGGTTGGGTCAGGGTGGTGGGGAGCCAGGTGGTCACTCCTTCTTTGAGCTTGGTTTGCGCAATGTGCTCGAGCCCTTCGGAGGAAGCATCGCAGACATCAGCACCATCCGCGCCGTGGCTGTGGATATCGATGAATCCCGGCAGCAACATTTTTCCGCCCAGATCAAGATCGCCCGAGGTGTGGTTGGCGATTTCGGCGATCTTGCCATTTTCGATGAAAACACTGGCGCCTTCGCGGTCCAGACCGGGTGAAATGATACGGGCGTTGGTAAGAAGCATCAGTCGAGAAGCAATTTCCAGGATTTCTTTAGATAATTGAGACCGGAAAGCAGGGTCAAGGCCAGAGCACCGTAGAGGAAGCCCGGGAAGAGCCAGCTTGTGGGAGAACTTAGGTTTTGTAGGAATAGGAGGATTTCTCCGTTGGGACGAGATGAATCAAGAATGAGCCAGAGAAGGCAGTTGATTCCGAAGGCGAGTTGCAAGGTCGTTTTCCATTTGCCGAGGTTGTCGGCTGCGATGACCTCTCCTTTGTCCACCGCGATCTGACGCAGTCCGGTGACCAGGAACTCCCGGCCGATGATCACGCAGGTGACCCAAGCCGGGCAGAGGTTTTGGCTGGTGAAGAAAACGAAGGCGGAGGCGACGAGGATCTTGTCAGCGAGAGGGTCGAGCAGTTTACCAAGCGAGGTGACGAGGTTCATCTTACGCGCCAGATAACCATCGAGCCAATCGGAGATGGTTGCGATGACAAAAGTGAGCAGGGCGATCACAAGGGCAGTTGTTCCTCCCAAGCTAGCGCAAACGACAAAAATCGCCGTCAAAACGAGGCGGGCGAAGGTGATGGAATTCGGGAGATTCACGGTGTGGCGTGAGTGTGACGCTGTGATTGCCGAGAAACAACCTTTTGCGACCTTGCGGGGGTGATTTGACATGAACTCCGGTCGTAAGCTATCATATCGAGGTATGAGGACAGCGCTAAAAAGGATTTTGAAGTCAAATGGAGTCACCTTGCTCCTTCCGATTGTGGTCATCGGGTGCGCGGCGCCGGCCGCTTATAACGCAAATACCGGCCAGATTGCGATTCGTCCGGCGTCTTCGGGCCTGATCCAGCAGGGGGCGGCGGCGTTTGAGAAGTATAAAAAGATCAAGCCGATCTCGCGCGACGCAAACACGCGGGCGAAGGTGAATCGGGTCGCAAATCGTCTGAAGCCGGTGGTGAATTTACCCGGTGCGCGTTGGGAATTCGAGGTTTTCGAAGATCCTTCGGCCAATGCCTTTGCCCTTCCGGGCGGGAAAGTGGGAGTGAACACGGGGCTTTTGAAAATCGCCCAGACGGATGGGCAGCTCGCGGCGGTGGTGGCTCACGAGATGGCTCATGTGACCTCGAATCACGCTCAATCACGGATTCAGCGGAATCAATCCGTCGCGTTGGGCGGGGCGATTCTGGGGGCTGTTCTGAGCGGTGCCGAGAATAGCCAGCAACTTGGACAATTGGCTCAGTTGGGGGGCGAGATTGCTTTCGGCCTGACTTTCTCGCGGGCCCAAGAACTGGAAGCTGACCGGATCGGAACGCTTTTCATGGCGCGTGCGGGCTATGATCCTGCCGAGGCCATCACCCTGTGGCAGAAAATGGGAGCGAGCCAGCAAAGCCGCACTCCCGAACTCTTGAGTACGCATCCGGTGAGTTCGACCCGCATTCAGAAGTTGCGCGAATTCATGCCGAACGCGCAGGCCCAGCGTCGCTAGATTAAGAACAAGGGTATGAAGTTTCTCGGAGCCTTGCTCCTTTCGATCCTTTTTGGGCTGCAGGCCCTGGCGGCGAGTCCGGCAGATCTCATCATCTGCGGGATGGAAAAGGTCTTTATCGTTCCTGCAAAAGTGGGCGGAGTAAGCTTGTGGGAATGGACCGCGGAGTCCTCGCCCGAAATTCCGGTTGCGATGCGATCGGACTTTGCGACAACCGACGAGTGCAAGCCCTATGAAGGATGTCTCTTGGTGACGTCTTCCAGCGGTGGAGTGGCCTTGATTGAACGTGCAACGATGAAGTGTCTCTTTTATACGAAGGTCCGAAACGCTCACAGTGCTTGTCTCTTACCCGGAGGTTTGATCGCAGTAGCCTCCAGTTTCGGGGGCGATCAGTTGGTGATTTTTGATTTGGAAAAATCGGGTGCCGGGTTGGCTCCGAAGATGAAGCTCCCGCTTTATGGAGGCCATGGAGTTGAGTGGGATTGGCGGAGACAGTGCCTTTGGGCTCTCGGGACCGAGGTTCTGCTAAAGATCGAGATCAAGAACGGCGAGGCGTTGGTGGTTGAGAGATTCAATCTTCCCACATCCGGTGGCCATGATCTCACCTGGTGGAGTGCGAGCGAGTTGGTATTATCGGTGGATCACCATTGTTACTTGTTCTCCGCAATCGCGAAGGAGTTCATTCCCTTTCGTCCGCTGGCCAACGAGGAGAAGGTGAAGTCGATTCACCGGAATCAAAGAACTGGCAGAATGGTTTGGCACCGGGGGGCAAAAGAGACCTGGTGGAGTGATACCATTCGTTTTGGCAGGCCTGAAGTGACGCGCGTTCTCGAAGGTGAAAAGATTTACAAGGTTCGCTGGGATGAGCCGCGGGTGAGACCGGTCGAAACCTCGGATATCGTCGATCCATCTTTGAAGCCTCGATTGAGTATTTTGGAACATGGGGGCTACTCGGAGAGAAGACGGATGATTGTGGATCTGGATGGGGACGGCCTGAGCGATATGTTGCTCTCAGGAGGTCCCGCCGAGTTTGGCACAATGGGAGGACCGTGGAGGGTCCTACTCCGACGGGAAGTGGGATTCGTGAAAGCGGGGGAGGTCTTTGCTCACCCGGCGGCGATCTCGTTCGAGGAGGATCAAAGCAGGATTTCAGAAGAGTTAAACAAGCGTCGTTTTGCGAGGATCTGGGTTTACCTGAAGTCCAGTGGTCTTGCCGGCTCCTTTGGCTACCATCGCGTGGGGGAATCTATGGTGGATGAACTGCAAAAGCTCGAAATCTATCCTGGGGATGGTGGCACCACTCTGGGGAATGCTCTTTATGAGGCAGCCTTTCGGGAGTCTTCGATTCCCTTCCAGATCCAGCGAAGTAGGACGTCAGAGGAAGGGAAAGTGACCTGGCAATAAAGCCAAAACCGCAAGGCGCTTCAAAAAAAGGGGGCGCATTTTTGCTTCAGCAAGGCGATTTAGTCATCGCTCATGAAGTCGTTGTTGTAGGGGATGCTAAGGACGATGACCCATTTGCCGCGAAGGGCGGAGGTTTAGTCACGGGTGAGCTTGGCGCGATGGATTGATTCCATCGCGACGATCAAGTCCGCCCATTCGACTCGCTCGTCCGAAAGGCGGATGTCGGCACCGCGATTTAGTCCGGCCGGGTCTGTCTCGAAGTCTGGAGCTTCAGCGGAAATATGGTCGGCAGTCGGGCTGCGGAGCCGGCTCTTGGGGCAGAGAAAGAGATCGCTAACCAACTAGTTTTTGAGGTCGACGCAGAGAAGTTTGTTCTGTCCGCGCATGAGGAGCTTTCCGCTACTGAGGGCCAGGGGGCTCCAGTAGCGGAGATCTTTTTTACTCCTAGGGTCGGTCCCAAACACGTTGGCCTCGGCGAGGAGTTTGAAGCCTTTTGGTGAGGGGTCAACGAGGCGAAGGATTCCGTTTTCGCCGTCCTGAACGATGATGATGCCATCCGCATAGAGGCTGGCGCCACGCCCCATGAAAGGATCGTTTCCGGTATTCCAAAGTTCTTTTCCATCGAGATCGAAGCAAACCAAACCACCCTTTTTGCGGCGGGTTGCGGTCTTGTGATTGGAGTTCTCGTTGGCAAGAAAGTAGAGGTGATTGTTGATCACGAAGGGAGGATGAACCTGACTTCCTTTCGGGGTGGTCCAGAGTTCTTTGACTTCGAAGTCGCTGCCGGATTTCTTAACCGAGAGCATTTTTGATCCGCCGTCATATCCGCCTGAGACGAAGAGGCGGTCCTTGTCGACTTGGATGGGAACTGTGATAGGGATGCGGTTTTGGTAGAGCTTGCTGGACCAAAGTTTTTTGCCGGACTTGGGATCGTAGCTACTGAGGCCGCCTTCGTTTCCGGCGGTGAGGAGAATGATCTGCTCGGTTCCACCGAAGTTTGCCACGATCGGTGATGAATGGGAGTCGCTGACACCACCGCTTTTCCAGAGCTCTCTACCGGTTTTTTTATCCCAGCCGGCGATACCGGTCTTTTCTCCGAAGGGCATCGCGATAAGGGTATCACCAATGACGAGAGTGCACTGGGCGTATCCCCACTTTGGGGTCTTGGCGTCAGGGTAGCGCTCGGAGAGCTTTATCTTCCAATCGGCTTTTCCTGTCTTACGGTCGACGCGGAAGACTTCGCCGAAGCTGCCGAGGAAATAGACGGCGTCATCCTCCACGGTGGGGACGCTGCGTGAGCCGGGGTAGGAAGGCTCGCCCTCGGATTTACTCTCGTAGCGCCACTTTTCTTTTCCGCTTTTGAAGTCGAGACAGAGGAGCATGTCTTTTTCTTGCTCGACGCGATCGCCGAGGAAGACTTCATCTCCCGAGATGGCCGCGCCGCCAAATCCGCCTTCAAGCTCGGCGGTCCACTCGATTTCGAGGCCGCTTTTCGGGAACGATTTCACGAGTCCGGTTTCAGCCGAGGTGGCGTTTCCGTTGGGTCCCAGGAACCGGGGCCAATCGTTTGCGGTAAGGGCGGCGGTGGTCAGGGTGGCAAGGAGAAGTTGCAGTCTCATATCTTTATCGAGATTATCGGTTTTCGGGGATGATCGGCCAGCGGGAAATCACGGGCTGGTCTTTCCGGTTACAAAACACCCACTCATGCCCAAATCTCTCAAATTGCGGTTCTTTTTTGTTCCGTATCTTTTACACGTTTCGCCTTTGCGGTGTCAGCCGGCCCCGGTCGACAATCCTTTGAAGGGTCTGGTTCCCTATGTTTCCATCTGGAAGGCGGGCGTGATTTGAAGTTTGCCAATCAAGGATATCAAGACGGTCGGTTGGAGCTGAGGTGACACGAAAAAGCCCGTGGCCGCCGAAACAGGCACGGGCTCTGCGGTGTAGTTTTTCAGATGATCAGTCCTTACGCTTGAGCTGGGGGAAGAGAACGACATCGCGGATGGTGGGTGCCCCGGTGAGGAGCATGATGAGGCGGTCTATGCCGATCCCGATACCACCAGCGGGGGGCATGCCGTGCTCGAGGGCTTCGACGAAGTCTTCATCGATTTCCTGGGCTTCGCCGCCGGTTTGTTCTTGAAGGCGACGGCGTTGAACATCGGGGTCGTTAAGTTCGGAGTAGCCGGGGGAGATTTCCTGTCCGTTGATAATAAGCTCGTATACATCGATCACTGAAGGATCCTCCGGGTTCTCTTTCGCGAGCGGGATGAGCTTGGAGTCAACGTGGGTCACGAAACAGGGGTTAAAGGTGTGCTCTTCGACGAGCTTCTCGAAAACCTGCTGGGTCACTTCGTAGTCTTCCAGGTGGTCGTGGATCTCGAGCTTAAACTCGGACTGGGCCTTGGCGCGGCGCTCATTCGAAGAGAGGTCGAACCAATCGTCACCTGCGACGTCCTTGATCAGAGATTGATACGGAGCTCGTCTCCAGGGGCGGGAGAGGTCGAGGGTGCGGAGATGCTCTCCATTTTCGTCCTTGTGCTCGATCTGGAGAGTGCCGAAGAATTTTTCGGCGAGGTGGCAGACCATTTCTTCGACAAGGTCGGCCATGATCTCGAAGTCTCCGTAAGCCTGGTAAGCTTCGAGCATGGTGAACTCGGGATTGTGACGGCGCGAGATTCCTTCGTTTCGGAAATTGCGATTGAGTTCAAAGACCTTGGTTAGGCCGCCAACAAGGAGGCGCTTGAGGTGAAGCTCGGGCGCGATGCGCATGGTGAGCGGCATGCCGAGGGCGTTGTGATGGGTCTCGAAGGGCTTGGCGGCCGCACCACCGGCGACATCGTGAAGCATGGGGGTTTCGACCTCGAGATAACCGCGCTCGTGTAGGAAGTTGCGGATCTCGGCAACAATCTTGGAACGCATAATGAAAAGGTCGGCGCTTTCCTGGTTCGACATGAGGTCGAGGTGGCGTTTGCGGTACTTTGTTTCGCGGTCGGAGAGGCCGTGCCACTTGTCAGGCATGGGGCGGAGAGCTTTTGAGAGAACCGTGAGCTTGTCTACTTTGACCGAGGGTTCGCCTTTGCCCGTGGTAAAGGTTTCGCCATCGAGTCCGATCCAGTCGCCGAGATCGAGACATTGGTAGGCCTCCCAATCGGTTTCGGAGATGCCTTTCTTGTTTAGGTAAATTTGGATACGACCGTGGGCATCGCCGAGGGTTGCGAATACGGATTTACCCATGTCGCGAATGGCGAGGAGTCGGCCTCCAAGTTTGACGGGTTTATCATTTTCAAAATTGGCCTTTAGATCACCCGGGGTGGTAGTGGTCTCAAAGGCGGCGCCATAAGGGTTAAGGCCCAATTCCTTGAGTTTCGCAAGTTTCTCGCGCCGGACGGCAATGAGTTCCTCGGAAGTGGATTGGGGCTGTTTAGGCGTTTGTTCGTCGCTCATTTCGGCGGGACTCTAGGAGCTTAAAGGGACTTGAACAGCGTAAATCCACCCCATTGAAGCTGTTAGAGTGACAAAGTTCTTGTCGATAGGGCAAAAAATGGTTTTCTTGCACCAGATTTCATAATTTGGGGGGGACAGCAGCCCTGTTCAGTTTCTTCGGAAGCCGGCGGGGCTGCTGCATTTAGAGCTGGTGTGATTGAAGCGTGTATTCTTCGCCGATTTTTGAGAAAGGTGGAGCGTGAGCGAGGGAAATCGAGTTGACCAGCTGCGTGAGGCGATCCATCAGGCCCGCGCCCGGGTGTATCAAGTGGGTGATGAGACACCCTTGGAGCCGATGATGGTGGACGGGGTTGATCAGCAGATTTGGGTAAAGCGAGAGGACCTCGGGCCGATCAAGGCTTATAAATGGCGGGGGGCCTTTAATGCGATGGCTTGTCTGACACCTGCGCAACTCGAGGGTGGAGTGGTGGTTGCATCGGCGGGAAATCACGCCCAGGGGATTGCTTTGGCTGCGAGAAAGTTGGGAACGACGGCTCGTATCTACATGCCGAAGCCAACTCCGCTGGTGAAGCGGAAAGCTGTTATGGCGCATGGCGGTGATTGTGTCGCAATCGAATTGGTCGGTGATAGTTTTTCGGAGGCGCAAACGGCAGCGCTTGAAGACGCCGCGCGGACCGGCGCGACCTTTATCCCGCCCTACGATTCTATTGAGGTCATGGCTGGGCAGGGGACTCTGGCTGATGAAATTTTCACCTCCGGCGAGGGGCCCTTTGACCGGGTCTATGTCGCGATTGGTGGAGGGGGTATGGCCTCGGCGGTCGCGGCGCTGTTGAAGAATTCGTGGCCGGAGGTGAAGGTGATCGGGGTGGAAGGAGTCGATCAGGCTTCAATGAAGGCTGCCATTGAAGCGGGGCGACCTGTGTCCTTGGACTACGTCGATGTTTTTTGCGACGGCACGGCGGTGACGCAGGTAGGCAATTTGACTTATGAGCTTTGTCGCGAGCTACTGGACGAGCTCGTGACGGTGACCAACCAGGAGGTCTCTTCCGCGATCAAATCACACTGGGACGGTCTTCGGGTGATTCCAGAGCCGAGCGGAGCCATGAGTCTGGCTGCTTTTTTGAAGCAGCATGAGGCGGGCGAGGTTGGGCCGAACGAAAAAGTCCTGACCATTTTATGTGGTGCGAATATGGATTTCGCGAAGTTTGCCGATGTTTCCCGTCAGGCTGGAATTAACCCGCGACGTGACCGGAGTTGGCGCTTTGAGATCCCAGAGGAAAAAGGTTCCCTCGCGGGGCTGTTGGCTGATTTGCCGGATGGTGTGAGTATCATGGATCTTCAGTATGGACGGACGGTGTGTGAGCTCCAGCGACCGCTGTTAAGTGTCGATTTTCCCGATCCGGTTTTGTCTGAATTTGAGAACTGGATCGCAAAAAATAAGGAGAGGTCTGAAGATGTCACGGGCCATGGTGCGACCACGTTTCGCGTGATTCCGTTTACTCCTTCTCTCTTTGTTGCGCCCTTGTTTGTAGAGGTTGAGTTTCCGGAAAGGGCCGGAGCTTTGCTGGGGTTTATGAATGCGATTAGCGCCATGACCAGTTTGTGCTACTTCAATTACACCTACACGGGGGAACGAGTGGGCCGAGCCCTGATTGGCTTGGACTTCGATAGTGGGACGGACCTATCTACGCATCGGGAAAATATCTTTGGACAAGCCGGTAAAACTGTACGGGCGGTGAAAGAAGTCTTGATAGATTCGCTCATTTAATACGTGAAATTTTTTTGATTATAAATTCCCGGTTTTTTTCGTTGTTTTTGAATGGGGGATTTAGAATCAAACTGGGTTTGAGGTTTTTGAGTTGCTGCCGATCAGGTATTCACAAATCGCGATTCAGGATGCTGTCGCGGAGATGGCGGCTGAGATTGAGAGTGATGATTAGTTGGTTGGGAATGTTGACGGGAAGACCTTCCTAAAAGCAGTGCTGAACAAGCTGAAAGTTCCCGAGGAGTCCCAAGTGTTGGTTTTTTCTAAGATGAGCCTGCAAAATTCCCTGATAAATCAGCGGAATCCCAGGTCGATCTATTTTTCGATTGATACTTATGTCGGCTGGGTTCGAAGAGAAAAAGTTGAGGTGATCGTTGGGGATGAAAAGTTGGGACCGGTTTTTTTAGAACATTGATCCCCCGTTCGGTGATTGCCCGTGCCACGGATTCCTCTTTGCAATGCCACGCGACTTCACGGACTTCCGGGCATGTTTATCCGCTCGGTGGTGCCGGATCAGAACAGTCATCCTATTTTGAGCGCCGGAATATCTCTGGTCACTGATAGCACTCCGCTGAAGGAGAAATAGGTTGGCTGGTGAATTTCGGGGACCTCCGGTCATCCCCATCTTGGCAATTGTTGGATTCCGGAAAGCGCGTTGGATTGCGTGGAGATGAAGCCCGAAGTTTCCTGTCACGAGGATTCATCTTCATTGATCGACACCGGAAAGTATCTGCAGCCGACGAGTGACATCGTGGCATTGATGGTTCTTGAACACCAGTACTGGACTCACAATATAATGACAAAGGCTAAGATGGAATACAAGCGTGCGCTTTATTTCCAGAAGTCTTACAGTGAGGAAGAAGATTTGAATTCCCAAGGGCGGATGTCCTAGAAGCCCTTGGATAGCTCCGCGAAAGAAATCGTCGATGCTTTTTTATTTACCGACGAAGTCGACCTTGGCGGAGACGGGGTCGAAGGCTTTGAAAAACTTGCAGAAGCCTGCAAGCAGGGCGGCGTGAAAACGGCAAAAGGAAAGAGCCTCTGGGACTTTCGTCTGGACGGTCGGATTTTTAAGAATAGCTGTTCCTACAAGATCCCTTCTCAGGCCTTTAAAGGCTTGCCTGAAATGGTCAGGGAACGGTTTTTCCATCACCTTCGTGAGGAGTTGGGTAAAGAGGCCGGCAATCACCTGAGTTCCCGAGAGAAGAAAATTCTTAGTGGGATCTTGGAACAAAATGTGCCGGGATTCAAAAGTGAATCTTTGCGCCGGGCTGGGGCACGATGACTTCGGTGTCGGGCAGGGCTTCAGCGAGTTTGGTTTCGAACCAGCGGACGGCGTCCGGATCTCCATGAACAAGCAGAAGTTTTTTGGGACTTACCTTCACCGCGAATTCGAGAAGTTCTTCGCGACGTGCATGGCCCGAAAAATCGAATTCTTCGACGGAACAGTTTAGCTGGACTTTGTGGGTGCCGTCGAGACGGATGACAGCGCCAGATGAGGCTCGCTTGATTGCCCCGGCAGGGGTGGCGGGATCGGCGTAACCTACGAAGAGGAGAGAATTTGCCGGGTTTTGAATGAAGCTCCGGGCGAACACGTTCGACGTTGTTTTCTCGCTCATCATGCCGCTGGAAAGGCAGTAGATGGCCCCGGGCTTGTAATCGATCGGCGCGCGCCTCCTCTTGTTCCCGGTGTGAACCTTCATGTCACGGAGAATTTCGAAGTTGGGGCGATGACGTCTCGTTGAAT
Organism: Verrucomicrobiota bacterium; assembly: GCA_030835305.1. Taxonomy (GTDB): domain Bacteria; phylum Verrucomicrobiota; class Verrucomicrobiia; order Verrucomicrobiales; family Akkermansiaceae; genus SW10. The sequence continues at coordinate 1,207 of JAURPJ010000128.1, read as the reverse complement.
CGGAAAAGCTGTCGTAAATGACCGTCATTTTAGTGCTAAGGCCACCGATGAAAACCGGGGTGTATTCCGGAATCAAGCCCTCTGCTTTGAAGTAATCAATCATCGTGAGCACCTCTTGGGTTTTTCCAATTGCGAACACGGGAATTAGGGCCGATCCTCCGGCTTCGAGTGCATTTCGAATGCTTTTAGCGAGAAGCTTTTCTTGGTCGGCGCGGGTGTAGTCGGTCGGGCGCTCGTCAGCGCCCCGCGTCGTTTCCATGATCAGGAGATCAGGCTCGACAAGATCGGGAAAGCGCGCCCCTTTGATCAAGGAGTGGCCCTGGAAGCTGACATCGCCGGTATAGAAAACCTGCTTGTGATCTTTTTCGATCAAAACTCCGGCTGATCCCAGAATGTGGCCCGCGTCATAAAAGGTGACCGTCGTCCCGGTCTCTCCTAGTGGATCCAAGGAAAACGGTTTTTCATAGGGGCGAATCATCCAGCGCTCTAGGAGGTAGTCAATTTCGCGATGATGATAGAGGGGATATTCGGGAATGCTCAATTCCTCTCTCTGGCTGCTCATAACATTGACCGAATTATGAAGAAGGGCTTCCCCGAGTGCCGCGCAGGGTGCTGTGAGATAAACAGGTGCGGACGGCTGATCCCGCTGGGCGACCGGCAGGGTCCCAATGTGGTCTAGGTGGGAGTGGGAGATAATAATCGCATCGGCGCTATCGTAAGGAATCTCTTGGTATTGGGGGAGAGCATTTCGTCCTTCCTCCTTGGGGTGCATTCCGGCATCCAAGAGAATCGAAGTCCCGTTCAAATTGAGCGCGTAGGAGTTTCCACCGATCTCGGCTCGAAGATTAAGGGACTGGAATGAAAAAGTAGGCACGGCTTGAGACGATAGACGGAGAGGCTTGGCTGGCTAGGGATTTGTCTCCGAAGATGAAAATCACGGCAGTATTTAGGAGATGTTAACGAAAATATTGGATAGTCTTCCAGTGATGAAGCTTTTTTTAGGCCGATTTTTCCCGTAGAATCAACGATTCTCCGATTCAGAGGAAAATTCATCGGGAAATGACATCCAAAATCATTGACGTGAGAAAGAAAATCGTTAGGGTTGCCCCCGCAGCCGCTGCCGGCCGCGATCGAGAAACACTTAGGGAGGCTCGCTTGAATGAATTTTCATCAGCGGGCCTGCTCAGTCTTCCGGTCAAAAGTTCTT
>JAURPJ010000127.1 GCA_030835305.1 Verrucomicrobiota bacterium | reverse complement strand
CTCTACTTCTTCAAAGTGACGACAACCGCACGGTGGTCGGAGGCCTCATTCCAAATATCGGGGTCGGCAATGAAGGACTTGTCCTTGTCGACATCCGGATAAACCGCAGGCGACACCATGACCCAGTCGAAGCGGGCATATTGTTGCTGGTATGACCAAAAGTGGGTCCAGAGATGTTCCCGGGAGTCCTTGACAAAAACGTCTCCCAAATAGGTGTCGCTCTTGTATTTCCCCATCAGCATGGCGAGAGGCGGGGTCTTGCGGGTGTCGTTCATGTCCCCATAAAGCACAATCCGGGCATTCGGATCTTCAGCCATGATGGCATCACAATGTTCGCGGGCGAGGCGTGCTTCATTGAGGCGGATCTCTGCCTGGTCGAAGTCTTCAAGCTCGCGCTTCGACTTTAGGTGCAGGCCGATAAAGTGGGTCGTGCCACCGGGCAGGTCGATGGTGACGTCAAGAATTCCTCGTCCCATCATTCTTTCGTGGCCATTGATCTCGTAAACCAACTGCTGCTTGGAGTGATTCCCGGCGATGGGGAAGGCGGAAAGGATCGCGAGCCTGCGGGTCGAATCGATCCCACCGGTGTGAACGAAATGCGGGAGATCAAGGCCGGCGGCTTTGAGCTTGCTTTGGAGATCCTTGAGATCCGCCTCGGTTCCAATCTCACACACGCCCAAAATATGGGGCTTTTCACCCACAATGATTTTAACCAGAGCCGCCACCTCTGCCGGATCCTTGGGCGAGCTGACTTTTCCTCCGCCCTTCACGTAGCGCGTCATGGTGAGATAGTTCTCGATATTGTAGGCCATGAAACGAATGCCTTCGGAAGTCCCGGTGGCTGCTTGCCCGGGGACTTCCGGCGTGTCAGGTGTCACTTGAGGAGACGTTTCCGCTTCCTGCTCGTCAGCGGTTTTCGCTGGTATCGTCTTTTCAACCGGTTCGGGATCTCTCGACGCAGACTTGCCGATATTATCTTCCTCTTCACAGGAAGCACACAGAAAAAACGCCCCGAGAATAATTCTTGGAGCGTTCTTGAAAATATTTTTAGGGAGTCGTCTCATGATTCGGTCCGTGGCTGGGCGCCGGGAGCTTTGGTGACTTTGTCGTCATCATCCGATTTCTTGGCTTCGTTTTCGAACTCCTCGCCTCCTTTTCGGATTTCGTCTTCAAATTCTTCACGGGCCTTTCGGAATTCACCCACACTCTTGCCGATTCCCCGGGCGAGTTGTGGAAGTTTCTTTGCCCCGAAAAGCAAGAGGAGAATGAGGAAAATCAGGACCATCTCCTGTGTGCCGAGAGTTCCGAGGAAACCGAGTGTCGAGTTCATGTTGAGAGGTTATGGGGGTTTGGCCGGTTAGGCAAGTGATGAAACGCGGCATGTTGCGGATACATTTCAGATAATCTGGCGTGCGAAGGCGGGATTGCGGTGTTTTTCTTGGGGGGTGAGTTTGCCGGTGCATGAAGTCGAGGGGGCGATCCGCGCTGCGGTGGCGGGGGAGCAGGGCAGGCTCTTGCTCAAGGCCCCGACAGGTTCAGGGAAATCAACCACGGTGCCGGGCATGGTCCGCGGCGAATGCGAGGGACGGGTCATCGTGGTGCAGCCGCGGCGGATGGCGGCGAGGTTACTGGCGGAATTCGTGGCCCGGCAGATGAGAACTCCGCTCGGAAAAGGCGTGGGCTATGCCGTCCGGTTTGAGAATCAATCGGGTCCGGAGACCGAAATTCTCTTTGTGACCGATGGGGTATTGCAACGCATGTTACTGGATGATCCCGGGTTGGCAGGGTTCGGTGCGGTGATTTTTGATGAATTTCACGAGCGGAGACTGTCGTCCGATCTCTCCCTCGCCCGGGTTTTGGATCTGCAGGAAAGTGTGCGACCTGATTTGCGGGTGGTCGTGATGTCTGCGACGCTCGAGACTGGTGGGCTGGAGGGTTTTCTGGAACCTTGCAAGTTGGTGGAGGCCGGTGGGCGCATGTTTCCGGTCGAGATCGAGCACCGCGGTGGCGGGCCGGTGGGGAGACGCGGGCTCAATCGCCACGAAGAAGTGTGGGACCGGGTGGCGGTCGCGGTCAAAGCCGAGGCGCGTGAGCTGATCGCGGGCGATCGGATTTTGGTGTTCCTGCCGGGAATGTTTGAGATCCGAAAATCGCAGAGCTTGCTCGAAAATGCGGCGGCGCTAAAAGAGTGGGAGGTTTGCCCGCTATACTCGGCTCTCAGTCCGGCGGCGCAGCAGGCCGCTCTGAAGCCGGACGGATCAAAGCGCATCATTTTGTCGACCAATGTGGCCGAGACATCGGTGACGATCGAAGGTGTCAAGGTGGTTGTCGATTCCGGTTTGGTTCGTCAATCGAGCTACGATGTCTCGCGCGGATTTGATTCACTGCGAGTGGTGAAGATCGCTAGAGCGGCGGCCGATCAGCGAGCCGGTCGCGCAGGTCGTACCGGGCCGGGGCGTTGTGTGCGCTTATGGAGCGAGAGCGATCATCGGAATCGGGCGGAGTTTGAGGCGCCGGAAGTTCGTCGGGTCGATTTGGCCGAAGCGATCCTCTTTTTAAAACGTCTGGGCGTGAATGACATCCCGAGCTTCCGTTGGTTGGATCAGCCGGAGACGGAGCGCCGCGTTGATGCGGAGAAACTTCTGACCTGGCTTGGTGCTTTGGATTCGGCCGGGAAGCTAACCGCAGTTGGCGGTAAGATGTCGACCTTGCCCCTTCATCCACGTCTTGCATCTCTCGTACTTCAAGGTGGAGATTGTCTGGGTGAGGTTTTGTTTGTGGCGGCGGCGGTGCAGGGGGAGGGGGTTTTCAAGAAGGGGGGACGAGGGAAAATGTGGGCGGAATTTTTGGAAGGAGAGCCTGGTTGGCGGAATGATTTTGGCGCGGAGTGGTTGGCGATGATGGCGGCGAAGGTTGCGGACTTTCGTCCTCGTGAGTGCGACGGGCTCGGGGTGTTGGCGAGAGGGGCCCGTGAGACTTGGAAGAATTTTCAGCAACTGGGGCGGCTCCTGCAAAAGCGGGGAGCCAGGATTAAAGAACCGGATTTTCGCCAGCGGGGCGAAGCGTGTGCCAAAGCAATGCTCGTAGCCTTCGGAGACCGCCTGGCCGTCCGGCGCGATCAAGGCAGCGTGGTCTGCCACGTCGTAGGAGGGCGCAAGGGGAAATTACATTCGAAATCGGTGGTGCGGAATGCTTCCTTGTTCTTGGCAGCCGATATGATCGAGGTCGAGGGGCGGGAGCGCTCGGTGACCTTGTCACGGTGTGTCGAGATCTCGGAGGACTGGATTCCCGCTGAGGAAATCAGCGATTCAGAGAACGTCGTTTTTGATGAGGTTGCGCGCCGTGTTGTGGCGGTGAAACAACGAGTGTTTCGTGGTTTGGTGCTGGAAGAAAAGCGGGGCGGGGAAGTGGATCCTGATCTGGCGGGCGGGCTTTTGGCCACGCGGGTGTTCACGGGTGACTTGGTGCTGAAAAGGTGGGATGCCAAGGTGGAGCGGTGGATTGCTCGTTTGGAGTTTTTGAGCAAGGCCATGCCGGAGCTTGAATTGCCTGGCTTTGACGAAAGTGATCGTGAGGCCGCGATTGCGCAGATTTGTGCCGGGGCGACAACTTTCAAGGAAGTCAGGGATCGTGATCCCTGGCGGGTCTTGCACGAGTGGTTGTCGGCACCGCAGCGTGAGGCGATCGATTCCTTCGCGCCCGAGAAGATCACGCTGGAAAACGGAGTGAATACCCGGGTGCTTTATGCCGCAGGCAATGACCCGTGGTTTGAAGAAAAGGTCCAGCGGCTTTACGGCGTAAAGAAAACTCCCGCGATTGCCAACGGTCATCCTTTGGTCGCAAAAATCCTGGCGCCCAATCAGAGGCCCTGGCAGGTGACAAGTGATCTGCCCGGATTCTGGGAAAGGGGCTTTGCACAAATGAAAAAAGACCTCGCCGGTCGTTATCCCAAGCACAATTGGCAGGGGCCTTGAAGGCCCGCGAATTTTTAAAATCGGTGCCCACCATTGGCGACCATACGCTTCCCATCCAGCGTTTAAAACCCTCAGCCCCTGAACCCTGAAAACTTCGGGTTCATCTCTCAACTTTCAAGCGGCTGAAGATCCAGCGGACTGGTCACCCCCATCCCATTCGCCCCCACCGCCACATGCAGATAAATTTCCGTCGTCGTAATGTCCTCATGCCCCAGTAGTTCCTGGATCGTCCGGAGATCGGCACCGTCTTCCAGGAGATGAGTCGCGAAGGAATGCCTCAAAGCATGACTCGTGACTCGCTTTTGCATTCCCAAGCGGTTCACCGCTCGTTTCAGGGCTTTGCCGTAAACTCCGGCCAGCAGATGATGACGGCGCTCGATCCCGGTTCGTGGGTCGACTGTGACTTCTTTTGCCGGAAACAAATACTGCCAGGCAAATTCCTTGGCGGCAGCCCGGAACTTCCGCGCCAAGGCTCCCGGTAAATAAACTCCCGCCACGTCATTTTCCCGGTCCCTTTCCCAGAGGTGACGCGCCTTCTCGATCTGCCCAGCCAATGAATCGACCAACGAGCGCGGAATCACCGTCACACGGTCCTTGTCTCCCTTGCCACCTCTGACCGTGAGCGTTTTCCGATCCAGATCGACGTCTTTGATCCGCAGTCTCAAGAGCTCCGTCTGCCGCAAACCCGATCCATACTGAAGTTGGGCCGCCAAGGCATACCGCTCTTCGGTGGCTTTCATCTCATTCAAAAGCACTCCTGTCTCCTTCTTCGAAAGCACCACCGGGACCCGCTGGCTGGTCTTCCGTAGCTTCACATTGAAAACCGGATCCTCCATTCCGCAAACGTGCTTAAAATAAAACGCCAACGCATTGAGAGCCTGCCTTTGAGTGGAATAGGCACAATCCTCCTGAGCCACAATCGCTTGTAAAAAATCGGTCCCGGTTTGCACCTCCATCATCTTCTCAGCCGACTCGGCGAATTTTGCAAAACGCCCGATCCAGGCCGAATAACACTCGACGGTTCGCGGAGCCAACCCTCGTCTCGCCCCGGTCGAGGTAGCCGCCGCCCTTGCCCGCTCGATCAGGCTGCGATGATCTTTCCCCTCCAAATCGCAGGCCTTGAGCCATTCCAAATACCACCGGATCGCTTCACCCCATTGCTCAAACTGCCAGGCTTCGCGCTCAATTCCCTCACGCTTCACCTGATCCGCCCAAAAGGCCTTCGCCGCGTCCCTGTCGGCAGGCAAACCATACCGGAGCCGGAAATTCTCGAACCATTCGAGGCAAATCAAAAAGCCAGAGCGCTCACGGTCGTTGAGGCCGCGAAACTCCGACAGATCTCGACGCCAACAGCACTTTGGGGGATTTGGGTTCATGCTCGTGAGAAAAACAGCCGGAAGTTGGGTCGTTAACTTAAAATGTTCTTGTGAATACTATTTTCTCAAGGGCTCCAATTCGACGCCAAAAGACGCTTGATATTGGGCTGGACTTTTCGAGCCGTCCAAGACTCACCCTCATCGCCAATATCAACACCCCGATAGTCCTTTTTCCTTTAAATAGCAACGAATCCGGACAAGCTCTCCTCGAAAGGGATGGCTCAATATGCGGACCATTCGTCATACTAATAAAACTGTTCTGCTTAAAAATTGAATCGCTCATATCATGGACGAAGAAGAAATTACGAAAGAAGAGTTAGCCAAATACATCAACAACTTGGATGAAGACGCCAAGGTTATCGTTTGTAAGAAATCGGAAGACATTCCCAAGATCTTCAAGACCACTGGCGAGAAAATTAAGACGGGAAAACACCTATTCTTGTTCCTTCGTAACCTCGGCGGTGCGGTCGTCGCTGTATGGGTCGCTGCGTTAGCATTAGCACCCGAATGGACACCAACAATGCCAGAGGTTGTTAAGATTACGGCTGATAAAGCTCCAGAACTCATTGCTCAAATAGATTTCTCTTTTCCCTACGATGAAGATCCGAAGCATCCTTACTATAGAATTGATGGGGTTTTACCGTCTGGCCAGATGGATTCGTTATCGGCGTATGATGTTCCCTCAACTGGAATTCATCCCGATCTGCTGAGTTAAAATTAAACCCCCAAAAACAAGCCAGTAAAGCCACCCACATCAAAACAAATAGCCATCGCGGAACTTGCACCGAAGAAACAAACCAAGGCAGAACAAGACGGCGCACAGCAACCGCTAGCCCGTTTTGAGTCGAAAGTTTATTCATGATTATTATCCTTTCCCTGTTGTCCACTCTCGCCCTCGGCTAGCGGTGCGTGGCCTTTGACGTTCGGCTCAAAGAAAAGAGAGATCCATGAAGCGGGAGAATCGAGGACGCATTATAGCGGTCGGTATCTCAATGATCGCCCTGTTCACTGTGGCCTCATCGGGAGAAGAGGCAGTGTTCTCGGCGGATGGGGATAAGATTTTCATTGCTCCGCGTTCCGGAACTGGTCCTGCCAAGCTGCATGTTATTTTCCTGAAGGCGGGCGAAGCGAACGCCGTCGACATCCCCGGAGTTACTGAACCGATCCGTAGGGTTGCCCGCACCAAGGACGGTAGGATTCTTTGCATGACCGCAAGGGCCGTGTTTGCGTGGAAGTCCGACACGGGGAAGGTGGAGCTTATCTCCGATGCGGGTGAACTCGGTCAATTTCTGGATATGATCTACCATCCGGTCACGGGCGCTCTTGTCTTTCAGGTGGAGCATGGCAAGCGTCAGCCGTACTGGACCCAATCCTGGGGTGCCCACAAGGCCCCGGAAAGAACCCCTTTCAATATACTTCCTGCCCGGGGAATCCCGCATGGGATAGAGTTCCGAGGTATGGCCTTCGATTCGGAGGGGGCATTTTTCTTTGGTTGCGATGGGGATCTGTGGCACGGCGATTTCAGAGATGTTGCATATCCGTCCGGAGGTGAGCTCTACAGCTATCGCTATGCTCCCCTTGCCGGTCGAGGGTCGTCCGGAGGAGGGAACCCGGCTCAAATGGGTGTCAATTCGATTGTAGCGGCGGGTCCATGGCTCTACATATATCACTATCGGTTGGGGGGTACAGGACGGGGTGAAGTGATCAGGATTGCGAAGCCGTTAGTGAAGACCGATCCCGACGGCACTCCCGATTACCCCGGCCCGGGTTTCTCGGAAACAACCGTAGTTTACAAGCGCGCTCTTGGGTCTGCGACAGTGCTTGGGAATAATGATCACTCCTTTCCTTGCATTGCGGCATCACTCGATGGCAATTTGGTTTACTTTAGAGCTGATAACGATGGGAAAATTGCACACTGGATCGTGCGGAAACATGGGGTGCCGGAACGATTGGTAATCCGCGATCGGACTCAGAACCCCACGAAATAAGATTGCCGAACAAGGCGTCGCTCTCAACACCTGCCCCGCCCCAAGTTCAATCCACCATGACCATTCAACCCTCAACGCCCAGTCGAAGCCCCGTCCTCGGGCAGGTGTGAGAGGACTTTGGCGTTCTCCTCAAAAAATGAATGCACTGACGACAATCGGCATCCTCTGCATCTTCGCAGTGCAATTCGTGCAGGGTGCCACCGTCTTCACGACCCTGCCAAACAGCGAAGGTGTATTTTCGACCGTGGAAATCACCGACGATGCCGCAAGAGTCGTGATCTCCACGCCGTCTGAGTTCATCGGTGCGGATATTGCGGTAGAGTCGTTGCTCGGCGATCCCGCCTCCTTACTCGTATTCCAGATTACCGACACTCCCTTGGCGACCCTTCCTTCCCCACCATTTACACTCGGCGGGATCGACTTTCCGGCAACGCCATCCCGGCTAGTCTTCGAGCAAGATTACGCCATAACCGAGGCGCAGGTTGCTCAGTTTGCAGACCTGGATTCTGTGACTCTACAGCTTTCAGGTGGCAGTTTAGCTGAACCGGTTAGCCTCGCTCTCTCTGCCGTCCCGGAGCCAAGTGGGCTCTCGATGATCACGCTTGCTTCTGCGACTATCCTCTTTCGCCGTCGAAGGCCGAGCAAACGAAACCAAACCGGAGAACAAGTCGGAGCACAGGAAGCGCCAAAGGCGCTCCGTGTCCTTTGACGTTCGCTGAAAAAAATGAAGGCAATTCGATTCATCATCCTCTTATCAGTCAGTCTGCTCTTAGCAGCCTGCACGGACTATGACGTAGAAACAGCCGATACCCCACCCAACAGAAAGGGCTTTGCCAGGCACTTGGGGTTTGAACCCGGTAGCGAAGTCACGGCGGTTTACTACTACGCGGACGAGCTGGGTGCCAACGTTCAATATCAGCTCTCTTTTGAGTGCCCCAAAGAGGTCGTGGAGCGGATCATTCGAGACCTATCCCTACAGCCGAGACCTGAGGACTACTTAGGACTAGATCCCCGGAATGACCTCAAGTGGTGGAAGCCAGATTCAACCGAAGGGCGTACAATGTGGATAAAGAAGGGTAAAGATGGGCAGCACCACTTGGAGCTTTGGTATTCTGACGAAGACGGCCGTGCCTACTATCACGAGTATTCAATCTAACCAATCAGCGAACAAGTCGGTGCTGGACAACCGGCTACCCGCTCCGAGTCCGAATGATTTCCGTAGCTACAACCTTTAACCCGCAGTCGAAGGCGCGCCGCCGGTAGCCGGTGCCAGACCTTGGACGTTCGCAAGAAAATGAATCCCTCAATCGATCGTTGGGCAGGGACTGGCTTTGTCGATTACGAGTCAACAGACGGACGCATCCGTGTTCGGGAAGAACCACGAGGTGAGGTTTTCCGAATGACTTCGGCAGAGTATTGGCACCTCAATCAAGCTTTCCACCAGAGGAGCTTGTTTTTCGGCAGTGGAATTAAGCCCTTCATCGACCCGATTGAGCAGTATCTGATCCTCCGTGACGCGGGAGTGATTCTTCTTTTCGACTATTCTACTGGGCAGGCTTGGCATGCCGAATCTCCTTGGGGGCACCAAGCAGGAGTGGAGGACTTTCCCGAGATTGAATTCTCCTCTGACGCAATCCTTATTGGCCGATTTAAAGCTAAAGTCCCAAGAGACCAACTTGATCACTTCTTTCTGCGTGGACTAGGTCGCTTTCAGGATGGCTTTCTGACACATTGGAGGCCGAGCACAGGACAAGACAGTGAGTATAGCAAACGGCTAAAGGGAGTTTCCGCGTTGCTCGAAACACAATAATGCGAACAAGGCGCTGCACCCAACCCGCTATCCGCTGAGTAGCCAGGCTTTTCAACCATTCTAACCTTAAAATTCTTCGTCAGAGTTCGCCCCCAGATAGCGGGCAGGTGAGCTACGACGTTCGCCAAGAACACCAGCGCGATTCACTAATACCGAAGAAGAGCGATGAGTAACGACAAGATACAGCAATTAAGAAAACGAGGGCGGTGGTCGTTTGTCATCAAATATGGCGTAATCATTTGGGGGATAGGAAGCTCACTATTGGCTAGCGTCGCCATTCCGCTTATCCCGTGGGTCGAATATACCTTCACTCAGCTTCTGGCGATTCTTCTGCCGACATTCTGCGTGTGCGGGATTCTCTTTGGCCTTATCCTTTGGCGCGTGCTTTTTGCAAGCGGCTCAGATACAAATGGCGAACAAGGCAGTGGTGGCAACGGCGGACAACGCCCCTAGTTCGCTTCGCTCTGGGCACTCCATTCCCGCCGTGCCACACTTCAAACGTTAGCCCAAGAAGGGCGGACTTCTTTTTCCCATCGGCGCATGAATGATTCCTCTCCGTCATCACCGCTCACCAGCCAATCGACTCGTTGCGCCATGTCTGCCGCTTGGTTCAGCGTGTGCGCGGCCTCCTTAAACCGTTCGATGATTTCGGGAGGGAAGCCGTAGCCTTTCCGCTCTCCCCACTCGTTCTTGGTTTCGTCGTCATTGGTCGCAATCAGACGCTCGATGTCCTCCGCGATTTCGCGGACTCGGTATTGGTTGTATTCAAAATGTCCTCCACTCATAATCAAAAAGGGCTAACAATGCGCTGGACTCAATCGGCTACCGCCGATGAGTCAGCTTTGTCGTTCTGCAGAAAAACCCTCTAAGATCCGGACACCCTAAAACGTCTTGTGTGCGATGAAAACACTGATCCAGACAACCGTAATCATTCTTCTTCTCGCTTCCCCTGCAGCGGCCAAAAGAATTGCACCGAAAGAGGTTCCTCCCGTCAAAACCGGCAAGTGCGTAATCTCTGTGCCTCACTTCCCGAAGGGTAAACGTGCTCAAAACGGTGGGGTGCTCGAAGCCCATCACCCAAAAACTAAGAAACTTCTGTGGCGAATCCAAGTTTATGAGACCGCCTATGAGGAAGCGTTGGAGAAGGACGTTCAAGATGTGTTCATCAAGAGCTTGTCGTTTGATAAAACTCACAATTTGCTCATCTTGTCTGATGAAGCGGGGAGGATCTTTGTTCTCGACCTACAATCAAAGAAGGTGACCCAGATCGAAAATAGTGCAGAACAAGACGGCGCTGACCAACCCGCTACCGCTCCGCAATCGAGGCCGGAGGGTAAAGAGAAACCTAGACCAGAATCGGACGGGCGCTCCAAGTAGCGGGTGGCAGGCCTTGGACGTTGCTATGGCTGCCAGGTTGTCAATGGGCAATAGGGTATTTTGTTCATCTTTTTTGAGATGAAATTCCAGCTCCTTTCAGTGAGCTGAAGACCGGGATGAGAGGCGGTTTGATCAGTGGTGATCAGCAGGTTCGCCTATGGCTTGGTATGCTGCTATACGTGGGCTGCTTCTTTCGAAGCCTATCCAACAGGTTCTTTATTCACCGGGGTGACTCCTTGAGTTCAAACTCTGCGCGGGTGCTCGGTGTGGTCGGTGCCGTGATCAGGCGGCGGTGACTTTTTCCTAACCCAGAACGTCTATCGAAGACTGGAGTCGGCTGGCGCTTCTCATCCCGGACTGCAACGCAGTGGTCGGGTCTGTGGTTCTGTTCTTTGAAGTACGAGAGTCCTTGGAGAACGGAATCTTTCTTTTTGCAAAGCCCCCCCAAGGACGAAGTCGGGGGATTTGAAAAAAGGAAGGTGGAGTGATTGGTGGTTAGTTCTGGGGTGTGGTTCCTTGCTTCGCTTCGATGCGGGTGCCGAGTTCCCAGAGGAAGGCGGTGAGTTCACGGGCAACGCTGACTTTGATTTTGTTGTGATGGAGTTGTCGTTTTTTGAGCATCTTGAAGCGGTGACTGAGGCGGGTTTGAGTTTTCCAGGACAGTTCTTTGATCCAGGTGGCGGCGCCTTCCTGTCGTTTTGAAAGTTGGGCGCTCACTTTGGGCGGGACCCGGTAGTGGGTGGCCTGTTCGATGAGGAGCCAGCGGGCGTGGGGATTTCCACATTTACTGATGCCTCCCCGGCTTTGTTTGTTGCCGCTGGAGTTTTCGGTGGGAACGAGTCCGAGGAAGGCCATGAGTTTTTTCGGGTGTTCGAAGCGGCTGAAGGCTCCGATTTCGCTGACCGTGACCATGGCGGCGACGAGTTGGAAGCCTTTGAAGGCCATCATGGCATCGACGAGGGGTTTGCGTTGCCAGTCTTCGAGAAGTTGAAGCATGGCTTCCTCGAGTTTGACGATGCGTTTGTGGTGGAAGTCAATGGTGGTGATGTTGTCTTCGAGGACGCGATTGTGGGCGGCATCGGGAAGGGTGAGGTGGCGGAGGTATCGCATGTGGGCTTCAGTCCAGTGGGTCTTGCCATCGTAGTTGAAGCCGAGACGTCGGAGCAGGGCGAGGAGTCGGGCTTTGGCCCTACGAAGGTCATCAACCGCATCGGTGCGGGCGCGACAAAGATCGCGGATGGCTTCGTCAACGGAGTCCGGGATATTGACGGCGACAAGGTCGTTGGAGCGAAGGTTTTTGGCGAGCTTCATAGCGTCGCGTTTATCGGTTTTGACGCGGTCGCCGGATTTGACGGGGATGAGAGAAGGCGCGATGACTTCGCAACGGACTCCCATCTGAAGGAGGCGTCGGGCGATCCAAAATCCGCACCCGCTGGCTTCATAGCAGACATGGAGATCGGAGAGATTTCGGTTTTGGGCTTTGGCGATCTTGCGCATCGTTCGTTCCAGAGCGTGCTGGGTGGTGGCGATGGATCCGTAGTGACGGGGCTGGGCGTCACGGTCGGATTCGAGGATGGCGATCACAGTTTCTGCTTTATGGACGTCGAGTCCGAGGTAAAGTGTCTGCGGTGCGTCTGAGTTCGTTTTCATTTGTTGGATAGCATTTGATATTGGATAGGTCCCGCCTCGTGCGGGATAGCCCACGATTTGAACCAGACGCACCGCTTTTCAATCAAACAATGAATGACCTGAAACGTTCCGCCGGGCTCAACCGGCAGCCATAGGGTCTCG
>JAURPJ010000126.1 GCA_030835305.1 Verrucomicrobiota bacterium | reverse complement strand
AGGCCGTCCCCTCCGATCTTCTCGAACAGGGTCATCGGGAAGGTGTTTTGAGACGGCATTCCATTGTTCATCAGTGAGGTCCATCCACCCACTGTGAGTAACCTTGTGAATAGTACCAGCCTATTTATGAGATGGCTTCTAATTTTCTCTGACCGAAGGGCTCTCCTGAGACGGCTTGTCCAGTCTCTCAAAGCGCGCTCCCTTGGAGTTTTCCCAGAAAAAGAAGGCGGTTCCTCCAAAGACCACGACGATGGCGAGGGCAAAAAAAAGGAGGAGAAAGTTTTTCATCTCCGACATCTTAACGGAGCGTGTCGGGATTCAAAACAAAAAAGCCCCGTCGCAGGCTTTTGCGACGGGGCTGTGTAAATTTTTGAGCCTCTAATTGGCGCGGCCAAGGTAGCTGTTGTCCTTAGTGCTGACCTTGATCTTATCACCTTGCTTGACGAAAAGAGGAACCTGAACAGTCAGGCCGGTTTCAAGGACGGCAGGCTTGGTCGGGTTGTTTGCAGTGTCGCCCTTGATGCCCTCGGAAGACTCGGTGATCTCAAGTTCAACGGAATCCGGAAGGTCAATGGAGACCGGATTACCCTCGATGAAGAGGATCTCGACGACCCCACCTTCTTTGATGAAGTTTTTGGCATCGCCCACAAAGTCCTCATCAATCCCGATGGTGTCATAAGTGGTGGGGTCCATGAAATGGTAGGTTCCGGGCTCGGAATAAGAGAACTCGAGCTTTTGGCGGTCCGTCTCGACGATGTCGACCTTTTCACTGGAAGCGAAGCGGATCGTTTTGGTCTTTCCGGTTTTGAAGGAACGGATGGTCGCCGCAATGAGGGCGTTTCCTTTTCCTGGTGTACGGTGCTCGAGTCCGAGAACGACTCCGCGTTCTCCTTCGTATTGAATGCACTGCCCGCGTTTGAGGTTTGTTGCGACGATTGCCATGATGAGGATGGGAGTAGGGGAGAGCAGGCGGCGGGTCAAGAGGCGACTTGAGGATCAAAGCTTTTCAAATCGGCCGGCATCGCGGTTTTTTCGAACTGTTCCCGCTTCGAAGATCCGCCCATTCATGGCAAGATAGACTCCTTCGGTCAGACTTTGGAGGGCTACCACCGCGGCTCCGACGTTGAAGATGGCATCGGTGATGCGGAAACGGGCCGGAGCCATCGCGCCGGTAAGGACGATGATTTTGCCGGGATATTGACCCTCCATGCGCATTGCTTCGATTCCGTGTTGATGGTGTCTGGTTAGCATACTTGCGCGCGAGGCCATGCTCCACAATCCGATGTAGGCGTTGGCAAAGCGGACCCCCTGTGAGGCGAGGGCGTTAATCTAAGGAGTTTTAACCCAGGGATAGGCTTCCTGGTAGCAGCTGACGGTCCGCGCCGACTGGTCGTCGCTGTAAATGAAAAGGATGTTTGGCTTCTCCCGACCAGTCGCGGTGTGGAGGCTGCTGAGAACGAGAAGAGAGGGAATCAGGGTTTTCATGCAAGCCGGACTATGGCTTGTGGAAACTTTTGCTGTCGATCTTCAATCCGGTTTCGGGATGCCTACTCGACAATGAAAAACGGATTGAGCAGATTCTCTTTGTTATAGAGCAGAGGCTGGCCGGTTTTGTGGTTGAGGACTTTGCGGCCGGCTTCCAAAGCGATGGCGTGGGCGGCGCCGGTGTCCCACTCCATGGTGGGTCCGAGCCTTGGGTAGACATCGGCTTCTCCTTCCGCGACCAGACATAGTTTTAAGGAGCTACCCGCGGAGAGGAATTGAACTGCCTTTCCCTTGGCTTTCAAATCATCGACGAAAGCTTGCACCGCGTCCGTCAGGTGCGACCGGCTGGCTACGACGGTGATATAATCCTTTTCGGAGTAGTGAGGGCCGCCGCTGAGTTTTTCCGCTTCGCCGCCCGCGAGCGAACGCCAGGCGCCGGCTCCGCGAGATGCCCAATACATGCGGTCCGCGACCGGCTGGAATACCACACCGGTTGCCGGGGTGTCGCGATGAACGAGAGCGATATTGACGGTGAATTCGCCGTTCCGCTTCACAAACTCCTTGGTGCCATCGAGCGGATCGACCAACCAAAACCATTCCCAATTCTTGCGATCTTCGTATTCAGTTGCTTCGGTCTCTTCCGAGATAATGGGGATGTCAGGATACTCCGCTTCCAGTCTGGTGACGATGACATCGTTTGCACGCTGGTCGGCCTGGGTTAGAGGTGAGTTGTCCTCTTTGACATCCACCGAGAATTCGGCGCCATAGACATCGAGGATTTCGGCGCCAGCGAGTCGTGCGGTTTCTTTGAGGAAATCGAGAGAGATCTGATTGAGCATGCGGCCGCATAACTCTCCCTGCCTCGGCTTGCAATCATTATGGTGGGTTGGTGGTGCGCATGAACCCCTCCAGATCCCACAGGCTGATCTCTCGACGATGGCCAATCCAAACCTCGAGGTTATCGCAGAGCTTCGGATGGCTGCTAACGATCTTTGAGCGACCGGGAAATTCCCTGTGCAATAAGGTCAGCTAGCAGTTGATTGCCTCGTGCATTGGGATGCACGCCGTCGTGAGTGAGGAGTTTGCCATCGCTTGTCCATGCTCCTCCGGGACGGACAACGATGCTTTCGCTCTCCATGCAGGCCATGAATGCGGCGCGTAAATCCACCAGAGTCGCGCCGGTTTCCTTTGCCACTTTTCGTGCGATCTCAGCATAGTCATCGCACTTGGCGTTTCTCTCGCCGATCTTTTCTTTCATGATCGCCAGAGTGGCGAGCACTGGTCGTGCTCCGGCATTTTTTGCCCGGACCACGAGATCGGTGAGCGCTTTTTCAAACTGCCCGGGCGTAGTTTTGCGCCACCAGACATCGTTCACCCCGATGGAGACGACCACGACATCGGGTTTGTCTTCGGCCATCGTTTCGGCAAAAGGCCGGGGTCTTGTGTTTCCATAGTGGGCCGTGCCCTTGTCGCCATCACGAAGGGTGAGGACGCCACCTCCGTTGACGCCATGATTGATTAATTTTATGCCAAGGTCCTTGGTTCGGGGGCTCTCCGAGATAGCCTTGTTGATAAGGTTGAGATATCCGCCACCCCAGGTGATGGAGTCGCCATAAAACGAAATCACCGTGCCGGGTTTTGTGAGTGGTGTTTTCTCCCCGGTGAGGTCCCGAAGACCCTCTAGTTCATACCAGGATCGCCGACGTGCATTGGCTTCCGATGAGAGATCGACCGGCAGGTTCTTCGGAACGACCGGAGTGTTGGTAGGTAATAATTCCCCATCATTGGAAAGCCTTGCGGTATACATCCCGGCCGGTTGTCCAGCTGGATTGAAAAACCCAATCTGCTGCAATTGTTCCTTCGTGAGCGACGATTCACCTTCTCCAAAACGGATTGTTCCCTGGCCCTGGATCATGACCACTTTCTCCGGATGCCAACTGATTCCGGAGCTATCGAAAAAACTCAGCTCGCCGTTTTGGCCGAGATCAATGCGCGCATCTCCCTGGAGGTCGAGGATTCCGGCACGCTCCTTGTGTCCGGCCAATTCCAGAGTGGGAACTTCTCCCTGGAAAGTCACCGAAGCGCTGTCAGCGATTTGTTCATCTGAAGCCCACCGGAGAGTTCCGTTGGACGTCATCACCAGGGATCGGGGGACGACATCAGTTCCGGCTGTTCTGGCCATGATGGTAGCTCCCCGTGATGATCCTCCGATCGTCACAGCACCTTGAAGGGTGTTGGGGCGATCTCCGGCAAAAGTCGTACCATGGGCGGTGAAGACGAGATTTCCGGGCCCCGAAACTTCACCCCGCCAGGTTGTGGTGTTTCCGCCTCCGTTTTTGACGGTTAAAACGGCGCCTTTGTAAATCGTAATTCTGCCATCGTGCGTTCCGTTCGGGCCATGGGCGTCCCATTCGGCCTTTGCCATGACCTTAAGGTCATGGGTGGTTGAAATGCGGGCCCCCATAACAAGGCTTCCTCCTTTCAAGGTGACGGCTTCCTGCCCTGAGCCCAGGGCGGAGGAATGTCCCAACATCAGGCTGCCACCCTCGATGATAACGTGGCCGAGATATCCCGAGTTATCACCGGTGAGCTGTACAATGCCACCTTTAACTCCACCGATTAAAAGCTTCCCGTCGCCCTGGATTGCTCCGGTGATCAACAGCTTTTCTCCGCCAAGGTAATGACGGTTTTGATTCATAATGGCGACCCGGCCCGACAACTTTAGGTTGCTGGAAATCGTTGCCGAGGCCGTCTTGCCCATTCCCACGTCGCCCGGAAGTTTCAGAAACTCAACCAAGGCACCATCCGCAAGCTCAAGAGGCTCTCCCTGGATTTCAATCGTATTCAAGGCTCCCGGATCAAAGGTCACCAAGGTTAATTTAATGTTCTTTGCCAGACGCACTTTGACCGGTTCCGTGAGAGCGGACAACTTCATGGCGTCTCCTTTCCCTGTCCACACATAATCCAGGGCGGATGAAAGGCTTGCAGAGCTCAAGAGGAAAAGGAAAGCCCTGAGCGCTGTTGAATGTTTCATCCCACCACTACCAGAATCGCTCGCTATTTTTTTCAATTGAGGGTTCATCCACCATGAGGGATAATAACTAAGAGCTTCGCGAATCCTTCCAATAAAATCCTCCTGTTTCCAGGCGCCCGATTTCCGGGTGAGGCCGAGTCGCAAGACCTCGAGCTTTTCCTCGGGAATTCCTGTCCGGCCGGGACGAAGCTTTAGTTCTCAATGAAGATATCCATGCCGATTCCGGTCTCCTTCGCGTGCTCGACTTCTTCGATGTGGAGGTCGACCACGAAAACAAGACGGTTACGACCTCCTTTTACGGCCTGGTCTCCCAGCCCGCCGTCTTTCGCGAGGGCATTTGTGCCTCCCTGACTCACGAGGTTCAAATCGATGATCTAAGCGCTGAAAAGAGGCCGGCCCCAGCTTCGGCCCCGAACTGCCGAGCAGACAATCTTGGCTTTTTAGGTGGATCCGACGGGAAGAAAGGGGTGAGCTTGCCTTGCAGCGACAAACCGGATCGCGAGCAAAAAGGCCGCCAGAGCGAGAAGGATTTTTCGTTTTTTGGACTTTGTTTTACCCAGGATGGCATGGCGGTAAAGTCGCCTTCGGCAGGGTAGGGCTGGAGTAGGTGAAATCTAGGCCGCCTTCATCCAGACGGCTTAGCGGGTCCTCGAGCGATTGAGAAAAGGGCGTGAGTTGACGATCTCGAGGATGAGTTCGCGGGAAGAGTAGTCCTCCTTTGCGATCGCGGCGACAATCTGGTTGACGGTGACTTCGTCGTAATACTCAAGTCCGCGGCCGGTGGCGTAGCTAATGAGCTTGCGGGTCATGTTGGCGGCAAACTTATCCTTGCCGGCAAGAAGGAGTTGTTTCAATTCCTTGGGAGTGGAAAAGGTGATGTCGCCGGGAAGGGTGGCGGAGCTGTCAATTGGTTTGCCATTGGCATCTTTAGTGCGCCAGCGACCAATAGCGTCGAAATTTTCCAATCCGAAGCCGAGTGGGTCGATGCGGGCGTGGCAGCTGGCACACTGTTTGGCCTCTCGATGAAGATCGAGTTGCTGGCGGAAGGTGAGCCCGGCGGCCTTGGTGTCGTCGGCGGGAAGTTCACCGGCATCCGGCGGCGGCGGTGGAGCCGGGTCGCCCAGCATGGCGTCGAGGATCCAGACGCCACGATGAACCGGGCTGGTGCGGAGGGGAAGCGAGGTGGCGGTGAGAATGCTACTCATGCCAAGGACGCCGCCACGGTTTTGGTCGTGTAGTTTGACCTTGCGAAGTTCGTTTCCGGTCACGGTTTCCTTGAGTCGGTAATGGCGGGCGAGAGTGGCGTTGGCGAAGGTGTAGTCGCTATCGATGAGTTCGGTGACAGGACGATCTTTGCGGATGAGGTGGGTGAAAAACTCGACACTTTCGTAATACATGGAGCGGCGGAGTTCGGGGGTGAAGGTGGGGAAGCGTTTTGGATCTGGTTCGACTTGATCGATCATCTTGTCGAACTCAAGCCAGCGTCCGGCGAAGTGGCGGGCGAAGTTTTCAAACTTCGGATCGGCGATCATGCGGAGGGTTTGCTCACGGAGGACCCTGGGGTTTCGGAGTAGTCCTTCGTCAGCGAGCTTAAAAAGTTCGCGGTCGGGCATGGAGGACCAAAGAAAGTAAGAGAGGCGGGAGGCGATTTCAAAATCGTTGAGCGGCCATTCGTCCTTGCCGGGTTCGTCGTGCTCGGCACGGAAAAGGAAGCGCGGATTGATGAGGAGGGCGGTGAGGGGAGCGCGGAGGGCTTGCTCGAAATTGAGTCCGGCTTTTTGGCCTTTGGCGAAGGCGTTCAGGAGCGGGGCCAGGTCTTCCCCGTTGGTGCGGCGGCGATAGGCGCGGGTGGCGTGGTAGGAGAGAACTTGTTCGGCTGTGGATTTGGAGTCGTTTTCGGCGTCAGGCGATTTGAAAATAACCTTCCTTTTCAGTGTCGGATCATTGTAGACGTCATCGACTACTTGTTTAGCGGCGCCGAGATATTTCTCGAGGAGTGTTGGGGTTGAGAAAAGGGCATCGGCCATATTGTCGAAGCCTTCACCACCGGCACCATCGGCAGGGAAGTCTTTCGATGGGTTGAAGTTGACGGCGAAGAGTTCGCGGACCGTGTAGTGGTATTCATTGCGATTGAGGCGGCGAAGAGTGGTGCGTCCGGCACGCTGGGGGACGTTGCCGGATTTGACCCGGTCGACCACTTCGGAGAGGGCCTTGATAAGCGCTTCGCGCTCGGCGTCCGTGGGTAGAACGTCCTCGTCATCGGGTGGCATTTCCTTGTACTCGACCTGATCGATGACATTCTCGAGAAGCTGGAATTTTTTAAAGGCGGCATTGAGCGAGTCGATTTCGTGCAGGGTGATTCCGCCTTTTTGCTTTTCGGGTCCGTGGCAGGAGATGCAGTGTTTTTTTAAAATCGGCTGTATCTGCTCGCTGAGGCGATCGGCCAGGGAAGGTATCAGGGAGCCGAGGAAAAGAAGGATGGCGGCGAGGTGGCGCATTTCGGAGCGGATACGGAAATCGGATTGGTAATGTATCAGTGGAGATGCCGCTTGGCGGTGAAGCGGGATCTGGTAGCTTCCCGAACCATGATAGTGCAACTTTCAGCAGTTTTTTGGATTTTTTTGCTCGGTGGAGCCTGGGCGAAGCAGCCGAATGTTTTGATTCTTTACGCTGATGACCTGGGATTTGGAGACTTGGGTTGCTACAATGACGAAAGCAAGATCCCGACGCCGAATCTGGACCGGTTGGCCAGGGAGTCGATGCGTTTTACGGACGGGCATTCTTCCTCTGGGATTTGCACGCCGTCGCGATTTGCCCTGCTGACCGGGCGTCATCATTGGCGTGATTTTCACGGGATCGTGAATGTTTTTGGTAATTCGGTGTTCAAGCCGGAGCGGCTCACTTTGCCGGAAATGCTGAAGGAAAAGGGCTACAAGACGGCAGCGGTCGGGAAGTGGCATCTGGGCTGGGACTGGGAGGCAATCCGCAAGAAGGAGGTCAAGGCGACGACGGTGCAGGACGGGAAGCGAAATAAGCAGCAGCTGGGCCCGGAGGCTTTTGATTGGAGTAAGTCGATTCCAAACGGGCCTCTGGATCATGGATTTGATTATTACTTCGGCGACACCGTGATCAATTTTCCGCCCTATTGTTGGATTGAGAATGACAAGGTGGTGAAGGCTCCGGACACCGTCATGCAGACGAGCGAATGGAAGACGATCAAGGAGGGAAACTGGGAGTGCCGGCCTGGGCCCATGGTGACTGGGTGGGATCCCTATGAGAATATCCCGACGACGACAAAGAAGGGGGTCGAGTATATCAAGTCGGCAGCGAAATCGGAGGAGCCGTTTTTTCTCTATTTTGCCTACCCTGCTCCGCATGCGCCCATCATTCCGAATGATGAATTCGATGGGAAATCAAAGGCAGGAGCTTACGGGGATTTCGTTTATGAAACGGATCACTCCATCGGTCTGTTATTGAAAGCGCTGCAAGAGTCGGAACAGGCCGATGACACCATCGTAATTTTTTCGGCGGACAATGGGCCGGAGCATTATGCCTATGCGCGCGATCAGAAATTTGATCATTGGTCGGCTCATCCCTTTCGGGGATTGAAGCGCGACATATACGAAGGAGGACATCATATCCCTTTTCTGATTAAGTATCCAGGGGTGACCAAGGCGGGCAGTGTGAGTGAGGCTCTCATTTCCCAGATCGACATCATGGCGACGCTGGCGTCGGTGGTGGATTACAAGTTGCCGAAGAAAAATGCGGCAGAAGATTCCCATGATCTTCTGCCCTTGCTCAAGGGAGAGGTGGACTCGGTCCGGAAGAGTCACATTCACAATACTTATCCGGATTCGTGGGCGTATCGCGAGGGCGATTGGGTCCTGGTGGTTGGGAAGAGCGGGTATCGTTCCCGGGTGGACAAGAAGTGGGAGGAGAAGCGCGGGTATTCCAAGGTGGAGAGCAAGACTCCAAAGCTTTTTAATCTCAAGAAGGATATGGGACAGCGAAATGATATCGCGGGGCAGCACCCCGGGAAGGTGAAAGCGATGCAGGCTGCGATGATGAAGATTCGCGGGCAGGGGTATTCGGCTCCCCGGTTGGCGAGGTGATTTGGCGGCCTATCCTTTGTCGTCGTAGTATTTCCAGTTTCCCTGATGTCGGTGAAACCGGGAATGTTCGTGGAGCTGCTGGACTTCTCCGTCCCAGTATTAGTCGGCAATGAATTCGACCTTGCCGCGCTTGTCTTCTTCCTGGCCTTTGGAGGTGGAGACGATGGTGAGGAATTTCCAGTCGGTGTGGTGTACGGTATCTTCAAGTTCACGTTGAAGGCTGTCGCCACGCGAGTCGGGGTGCCTATGCTTAGGGGAGTTGCCGTTGCGAAATTGCGGATGGTCAACATCCGAGAGTTTGCCAACTCTCCTTGGACTTGTTAATGCTGACGGCTCACGATGATGTTTCGATCGGTTTGTGCAAGTTTGGCGGCGCTTGGAGTTCTTCAAGCGAGGCCTCCGGTGGCGGATTTTGTGGAGACTTACTGTATCGATTGTCACGGTGATGGAATTATAAAGGGCGGGCTCGATTTGGGCGCCATTATCGAGGCTGATCCGGCAAAGCATTGGGAAACCTGGGAGCATGCCATTTTGCGAATGGATTCGCGGCAGATGCCTCCGCCCAAAAAGGACCGCCCTTCTTCCCGCGAGTATGATGAGATGCTCGAGGGCCTGACGAGTTATCTCGATAGTCTTGCGGAGAGGAAGCCGCAGTTGGGCAAAGTCCCTGCGATGAGGCGGCTCACCCGGACTGAATACCAGAACGCCATTCGCGATCTCCTCGGGGTGACCGTTGACGTCGGAGAGTTGCTCCCGAAAGATGAATCGAGCCATGGCTTTGACAACATCACGGTGGGGGAGCTCTCGCCGACCTTGCTTAATCGTTATCTCGGGGCCGCGAAGAAAATCGCGCGTATTGCGGTGGGGAGTTCCTTTGATTCACCTGATCTTCGGGTGGTTCGGGTTTCGGCGGATCGCAGTCAAAAGGAGCACGTTGAGGGGCTTCCGCCGGGGACCCGCGGTGGAGTTCTCTTCGAACATCCCTTTCCGGTAGATGGCGAATACGAATTTGAAATTCGCCTGGCCCGCGACCGCAACGAGGAAGTCGAAGGTTTGATCGGAGGGAAGCATGAAATTGAGTTGCTGGTGGACGGTGAGCCGGTCAAATCATTCATTGTTGAGCGGCCGGGGAACCGGAATCACAACAAAGTCGATGCCCATCTGAAGGTCCGCGTTCTGATCCCGGCCGGAAATCATAAAGTGGGAGTGACTTTCCCGAAGAAGCCAACGTCATTGCTTGAGACAAAAAGGCAGCCTTATCACGCCGAGTTCAACTTCCATCGTCATCCAAGACAAGCTCCCGCGATTTTTCAGGTGAGTTTGACCGGTCCTTTCAACGCGAAAAATTTCGAGCCGCGCTTTGAGTTGAAAGATCTCCCTGTGCTGATGCGACTTGCCTATCGCCGGGAGATCACCCGGAGGGATTTGAAGACGATTAAGCCCTTTGTGGACCAGAGTCTGGAGATGGCGGTGGCGGCAATTTTGGTGAGTCCGAGATTTCTCTTCCGGGTGGAGAACGACCCGGTTTCCGTAAAATCGGGAGAGATTTATCGTTTGCCGAACGACCAGTTGGCGACGCGGCTTTCGTTCTTTCTTTGGAGCAGTTTGCCTGATCAGGAATTACTCGATGCCGACCTTTCCAAGTCAGATGCTTTTGAGAAGCAAGTCAGGCGTATGCTTGCGGATTCGAGATCGGAATCATTGACGACCAACTTCTCAAACCAGTGGTTGCAGCTCCGTAATCTCGACGGGGTGACGCCTGACCTTCGCATCTTCCCGGACTTTGATGATAATCTTCGACAATCCTTTAAGCGTGAGACCGAGCTGCTTTTTCAAACTGTCCTCAAGGAAGGCCGCAAAGCGAGCGATCTCATTGGAGCCGACTTCACTTTCCTCAACGAGCGCCTTGCAAAGCACTATGGTATTCCCCATATTTTCGGGAGCCGATTTCGCCGGGTCGAGCTTGATCCTTCAATGAAGAGGGGAGGCTTGCTAAGACAGGGAAGCATTTTGACGGTGACCTCTTATGCCAATCGTACTTCACCGGTGATTCGTGGTAACTGGGTTCTTGAAAATATTCTCGGCACCCCGGCCCCGCCACCACCTCCCGAGGTGCCGGCTCTGGACGATGTCGTGGTGGCGGATGACCTGCCAATGCGTGAGAAGCTGGCAGCTCACAGCCAGGATCAATCGTGTGCCACCTGCCATAAACTCATGGACCCGCCCGGGTTTGCCCTGGAAGAATACGACGCGGTTGGGCGGTTTATCACGGGGAAAGTCGATGCTGCAGGTGGTTTGCCCGATGGCCGGATATTCACCGGGGTTGATCCGCTTGAAGAGGCTTTGTTGGAGCGTTCCGACCTCTTTGCTCGAACCATTAGCGAAAAAATGCTAACTTATGCCCTCGGCAGAGGTGTTGAGTATTTTGATGCTCCTGTGCTTCGGGAGATTGTCCGCAAGGCCGCTCCGGAGTATCGTCTTTCCGACCTCATCTTGGGCATTACCCAAAGCATCCCTTTTATCCACCGACAGAAGCCATAATGATCACTAGAAAAGCTCTTTCTCGACGCACCGTTCTCCGGGGATTCGGATCCGCGGTTGCTCTTCCCTTGCTTGACGCCATGGTTCCAGCGGCGACGGCGGCCAGGTTGACGGCCGCCAAGCCGGTAAAGCGTCTTGGCTTTGTCTTTATGCCGATGGGCTGCGATCTCTCCCGCTGGACTCCCAGGAGCAAGGACACCCTCGACGAGCTTTCACCCATTTTGAAGTCACTGGGATCGGTTCGCGGGCACGTCAATATCCTGTCCAATCTCGAGCTCCAGCCGGCTTATCCCGGGACTCATGCCACTTCCAATTCAGCTTTCCTCAGCGCGGCCCAAGCCCGCCAAACCGAGAGCGCGGATTATTTCCTCGGCACCACCGTCGATCAAATCGCGGCCTGGCACATTGGCAAGGAAACCCAGCTCTCCTCGCTCGAGATGTCAATGGATCTCATGCAGACGGTCGGTCAGTGCGACAATGGCTACGCCTGCGTCTACCAAAACAATCTTTCCTGGTCTTCACCGACCACTCCGCTTCCGGCCGAAGCCCATCCGAGACTGATTTTTGAGAGTCTCTTTGGCGAAGGCGGCTCCGCACAAGAACGTCGGTCGGCCTTGATAAAAAAAGCGAGTCTTCTCGATTTCGTGAATGACGACCTGCAGAGTCTGAAGCGGGAACTTGGACCGGCAGACCGGTCGAAGATCGATGACTATCTGACTTCGGTCCGCGAGATCGAGCAACGCATCCAAAAGGCGGAGGCTGCGACACATGACGAGGCCCTGCCTGATCTGGATCGCCCCGATGGCGTTCCGGTATCCTATCGTGATCACGCCCGTCTCATGTTTGAGCTTCAGATGCTTGCATTCCAGGGAGACATCACGCGGATCACGACCTTTCAATTGGCTCGCGAAACGAGTAATCGGATCTATCCCGAGACCGGCGTGACCGATCCACACCACCCGCTTTCCCACCACGGAAATGATCCTCGTAAGATCGAGCGCATGTCGAAAATCAATGCTTTCCACGTTTCCCTCTTCGCCGAGTTTCTCGAGAAGATGAAAGCAACCCCGGATGGCAATGGTTCGCTTCTTGATCACTCGCTTTTTCTTTATGGCAGCGGCATGGGGAATCCGAACGTGCACGATCACCAGAACCTCCCGGTCATTGTGGCGGGCGGAGCAGCTGGAGGCGTGAAAGGTGGACGTCACCTTCACTTCGACGAGCCAACGGCTCTGGCGAACCTGCATCTCACTCTCCTCGATCGGGCGGGCGTCAAGGTCGAAAAATTTGGGGACAGCAACGGAATGATCTCGCTATGATGAGTAGCCGGAAGCTCCTGCTTTCGGTAGTGAAAGCGATACCGAAAGCGGAAGCTTTCAGCTGCCTCTTGCTGTCGCCTTTGCAAGCAAACCCGCTGATCGAAGCGGCTCATCAGAACGACCTGGCCAGAGTTCAGGCTTTGATCAAAGACGGCGCTTCGGTCAACGGGCTCAACCGCTATGGCGTTACCCCACTCTCGCTGGCCTGCCAAAGCGGCAACTCAATAATGGTCGGACAGCTGTTGAAAGCAGGGGCCGATGCCAATCTCGCTTTACCGGGAAACGAAACGCCTCTGCATACGGCTAGTCGGACCGGGAAGCTGCCTGCGGTGAAGTTTTTGGTAGAAGCGGGAGCCAAGATTGATGCCCAAGAACACCGTCAGCAAACTCCGCTCATGTGGGCTGCTGCCGAGGGACACGTCGAAGTGGTCCGATATTTACTGGAGAAAGGAGCCGAGTTTAAACAACCTCTCGATTCCGGCTTTACTCCACTCCTCTTTGCCGTCCGGCAGGGGTACGCCGATGTGGCCAAGGCTCTCCTCGACGAGGGCGCTGATGTGAATGAGGCTGCCAAAGTCAGGCGGGGGCGCAAGCGCATGCGGGATGGCACCACTCCCTTGATGCTCGCGATCGAAAATGGTCACTTTGAGCTGGCGGCGTATCTCCTAACAATGGGAGCAAATCCTAATGATCTGGGATCTGGATATGCTCCGCTTCATGTGTTGAGTTGGGTGCGCAAATCGGTCAAGGGAGACGGTGACGACGGGCTCCCGACGCCTCGGGGTTCAGGAAGAATGACGAGTCTGGAACTGGTCAAGGTCCTAGTCAAACACGGAGCTGACCCGAATCTCAAAATCAAAGGTGGTCCGGCCGGTACCGCGCGGGTTGATCGCAAAGGTGCCACTCCCTATCTTCTTGCGGCTCAAACCGCTGATCTTGCTTTTTTGAAGGTTCTCGAAGAAGTGGGGGCCAATCCGAAGGTGGCCAATCATTGCGGGACCACCCCTTTGCTGGCCGCCTCCGGCATGGGAGTGACTGCTCCGGGCGAAGAAGCAGCCGATCTCAGATCTGCCCTCGAGGTCGTAAAATACCTCGTGAAAGAAGGGGCTGACATCAATGTGAAGGATGACCGTGGCGAGACCGTGATGCATGCCGCTGCATACAAGAGTGCTCCCGAAATGATGGCCCTCCTCGATGAGCTGGGGGCTGATATCAAAGTATGGCACCAGAAAAATAAGTCAGGCTGGACTCCGCTAAAGATTGCCCAGGGATATCGACCGGGAAATTTTCGGCCGATTGAGAAGAGTGAGCGCGCTCTGGTTGCTATCATGAGGAAGCGTGGAGTAGAGCCCAAGTAATCATACTCCAATGTCCTCGTTCCAGAGCTCGGGTTTGTCGGCGATGGATTGCTTCATCATTTCCTGGCATTCTTTGTCCTGAACGACGTCTACTTCAACTCCCCGGGGGCAAAGGAGTTCCTCTTCGCCCATGAAGGATTGATTCTCCCCAACGATCACCTTGGGAATGCCGTAAAGGAGGATGGCTCCACTGCACATCGGGCAGGGTGAGAGGGTCGTGTATAGTTCGCAATCACGGTAGAAGACGGCGGGTTGTCGCCCGGCATTCTCCAAGGCGTCGATCTCCCCATGAAAGACCGTGCTTCCCTCCTGGACCCGGCGGTTGTGTCCGCGGCCGATGATGTCTTCCTGATGCACGATGATACTCGCAACCGGGACGCCTCCTTCGGCAAGTCCCACCCTTGCCTCGGAGAGTGCTGTTTACAGAAATTTTTCTTTCATGACGCGGGATTGCGCTATGTTAGGAATCCTTTCGAGGGGCAAATTTCCCACGAAAATTTTAACCTATTTTCCGAATATGCCAACTGTCAGACTTTCCGGAACTATGATCGGTTCTAAGGTTCTAATGATCCCGGTCGCTCGGCCCGAGCGAAGCTTTTGTTCCACCTCTTCAATGCCGGATGGGATATCTATAATTCGAATGGTGACCAGCGGATTACACTTAACAATATTGAGAAGAAAACTAAAGAAACGGATGCCTTCGTCTTCACACCGGGAGCCACTCTCGAGGACATGTTTAAGGCGATTTCCGTTTTTGTGGGATATCGACTCTCGATAAATACCTTCAGGGGAAGCCCACGATTATCCTTAATAGCGATGGTTCCTGGGATCCACTCTTTAACCTGCTGGGTCGCTTGCGCGAATTGGGAACGGTAAAGCAGGACTTCCGGGAGTTTTTGCTGAGCGCCTCGAAACCGGCAAGGTGATCAAAAGGCTTGGTCTGGCGATGCAGGGCGAATTCCCAGACCCCAATCGTGAGATCGCTTGTAATACGGAGATTCCCGAAGCTGATGCTCCTCCGTCTGCTGATCTTATCGGCTTTGTTTGCGTGTTTTGTTCGGCTACCCTTAAGGACTCATCTTATATCGCAGATGGGGAGGAGCTGGGAAGACGGTTGGCTGAAAATAAATTTTGCTGTGTCTCGGGGGCCGGAAAGTCAGGGATCATGGGCGCGGTGGTTCTCGGTTCGGTGGCCGCGGGAGGCTGGACGGCCGGTTCAAACGTTCCTCATATTATTGAACTTGAGGGCCTCCCGGAGGGGCTTTCCTGCTTCTGGCTGAGTCAGGATATCTACACCCGCATGGAGGTGATGATCGAGAATTTGGTCTCCTTTGTGATCTTTCCCGGAGGAGCGGGCACGGTACAGGAGCTCTTTGCGCTGATGATTTTCAAGCACGAGGGAAGTGATCTGATGAAGGGCAAGAAGGTCGTGATCTTCAATCGCCCGGACGAGAATGGAGTTGGATTCTGGGATGCCCTCCTGCCCTTGATGGAGGAGGTGTGTGAACCCGGGGATTACGATATTACGACTTCACTGGATGGCGTGATGAGGCTTCTGAAAGAGCATGCAGGTGAATTTGAACCCGCCTAAGACCCAGCGCAGCTTAATCCGGTGGCGGATCAACAGTCTGCACCATCAGGCAATCGACCGCCTTGGAGAAAGAGTCCGTGTGGTCGCGAGGGATTTGGATTTTTTGTTCAGGCCATCAAAGCAAATTCCCATCCTTGGCTTGTCGGGGTGCAATGGCATCCTGAACACTTGTTTTATTTGAAGAGGCAGCGAAATACTTTTGCGGAGCTGGTGCGTCGTGCACGATGCAGCGTTGCTGAAACCTTGATCCCCGAGTGTGAGGAATGAAAGCCTATCTCCTCATGTTTGGAGGGGCTTTCCTTGCTGCGACGATTCTTCCCTTTTACTCAGAAGTGATTGTCGTTGGCATAGTGGTTGATCGCCCCGAAGAATGGGTTTGGATATGGCTGGTTGCGTCGCTTGGGAATACCCTCGGTTCAGCTGCCAATTGGGTCCTTGGCCGTTATCTTGAAGGATATCAGGACCGAAAATGGTTTCCTTTTAAGGTTGGTAAACGTTTCCGCGCGCAGAAGTAGTTTCAAAAGTATGGAGTCTGGTCCCTTCTTCTGGCATGGGCTCCGGTTGGCGGAGATGCCCTTACCTTTTTGGCCGGAGTGATGAGAGTCAACTTTACCTTGTTTTGGATCCTGACCTTTGTGGGGAAAGTCGGTCGTTATCTTGTGCTGATTAATGTCACGCAGCTCGCTATGTAGAAGCATACTGGTCGTCTTCCGGGATGAACGAGGCAAAATCGCCCGGTCTCGATCTTCTTTGTGATTGTGGGTCCGCCGGAGTACGTCCGGAATTGTTTTCCCGGATGACACAAGGTGTCGTTTGGCATTTTTTGACGACCCCTCAGGGAAACCCGGTTGGTCCAGATCATCGGTGGGCTTTTAGTGAAGCCATTAGCCTGAAATACTCGTTTGCGGGTAGGTCGTTGAGGGAGTTGTCCTTTCCAACGATCTCACTTCTTTCTTAAATCCATGAATCCACCAATGAACAATCGTTTTTTCCCAATCCTATGTGTCTCGCTGACGATCGTGTCGGAAGGTTTGCTTTACGCTCAAAAAATGCCGCGTGAAAACGTGGTGGAGGTTCCCGCCATTGGTGAGGGGTTTAGTTTGAGCAATACCTTCCAAAGCAACATGGTTTTGCAGCGGGACAAGCCTGTTAGGATCTGGGGGTGGGCTGCTCCGGGGGAGAAGGTGACGATCTTCTTTCGGGGTGAATCACTTTTGACTGTTGCTGATCAAAAGGGCGCTTGGGCGGCGACGTTGATGGCCAAGCCGGCCAGCAGGAATCCGCAGAACCTGGTTGCCAAAGGTAAGGATAAGACCATCACCTTGGAGAATATTCTTGTGGGCGATGTCTGGGTGTTGGGAGGTCAGAGTAATATGGAATTTGAGTTGGCAAAGGTGGATGATGGAGCAATGGAGATTGCTTCGGCGAATTATCCGGAGATCCGATTGCTCACTGTTCCGCAGGGAAAAGGATTTGAAGCGGTGAAGAGCTTCGAGGGTTTGTACGAATACAGCAGCTGGTCTAGCCGTCACTTTCGCAAAGGATATTGGGAGGTTTGCACGCCGGAAACTGTAAAGGAGTTTTCCGCCATTGGTTACGTTTTTGGGCGTCGCGTGCATATGGCTTCGCAGGTTCCCATTGGCTTGATTGATGCTTCCCGGGGTGGAACCACGGTAGAGACGTGGACACCGGAGGATATCATGAAGCAAATCCAGGGGGAAGAGACGCAGGCGAAGCTTGCGGAGTGGAATGAGAAGATTGCGGCCTACGATGCCAAGACCGATCTGGAAGGACGGATCAAAAATTATGAACGTAAGAAAGAAAAGGCGGAGAAGGACGGCAAGCCCTTGCCTGCGGGTAGCAAACCGCCATCGGATTTGCGACCGGGGCCGAAGGCCGATCACAATCGTCCGGGATATTGTTATGCGGGGATGATTTCCCCAATGAAGGGCCTCTCGGTGAAAGGCGCGGTTTTTCATCAGGGATACAACAATTGTTTTGCCGGTTCGGCGGGAGCGAGAATGTATTACCAAGTTTTCGGAAAGATGATCACCTCATGGCGTGCGGCTTTCAATGATCCTGAATTGCCGTTCTGTGTCATATCGTTGTGTTCGGCCGGCGAACCGCAGACGGAGGAGAATTTTCTTAAACCCATGAACGATGCCGGTCCCGGAATAAGAGAGGCGCAATATCAAACCTTCCTCGATTTTCAGAAGGCCGGTGACAAGACAATTGGCTTTGCAAGTTCGTACGATTTTCGTAAGAGTTGGTATCATCCCCAGATCAAAGTGCCGGTTGGCGAGCGTGCCGCGAAGTGGGCCATGGCGACTCAATATGGAGTCTTGAATGATGAGTTCTGGCTGCCGCCTACGATTCGGGAGGTGAAGAAGGAAGACGGGAAAATGACTTTGATGATGTCGACGGAGATCCGGACGAAAGATGACAGCGATGGCAAGATGTTGGGCTTTGCGATCGCGGGGGAAGATCGCAAGTTTTATCCGGCGGTGATCGAGTATGGCACGGACGGAGTGGACAATCGTAATCGTCCCCGCGTAAAGCGGAACGTTCTCGTTCTGAGCAATCCGCACGTGGTTGAGCCGGTGCACTACCGCTATGCCTGGGCCCGCAATCCGATGTCCAACCTGACGAGCGCACGTCAAATCCCACTGGCGACACAGCGGAGTGACGATTGGTTTCAGGAGGAAACTCCGGTGGCGTTTCCGATTCCCGAAGGAGTCGCAGCCAGCAGCTACCGACGTCAGCTTAACGGCAAGGTTCGCAAGGAACTAGAGTTGGGCGACACCGAGCGGCAGCTTCAGGAAGCGGAAGCGACTCTAGCCAGGCTCAAGGAAAAGTTCCTCAAGGACAAAGCCGCCTGGGAAGCAAGCAAGGCCAAGGAATTGGCGAAGATCAAGGAACGCAAATAGACCAACTTCAAAGGTTTTGAGTGTAATGAGTTTTTTCTCCTATCTGGGGATCCTTGCAACCACCCGGATCATTTCTCCGGCGTCGGGGTTGAAAGGGAGGATATAGGCCAGAAGGGTAATATCCGTGGGATCCGTTCCAAAGGTCTCCGGAAACGAATCCTTTTTGGCCTGAATCAAGTGCCATTCAGCCTTCAGTCGCAAATGGGCACAAGTTAGGGGAGCAACAGGGACGGGTCGCGCTGTGACTTGGTTGGGCGAAGGTCCGATGACGAACTTTAGGGGGTATCTTACCGGTCCATCGGGATTGGGTCGGTGGGGAGGACTTGCTTGCCTTCCCACACGATTTCCCTGGTTTTGTTGTCGTAGGTGAGGATGCGGGAGCGGCTGCCGGGGGCGGGTTTACGGCTCACCTTTGGGATCCACTTTTTGTGCTCGGCAATGACCTGATCGTAGCCGGGTTTGCCGATGAGGTTGGTCCACTCGTTGGGGTCTTTGACCATGTCGTAGAGTTCCTCACTGCCGTCGGCGTAGTGGATGTAGCGCCAATTTTCCGAGCGGATGCCGTGATTGTCGTGGTTGTGGGTGGTGATGGCCGGGCGCTCGCGTTTGGTGGCAGCGTTCTTGAGCTGGGGCATCAGGCTGATGCCTTCGAGGTGGCCGGGAGCCTTCGCGCCGATGAGTTCGGAAAGAGTGGGGTAGATGTCGAGAAGCTCGGCGGGTTGGCTGGAGACGCCTTTGGCAATTCCCGGTCCGGCAAAGATGAGAGGCACGCGGGTGCCATCATCCCAGAGGCTGTTTTTTCCGGTGATGCCCTTTTCGCCGATGTGCCAACCGTGGTCCGACCAGAGGACGATAATGGTGTTGTCGGCGTAGCCGTTGCGCTCGAGAGCTTCCATGAGCTTCCCGATTTGGGCATCGACGAAGCTGGTGCAGGCGAGGTAGCTGCGGGTGAGATTCATCCATTCATTGTGCTCCTCGAGCCAGCGGAGGCGGGGCTCGGGCAGCGACCAGTGCATGTACCAGGAGAAGCGCGGGGTGTCACTGCGGTCGTCGCGTTTGATTTGAGCGAGTTTGGTTTTGTCACCGGGGTGCATGTCGAACCATTTCTCGGTAGCGAAGCAAGGAACGTGGGGAAGGAAAAATCCGGCCGAGAGGAAGAAGGGGCCCTTGGGTTTTGAGTCGAGGGTTTTGATCGCCCACTCGGCGATCTTGTAGTCGCCCTTGTCCTCGTCCTGATGGGGGAAGACTCCCCAATCGACGAGGCGCATTTTGCTGGGGGTATCGACGAGCTTCTTTTTGGGGAAGGGCGCGCCGGTGGCGCCGGGGCCGAGGTGGTCGAACTCCTGGTCTGTTTTTTTGCGGCCGTAGCCGCCGTGGTAGATTTTGCCGGCGGAGTAGGTGGTGTAGCCGTGGGCTTTGAGGTGTTGCGGGAGGGCGGTGAGGTCTTTGAACTCGGGGAGATTTCGGAACCAGGGAGCGAGTCCGTAGATACCGGTGGAGTCCGGGCGGAGGCCCATCATGAGGCTGGCCCGGGATGAATTGCAGAGAGGGGATTGGCAATGGGCGTTGGTGAAAAGGGTGCCTTGCGATGCCAGTCTATCGATGTTTGGAGTTTGGGCGTTCGGGTGTCCGCCCAGGCAGCCGATCCAGTCGTTCTGATCATCGATGGCGATGAAGAGGATATTGGGCTTTTGAGCTGCGAAAATTGAGTACGAACTATGAAGGAGGAGGAGAAGAAGGATGCGCATGCATTACTTTAAGTAAACTTCAGCGGTGAAGTCGACCCGGGAACTCATTTCCGCTTCACGAATCCGGTGGTTCTGAATCACGCCCGGACGTTTTTTCTCCCACTCGTCGACCTTTTCAAGCCATTTGTCGAGAGTTTCAGTCGGGCCGCTGAGAGTGAGGATGACATCGATAAAATCCTGATTTTCAGAAGGATCAATGTGAGCGTGTCGAACGTCGATTTCCTCGGGGATCTCGGGAAGTTGGCAAGTGGTGGTGATTTCAGCGGCTACGGCGCGGAGTCCCTTTTGCTGCTGGTAGCGCTGGAAGAGCAGCATAGCAACAAGGGTGGCAAGGATGACCGTGAGGTAGGTCAGGATTTGGCGTAGGCGGCGAATGGACATGTTGGAGAACGGCTTGCCGAAAGCTAGGGGGCGCATTACATCTCTTCAATGATCTATCTCGATAACCACGCGACGACGGCGGTGCATCCCGAAGTGGTGGAGGCCATGATGCCCTTTTTGACGGAGCATTTTCACAATCCTTCGAGCGGATATCGGGCGAGCCGGATGGTCAAGAAGGCCATTGCCGAGGCGCGTGGGCAGGTGGCGGAATTGATCGGAGCCAAGGAGGACGAAGTGATTTTCACTGGTTGCGGGACGGAGTCCAACAATATGGTTTTAAAGTCACTGGCGCGCGTATACGGGCGAAAGACCTCACGCGTGATCACGGGAGAAATTGAACACAGTGCGGTTTTACGGCCGTGTCAGGCGATGAAAGATGTTGGGTTCGAGGTTCATCGTTGCGGGGTGGACGAAGAGGGGCGACTTCGGCTTGATGAATTTCGCGAAGCGTGCGAGGGCGCCGAGACCGGCTTCTCCAGCATCATGTGGGCAAATAACGAGACCGGGGTGATCCAGCCGGTGGGAGAGGCATGTGAAATCGCGAAGGAGAACGGAATCGCCTTCCATACCGATGCCATCCAGGCGGTTGGTAAGACGGCGGTCAACGTGCGCGAGGTGCCGGTGGATTTTCTGAGCATCAGCGGTCACAAGTTTCACGCGCCGAAGGGTATCGGCGCGCTTTATTTGCGCGAAGGAGTCCGGTTTGAGCCCCTCATTCGCGGGGGCGGACAGGAGTTTGGGCACCGAAGTGGCACGGAAAATGTGCCCTATATTGTTGGTCTCGGGAAGGCGGCCGCTTTGATGAAGGCTGCTCTGGAGAAAGATCAACACGCCGGCGTGGCGGCGAACCGTGATCATCTTGAAAACCGGCTCTGCGAAGAAATCGAGGGTGTGATCTTGAATGGCTCCCGCGAGCACCGCGTGCCGACCTGCGCTCATGTTTCCTTTGAAGGTTGCGAAGGCGCGGGCTTGCTCATCTTGCTGGATGAATCCGGTGTGCAGATCTCGACCGGAAGTGCCTGCATGACCGGAAAACAGCAGCCAAGTCATGTGCAGAAAGCGATGGGGATTTCCGACGATCAAGCGAAAAGCAGTTTGCGGATTTCTTTCTCAAGTTTCACGACTAGAGAAGACACCGATGAAGCGGTGGAGCGAATTAAAATGGCGGTGGAAAAACTCCGTCAGGTGCAGGGTGGCAGTGGAGTGGGTCCGGTTGTGGTTTATTCCTGAGCCGGGCAATAAAAAAAGCCACGCAGCGGACTGCGCGGCTTTTTGAAATCTAGATGACAATCACCGTTTAGCGTCGGCGGCGCAACAGGCCGAGGCCGGCAAGTCCGAGCAGCGCCAGAGAAGAGGGCTCTGGAATGGCCTGCGGAGTCAGCACGACACCCATGAAGCGGGCGCGAGAGCCGTCCCGGTCGGCATTGGTGTAATTGTAGGAGATCGTGTCGTACTGACCTTCGTTGGTGAAGGTGAAGTTGGTGATCCAGCCCAAGTTGGTTCCTGGCCCGTTGATATCTTGTGTGTCAAAGGCGACAACATCGGTTTGGCCCGGTCCGCTCATCGTCAGAGTAAGCGTCCACTGGTTGATAAAGGTTCCATGGGGAATGTAGATATCACCTGAGGCCAGTCCGGTAATATCGATAGAGCCATCAACTTCGGCGGCTCTCGCGAAAGTGTTAACGGCTCCGGCGATCCCGGTGGGATTGTGATTTTTAGTGGAACCACCGAAGTCAAGGGCGGCTCCGGGGTCATTGGTGGTCCAGACATTTGCCCAATCCTCGCCATTGCCATGAACGCTGGCAGCCGGAGCCGTGGGGGTTGGAGTCCTTGATCCACCACTTGCGTAAGTTGTCAAGGCACTCCCAGTTCCCTCATTGCCGACGAAATTGTAACTCAGGACGGTACCATCACCGAGAGTCGTCTGCGAGGTGGGGACGCCTGGTTCGCTACCACCGAGGCCCCGGTCGTTATATTTCGCATTTCCGTCGAAGACCGAAATGTCGAAGTTGGCGTTATTGGAGGAAACCTGCGTTCGCGAGGTTAATACCAGCGAGGCGGCGTTTGCACCGACTGCACCCAGCAAAAGAGCGGTTAGGATCGTTATTTTGCATTTTTTCATATTTTATGTAGGTCAGTCTCCAATTAACAAACGTAGGTGGTGAAATATGTCAAGAGGTTTTTGTCAAATTGAAAGAAGGGGCCTTCGTTTAGTTTTCTCTTACGACAAAGAACTGTTTGTCAGTGAGTGGAAGACCGCTCCCATTGTAATTGACTGTGAAAATACTGCTTCCATCACTCCCTTCGTATCCGTCGTCCAATTCAAGCCAGCTCTCCAGTGGGAGCGATAGATCCGCACTGGTGAAGATGCTGTAGGTTCGTCCCTCCTTGGAGTTGAAGGTCAGATCAACGATGATGTTGTCCGGTCCGGTTTCGCGGGAGAACGCAAGATCCGTAATTTCCAATGGAACTGGATTCGACTCAGCGACCAGGATGACTCCCATGAAGCGGGCGCGTGAACCATCGCGGTCGGCATTGGTGTAATTATAGGTAATGGTGTCATAACCGCCTTTGTTGATAAAGTTGAAGGTGGTGATCCAGCCGAAGTTGGTTCCCGGTCCGTTGACATCTTGTGTGTCCAGGGCAACAATATCAGGCTGGCCGGCTCCTGACATCGTCAGGGTGAGGGTCCATTGGTTAATGAAGGTCCCGTGGGGAAAGTAAAGGGTGCCTTCGTCGATGTCGCTGATGTCGACCGTTCCCGTCACCTCGGCGGCGCGGGCAAAGGTGTTGGCCGCACCAATCGTGTTGGTGGGGTTGTGATCTTTGATCGAGGCAGCAAAGTCCATTTCCTGGCCCGGATCGCTGACGGTCCAGACGTTTGCCCAGTTCTCTCCACTTCCGTGAACGTTTGCACTCGGTGCGGTGGGGGTTGGAATAAGGCCGGCTTCTCCGCTGGCGTAGGTTGTAAGGGCGCTTCCGGTGCCCTCGTTGCCGACAAAGTTGTAGTCGAGAACGGTGCCTTCACCAAAGGGGGTGCGGAAGCTGGGCGTACCGGGTTCGGCACCGCCGATGCCGCGGTCATTGTAACCGGCTGCGCCGGGAACGACCGAGATATCAAAGTTGGCATTGTTGGTGGAAACCTGCACCCGCTCGATAAAGCCAAGATTGGAAACGCCCCCGGGAACGGAGTCGGCGTTGGTGGGATCTGAGCCGCCGTTGATTTCAATGGCGTCGGTGAAACCGTCCAGGTCGGAGTCGGCCTCATTGGGATTAGTCACAAAGCCATCTTCTCCGGCTTCCACTTCCTCGCCATCGAGAATGCTATCTCCATCAGAGTCGTCCGAGAGAGGGTCGGTTTGGTAATCGTCGCGCTCTTCTCGGTTTCCAAGTCCGTCTCCGTCGTTGTCATTGGTGGGCTCGTTGGGCTTGGTATCAACATCGTCACGAACGCCATCGTCGTCGCTGTCGGGAAGCGCGGGATTGGTGACAAAGCCGTCGGTCCCTTCGACGACCTCTTCGTCATCGTTGAGGGTATCGCCATCGGTATCCTGGAGGGTGGGATCACTCATATGGATGTTGACCTCGGCGTCGTCCCTAAGGGTATCACCATCGGTATCCTGAAGGGTGGGGTCACTCCCGTGGGTGTTGATTTCTTCTCCATCGGTCAGGGTATCCCCATCGCTATCCGGAACGTTGGGGTCCGATTGTGCTGCTTCCTCCTGCCGCTCGGTGGCGCCGTCGCCGTCGGCATCTCCGGTCCCGTCGGTTCCGGTGAGATCGGTGGGTTGGACAATGCCATCGTCGTTACCGAAGTGTTCGTCCTCCCAAAGGTCGGGGATGAAGTCGCTATCAATATCATCGGGGTCGGCCGCTACGCTACCTGTGAGGATGACACCCATAAAGCGGGCACGGGATCCGTCACGATCGGCGTTGGTGTAATTATAGGTGATAGTGTCATAAGCAGCTGCGTCGACAAAATTGAACTCGGAGATCCAGCCAAGGTTGGTTCCCGGACCGTTTCCACCCTGGGTGTCGGTGACAACGATGTCGTCCTGTCCCGGACCGGACATGGTGAGGGTGACGGTCCAGTTGTTGATGAAAGTACCGTGGGGAATATAGACTGTTCCAACTGTCAAGGAGGAGATGTCAATGGTTCCCGTGACCTCGGCGGCGCGGGCAAAGGTATTGGCTGCCCCGATGGTGTTGGTGGGGTTGTGATCTTTGGGCGATCCCGAAAATTCGAGGTCCGCGCCCGGGTCGCTGGTGGTCCAAACGTTTGCCCAGTCCTCTCCGTTGCCATGAGTATTTTCAGGCGGAGCGGTGGGAGTTGGAATCAAGCCTGCGGTCCCGCTCGCGTAGGTGACCAGCGGACTGCCGGTGCCCTCGTTGCCCACGAAATTATAGTCGGCCACGGTGCCCTCGCCGAAGGTGTTGCGGAAAGCTGGAACGCCAGGCTCGGCGCCTCCATTCCCACGGTCATTGTAGCCGGCGTTGCCGTCAAAGACCGAGATATCGAAGTTGGCGTTGTTAGACGAAACCTGCGTTCGAGCCTGCAGGAAGAGATCAGCAGCGTGGCCGCCTGCTGTCAGCAGGCCGGAGACGGCTAGAATTTTCAAGAGTGATCGGGTTTTCATAGATTGTTTGAAGACTTTTTGGGGAGGTTACAACCTAGGGGGCGTGGATGGTCTAATCACCCCTTTTCAATCCCACGTTCCCCATCAGTAGAACGTCCGGAGGCCCGATTGGCGAGGGAAAAGTAATCATCGATTCCGTCTTTCCTACCCTCGAAGAAGTAGGTTCCAGATTATCTTTCCTGCTGGAAAGATCCGTGAAATTTTGGCTACTGTTTGGCATGGCTGAACGACAATTCCCCCAATCGCAATCCACAACGGAGTTTTCTGAGATGGCGGAAGATCGGCAGCCCGGATTTATGAGCGAATTTTGGGGGTTTTTGCGCCAGAACAAAAAGTGGTGGCTGACTCCCATTCTGATCGTGCTCTTCCTCCTGATTGTTCTGGTGATCATTAGCCAGACGCCCTTGGCTCCCTTCATTTATCCCTTTTTCTAGCCGGAAGATGGCGGCAATCTTGGGGATCTCGGCATTTTACCACGACTCGGCGGCAGTCCTCCTGGTCGATGGCGAGATTGTGGCGGCGGCCCAGGAAGAGCGCTTCAGCCGGGTCAAACATGACGCTGGGTTTCCGAAGCAGGCGGTCGAATACTGCCTCACCGAAGCAGGCATTTCGGCGGGCGATCTCGATCACGTTGGATTTTACGATAAACCCTTCCTTAAATTCGAGCGCTTGCTGGAGACCTACGTGGCTACCGCTCCTCTTGGAATTCGTTCCTTCTTCAAATCTATTCCGGTTTGGTTGCAGCAGAAGTTGCATTTGCCCCGTGAGATGCGGAAGGCGCTGGGCGGAGACTATCGCAAGAGGTTTGTCTTCACGGAGCACCATGAGTCGCACGCTGCCAGTGCCTTCTTCCCGTCCCCATTCGAGGAGGCCGCCATTCTCACCCTGGACGGGGTGGGGGAATGGGCCACCACAAGTATTGGAACGGGAAGGGGGAATCAGATCGAGTTGACGCACGAACTCCATTTTCCCCACTCGCTTGGTCTGTTGTATTCCGCGTTTACCCAATATTGCGGATTTCAGGTGAATGGCGGGGAATACAAACTGATGGGCCTGGCCCCCTATGGTGAGCCACGGTTTTACGATTTGATTTTTGAGCACCTTTTGGACGTGAAAAACGATGGTTCCTTCCGCATGGACATGTCGTACTTCGATTACACCTCGGGGCTCTCGATGATTTCCAGAAAGTTTGAGAGTTTGTTTGGAAGTCCGGCACGTGAGCCTGAATCGGATCTCGATCAACATCACATGGATGTCGCGGCCTCGATTCAGAAAGTGACGGAAGAGATCATGGTTCGCTGTGCCCGCCATGTCCGTGCCATGACTGGAATGCCGAATCTCTGTCTCGCCGGCGGAGTGGCATTAAACTGCGTTGGGAATGGCAGAATTCTTGCGGAAGGAATCTTTGACGATCTCTGGATCCAGCCTGCTTCAAATGATGCCGGAGGAGCGCTCGGAGTGGCACAATTCATCTGGCATCAACTCCTTGAGAAACCTCGTGACACCGGGAGGAGCGATTCTCAAAAAGGGTCCCTGCTGGGGCCTTGCTTTAGCCGAGAGGATTGTCTCAAGACCGTTGCGCGTGAAGGAGCGGTTTACGAAGTGATTGACGGTGAAGAGGAACGGGCCCGCTGGGTCGCAAGGCAAATCGCAGCCGGCAATGTGGTCGGGTTGATGCAGGGAAGAATGGAATTCGGTCCACGGGCCCTCGGGTGTCGCAGTATTCTTGGGGATCCGCGGAGCGATTCGATGCAGCGGGTGATTAACCTGAAAATCAAATACCGGGAGTCATTTCGCCCTTTCGCGCCATCCGTCCTCGCAGATAGGGCTGCTCATTGGTTCGAGTTTGAGGAAGGGCAGGAAAGCCCCTACATGCTTCTGGTGACCAAGGTCCAGGGGAGCCGGAGAATAAAAGGAAACGTTTCGGAGGCAAGCGGGTTGGAGCGACTTCATGCGGTGCGCTCGGAGGTTCCGGCGATCACCCATGTGGACGATTCGGCACGGGTGCAGACCCTGGACGCAGGGCGACACGGTTTTTATTACAAGGTGGTGTCAGCATTTGAAGAACTCACCGGTTGCCCGATGGTGGTGAATACCAGTTTCAATGTCCGGGGTGAGCCCATCGTGTGTGATCCCGATGACGCTTATCGTTGTTTTATGGCAACGGAAATGGATGTGCTGGTTCTCGAGGATCTGGTGTTGCTGAAAGAGAAGAAGAAAGGGGGCGGAGAGTGATCACGCTGAGGAAGGAATTCAGTCGCAAGGAACTCCTCTGGTTCGGCCCCTTGTTCGCGCTTTTTGGGGGAATGATCGGAGGGTTTGCGAAATGGCGTTTTGGAGCTCCTGAACTGGCGCAATGGATCTGGATTGCTTCGGGCCTGATCATCCTGACCTACCACCTTGTGCCTCCGTTTCGGAAGTGGATTTTTGCGGGCTGGCTGGCCGCGGTTTTTCCAATCGGGTGGATTGTTTCGCACGTTCTGTTGGCTCTTGTCTTCTATCTGCTCGTTTTTCCGATTGGTCTCATGATGAGGCTCTTTCGATACGATGCTCTAAAACGTCGATTGAATCCCAAGGCGGAGAGCTACTGGATCAAGCGCGGACAAGCGAGAGATCCACAGGACTACTTTCGTCAGTTCTAGTTTCCGGTGGCCTTTTTACGCCGGATCAGGGCGAGGTTCTTTTTCGCGGCCTGGTGGTCGGGGCTGATCTTGAGGGCCTCTAGACAGGTTTGCTCGGCTTCATCGAGACGACCCAGTTGGGCAAGGACGTAGCTGAGGTTATCGTAAGCCGGAAGGTAATCAGGTTTTGCCTCGATGATGGTCTTCAAGGCGGTGGCGGCGGCGGGAAAGTCGCCAGCCCGAACCAAGGAAACGCCCAATTGGACCCGGACATCAAAGTCGTCCGGTTGCAAGGCTGAGAGTTCCCGAAGTCGTTTGGCGGCTTCGCCCGGCTTGTTGGCTTTAAGGAGCTTTTGGCTGTGCAGGCGGAGAAGCTTGATGAGTTGGCCGATTCCGGGAGCGCTGCCAGGAACCAGTTGCACAAGCTTGCGGGCTACCCCTTCGCTTTTATCAAATTGATCTTGTTCGGAAAGAAGATCTGAGAGCTGGATGTGGGCCTTGGTGTAATAGGTGATTTGCGGACTGAGTTTGACTCCAACAAGGTGGGAAAGCTTTGCGATTGCTTCCTCCTTGTTCCCCAGTTGGCGGGCGAGATTTCCGGCCTGATAGTAACCCTCGGCGTCGCCGGGAAAGAGTTCCAGCGCTTTTTTAGCCGCGGCATAAGCGTCCTCCATTTTACCTGCCCACGAATAAACTTTGGAGAGGTTTCTCATCGCTATTCCCTGCTTTTTGGGATCTACCTTTTTCATGATCGCGGCAGCGACCTTGCTGATTGATTCTTCTCCCCAGTCGTCTCTGGGAGTGAGCCAATTC
Source organism: Verrucomicrobiota bacterium (assembly GCA_030835305.1). Lineage (GTDB taxonomy): Bacteria > Verrucomicrobiota > Verrucomicrobiia > Verrucomicrobiales > Akkermansiaceae > SW10. The sequence continues at coordinate 72,795 of JAURPJ010000126.1, read as the reverse complement.
TGTTCTACCATTTCATCGAAAATCTCGAGAGCGAGCAAGCGATGGCCTTCGATGGTGGGGTGAACGTGATCAAGAAAGAGATCTGCACCTGCAATCCCGTGCGCGGATTTTTGTTCGACAAGATCCAAAAAATTGACCACGGGAACGTCGCGATCTGCTGCGACCTCTGCAACAATGCCGGGCATGGGAGAACGTGCCCGGAGAGGGCACACGTCGTCATCGAGGGCCCGTTCGTAAGCGATCTTTGCCTCGTCGAATTTTTGCAAACCCTCCAGCGCCCGTCCCCGGTAGTAGTGAGCGTGCGCGTATTGGTCATCGGTCTGGGTTGCGGTGTCGAGCGATTCGAGGGCTTCCGCAAATTCCTTGGCAGCGAGTTGCTGTTTTGCTTTGGCAATAAGCTCTTTCACCTTCTCTTGATCCGGTCCGCTGAGGCCATCGCGGTGCTGGCTTTTAAAGGGCGAGCAGTTGCGGAGGTTTGATGCCGGAGTGACAAAGATCACCTTGGCCCCTGCGGCCCGGGCAATGTCCACCATGCGGGCCATGTTGAAGCGGTAATGCGAGATGACCTGGGCCTCCAGCTCTTCGTCCCGCTCGTAGTCCTTGGGACCGATTGATTGGTCAAGGATGGTGTTGACCTCGCCGTCCAGCTTCTCGGTTTCCTCTTCGGAGGGTTTATCAGAGTTGTCAATGAGTCGGGAGATCCCGCTGTAAGTTCGTGTCTTGCTAAGCACGGCACTGAGCCCGCGGACGGTTTCCGGCATCTCGATAATGCCGGAGTAGGTGCGGCGCTCGAGAAATTCATTCTGCCCGCAATAAACGATGAACAGGTCGGGCTCGTAATCAGCGAGTTCCTCCATGAGAGCGGCGACCCGGTAGCTCGCGTAGCTGATCCCGCCGCCGTTGATGAGTTCCCATTTCTTTTCGGGATCAGCAGCGGGCAAAAGCTCGCGTAGCCAGCCGCAAAAGGACGTGGTGTCATCGTAGGGCCTTCCGTAAGTGGTGGACCCACCGAGACAAAAAACGCGCGTGGTATCGTCCGGCTTCTCGCGGCTGAATTCCTGTTTGTTGAAGTAGGCCAGCTTGTTGCGGGCGGTGACCAACATTTCTTCGCTGTTTTCCTGCGAGATAAACAGGGGGATTTGTGAAGAGAAACCGACGTAGGGATCTTTCTCGTAGGAGAGTGGTTTCACTCCGATCGCCATGAGGATGACCTCAATCAGTCCAAAAAAGAGGGCGAGACTCAGGACGGAAAAAGCGAGTTTTTTCCAAAGTGGGAGAGTGGGCGAAGGCTTCCGCTGTTCGGTTGTCTCCCCCTTGCTCCGCGATTTTTTCGACGAACGATCCGGCATCGGCGTGTTTTAGCAGGAAGCGGGCGGAGCGTGAAGCGGCCTTGTCTGTTTTTTCATTCGGTCACACACGGGCTGATGTTTTTTAAGATGAAAGGCATTTTCCTCTCGTTGGTGTCTACCCAAAAACCATCAGGTTTTTGTCGAGGGAAGCGACTTGCCTGATTCAGAGGTTGAAGCGAAAATCAATCATGAGTGCGGGGAGATACAGACTGAACAAAATTAGGCTCTGGTTAGCCATCGTCTCTTTTGTACCTTTGGTCGCTATTCCGGGATGTGCCCCTTCATCAAGCCGGAAAGAGATCCGGCGGCCATCGGTCGCACCTGATCAAAAAATGTCGCCAGCAGCTGCGATTGACGGGATTTGTTATTTGAAAATGAATCGTAAATATGCCGCGATTCTTGATCAGATTGCCATTTCATCCGGAGTTTTGCTTGATGGTCGTTACGTGCTCACGGCAGGTCATAACCTGTTCAATGCCTCTTACCCTTGGGGGCGGGTTGATACCATTGAAGTTTTGGTGGGGAAACCGGATGTTTCAAAGGTGGGAAGAGACTATGTCGATGCCCTTGTGTCCGGAGGCAGGGTGGAACGAGGTGCTATTCCGCTTGACGGAGTATGGACGGTAGCGCCGCGCTTTGAGTGGAGTATCTCCACCTGGTTGAAGCCATCGGCTTCCAATCGCATGATTCAGCACGACTATGGCTTTATCGACTTGGGTGGAAGCTTCCCTGAAAGGACCTCGTATACCTTGAATAGTTCAACCGGCATCGAACTGAAGGTTGGGGATGTGGTGAAGGTAGCCGGCTACCCCGGCGATTCGAAGAAAATCAAAGGCGCGACCGGTTCACGACTTTTTGAAGGCGAAGGCCGGGTGACTGCGATCGGACCAAATCTGTTCACCTACAACGTGGCCACCGCGAGGGGGCTGAGTGGCGCGCCGGTTTGGATCGAAAAAGGGGGGCGTAAAATTGTCGTTGGAGTTCACGTGGGATCAGACTTTGACGGTGAGAAGGGAGCGATGGCGCGGCGGGTCGACGGTAAGCTCATTCGCGATTGGAAGAGCTGGAAGAGCCGGAGGCAATCTGCGAATTGATCTCGCTTGAATCGTCGGCGCTTCCGGAGCATCTTGCTGCCATGATGATCACAAAACTGATTTCCCGCCCCCTTGCCTCCGTAGCTCTCGCCAGCTTGTTCTCCGCCTCAAGCTCTCTGGCCCAGAATGCCGAAACGGGCTCTCTTTTCAATGGCAAGGATCTCAAGGGCTGGCACACTGATGTTCCGGCGGCTGACAAGAACCCTGACATCAAGCCGAGCTTCATTGTCCGTGATGGGATGTTGGTGAGTCTCGGCAAGCCGGGCGGTCATCTCATCACGGACAAAAAGCACGAAAATTTTCGACTCGAGCTTGAGTATCGTTTCGTGAACAAGCCAGGGAATTGCGGGGTTCTCGTTCATGCGTCCACACCGCGGGCGCTTTACAAAATGTTTCCGGCTTCCATCGAAGTGCAGATGAATAGTGGTCATGCCGGCGACTTCTGGTGTATTGCCGAGAATATCGAGGTGCCGGACATGGAAAAGCGACGCCCCAAGGGCAAGAATCAAAAGTGGGGTGGACAGCAGGGCGATGCGCGTCGCATTCTCAACCTCACCGATAATTCCGAGAAGCCGGTTGGTGAGTGGAACAAGATGGTCATCGAGTGCCCGGGTGATGAAATTAAAGTCTGGGTCAACGGTGACATGGTGAACCACGGGAAGAATTGCACCGCCAAGAGCGGACAGATCGCGTTGCAGGCGGAAGGCGTTGAGGTGGAGTTTAAAGGGCTCACCATCACCCCGTTGAAGAAGGTCGAGGAGTAAGCGGGCTTGTTCTCTGCCGGAAGAATTCAATGCTGCAGATCATCATCATGATGATGCCGATGAAGATCAGGTTGAGGAACATGCGGATGAAGTTGTCCTCCCCGTAATCCGTGTATGGATTTGCCGGCTTCCGGCTCAACCAAAAGTGAACCCTTGCGGAGAGAGCGAGGACGACCACAGCAGACCCTGAAAAGGAAAGCCGCCGTTTTAATGCGGCGATTCCTGAGTCGAATGCGATCACGGCGATAATTTCTCCGAAGAAGGGATTCAATTCATTGGGGCAACCATCTTTTCCCATCATTCCATGTCGTTTCCTTCCCACAAGCTTTTCTTCTCCCTCCTTGCTTCTCCGGCTGACCTATCCAAAATTCACGGCGTGCCCACCGAACCCATCATCACGACCGGCGAGGTCCTGCTCATCTATAGCGACCGCGCTTATCAAGTCAGCCTTCCCAACGGCAAGAAGGTGATCGCGCATCCGGCCAAAGCACTCGAAGCGAGAAGCGAAGAAATTGTTCCGGGTGCAAAGGTCACGCTTGAGATGACGCCCTTCGATTTTGAGAAAGCCCGCATTGCTGAGATCTTCCCCGCCTCCTGAGAATCATGCCCAAAAATTTCATCATCGGCACCGCCGGCCATATCGATCACGGAAAGTCCACCCTCGTGCAGACTTTGACAGGGACCAATCCGGACCGTCTTCCGGAAGAGCAGGAGCGAGGTGTGACGATCGAACTGGGATTTGCCCATTTCTCGCTGCCGATTCCCAAGACGCAAAATGATACCTTTGAAATTGGGGTGATCGATGTTCCCGGGCACGCCGACTTCGTGAACAATATGGTGGCTGGAGTCGGGTCGATCGACCTCGCCATTTTTATCGTCGCTGCGGATGACTCGTGGATGCCGCAGTCCGAGGAGCACCTCCAGATTCTCACCTATCTGGGGATTAAAAAATTCATTGTCGCCCTGACAAAGGCGGACCTCGTGGATGATCTTGACTTTGTCACCGAGATCCTCGCCGACGACTTACAAGGCACCGCTCTTGAGGGTGCACCCATCGTCCCGGTTTCCGCACCGACGGGTCTCGGAATGAATGCGTTGAAGGAGGCGATTGCGAATACTCTTGCGGAGACTGAAGATCCCCGTGACTTCGAGCAACCGCGTCTGGCGGTGGACCGCGCTTTCTCGCCAAAAGGAGTAGGAACGGTGGTGACTGGAACGCTGACGGGAGGGAAGCTCTTGGTGGGAAACCAGCTCACGGCTTATCCTTCGGGCCTTAGAACCCATGTCCGCTCGATTCAAAATCACAATGCTTCACTCGAGCAAGCGGTGCCCGGAATGCGGACTGCGCTCAACCTCCCCGATCTGCCGCTCTCGGCAAAAGGCAAAAAGGGCGTTTCTCGCGGGCATCTTTTGGTGGGAGGAAGTCCGGGTGAAGCAACGATGGAAATCGATGTTGAAATCACCCGTGCCCACCGTCCCATCCCCGGACAGAAGGGGACCCAGCGACCGCTGAAATCGAATCATCGAATCTTCGTTCACCACGGATCGGGCCGCACCCAGGCCAGAGTCCTTTTCCCCGAGGACATCGTTCTCAGTCCGGGCGACACTTCGATTGCGCAGCTACGCTTTGATCATCCCATTCACACCCTGGCCGGTGAGCGGCTTGTGATTCGCGAGCTTTCCGGTGAAGCCACGCTGGCCGGAGCCATCGTGCTTGATCCACATCCGATGCGGAGGCAGTTCCGTTCCGAACAGCGGCAGTCGTTCTTGCATGCCCGAGCGGAGGCCCCGAATGATCTTCAGGTTCTCTTGCGGACGCATCTTGAACGAGACCACTTTGTGCCGACTCTGGAACTCACCCAATCGCTGCCATTCTCGGATGCAGAGATGAAAACCGCGCTGAAAAAGCTGACCAAGGCCAACGAAATTGTGGCTCGCGGTGACAAGCATTTTGCCCACGCACCTTATTGGAAGGAGTTGGTTAAGAAGGCCTCGAAGGTGGTGCAGGATTATCACGCAAGCCATCCGGATCACGTGGGGATGTCGACCGATCTGGTGAAAAAAAATCTGGGCACCGCGACCGCCGTTCCGGGGCTGTATGATGCTCTTTTGATTCAATTGGGAGAGAAAAACTTTAAAGTAGCAGAGAATATAATCTGCCATAATTCCCACTCGCTTGAGCTTCCTCCCGAGCTGGAAGCACCGGCAGCGGAAATTCTTAAAACGCTCGATGAGGCAGGACTGGCACCTCCATTGCCGACGGAATTGCAGACGACGCCGGATCATGTGGCGGCTTACAAGTTTCTTTCGCGGACCCGCCAGATTACTCCGCTGGACCCCAAGGTGACTTTGGGATCCAAGGTTTTTCAGGGTACCATTGATCAAGTGCGAAATTTTATAGAGATGAAAGGTCGGGCGACGGCCTCCGAATTGCGCCAGCATCTTGGCACCTCTCGAAAAGTGATCATGCCTCTGCTGGAGCGATTGGATCGCGACAAGATCACCCGAAGAGACGGTGATTTCAGAACCCTAGTCTAGCGTTTGTCGCGCCGCTCAAGCTTATTTTTTAAGAAGCGTGGAAAGCCACTCCATCGACCGGGTCTGCCAGGCATCCCACATGGGGCCTTTATACCCGTTGAGCCCGTGGCCGCCACGGGGGAGGGGAAGGTATTTTGTTGAAACCTTGTTTGCGACGAGGGCCTTGTGAAATCCTTCGCTGTTGCTGGCGGGGACGACGACATCGTCGATGGCATGAACGAGGTAGGTGGGTGGGGTTTTGGCTGTGATGTGAAGTTCGTTGGAGTAGCGCTGGATGAGCTCTCCACTTGGCTCGGCACCAAGGAGATTCTTTCGCGAGCCGCGGTGAGTTCCTTCGCCCATGGTGATGACGGGATAGACCAGGATGGCGAAGTCCGGGCGACTGCTTTGGCGCTGAACGGGGTCGGTTGTTTTTCCTTCACCTAGGTCGTATTTGGTGACGGCCATGGAGGCGAGGTGGCCCCCGGCTGAGAAGCCAATGATGCCAATACGGTCCGTCTTGAGGTCCCAATTGGTGGACTGCATGCGGGTCATCCGAAGGGCGCGTTTAACATCGAGAAGCGGGCGGTGTGGATTTCCTTTCGGAAGGCGGTAGTCGAGAACTATACCAGTGATGCCATGAGTGTTCAGCCATTTGGCGATGGGGGCACCCTCGCCTTTGACGACCCTTGCGTAACCGCCGCCCGGGGCGATGACGAAGGCGGTGCCATTTGGCTTTTTAGGACGAAAGACGGTGATGGTTGGATCGGCATTTTCAAATTTACCGTCGCCGAGGGGAGCTTTTCCTTCCGGCCACAGTTTGATAGGCTCCGGTGCATTCCGAGCTGAGAGCGGATGAATGAGAGCGAAAATGGTGGCGAGAGCAATGTGAAAAGGTTGATTCATTTTGGAAAACTGAAGGAGGGGATGATGGGTCGCAAGTTCAGTTTTTAATTCAGGTGCGGAAGGCCTCTTAAACAAGGAAAGTGTTCTGTCGGGCAGCTTATTGTGGCAGGGCCCTTGGCCTAATTTGATCGTTTGAGAATCTGGAATTTCTTTTTTAAAGACTCGATAGAATCGATTCGTCCTATGCTCCAATCGTGATGGGGATTTTTGACAGAGTCATTTGGTGTTGGTTTGGGATTTTGTTGAAGGGAGTCGGAATGGCTGGGTTGCCCGAAGATCCGGAATTCTAGACTGCTGAATACGGGGTGTTTAAGAATGGGCTAACGGTGGAGGTTCGGAGAGCGCGTCTTGCCGGGCTGTCTCTGATTTGATTGAGGGGTATTGTCCCAATCAGAAATAGTTTGAGAAATCTGCTGCCTAGAAGTAGCGGGCGGAAGTGGCTTTGTCGTTACCGGGGGGGATTTCGAGGTAACCGGTGCCTTCGAGAGGGGTGACGAAGTCGCCGGAGTTTTGGGGAGAGAGGGATATTGCTTTGCCTTCCGGGTTGAGCTTTGCGGGGAGGAACTGGGTTAGGGAAGCGTGGTTTGCAATTGGCTCGGCAAGTGGCAGGGTGATGGCCTGGACACTGGGTGTTCCGGTCATGCGCCGGAGTATGGGGACGACGTAGCGCTGGAAGGTCGTAAGGGTGGAGTTGGGATTGCCGGGAAGGGCGACGATGCCCTTCCAGAATGCGAGAGGTTTGCCGGGGCGCTGGGCGACGCCGTGGAAGATGGGCTCGCCTCGGAGCGATTCGAGCGCGGGCCGGACGTAGTCTCTTCGTCCTTTGGAAATGCCTCCGGAGAGGATGACGAGATCTGACGATTCGAGGGCTTTGGCGATGCCTTCGGTCGTTGTTTCCAGATCATCGGGAAGGTGGGACCAACTGGCAGTGACCGGGCCCCAATTTTGGATGGCGCTGAGAAGTGTGATGCCGTTCGATTGGCGAAGTTGGTGGGGAAGCGGTGATTCACCGACGGGGATGAGTTCGTCGCCTGTGGTGAGAATTTTGACGCGAGGCGGGCGGGTGGCTTTGATCCGGGCGGCTCCGATGGAGGCGATCATGCCGAGGTGACCTGGATTGATTCGTGTTCCGGATTGAATCATGAGGTCCCCGGTTGAGGCATCCGATCCCTTGCGGTGGATGAACTTTCCGGGAACGGCCTGGCAGTTGATGGTGGCGTGAGTGTCGTTGAGGGAAACTTCCTCGCAGGGGATAACCGTGTCGCAATCGGGCGGCATGGCGGAGCCGGTCATGATTTGCCAGCAGTGTTTTTTCTTGAGAGCGGGTGGGGTGGGGTTGCCGGCTGCATGGATTCCTTGGAGGGTGAGAGGGGTGCCGTCGAAATCGGTGAATCGAAAGGCGATCCCGTCCATGGTGACGCGGTCGAAAGGTGGGAAGGGGCGGTCGGCGCGAAGATCTTCGCGCAGGACGCGCCCGAGAGATTCCTCTAGCGCAATGGTTTCGGTATCGAGAAGGTCGACACAGGAAAGCATCAGGGATTCGGCCTCGGCGGGCGTGATCAAGCTCATGAGACGAGCTTGGTTTAATCAGAGGTACTTCTCAACTGTCACTCGCCAAAAAATGAGCTAGGGTGCCCTCGTGCGACTTGTTCTTGTAATCCTTCTCGTTCCGTTTCTTCAGGCCAGAACGATCCGGGTGGCTACCTACAACGTGGCATTATCCCAAACCAGCGAGGGGCGGCTGGCGGCGTTGCTCAGGACGGGAACGAATGTTTCTGCGAAGCGGGTTGCCGAGGTCGTTCAGATTGTGCAACCGGATGTTCTTTTGCTCAATGAGTTCGATTATGATGCGAATGGCACGGGCGCGACGCGAATGAACGACCGTTTTTTTAACGTCAGTCAGAATGGGAGAAGTGCTCAAAATTACCCGTATCGCTATGTGGCGATTTCAAATACCGGAATTCACTCGGGGTTCGACCTGGATAACAACGGGGTGGTCGATGGCACTCCGGGAGATCAGAGCTACGGCGGTGATGCCTTCGGTTTTGGGGAGTTTCCTGGAAAGTTTGCGATGGCGGTTTTTTCCAAATTTCCCATCGATGCAGACGCGGTCCGAACTTTTGAGGAAGTGCTTTGGAGGGATATGCCGGGCAATTTGATCCCACCGGGATTTTACACTGCGGACGAGCAGGAGGTGCTTCGGGTTTCTTCGAAGAGTCATTGGGATGTGCCGATTGAGGTTCTCGGTACGCGTTTTCATTTTCTAGTGAGTCACCCAACCCCTCCCGTTTTTGATGGAGCCGAGGATCGTAACGGTCGCAGGAATCACGATGAGATCCGTCTCTGGGCCGACTACCTGACACCCAGTTCTGCCGAATATCTGGATGGAGGTCTGGACGAGGGAGAGCGCTTCGTGATAGCGGGTGATCAAAATGCGGACCCTACCCGGGGTGACAGTGTGAATGCGGCCATCAACCAGCTTCTGGATCATCCACGTGTGAGCGGTGATTTTGTTCCCGGGCGAACGGGTGACGTTTCGGCCTCGAATCGATTTGACACCGCCACCTTTCGGCTTCGGGTCGACTATGTTCTCCCGTCTAAAATTGGGTTCCAGATCGAAGATGGAGCGGTTTTTTGGCCGACGGGATCACAGGCAGGGGCCAATCTGGTGGCGGTGTCAGATCATCGGCTGGTTTATCTGGATCTGAAGCTGGTGCCTTTGATTGAAGAGGTCGTCCGGGATCTCACGGTGGATACCTCTGAGCAGCAATTGGTCATTCGTTGGAAAGCGAAAGGCGAAGCTTCATACCGGTTGGAGAAAGCGACCAATCTGGACGCCGATGCCTGGCTTCGGCTTGATGAGGTGGAGATTGAGATTGAAGAAGAGAACGCAACCGCGATTCTTCCGGCGCCAATCGGGCGGGAGTTTTTTAGGATTGCGGCATCTTACGAGTAATAAGCCGTTCTTGTGAGCCAATCTGGCAAATAGGTCACAGAGAAAACAAGCGGTCGGGGAAAGGGTGGCACATTAAGGTTGGTTATCAAAACCAACCCCACCAAAACTATGCGAAACGAGTTCTCCTCCGAATCTTCCATGTCGCCTGCCTGAGACCATTTTCCCCTTAATCTGCGGATCGAATTGCACTCGTCACCTGTTGAGTTTCTTCACCTGATGGATGAAGAAGAGCACCATCCGGCGTTTGATTCCATTGAGGAGAGAAACCTCCCTCGCAAAGAGCGTGACATGGGGCATGAGCCGGAGTTGCTGATTCTGGGACGAATGAAAATGGCTTCCTTCTGCCATTTCATTTCCCGCGGTTTTGGCGAGGAGTTTGGTGCCCAGATGCGGCAGGGCCTTTTTTTACTCGGAATTCCGTTGTTTGCAGGCCCGGTTCAGTCCCGCTTTGAATTCGTCGTGGATGAGAAGCTCCCACCGCCCGGGCCAAATGGTCGGAATGCGGCTTAGTCGGGCCCGCTCGATTGTCCTCTCTGTTGCTGATGGTGAACTTTGCCTTTTTCCTGATTGCTGGAAATCGTTAGTCTCGCCAGCGTGCGACTTCTTCTGCCCCTCGGACTCCTGGCCACAACCATCTTTGTTGCTTGTTCGACAAGCGCCAGCTGGAATGGTCGTGACCCGGTTGGATCATCCTTGCCCCGCTCCTCGAATTCGACGCTCGCAGAGGCGGGTTTGATTCGGATCGCAGAAGTCGACCGCAGCATCGCGATTGATTTACGATACACCCGTGGATCGGCGATCGCGAAGAAGCCGCTTTACGCGGAAAACATGCCGGCTTTGTTGCGCCCCGAGACCGCCGTCAGACTTCGCAAGGCCAATGAGCGGGTGAAGCTATATGGTTATCGGATCAAGGTGTGGGATGCTTACCGTCCTCCTTCGGCTCAGTTGGTTCTATGGGATGCCTCCGGTCATGATGATCGTTTTGTCGCGAATCCTTTCAGCCAACCCTCGCAGCATTCCTGCGGAACCGCGGTTGATGTCACGCTGGTCACGAAGTCCGGTGAGCCTGTCAAGATGCCAACTGGTTTCGATAGCTTTACGCCGCAGGCTGCGGCCGCTTACCAGCATCCCGATCCGGAGGTGATGAAGAGAAAACAGATCCTGCAACAGGCCATGAGCCAGGCCGGTTTTTTCCCCCTTCCAAATGAATGGTGGCATTTCACGGATCGTCGTTTTCGGAGTTATCCCGACACCATCTCGCTCTCAAAAATCAAATCCGTATTCTGAAACCGATGAAGCTCTTTTTTTTTCTCCTCGCGTGTCTCCCGCTCTTCGCCCAGATCAAACCTCTCGTTGGAACCTATCTTGGGGACAATCAGCGAAATTATTACGGCAATCAGGCTCCTTCAAAACTGAGGATCAAGTGGAAGACTCCGCTCGGTTCGGGGAGAACGATGTTCGGGACCGGCGATGTCCGGATGTGGAAGGGTGCGGGTTGGACCGGTCAGCCTCTTGTGATTCAGGAAGGAAATGAACTCTATCTTATCCAGGGAACACTCAGCCATCATGTGAAAAAAATTAGGGCGCGCGACGGCAAGGTGATTTGGTCAACGAGCGTAGGCGATGTTATCAAGGGGACGCCTACTTTTGTTGACGTTGGTGGTCCGGCCGCGACCCGATACACCCTGATCGTTGGAAGTCGCAGCGGGTTTGGGCAGCACTGGAGAACGGGAACCGCCTATAGTCTTCACGGAATTTCCTACACGACCGGGCAAAAATTGTGGGCGCACAACTCGCGCGCGACCGCATCCAATAGCCGGGACTGCGATGCCTCTGCCGTGATCGTCGGGAGCAAGGCTGCCATTCCGCTTGAGAACGGATATTTCACGGTGTTTTCTCCGGATGTCCGCAACGCTAAGAAAGGTGTGGCATTATCAACTCCGGAAATCAGCAAACAAACCCAGCTTTTTAAGAACTCGGATTTCGAGCTATATCGTAGTGAGTTGTGTTGTGAATCATCGCCCACCATGGTCGGAAGCACCGCTTTTGTAGCTGCGGGAGTGGGTCGGGTTTACGGATGCGGAATGGGTTTTTTCGGCGGGACCAGCACCAAGCTGGAAATTGGAGGTGATCTTAACGGCACCATGCCGCTGACCAACGACAAACACCTCCTGCTTGGAATCGAGAAGCAGTTTATCCCGGGGCAGGGAGGCGTTGTGAAGTTCTCCACAGGCGGAAAAGTAAAATGGTTCCATCCGCTTCCGGATCGTAAGTGGTATACGTGGAATGGCGGCCTCGTTGGCAGTCCGGCGGTGAACCACAGATACAGTTCCACGGTCTCCAAGGATCTAGCTTGTTTCGTGGGGGTTGATGGCAATCTCACTCTCGTGAATCACAAGAAGCTTGAACCGGGAGTGATGAACTGGGGGCCGCGAAGGAAGAAGCAATACCCGGCACCACTCGTTCTAGATCGAGTGAAATTGCCTCAAGGTTCTATCTCCACCCCGCTTTTTGTGGGCGATAAAATTGTGATCGGCTACGACAACGGGATGGATCTTTACCAAGTGACCCGCGCCGGAAAGATGGTCCGTCTGGATCGCTTGAGTGGGCCGATGTTCGATGCCACACCGGTGGTCTGGAACGGTTGCGTGTATGCGGGTTCTAAGGATGGGTATTTGTATTGCCTTGGCAAATAACCTTTCGATTCAAGGCTCGCCCGACCAAAGGAAGCCATCATGCTTTAACCTTAGGAAGGAAATAGTGACCGCCCTGCTGGCTGGAATTCGTTTGTTGATCACCTCGTGTGGAGGACCTCGCCGAGGATTCTACGGATATGATGAAGGAGATCGACGATTTGCCCCTGTTTCCGGTTCCTATTTTGGAGGGGAAACGAGTGCTCTGACCGTAAATGCGGCAGCGCGCCGAGTCGGTGGGCGCTGACTCTCTCTGGTTCGATCGTGCTCGGGGGCGGGGTCCCAGTGACTATCGTGGTTTTTGAAGGATCTTTAAGCGGTGGAAGAGTTGTCGTTTGTCGGTGGGAAGAGTGACGTTTCTATTTTGGGTGACGCCATCGTGGGGGGTGACAGTAGTTTCGGTAGGGACCCAGCTGACGAGGTCGGTGGATTGCTGGAGACCGACTTCGATGTCGGTGCGATTCAGAATGAGCTTGAAACTGAGGTCGTAGTTGGAACCTGAGCGCGCCATGGTCAGGATGGAGCTTGCTTCGTTGACGTTGGGATTGAGGTCGAAGGCATATTCGGTGAGGTTGCTGTATCCGTCGCCATCGTTGTCGAGCTTGGGGTCCGTGATGCCGTGGACTGCGGCCCAGTCTTCAAAGCGCTCGCCGGGAGCAATGTCACCGGGGGAGGCAGCGAGAGAGCGCCAGTTAATGAAGTCATTACCGTATTCTTTCTCGGAGATTTTGGTGAGAGCTGGGCCTTCACCGTCAGGGTTGGTGGGCCAGGGGGCGCTGTCTTCGTAGTTGACACGGTCGACGCGGACGAATTGAACGAAATTGTTGGCATCAGTAGGTCCCGGGCGGCCAAGTTGGATTGCTTCTCCTCCGTTGGAGAGTTTGCCGGTGGACCACTCGAGGATTTGGGTTCCGGAAGGGACTTCGAATTGGCTGTTGAAGGCGGGGATGTTGTTGGTGAGGACGAGTCGTTCCCCCGGAGCAAGGGCGATGGTTTGAAGGGAGGGGAATTCGTATTCAATTCCGTTGGTGAATCGCCAGGCGGTGTTGGAGTCGATGTCGAAAAGAGTTACCCCTTGATTGCTGATATTGAGAAGCTCAAGGTATTCGGCGTCTCCATTGCCAGTGGGGTTATACATGATTTCGGAAATGACGATGGGTCCGATTCGTGGGGTCGCGTTAGCGGTGTTCGGGGTTGGTGATTTGAGCGGAAGGAAGTTGTAGGAATTAGTGCTGGCCTTGTAGAAGTAGCCTTGGGTCTCTCCGAGGAGCGAGGCTCCAAAGTCTTCTTGAAAGCGGTAGTCGGTGAGTTGGTCGTTTTCCGCAGAGCTGAGGTAGACGGTCTCGCCATCATCGCTGAGCCCAAAGCCGGTGACGCGATTGGGGTCTGTGCTGGTGGCTCCAAAGTTGAGGTCCTCGTAGAAGGTCAGGTAAGCTCGGGCAGGAATAATGGTGCCGGGAGGAATACGGTATTTGGTCAGGTTGGTGGCGGCGTCGCTGAGGAACCATCCTCCTATGTTGACTGGTTCGGAGGAGCGGTTGAAGAGCTCGATCCAATCAGGTGCCGTTCCGGAGTTGGCGAGGACTTCGTTGACCACGACAGTTTTGCCAAGGGAGAAGGGGTAGTCGGATTCCTGGTAATGGTAAGCGGCTCCCATATCGACACGGGTGAGATCGGGGTCGGGGGCGTGTGCCGGGTCGCCGGAGTCGATGGCGGGTGAAGAGGGGGCGAGTTGGAAGTTGAGAGCCGAGGGGTCGACAAAGAGGGGGTCGGCGATGAGATTGCCAAGGCCTAGAAGATAGGTGTCGGACAGGTTGTAGCTCAGGGAGATGGACGAGAAGGAGTCGGCAGCGGCAGGAATTATCGAGCCAGAAATGATAGTATTGGTGACGTTGGCTTTGCCTCCGCCGTTGCCAAAGTTTTTCTCGTAAACCGAGATTGCTTCCTTGCAGTCGATGAAGGTGTTTTGGTCTATCTCGATGGTGGAGCCAGTATCTTTCACTCCAACTCCAAGAGGACAGCCGACGACGAGATTTCGGCGCATGATGACAGAGGACCCTTGGCCGACGGAGACACCTTTATCCGAGTTGAAGTAGATTAGGTTGCCTTCGAGCAGGACGTCGACACATTTTTCGCCGATGTCGATGCCATCGCTGTTGAAGCCCTTGAAGTTGTAGAGCCGGCAGTTTTTGATGAAGCCCTTGTTGACGCCATCATAGTCGATGGCATCGGTGTCCGGGGCATTGTTGCCGAGGAAAGTACAGCGAACCGTTTCGGCATAGCCTTGTTTGACGTTGATGCCATCTCCAGTGATGGGGATGTGGATGGTGCTGTCGCTTAGATAGGTTGAGCCGCCGCGAAAGAAGAGAGGCCCGCGGCATTCGCGAATGTCGATGAAGTCCAAGGTGACGGTGGCATCAAGTCCGGCAATGGCAGCTGGGTATCGGGTGGGATCGTGGCCGCGGGTGGCATTCCGGACGATGAGGTGGGCGAGGCTGGAGCTGGTAGTGGGTTGTTCGAAGGAAAGTCCGCCCCAGCTTTGTCCATTGCATCCGGCTAGGGAAACTTCATTGCCGGGAGTGCCTGCGATGTTGAGGGTGCCCTGAACGCGGATGTGGCGCCGGATTTTCATGTTGAGAGTGACACCGGGTTCAACGGTCAGGGTAACGCCAGCGGGGATGATGAGGTCGTCTTCGATCAAGTAGGGCGAACCAGTGGAGGTGAAAGTGGTGTCGGCTGTAAGAGTGCCCCCAACGATGGTGCCGGGAGCAGGGATGAAATTGGCGGTGATGGAAATTGGTCCGCTGGTGTTGAGGGTGGTGGTGGATGGTCCGCTGATGCCAGTCCAGGAATCGAACTGGTAACCAGGAGCGGCGACGGCGGAGAGGGAGGCATCGAGGTCGGGGAAGATGGCGATGGTGCCGGGGGCGATAGGAACGCCGGCGAGGGAAACGGTGCCAGATCCTGTGACGGCAAGCGAGAGATCGACGGCATCGCCGATACCCAGTTCGGAGGAAATTTCATCGTGAACTTCGGTCACGCGCTCGGTGGTATAGTCTTTAATTTCCTGGATGTCGGCGGCTTGTTGGCCGGCGTCGATACTGCCAGACCATTTTGCTTTGTGACGGGCAAGTTGCGGGGTGATAAGCGCTCCGAGTTCGTCGACGATGTTGGCAATGCGTGACGGAGCAAAGGTGGTTGCGACGTGAGCAGCGTAGCGCTGGGCGAGACGGGCCTGGAAGGTGGGTTGATTTTTGATGCGATCGAGGAGGGCATCGTTGCGGAGGATGTCATCGAACTCATTGGAGTTGATACTTGAGTTCTTGAAGGTGCGATCCATGTCGGGAAGAAACCAGCGCCATTTGCTCCCGGGGGCATGGGCTTTCCACATCTCGCGGTTGTGTCCCCAGCTGGTGTTGTTGGCGAAGGATTCGGAGACGACGAAGTCGATGAAGGAATCGATGTCGACCCGCGACTCGACAAAGGCCCAGCCAGCGGGTGTGTCGATGTCGTTATTATCAATAAAATCCAGCAGCTCAACCCAATCGGCAGTGGTGCCCTCATATGCTCCGAGAGTGGTGGAAGAACTGGTGAAGCGTCCGTATCCGATGTGGTCATATTCGCCAATGCTGACGCCGTATTTTTCGAAGATCCACTCTTCGGTCCACCGGGAGCGAATGTTGTAGATGCCCCAGTATTCTCCGTTGAGGAAGACGACGGAGGGGCGCATGGCGTTGGTTTCGGCATTGATGAGATCGTCGGCAATGCGGTTCCACATACCGTCGCGAAGCATGGCATCGTCCCAGTCGTCGCCGCCTTCGCGGAGTGTAAAGGCGGAGTGGTTTGGGATGCCGGAACCGGGGAAGAGATCGTATTTTAAATTGTCGTCTCCATACTTGCCGCGGAGGGCAAAGTTGAGGGCCTTTTGTTCGTGGCTGCCCCAGTTGTTTTCCCCGCCAATGCGAATTCCGGCATTGACGCCGAAGCCTTCGCTGCCGGAAAAGGGGAAGAACTCAAGGTGACCGGGCGCGTCTTTGCCTTTGTAAACTTCATTCATCCCGGAGCGGACCGGCTCGTGATCGTTGTCATAGATTCCGATCTCGTCGCCAAAGAGGGTTTCGGGATCCGCAACGACTGAGATGATGGGGAGGCCATCGAACGCTTCGCCAAAGAAATAGGTTTGCGTCACGATGGGGCCGGGGACTTTTCCGGATTCAAAAACGCGGGCACGGACAATGGTGGTTTCGGAAATTGAGATGGGCGCGGAATAGATCGGAGAAGTGCTGGTGGGATTGCTACCGTCGAGCGTGTAGTGGATGGCGCCTGTGGGAGCGGTGAGGATCACGCTTTCCGGATCGGTGAAGAATCCGGCGGGAGGGGAAATTTCCGCGGTGGCGCTTTTGAGTCGGATATTTGTGACAGGTGCGGTGGTGTTGGGGGCTCCGGGGGTGGGTTCGGCGAAATGTTGCCATTGGTCGGGAGTGGTCGCGTCGCGACCATAGGAGATGTCGGTTACTGCGGTCCCAAAGGTGATGATGTCGATTTGATTGACGCTGGTGTAAGAGGAGGCTTCCAACGAGAGATCGAAACTGAGGTCGCTACTATCAGGATCATGTTGGTGAACTTCGACAGCGATGACATTCTCACCGGCAACAAGAGCAGAGGGCGGGAGGTTGTAGCTGGTGTAGTCCGTTTCACTTGAGGTGGAACCGAGGGCATAGGTGGATGAAGTCAGGATCCCTTCGGGAA
Organism: Verrucomicrobiota bacterium; assembly: GCA_030835305.1. GTDB lineage: Bacteria > Verrucomicrobiota > Verrucomicrobiia > Verrucomicrobiales > Akkermansiaceae > SW10. The sequence continues at coordinate 55,767 of JAURPJ010000126.1, read as the reverse complement.
GATTGTCGCGGAGAAGCTCCTCACCATTGAGATAAATGGCGGCTCCATCATCGACGAGGAGGCTTAAGGTGAGGCTGGTGTAGAGAGTGGGGTCGGCGACGTTGAAGGTGTGGCGGAAGTAGCTGGTTGGATATTTGTCGTTCTCATCGGGTCCAAAGGAAATGGTGGTGGTGACTCCGTTTTGATAACCGATAGGAGCCGGTCCTTCTGCCCAAGTTATATCGTTATAGGTGCGTGCCCGCCATTGGGTGGACTGGGTCGAGCCGTCATCGAGGTATTTCCAGGTGGCTCCCGCTGCGACCAGGGTGGTGTCGATTGACCCGATTGCCTGGGTGAGGACAACAGATTCCCCGTCTGCCGATAGCGAAAAATTTGCATGGTACTTTTCAGTTGTGAAATCCCTCCACGGCCAGTACCCACGCGGGTGATTCTCACCTGGGCCGGCATCGTGACCATCCGCCATGATCATGAGATATCCCCCTGCGTCGATCGTGGTGCCAGCAGGGAAAGGCCATTTGAAAGGAGAATCGGGATTGTCACTGAGGAAGTAGCCGCTGAGCGAAATGGAATCTGCGCCAGCGTTGTGAAGTTCGATCCAATCCGGGTAATCTTCGAAGTCGGTGATGTCGGGAACGGATCGAGTGTTTGAAGCCATGAGTTCGTTGATTCGAACTTGGCTAAAGAGTGGGAGAGTGAGGAGCAGTGCAGCGAGTATAGTCTTCATTAGTGCGCTGAGAAATTTGAGAGGTGGTGGCTGTAAGAAGTGGGCCAGTTCTGGCCAAGGCTGGAGCAAGTTTCGTGATTAAAGCTCCATGTTAAAAATCTTGGTGCTACCTAAGGTGATCTGTGCCCCGGTGGTCTCGATCGCGAGCTGAATTTGAGAATTATGCTGATCCGAAGCGGAGGTCTTGATGCCAATGTTCAGGTTTCTGGCGATTTCGCGGAAGCTGAGACCAATTTCGGTGCGCTGGTCATTGACGGAGCGATTTTCGTCGAGGCGGTAAAAGGATTCGGAAATGTGGAGAACGACCTCCGCTTCAGGAAGAACCATTTTTCTGGGAAAAGCCGGGCACCGAACGGACTCCATTTCCTGACCATCAGCGGTGGCTTCTGAACGGCCAATCAGGAACGCGGAAACAGCTATTCCGAGCCACATGAGGTTGGGGATCGTTTTCATGATTCTGACCCTACATGCGTAAAGAGAGGTTCAAATCCGAGAAAAAATTCAACCTTTTACAAATATTTCAGGTATACCCTTTCAGCCTTCGACTCAGCCACTCCTTACCGTATTGCCATATGCCTTCGACCGTTCCTCTGCGAAGATTGGGAGAGGAGACAAGATCGTAGAGGTGATGAATTTCGGGATTATTGATCGATTTGCGAGAGCTTAGAGGGGTTTCATTTGAAAACCTAAGGGAGAATAATGATGGAACATGAATGCTTCTTGAATCAGGAAAAAATGCGCTGGTTTGGCCCGACCTTGACCTTTTCGGCCCTCGTGCCTAGCGTCCCGCCCCTAGCGCTATGAGCACTCCAGAAGGAAAATCCTACAAAGACACCCTGTTTCTGCCCAAGACAGATTTCCCCATGAAGGGAAACCTGACGGTGCGTGAGCCGGAACGACTCGAAAAATGGAACTCCGAAGGTCTTTACGCGCGAATTATTGCCAAGCGGAAGGCTGAAAATGCCCCGCGCTTCATTCTTCACGATGGTCCTCCCTTTGCGAACGGAGACGTCCACATGGGCACTGGCCTGAACAAGGTACTAAAGGATTTTGTGGTGAAGTCGAAATCGATGGCAGGATTTGAAGCGCCCTATATTCCCGGCTGGGATTGCCACGGACTGCCCATCGAATTCAAGGTGATGCAGGATGAGGATGCTCGTGATGTCGAGCCGGCCGAGATCCGTCGTCGTTGCGAAACTTTTGCCCGGGGCTGGATCGATACCCAGCGCGAGTCCTTCAAGCGCCTCGGCGTTTTTGGAGACTGGGATCATCCTTACCTCACTCTCGATCCCGGTTACGAAGCCAACATCATCCGCACCTTTGCGGCGTTGATTGAAAAGGGCTGTGTCTATCAGTCCAAGAAGCCGGTCCAGTGGTCCTATGGTGCCAAGACCGCGCTTGCGGAAGCCGAGGTCGAGTATCAGGACAAGAAGTCGACGGCGGTCTTCGTGAAGTTCGATTTGCCTGCGCACGATTCCCTTCCCGAGGGCTCTTCAATCGCGATCTGGACGACCACGCCGTGGACTCTTCCCGCCAACCTCGGCATCGCGGTGCATGAGCGCTTTAATTACACCATTGGTAAATATTCGAACGGTGACACGATTATTGTGGTGCGTGATCTGCTGGGTGAATTTCAGGAAAAGACCGGCCTCACGCTCGAGGAGGAATTGGGCGAAATCAAAGGAGCGGACCTCGAAGGTCTGGAAGCACAGCATCCATTCCTCGATCGCGCATCCAAGGTGATCCTTGCCCCTTTTGTCACCACTGAATCCGGAACTGGTGCCGTTCATATTGCGCCCGGTCACGGCGCGGATGATTACTCAATCGGACTCCAGAACGGACTTGCGGTTCTCAGTCCGGTCGATGACGAAGGTCTTTATACCGACGAGTGCGGTCTCCCGGAGCTGGTTGGAATGCACGTTTTCAAGGCCAATGCCCGCATCGTCGAGATCCTCACCGAAAAGGGTGCGCTCCTCGGCGAAGAAACCTACGAGCACAGCTACCCACATTGCTGGCGTTCCAAAACGCCCATCATCTTCCGCGCAGTCGAGCAGTTCTTCATCTCGATCGACCAACTCCGCGAGAAAGCGCTCAGCGAAATCGACGAAGTCGAGTGGCTTCCCAAGTGGGGTCGCAACCGGATCTATGGCACTGTCGAGGCTCGTCCCGACTGGTGTATCTCACGTCAACGTACTTGGGGCGTTCCGCTTCCGGTCTTCTTTGACCGGGATGGTGCGCCCATCGTATCAGCCGACCTTGCCAGGAAGGTTGCCGACCTCGTTGAGAAGGAAGGCACCAACGTGTGGTTCGAGAAATCCGATGCCGAACTCGCCACGCTTTTTGGCCTGCCCGAAGGCTCCACGAAGTGTCGCGACACTCTCGATGTCTGGATCGATTCCGGTTCCTCGCACGTTGCCGTTCTCGATGCCCATCCCGAACTCAGCTGCCCGGCCGACCTCTATCTCGAAGCGACCGACCAGCACCGTGGTTGGTTTCAAAGCTCGCTCATGCTAAGTGTTGGAGTGCGTGACAAGGCCCCTTACAAGACGGTTCTTACTCACGGCTTCGTTGTCGATAAAGATGGCGGAAAAATTTCCAAATCGGCTGCCAAGAAAAAGGGCAAGCCAACCGATGCCGCACACTTTTACAACAAGTATGGTGCCGATATTCTCCGTCTTTGGGTTTCCTCGGTAGATTGGCAAAATGAGGTGCCCTTTGGTGAAGATCTTTTCACGCAGGTTGGCCAGCCCTACCGCCAGCTCAGAAACACGTTTAAAATCCTGCTCGGCAACATGCGCGACGAGAAGGTCAGCGAGCCGGAAATTCTCCCGCTCATTGACCGCTGGATCATGGAGCGGCTACAGGTCGTGATTGCCGAGATCATAGATGCATATGCGAAGTTCGAGTTTCGTAGTGTCTTCTCAACTGTCAACAAGTTTGCGGCCAGCGATCTGAGCGCTTACTACATCGACATTACCAAGGACCGTCTCTATTGCGACTCCGCCGACAGCGAGCGCCGTCTGGCGAGCGTCTGGTGCATTGGGGAAATTTTCGATGCGGTGGTCAAACTCCTCGCTCCCATCCTCGCCTACACCAGTGAGGAAGCCTGGGAACACGCAGGGCGCGAAGGTTCAATCCACGAGCAGACCTTCCCGGAAGTGAATCCAAAATTCGCCGGAAGCGAAGCGACGGAACAAGTCGCCAAGCTCATCGAAATCCGGGGGATCATGCAGACCGCGATCGAGGAAAAAGTCCAGGCCAAGGAGTTCAAAAAGAACAACGAAGCGAGTGTGACACTTACTGTTCCCGCGAATCACTCTTGCCTGGAACTCCTCAAGGATCACGACTTCGCGACCGAATTCTTCATCGTTTCCGAGCTGAAGGTGGTCGAAGGCGAAACCCTCGCCGCCACCGTAGCCCACACCGGGCACCCAATGTGTCCCCGCTGCCGCAAGTATGAGCCAGTTGCCAAAGATGACCTCTGTCAGCGCTGCTCGGACGCGATCTAGGTGATCTCTCCTCGTGGGGAGAATCGATGGGCTCGGAAGCAGTGGAGCTCATCATGGCCGTGGAGGAAACTTTTGGTATCGGTCTCTCCGATGCTGAAGTTTCTCGGGTCATTAAAGTGGGTGACTTGGTTGATTTTTGGCAGGGGAAGCCCGGAATCCGGCTTTTTATCCAAGACAAAAAAATATGCTTTGTCTGATTTGTCTTATTTTACTCGGCGTTGGTGGAAGCGCCGCTCTGGTATTCGTAATGCTGATTTTTGTGTTCCTACACTGGGAGCGAACAAAGACGAACTTCATCCGTTGGGCTATTGCTTTTGTGGTCTGCACCATCGGTTTCGGAATGGTAGCAGTATCAAATAATGCCTATCGTAACACGGGTGAGGAATCTTGTGGTGTCACTCTTGAAAAAAGCCTGTCCAGCCGATGTTGGACGGGTTTTTCTTTGTGGGGATGATTTCAAAGCTGTCTAAGTTTCCTCACGCCTGAGGCGCTCGTTTTCAGTGGCGAAGAGTAGTTTTGAAAAGGCAACCCTAGCAGGTCCGCGGGAGCGGTTAGTCATTGGCGGGAGGAATAGGCTTGGTCTGTTTCATTACAGCTGTTTTGCGTGAGATGAGCATTTCGATTGGCAAGTGTTCGACGATGCGTGAAGTTGCTGGTTCAAACAGCTCATATCGTGAAACTATTTCTTTCGTTACTCGTTCTCATCTTCGGTATCGGTTTCATTCGTGGAAGCGAGCGTCCCAATATTATTTTCATCTTTGCCGACGACTGGGGCTGGGGTGACCTCGGATGCCATGGACATCCTTACGTTAGGACACCTAATATTGATCGACTTGCCAAGGAGGGCACCGACTTCCACCGCTTTACCGTCGCCAGCGGGGTTTGTTCGCCGAGTCGCACCGCGGTCCTGACGGGGCACTTTCCCGCCCGTTACAACATCGACGGTCACTTCGCATGGGTGCCCAGCAATGCTAAGCGAGGTATGCCGGATTGGCTCGATACCAAGGCTCCGATGCTTCCACGGATGCTTCAAAAAGCGGGTTATGCGACTGCCCATTATGGCAAGTGGCACCTCGCTAATAACATGATTCCCGATTCGCCCACTCCGGCTGAGTATGGCTATGACGAATACGGTGCTTTTAATTGCTCCGGCGAGCAGATGCCGGTCCACGAAGACGCGATGCATACGAATGCCTTCATTGAAAAAGCGGTTGCGGCGGGTAAGCCCTTCTTTGTCAATCTCTGGGTCCATGAGCCGCACACTCCTTTTCATACCGTGCCGAAATACGAGTGGCGATTCCGTGAGATGGAGAGCCGGCCCGATGCTATTTACGCCTCCGTTCTTTCCCACGCCGATGACCGCATTGGCGAATTACTGAACACTCTCGACCGTTTGAAAATCACCGATAACACCCTGGTGATCTTTAGTTCCGACAACGGACCGGCCCGCGCGAGTACGGCTGGCGAGCTCAAACTCAGCTATGACACCGCAACCGGTGCGGGGTGGGGGATCAATGCCGCCAAGGGAATCACGGCGGGACGAAAGGGTTACAAGGCTGCTCTTTTCGAAGGCGGCATCAATGTTCCCTTCATTGTTCGTTGGCCCGGGAAAATTGCGGCTGGGAAAATCGACAAGGGCTCGATGATCTCAGCGGTGGATCTTCTCCCGACCTTTTGTGCGGTTGCGGGGGTTGCCTTGCCTGAAGGCTATCAGCCCGACGGGGTGAACCAAATCGAAGTGATGCAGGGATCGAAGAATGGCAGCGTCCGGACCAAGCCGCTTTTTTGGAAATCCCATTCGGCCTGGCCTGCTCGTAAATCCAAGCCCGATCACTGGGTTTCCTTTGCGGTGGTTCACGGTCAATGGAAACTCGTCACCAACAACGACAGTTCCTACAAGGAACTCTACAACATCGTCGCCGATCCTTTCGAAAAGACCAATCTCAGTGAGACCAAAGAGGAAGAAGTCGTCCGCCTGACCGCTCTGATTGAGGGTTGGAAAAAATCGCTTCCCGCTGGACCAAGTGGAGAAGTATTCTCCGAACTCCGTCAGGAGAAAAAATAAGCTCTCTTTCCCATGAAATACATCCTTGTCCTTTTCGCCTTCTTCTTTGTTCAAAGTTCATCCTCACTGTTCGCTGATCAAAATTCACCTCGTCCCAACGTCGTTTTCATCCTCACCGACGACCAGCGCTCCGATGCCCTTGGCTGCATGGGGCATCCGCATCTCAAGACGCCTCATATTGATCGTCTCGCTCAGGAGGGTCTTCTCTTTAAAAATCATTTTTGCACCACCTCGCTTTGCTCACCTAGCCGGGCCTCCATTCTCGGAGGGCTCTATGCTCATTCCCATGGCGTCGTGAATAATTTCACCGACTATCCCAGGGATCTTCCTACCTTTCCCCGTCAGCTCCAAAGCAACGGATACACTACCGCCTATATCGGCAAGTGGCATATGGGCGAAGACGATGACAGCAAGCGTCCCGGCTTCGACCACTTCGTCACTCATCGTGGACAGGGAAAATACTTCGACACCGAATTCCGCGCTAACAACGGTGAGCGGAAAGTTGTTCCCGGATATTACACAACGGTGGTGACCGACATGGCTCTCGATTGGATAAAGCAGCAGGAGAAAGGCGGAGAAGAAAAAAAGCCCTTCATGCTTATGCTTGGTCACAAGGCTCCTCACAGCTTTTATTTTCCAGAGAAGAAATACGAAAAGAGCTTTGATCAGGTGAGGGTTCCGTATCCTGAAACGGCCTTCCAACTTGGCGATAAACCTAAGTGGATCAGCCAGCGCCTCAGCACCTGGCACGGGATCTATGGCCCGCTCTTCGATTGGCGCAAAGACTTCCCCGATACCTCCGCCTCCGGAATGCTGAATTTCGAAAAGATGGTGCGGGCCTACTGGGGCACTTTGCTTTCAGTCGATGACTCGGTGGGGCGTCTCTATGCCTATTTGGAAAAGACTGGCCAGCTCGACAACACCCTCTTCATCTTCACCAGCGACAATGGCCTGCTCGAGGGCGAGCACGGCATGGTGGACAAGCGCACTGGTCACGAACCGTCACTACGCATCCCGCTGGTGGTTCGCTATCCCGGACTTACCACCACAGCAAAGACAATCGAAGCCCAAACTCTCACCCTCGATTTTGCCTCGTCCATTTTGGAGATCTGTGGCGCTCCGCCGCTCCCGAAAACCCAGGGTCGGTCCTGGAAGAATCTCGTCACTAATGGCGATCCGAATTGGAGAACCAGTTGGTATTACGAATACAACTACGAGAAGCAATTTCCCTACACGCCCAATGTCCGAGCTCTCCGCACCAACGAGTGGAAATACATACGCTATCCTCATGGTGACGGCTCTGCGGACAAGCACATGGCCGAGCTTTATCATCTCAAGAGCGATCCCGGTGAAACCACCAACCTAATCGCGGACGAAAAGCACAAAGCAACCGTCGCGAAACTCAGAAAAGAACTCGATCTACGAATCGCCGAATCCCACCCCGGCGGTAAAGATAAGATGCCGATGGACGAAGGGATCAAAGGCGAACTTCCGGACGAGAAGATCAGGTGACGCTTTCCACAAGAGTTTTAGGCTCATCGTTCCGTCCTCATCGTTCCGTCCTCAAAAATAGGGATCAAGTTACGTTCTATTCGTACGTAGTATTTGCAGATGCGTTCATTTTTCCTCCTTGTTCTTGTTGTTTTCCTTGGCGACCTGCATGCTGACGAGCGCCCTGCGAAGCCCAATGTCGTCCTCATTTTGGCGGACGACCTCGGCTGGCAGGATGTGAAATGCTACGACATCGACGACCCCTCGCCGATGGAGACACCGAATCTTGATGCCCTCGCGAAGAAAGGCGTCAAATTCTGGCAGGCCTACTCGCCCGCTCCCACCTGCGCACCCTCGCGCTGCGCTATCATGAGCGGGAACCATCCTGCCCGTGCGCAAAAGACCCACGTTGTCGGCGGCAACCCTCCCGCGCCCCACCACCTCAGCGCCCACCCCATGATGCCCCCTTGGTACAGTGGCCGCATGCCGGCGGGCGAAATGACCCTTGCCAAAGCTCTCCAACAAGGAGGCTACACCACCGGACACTCCGGAAAATGGCACATGGCGATCAATCACCACGCCTTTCCTCAACCTGAAGACCAGGGCTTCGATTGGACTCGCTCGGACCGGGGGGTCACCAAACCGGCTAAGCCGAACCGGCTCTCTGGCTTCTCCACGAGTCGAAAAAACGACCCTTTCCGGCTCGATGAAAACGGCTTCCCCTTTCATCAAAACAGCCACGATGCCCTCACCTTTCTTCGGGAGCACAAAGCCGATCCCTTCTTCCTCTACTACGCGACCTGGCTCGTCCACACCCCCATCCACACTCGCAGCGAAGCTCTTTACAAAAAATACTGTGCCAAACTCGGCGTCTCCCCCGACGAATCACACGCCCATAAGTGGGAAGAAGAAGGCCAAAAGAATCCGTGGTATTGCGCCATGGTCGAGATGCTCGACTACTACGTCGGCCAACTCGTGAAGGAACTCGAAACGACCCACGACCCCCGCTGGCCCGGACACACACTCATCGAAAACACCTACCTCATATTCACCTCCGACAACGGCGGAATGGAAGGCCACCCCGACGAAGTTATCACCGACAACTTCCCGCTCGATCACGGGAAAATCTCCATCATGGAAGGCGGCACCCGCGTCCCTCTCATCATCACCGGCCCCGGGATCAAGGCAGGCATCGAATCCGATGTCATGATCAACGGCCTCGACTTCTACCCCACCATTCTCTCGCTCACCGGAACCCCAATGCCCAAGGGCAAACCACTCGATGGCCTCAACCTCGCCCCGCTTCTCAAGGGCGACCCCATCGATCCCTCCCTCGTGAAGACCGCTTCCGGAAAGCCTCGTGACACCATGGTCTGGCACTTCCCCAATAGTGTCGCCCTCGAAAGCTCGATCCGTCGCGGCGACTATAAGCTCGTCCGCAACTACACCCCGACGGGTGAAAAACTAGAACTCTTCCGCCTCTACAAAACAGAAGACGGAACCTCCAAACGAGTCGACATCGAAGAGCAGAAAAACCTCGCCGCCGGCCATCCTAAAAAAGCGGCCGCACTCAACAAACAACTCAGCGCCGTCCTCACTGAGATGAAGGCCAGCTACCCCTACCTCAACCCGAACTACAAACGTTCCCTCGCGAACAAAGAAAAGGTTCCTACCGTCACCAGCCACAAGCTCAGCGGAAACACCGCCACCTTCGTCTTTAAAAACAACGGCGCCAAAGTCACCCGCGCCAACCTCCTCTACACCGACAACGGCGGCCACCGCTACGAGGAATGGTATCGCACCCCCGCCACCCTCAACACCGATGGAACCGTCACCGCAACCCTCCCAAAAGGCACCACCCACTACCTCATCAACCTCATTGATGAGCACAACTTCCTCGTCAGCTTCCCCGGCGGCTTCAAAAAAGACGCGCGCGATAAACAATACTCCGAATATGCCCTTGAAGCACGCCCGCCTCAAAAATGAAGGGATAAACTATCCATTAAGCTGCGTATTAATTTGAGGAATCAAGCTAATGAAAGTCATAACAATCAATATTTCGCTCCTTTTTTCCTTAATATTTAGCACCGCTGTTTTGGGTCAGGAAGCGTTAAAGAAAAACGACCGGATTGTTTTTCTGGGAGATTCTATTACTGCGGCCGGTGCACGGAAGGGCGGGTATATTACCTTATCCTCGCAAGCCATTGCTAAAGCTTATCCAGAACTTAAGGTCGAATTGATTGGCGCCGGGATCGGCGGCCATAAAGTCCCGGACTGTCAAAAACGGCTTAGCAAGGACGTCCTCCAGAAAAATCCGAGTATTGTTTTCATCTATCTAGGCATTAACGATGTCTGGCATTGGACACATCCAGCGGTTGTTGCGAGGGGGAAAAAGGGGACTACGCCAGAGGATTTCGAAAATGGCCTTAAGGAAATGATTTTGAAGATCAATAAGGCCGGGGCTCGGGTCATCCTTTGCACTCCAACGGTGATTGGTGAGAAGTCAGATGGCTCAAATTCTGATGATAAGATGCTCGACCAGTATTCAGACATCAGCAGAAAGGTGGCCAAGGAAACTAAATCCCAGCTGCTCGACCTCCGAAAATCTTTTCTCAATCAACTTAAGAGGCGTAACCCAGAAAATGCGACCAAAGGGATTTTCACCTCGGATGGCGTCCACTTAAATGAGAAAGGTAATCGGTTACTTTCGAGCCTTGTTCTCAGAGCGCTTAATGTCCCGCTTCGCAAGAAATAGTACCACTCAGGTTTTATTGTCCGTTTCGAGGCGATGTGTTTTTGATCCGGGAACGGGGTGTCTTTGTCCTGCCCATCAAAAACCGTAATCCTGATTCTCCGAAAACAAGAACCTTCATCATGAAATTCTTCCTTATATTAGTTACCTCAATTGCGGTCTCAGCCTTCGGCCTACTCGCAGCCAAGCCGAACATTGTCCTCATCTACATCGACGATCTCGGCTACGGCGACCTCGGCTGCTATGGGTGCAAGGATATCCCTACACCAAACATTGATCGACTTGCAAAAGAGGGTGTTTGCTTCACGGCTTCATACATCACTAATCCTCCGTGCTGCCCGAGCCGGTGCAGTCTCATGATGGGCCAATATGCGCAGCGATTTGGAAAATATGGAATGTCGCGTTGCCTGCCGATCCCGGAGGATCGCCCCACCTTGGCTAAATTTCTAAGCGGGAATGGCTACGTAACCGGGCACATTGGCAAATGGGATCTCGGTTCAAAAAACAAGGGCCATTGCAAGTGGGATTCGCTGAAGTTGCCAAAGATCCGCCAAAAAAAACCTACACCAAGAAAGAACTCGCTGGGCAATCTGCAAAAATTCGCAAACTACGCACCTCGAAATACTTCTGTCTCAATGAAGCTGGCGAGACGGTTTGGCTGACTGATTACGATGGCAACTCGATGGTCAATTTCATCGAGCGACATCAGAAGTCCCCCTTCTTTCTCTACTGGTCCCCGGCAGCAGTCCACTCACCCAGCACCGAAGCCCCCGAAAGCTTGATGAAACGAACCACCGCCAAGGGGGAGCGCCGCAAGCTGGCCGGCGCCATCGTCTCGGTCGATGACCAAATCGGCAAGCTCATCCAAACACTGGAGAAACAGGGTCTGCGCAAAAAAACGCTGATCATTTTCTCCAGTGACAATGGTGGCAACGGTGGCGAAGGCGCATCATCGGCGCCCTACACCGGCGGCAAAGGAAAGGGGACGCAGAAAGAAGGCTGGGTCCGCGTGCCCACGATCTTCTCCATGCCCGGGACTCTCCCCGTAGGAACTCAATACGATGACATGATCGCCAATTTTGACTTCTATTCCAAGATTGCCGCACTGACGAGCAAATCGATTCCCAAGCATTGTGATGGAGTGAATCTGTGCCCTTACCTGAAGGGGGAAAACACCAACGAGGCGCATGAGTATCTCTTCTGGCTCAACAACGAACCGGGAGACGCGGAGCGGAGGCATCTCATTGCCGCCCGATGGAAGAACTGGCGTCTCTACAAAAAATACAACAAGGACACGTGGCAACTCTTTGATCTGAAAAAGGATCCCATGGAAGAGACCAATCTTGCGAAGAAACACCCCGAAATTGTCGTTAAAATGGCCTCCAAACATACGGCCTGGAGACAAACCCTGGCACCATTCGCCAAGATTCCAAAGATCACAACTGACCAACCAATCATTCCCAAAGGCCATGGCTGGGCCTACCCAGGAGATCATAGCAAAAGGTTGGGAAGTGAGTTACGACAAAGCCAAACCATTATGAAATTTCCAATTTTGCTCCTAATACTTTTTGGCGGTGCAAATGCCACTGCTGCGGCAGCGACTTCCGTGCCGGTTACGGGCTCCAGAGCCTACCCGCTCTCCTCACCGATGGTGGTGCAGATCGCATCAAGCATGGTCGCCACATCATCCTTCCAAAAGAAGACACCTCTCTCGCCAACTACTGGCTCACCCTCCTCCAGCAGGCCGACGTGAACACCCAGAAGTTTCACTATAGCGATGGCGAAGTTTCTGAGTTTCGGGGTTAAACGTGATTCCCCAAGGCTGGGAAAAGAAAGAAGTAATTCCGTTCCGGGGTATTCAAGTTCTTCTTTCGCTCCATGAAAAAAAGCATCCTCTGGCCCCTTCTCATTCTCGTTGGACTTCTCTCCGCCCAGCGACAAAACAATAGCTCCGGGCCCAATGACCCGATTCCCAAATCGGAAGTCCTAAAATTCACCGGCGACTTTAAAGGCGCGAAGCTGGAAGAGGACGTCAACATCCTCTGGCTCTACGGCCCCGAAGATCATCGCGGCGGCGAACACGACTACATCCGCATCAAGGAACTCTTCGTCCCGATGCTGAAAGCCATCCCGCGGATCACCGTAGACGAGGCTTATCAATTCCCCACGCAAGAGCAGTTCGGCGAAGCCGATATCCTCATTCAATATCTTCATCTTCCGGATCTCACCGATGAGCAATTCGCGATGTATCAAAAATTCGTCGATGATGGCGGCAGTGTCGTTTCCCTCCATGAATCCTGTATCATGCGCCCCATTGACCGCGCAGAGAAACTCGCAGGCTGTATCGGCGGCTCCTGGAAGGGCAACAAGACCTCAAAGTGGAGCAAGTTCGATCACGCTCATTCCATCTACCTCAATACCGAGCACGCGGCTTTCAAAGGCCTTCCCAATTCCATCAAGCTCAATGACGAATCCTACTGGAACCTCATGAAGAAAGAGAACGTCGAGATCATCGGCGCCATCGCGCCAACAGGAACCAAAGATTTCAGCGCCGCCCTCAAACACCCCGAAGTCCGCAGCGACACTTTCTGGACTTACACCTCCGGCAAAGGCCGCGTCTTCGGCACCACTACCGGCCACTACACCTATACCTTCTACGACCCAACCTATCGTGTCCTCCTCCTTCGCGGTATCGCGTGGGCCCTCGACATCGATCCCGCTCCCCTGATGCCTCTCGCCATCCAGGGCATCACCGACGATAAAGACCTCGTTGGCACCAAGGACACGATGATGGCTTACAAGAATCGTAAGCGCTAAAAAAGCATCGTGGTGCCCCCGCCACATATCTGGTATGCCTTAAAACTCGCCCGTAAATACCCGACAAAATCTCCGATAGAACAAACATGCAAGGACGGTAATTTCAGACTCGCGAGAAAACTCTCTTACTCGATGTCTTTCCATACCAACTCCACCACCCGCCGATCTTTTTTTCGTCTCGGCAGTTCCGTCTTGGCACTTCCCTTTTTGGAAAGCTTCGCCAGCGCCAAGGCCACCTCGGCCACTCCTCCCAAGCGAATGATCTTTCTCGGCGGCGGCTTCGGCTTCACCAAGGACACTTTCTACCCCAAGAAAGCCGGTCGCTTTTCCGAAATCGGCATGACCGAGGGACTCTCTCCCCTCGCTCGACACAAGGACGATATCACCATGGTGACCAATCTCACCAACCTTGGTGCATCCGACCCGCACGGCGGCTCCACCTCCTACCTCACCGGAGCCAACGTCGCCGGCACTCCGGGCAAGCGCTTTCACAACTCCATCTCTTGTGATCAGATTGTGGCTCAGCACCTCGGCAAGAACACCCGTTTTTCTTCCCTCGTCCTCTCAGCCAAGGAAGCCGATGGCGGCTCCAACTCCGGACACGGAAAAGGCCTCTCCCTCTCCTGGGATGACTCCGGCAATCCCATTCCAGGTATCAATAAACCCCTCGATCTCTTCCGCACCCTCTTCGCCCACCCTGGCGACTCGAGGGCCGAACTCGATGCCCGACTCAAAAAACGTCAGAGCATTCTCGACCTCGTCCGTATTGATGGCGGCGGCATGAAACGCACTCTCAGCAAAGGCGATCAGGAAAAGCTCGACGAATACTTCACCGGAGTCCGCCAAGTCGAAAAAGGCCTCGAGCGCCAAGCCAAGTGGGCCGATATTCCCAAGCCCAAGGCGCCCTTTGAGGCACCCGATGAGGGCATCACCGGCGAGGAAGCGATCCATCTTATGTACGACATGATGATCATCGCTCTCCAAACCAACATGACCAACGTCGTCTCCTACCGCCAGCCGGTCTGCTCCCTCCTCGCTGGCATGGGCGTCAAACTCAAGGCCCACTCACTGAGCCACTACGGATTTTCCCAACCTCGTATCCTCGCCTCCCGCGAACGCGACAAGAAGTGTTCCTCTCTCCTCGCGCATTTCATCGACCGCTTAAAAGAAGTGAAAGACAGCGACGGCAGCCGAGTCTTCGACAACTGCATTGTCAGCTACGGATCCAACCTCCGTAGCGGGCACGAACTCAAAAACGTTCCCGCGATCGTCACTGGCGGCGGCGCAGAGCAAATCAAACACGGCCGCAACATTGTCCTCCCCAAGGAAGACACTCCGCTGGCCAACTACTGGCTCACCCTCATGCAGCAGGGAGGAATCAAAACCGAGCAGTTCTCCCACAGCACCGGAATCATCCCCGAACTCCTGAGCTAGTTTTCACATGAAGCTCCTCACACTCTTCGCCGTCTCACTCTTCACGGCCGCTTCCGCTGCGCCCGAAGCCACTACGCTGGATGCCAAAAAACTCCAGCCGTTCCTCGAAAACTACTGCATCAAATGCCACGGCCCAAAGAAACAAAAAGGCCAGGTTCGCTTTGATCAAACAAATTGGAAAATCACCGACAACGACACTGCCCAACGCTGGCAGGATGTCCTCGATCAACTCAACGGCGGCGACATGCCTCCCGAGGACGAAAAGCAACCATCGAATGCAGAGATGGCCGCCACCCTCGATTCCATCACCGGCTCCGTCATCACCGCCCGCAAACGTCTCACTGATCACGGCGGTGAAATCAAAATGCGCCGGCTCAACAAGCGCGAATACGCTGCCACCATTCGCGACCTCTTCGGCTTCGATGTCTCCCTTCACGACATCCCCGACGACGGAGAAATCGCGACCTTTGACACCGTCGGCGAGGAACAATTCTTCACCTCGGCCCACTTCGAAAAATATCTCGAACTCGGCCGTCAGGTCGCCGACACCGCTCTCCATTACAACACCAGCCCGCGAAGAAAGGTCGAAAAAAGTCGCACCGAGACCGAGGACCGCGTCACCAAAAAAATGCGTAAAGACCTCGCCGAGAAGGATCGCAAAAAAGCCCTCCTCGACGCCGGAAAGTCGTGGAAGGAGGCCGGCTTCAAAGACGAAGGCGAAATGAAAATCCTCCTCAGCCAGTGGGACTCCCGCGCAGAATTGCCTCGCAGCTATCTCAAGTATCCCCACGTCAATACCGGCGTTTATAACTCCAACGTCGCCAAGTGGTCCTATGCCAATAAACACATCGATATCCGCGGCGACTACCTCATCCGGGTCCACGGTGGCCTCGTCGATAATCCCCACGAACTCCGGAAATTCATCCGCCTTTCCGACGGCGACCGTATCCACGGCACTCTTAAGATGACTGGCACTCCGGAGAACCCTGAGTCCGTTGTCCTCCGCACCCGCCAGCCCATGGGCCGCACCCAGCTCGCGATTCGCCTCCGCGAAAATTTTCCGGACCACGCCATCAACTCGACCCGCGGATACATCAATCAACTCAAGGACCCACGCAAACACCCCGATCCCCGACCTTCCCTCTGGTTCGACTGGATTGAAATCGAAGGTCCCTTTTATCCTGAAAAACGCCCCGCCTTCGAAGAGCTCCTCTACCCCGGAATCGAAACCGGGAAAAACGGCCCCTATCTCAATCACGACAAACCCACCCACGAGTTCCTCGAAAAATTCTCCACCCTCGCCTTCCGACGCAAGGCCCCTGAACCCGCCTATCTCGAAGCCCTGCACCAGAACTTCGTCGATCTCCGGGCCTCCGGGAAAAACTACCGCGAAGCCATGACCGAAGTCATGGCCATCGTCCTCGCCTCGCCCAGCTTCCTCTTCATTCAAGAAGCCGCTCCCGAGCAAGACAAACCACACGGCCTTCTCGACAATCGCGAACTCGCCATCCGCCTTTCCTACTTCCTCTGGAGCAGCCCGCCCGACAACGAACTCTACGATGCCGACCTCTCCGACCCCGAGATCTACTCACAACAAATCGACCGCCTCCTCGCCGATCCAAAATCCCAGGCCTTCCGCGATGGCTTCATCGGCCAATGGACCCACCTCGATCGCTATGACGCCATCACCATCGACACCAGGCAGCATCCTCACTTTAACGAAGGACTCCAGCGGGATGCCAAACAAGAAGTTCGGGAATTCTTCAGCACCCTCATCAAAGAAAACCTCCCCGTCAAAAACCTCATCGACTCGGAGTTCGTCACCATCAATGGAGCCCTCGCCAATCACTACGGCCTGCCCTTCAACAACCCAAGAGACGCCTCATTCCGAAAAATCAAACTCCCCGCCGGCTCTCATCGCGGCGGACTTCTCACCCAAGCCGCCTTCCTCGTCACCGGCTCCAATGGCGAACGATCCTCGCCGGTCATTCGCGGGGCTCTCGTCATGGAAAAAATCCTCCACGACGCCCCGGCACCGCCACCGCCCAATGTCCCCGAACTTGATGAAGCTTCCGATAAGCCCATGACCAATCGCGAGATGGTCCTCCTTCACCAGGACCGCGCGACCTGCGCCTCCTGCCACAAAAAAATGGATGTCATCGGCTTCGGACTCGAAAACTTTGACCCCACCGGACGCTGGCGCGTCACCGAAAAAGTTGGCCGCAAGCAAGTCCCCATCCAACCCGGCGGCACCCTCCCCGGAGGCGGCGAATTCAAAGACGTCACCGAACTCAAAAAACTCCTCCTTCTCCATCAGGACAAGCTCGCCCACGAACTCACCGAGTCCATTTTCGCCTACGCCCTGGGACGCACCGTGGAATTCTCCGACGATGACGACGTCAAAGAAATTCTCTCAAAACTCAAACCCCAAAACTACCCACTCCGCACCCTCATCCGCGAAGTCGCCCTTAGCCCTCTCTTCAAAAAGAAATAAGGTCAGCGGTTGGGTCTAGTGACCCACTCCCAGCCTTTAAAACTTCGCTCCTCAGCGTCATTGCCGTTAGCTCGTTCCCCAACCAAGCCTAAACTCTAGCAAACTTCCCAGGCCTATCTCAATCACCCTCTCATTCCTTGTCGTCTTTATCATAACATTCTCCCTTTCTGCTAAGCCGCCAAACGTCATCTCCATTATGGCGGGCGATGTGAGTTGGGAGAGCTTTTCCTGTTACGGAGCCAAGGACTACCCAACCCCCAACGTCGACACTAATAATGATGGCAAGATTGCCGCTGCTGATAAGAGGAAGTAGGTGACTCCTTTAAAGAATGAGAGTTTAGCTCTGGGTGGCCCCGTTTTTGAAGAAGGCTTCCATTCGGCGGTGGAGGTCTTCGTAAAAGCTGGCTTTCATTTTCTCAAGCATAGCCCGCTTCTCGGGATTGGAGTGAGCAAGGGTTTCTTGTTCAATGCGCATTTCTTCGGCGAATGATTTTTCCATTGCGACGAGAGAGGCGAGGAATTCGCGGCCAGCGCGTGAGTGTTCTATGCCGTCCACGAGGGCGTTTTCGAGCCCTTTGTTACGAGTCACTGAGATAAGGTTACCCTCGGAGAGATTCTCCATGTAGCGGTCATTGCTAGATTTAAAAGCACTATGCTCGGAGTCGAAAGCGATTTCGTCACGATCGACCAAGGTGTCATAAGGCCCCGCCTTGGTGAAGAATTTGACCACCAGCGGTATCGTGTCGACTAACATGAAGAGGGCTGTCAGGATGATGTAAGTGTAGAAGGCGAACTTTCCACCTTCGGCCCCTTGCTCAAAGAGGTCGTGAAGCGCCAGAGTCTGGGTGAGGATATCGCGGCGGGGTTCCTCCCTGATAGAGGCCAGCCGCTCCCGCTCCTCGGCGCCAACAGCAGCGAGTTCCTTCTTGGCCAGTTCCTGTTCGGCGAGGAGCGAGTCGATTTGCTCCTTGATGGTATCCCGTAGGGCATTTTGTTGGGAGACGAAGGCATTGGCTTGGTCCT
Organism: Verrucomicrobiota bacterium; assembly: GCA_030835305.1. GTDB lineage: Bacteria > Verrucomicrobiota > Verrucomicrobiia > Verrucomicrobiales > Akkermansiaceae > SW10. The sequence goes on along the minus strand of JAURPJ010000126.1, from coordinate 37,458 downwards.
CCTCAACCTTTCTTTTGAGTGCTGTGACGCGTTCCTCCTCGGCGCGGTTGGCGGCCTCAATTTCTGCAAGGCGGGTCTCAAAGAGTTCGACGGCGCTCGCTTCGGCGGTCCGGATCTGGGTTTGAAGCATGGCCTTCTCGGCGCCGAGGTGCTCCAGTTGGCTGGCGACCCGCTGGGAGTCTGCGCGGCGGGGTTCCAACTGATCAGCCTTGATGGATTTGGCGCGAGGTCCTTCACCGACTAAGCCGGAACGTTGTCCGTTCAATTCGCGTTCGTATTCGGTTTGCCAGAATGAGAGTTCGGTTTGAAGTTTGGTGTATTGGGGGGCCAGCTCGTCGTATTGCTCCTGGACGATCTTGAGGCGGTCGGTGAAGGGCGCCGTGGATTCGGCAATGGCTTCATCGAGCTCCTTTTGCTGTTCGGAGGTGAGCCCGGGAATAGCTTCGTCTTTGGAGTTGGGTTCCTGAATTATGAAGCGCGCTTGGAAACTTTCGGTCCATTTTTCACGTTGGTTTGCAATGGCCAGGTCAAGCTTTCCAATCTCACCACGCACTCCGGTTTTGGTCTCCCCGAATTGAGTCCGGACCTGTTCGATTTCGAGGGCGCGATCCTCCTCGATGACCGAGCTTACGGTGTCGCTGAAGAGAAGGAGAACAAGAGGGTGGGCGATGGTTAGGCCCATGAGAATCGCCACCACGAGACGAAGCGCAAATTGTGATAACTTGCGTGGCCAAGAGAGGAAGGCGCGGTATCCAGACACGAGAGCTCGGTCGATCGTCAAAATGATAAAAGCCCAGATAAAAGCTACCGGAAAGATAACGCCGGCCTTGTCCGTGATGGTCGAGAGGGCATATGCGCAGGCGATAAAGGCGAAGGCACAGGGAACAAGGACCGTGGCCCCAAAAGCGACGTATTTACGCTGTTCCCAGTTAGGGCATTGTTCGAGAGTTTCGGAGCCTGCGCCAGAAAGCCAGAAGAAGAAGTGTTTTATAGAATGAAGCATGGTAAGGAACGAGGCTAATTACCTACAGTTAAACGGGCTACAGTTTATCATCCGTCAGGAAATTCAAGAGGAATGATTGGTTGGGTGGTAGCTAGAAAAAGTCGCTATTAATTTCAGAATCATTCTGTGAGATTTACAGATAAAGTGGGGCGGGAGAAGTTGAAATGAAGGGTTTGTTAAAAGGATCATTAGATTTACAAACCTTGACTAGGTCATTTCGGAATGAGCTTGAGTTCTGCCATCACCCCAGTTCTCCAAATTAAAAGCTGTTTTTCCATTCGTTTGGCAATCTTTGGAGCTTTTTTGATAAGGTTTATCGTCTCTCCGGGGTCACTAATGAGGTCGTAGAGTTCATTTCCTTTTTTTCGAGAAATGAGCTTGTAGCGGTTTTCGATCCAGGCTGCTTCCTTGCCATCTCTGTTGAGAAAGCCGAGGGGCTTTTTGCGTTCTGTTTGCTTACCTGTGGCGAAGGGGAGGATATCGACGCCATCGTAGGTGCGGTCCGTGGGAAGAGGGACTTCCAGAGCGGCGAGGATGGTGGGAAAGTAGTCGGAGGTGAAACAGGGTATGGCGACGGTGCGGGGTTCTTTGATTTTCTCCGGCCAAACCATGAGGCCGGGAACTCGGATGCCTCCTTCGTTGAGGGATAGTTTGTATCCTTTGAGATTTTTGGTGGTGCCCACGTGGCGGGGCGAACCTTGTCGGGCGGGGCCGTTGTCAGAGCAGAAGCAAATCATGGTTTTGTTAGCAATGCCCAGAGATTTGAGCTTGGTGCGCAGACGCCCGATTTGTTCGTCCATCGCGGTGAGACAGGCGTAGTAGTGTTGCGCGTGTTCGGGTTGGTCGTGGTATATTTTACGATATTTTGGTCCGCCGACGACGGGGGAGTGCGGGGTGTGAAACCAGATGGCGGCAAAGAAAGGCGACTTTTTTTCGGTGGCGTTTTGAATGAAGGGAAGGGCGCGGTCCATGATGACGCGTGAATCATCGCCCTTGGTATTTTCGGTGATGGTTGTGCCGGGGCCGGTGAAGTAATCGTTGCCATATGCTTTTCCGGGATTGGCGTCGCTGGAGTTTTGTTTTTTGATCGGGCCGGGGTCGATGAGGGGGTCCCAGGTGGGGACTTTTGATTCGGTGACGAAGGAGACATCGACATCGCGTTCCCAGGGCGGGCAATAGTAACGTTCGGGCTCCTTTGCGAATGTGCCCCAGCGTTTTTGATCACCCTTTTCTTTGGAGAGGGTTCCCAGATGCCACTTGCCAAAATGGCCTGTGGTGTAGCCTTGTTTTTTTAGAATGGTAGTGATGGGGATTTCGGTCGGTTCAAGCATCCCTTTCATCGCGAAGGTGATACCGAAGCGGTACGGGTTTCGGCCGGTGTAGCAACTGCCACGAGTGGGCGAGCACATCGCGGCGCCGGAGTAAAAGCGGGTGAAAGTCACCCCTTCGGCCTGCATTTGATCGAGGTGGGGAGTCTTGAGGTGGGGATGACCGTTATAGCCAACATCGCCCCAACCCTGGTCATCCGTCATGATGAGGATGATGTTGGGATGGTTTGCCGAAAGGAGAGAGGCTGAGGCGCAGAGAATAAGGATGGATTTCATGAGTGAGACTCACTCACTCTATCTCTGCTTCGGTGCGAAAGAAATACCGATTTACCTCAGGCTGCAAAAGGCGAAAGCGCAGCCACGGGGTGCTGTCATTCTGCCCTTGGCTGGTGTCGAGAAACTCAAGCGGGGAAGTCGACCAGTTCTTAAGATCAGTTGAGGTGGAGGGAAAGAGGATGAAGTCGTTTGGTTCGGACGACAGTTGAAAGGAAAAGACCGCCTCAGGACCCCGGCCCAGATCTTCAAAAACAAGGGAAGGCTCTGACTTGGAGGAAGGCACCAGAGGATCGGTGCCGCTGAGGTATTCCATCAGGTTGCTCAACCCATCTCCGTCGGCATCTGCCGTTGGATCAAGAAGCCGGACGTTGTTGTCGGCCCATGTTGCGTAGGTGATTCCCGGGCGGGATGATTGCACGCCGAGTTGATTGGCCAGATTCGAGGTGAGCCCTGGATCACTTGCGGAAATGTCGGCCAGCTCGTAACGATGTCGGGTGAGATCGTAGAGGTCGTTGATTCCGCTTCCAGAGCGGATGAGCCGGTGGGTTTCGGTCCGGATCGCAGTGACGCTTCCCCAGCGTGAGTAGGCGTGGCTTTTCCCGGGAGCGAAGGGATTGCGAAGCATGGGAACGAGAGAGCTGCCGACGGCGGTCGCGGGAACTTGATCGGAAAGGCCGCAGAGGTCGGCTATGGTGGGGTAGATGTCGATGCTCTCGACAACGCCGTAGGTCGTCAGGCCGGCGAAGGCTTTGGGATTGCTGGATTCGGGAGCACGGATAATGAGCGGTGATTCAACTGCGCGTTCCAGAACGGAGTGTTTTCCGATGCGTGCGTAGTCATCGATGCACCATCCGTGGTCGCCCCAAAGAACAACCACGGTATTTTCATCAAGGCCGAGGGCTTCGAGTTCATTGAGCACCTTGCCCACCTGGGCATCCATGTAGGAGATGCTGGCAAAATAGGCGCGGCGCAAAATATCACGGTCGCCGATGGCGGTGTAGGCGTTGGGTTCGCCTGAACTACCGGTCGAGGAATTGGCCCCGGTGGGTGGAGAAACCGGGTCAGGGCCGGGGAGCGCTTCGGGCGGGTAGAGGTCGAAGTAGGCTTTGGGTGCGTTGAAAGGGAGGTGCGGTTTGTGGAAGCCAAGGGCGAGGCAGAACTGTTTGTCGTCATCCTTGAATTCACGCAGTTTCTCAATTGCGGCGAGAGCCATTTGACCGTCGGGATAAGCCTCGTCGGGGAGGGAATTTCCTTCCTCGTCAACCCCGATTTCGTAGGCGGGAGAGACGTTGCGGATGCGACCGGTGCCGTCGGCATAGGCGAAGAGCGGGTAGCGTCGGGCGCCCCATTTGTCGTGATCATAGATGATCTCGTCGAAGGAAAAGCGCATGTCCGGTTCGTTAGCTCGGGAGCGGTTGTCGTCGTAGTTGGAAGGAAAGGACCAGCGGAAGCCATCGGGTTCGTGGGTGATCTTTCCCATCGATGCGGTGTGCCATCCACTTTGGCGGAGAAGGTGAATCCAGCTTTCCGGACTTGCGGTCTCGGTGGCGGGCATGGCGTTGAAGGCATTGTTGTCATCGCTGGCCGAGGTGGGGCGACGCCCGGTCATGAGGGCGTAGCGGGAGGCCCCGCAGGTCGGGACGGCGACATAGTGGTTGCGGAAGAGTCGACCCGATTGCGCCAAGGCGTCAATGTGGGGGGTGTGCATGTGCTCTTCGCCGTAACACCGCAGTTCCGGGCGGAGGTCATCGACCGCAATAAGGAGAACATTTGGAGCGGCGAAAATACTTCCCTGAAGTCCAAGCAGCGAAATGGCAGCGGTAATGAGATGATTCATTGGTCAGCTTGGCTTGAGTAGATTTCGAATCCATTGAGCAGAAGAAAGCGATCTGCTCCGTTGGTCTCGGTGGCTGAAAGTTCGATGGTGGCAGGGTTGGAGCCGTCGTGGGTGAAGGCGAAGGCCAGAGCCGGGATATCGGTGTCGGCAATCGAGGTTGTCCCAAGGCCGGCGGCTCCCAGCGAGGTAGGGGTGATCGACCCCTTCAAATTCCCTGCTAGGCGGCCCTCGATATTATTTGGAGAAGTCGGGGAAGTTCCGCCGGCAAAGCCGAGATTGGGACCGGTGATGGGGTCGAGGTGATATGAGGTCCAGAGATAGGTTCCGGCGGCGAGGTTATTGAAAGTGATCTCGAGAGCTGAAGTACGAGACCCGATGAAGTCGGCCACCAAAAAGGAGCGCGAAAGGTCGCCGCCGGGGATGGTGCGACTTGAATCGCCGTTGGCGCCACGAAATTCGAATGGCGAATCGTCGGCGGTGGCGATCGTCACGGTAACATCACCAATTTTTTTGGTCAGCGGAGAGGCGGTGCCAGATGCTCCCGGAATGACCCGAAGTCCGGAGTAACTTGGGGAGCCGGGCGATTCGCTCGAGTTAAAATCGACGCCGAACAATCTGAGCCCGAAGTTGCTTTTGGGATCGTTGGGGTCGGTTCCAGCGGCGACTTCAATTCCGTCGCTGACCGAGTCGCCATCGCTGTCACTTTTAAGGGGATTGGTTCCGGTGTCAGAGGAGCCGAGAAAGATTCCTGACCCGGACTCCGCGCCGTCGAGCAGGGTGTCGCCATCGGTGTCGGGGTTGTTGGGGTCGGTTCCGAGGGACAGTTCGAGATCGTCATTACTGCCGTCGTCGTCCGTATCGGGATCATTGGGATTGGTCTCGTCACCGGTTCCGGGTGATCCGTCTTCACCACGGTATTCGGAGATATTGGTGAGGTTGTCATTGTCGAGGTCGAGCGCGGCATCATTCACATTCGGATCAAGTCCGTTTGCCGTTTCGTAATCATCAGGCATGCCATCGTTGTCAGTGTCGCTCGGTGGCAAGATACCCTCTACGGTAATGTCGGAGAAGACTGCCGATGAAGCATTCAAAGTTCCACCAAGGAGGAAGCCAACGGCATCGTAGGTGAAGCTGGCGGGAGAGGCTGGGGAATTGGTTTCCGGCCACTCAACGAGAAAATCACCGCCATCCGTCAGAGAGGCCGAGGTTTGAATCTGGGTCGCGTTAATGCGGGTGATGGTCAGGGTGAAGGTGAGAGCTTCGTTGAAATTTGAGGCTCCTCCGTCTGAATCGGAAGCGGTTGAGATCACGGTGGCAGCTGACCCGGAAAAAGGATTGGTGGTTGAACCGTTGGCACGATTGAGGCCGGCGCTGCCGTTGTTGGCGGTAGCCCACACCCCGACGTATCCGCTTCCCGCGCCGGTGGCGGGAATTCCGGGAGCGTCGAAAAGCCCCCAGCGGAGTTGGTTGCCGGGGAGAGCTCCTCCGCCGGAGGTGATGGTGACAGATCCAGTCAGTCGAATGCTCTGTCCCACGGAAAGTGTGACTGACGGAAAGCTTCCGACGATGGTTTCGGCGTCGGCATCGGTGGTGACCGGAGAGTTGGTGGCCGCGCTGCCTGCCGTGAAGCCGGTGTCACCATTGGTGGCGACCCAATTGATGGCGGGTTCCGCCTTCGAGTGCCCGAAGCAGGCTACGAGAGTCAGACTTCGGGTGATTAGTTTGGACATGATTCTTTAGGGTTGGGGAACCTCACTGACCCGGAAAAAAGCGCGACTTCCAAGGTTGCCCAGAGCTTCTTCAATCACAAAGGAGGTCACGTTCCCTTCCTCTTCAGCAGGAACATTATCGTCGATGTTGATGGGCCAGGTGACCAGATCCGAGCTGGTATCGATCGAATAGACCCGGCCTGGAGTTGAAGTCCAGGTTAAGGTGATTTCGCCGGTGGCGGTGTCCGTGGTGATACTTGAGATCGCGAGCGGTTCAGCCTCATCCACGCCGTAGTCGACCTCGACGTTTGCGTAGGTTGCTTTGGTGGCGTCGGTTGTCCCTCCGAGAAGGAATCCCACGCTGTCGTAAACGAAGCTCGTGGGGGAAGCCGGAGAGTTGGTCTCCGGCCACTCAACTTCAAAATCCACGCTATTGGTGAGCGTGCCGGAGGTGGTGATCTGGGTGTCGTCGAAGCGGGTGATTGTTAACGAGAAGGTCAGTGTCTCATCAAAACGTGTTGCCCCATCGACGCTGGACGCGGTCGAGATGACAGTGGTGGCGCTTGACGAGAACGGGTTTCCGGTGCTGCCATCAGCGCTTCGTATATCGCAAACCCCGTTGTTGGCTGCCGCCCAAACTCCAACATAATTGTCTCCGATTCCGGTTTTTGGGGTGGAAGGTGCGTCGAAGAGGCCCCAGCGGATTTGGTTGCCTGGAATCACTCCGGTGCGCCCGGTAATGATGACATTTCCGGTGAGGGTGATTGATTGCCCGGTCGCAAGAGTGACCTCAGGAAAGCTACCGACGAGGGTCTCTGCATCGGAGTCGGTGGTGACCGGCGAGTTGGTTGCCTCAGATCCATCAGAGAATCCGGCATCACCATTTGTGGTAACCCAATTGGTGACCGGGACTGGATTCGCACTTAACTTTGTCAGTGCGAAAAGGAGAAAAGCCAGTTGGCGGAGTGGGACGTATGCCATGTCCGTTTTAGCGCCGACGGCAAAGGAGACTAAGCGTTCCAACGAGCCCAAGGAGTAGAGCGGATGGTTCTGGGATGGCCGTAACGGTAGCGTCGACATTGGAAAAAGTTGCCTGGGTGGCATCGGTGGTGCCTCCCAGGAGGATACCGACGGAATCGAAAGTGAAACTCCCTCCAGCCGGAGTTCCGGTGGTTTCAGGCCAAGAAATCAAGGCTGAACCGCTGGCTGCATCTTCGAGTGAACCGCCCACCGAAATTTGGCTGGCGTCCACCCGGGTGATGGCGAGAAGGAAATCATAGGTGACACCGTAGGAAGGAAGAGTCCCAGAGCCGGCTGCGATGGTTGCGGATGCGCTTCCTGAAAACGGGTTAGCCGTGCTGCCGTCTGCCGAATTGATGTTGCCTGAAGCTGCAGCCCAGACCCCAACGTAGCCGGAGCCGCTTCCAGTGGTCGGCGTTCCCGGGGCATCAAAGAGGCCCCATCGGATTTGGTTCCCTGGAATTTGTCCGGTGTTTCCAACGACGCTCCAGGAGCCGGTTAGCGTAATGGTCTCACCTTCTGATAAGCTCACTTCTGGAAAGCTTCCAACAATTGTTTCAGCGTCAGCATCGGTGGTGATCGGAGAGTTGGTTGCTGCGCTTCCCGCGGTAAACCCGGCATCGCCATTTGTAGTAACCCAATCAATCACCATTGCACCGTTCGAAGCGGCAATTGTTGCAGACAAAGCGAGGATTGGAATGGTGGTTGCTCTCATCAGGTGCCAAATGAACCCTTGTCGTTGATTAATCAAGAAAAATGTCGCGAGACGCATGGGGGGCGTTAGGGCGCTACCTTTGAGGTTTTATTGTTTTAGTCTCGGGTGCTGGTTTTTTCGGGAGCCATTTGGCGAGAAGTTTTTTCGCCACTTGATGTGCGGGAAGACTTGCGAGGTTGGTGAATTCATCGGGATCATTGCGATGATCATAGAGCTCTTCGGCTCCATCAGCGTAGTGGATGTAACGCCAGTCTTTAGTTCGGAGGGAGAAGTTCCCGAAGTAGCTTGAGGAGAGAACGGGTTTTTTTCGGGCAGCTTCGGGATCCTTGAGTTGGGGACGGAGGGAGAGACCGTCGAGTTGAGGTGGCTTCGGGAGGCTGCAGAGGTCGACCAGAGTGGGGTAGATGTCGAGAAGGCTGACTGCTTCGGGGCAGTTTTTCCCGGGTTTGATTCCGGGGCCGGCGATGAGGAGTGGGGTTCGGGTGGACTCTTCCCAGAGGGTGCGCTTGGCCCAGCGTTGTTTTTCGCCGAGGTGAAACCCGTGATCGCTCCAGAGGATAATGATGGTATTTTCTTTGTTGGGCCCGTCGCGCAGTCCCTCGAGAACGGTGCCTACGCAATGGTCGGCAAAACTTACGCAGGCGAGGTAGGCATGCACCATGTCACGCCACTGCTTCCTTGCGAGGACTTCGGTATGTGTCGGCTCGACGTTGAGGCGGCCTTTGAAGTTTGGCGGGAGGTCGTCGAGATCGGAGAGGGGCGCCCTGGGCAACGTGATCTTGTTTCGTTCATAAAGATCGAACCACTTTTGTGGAACAAGCATGGGAACGTGAGGTCGGAAGATTCCCACTGACATGAAGAAGGGTTGGTCGTGTTTTTGTCTAAGAGCTGCTGCGGCTTTTTGCGCGAGTTGGAAGTCCTTCATTTGGTCATCGGACTCCGGAAACGCACCCCAGTCCCAAGCCCGGCTGAATCCGTTGATTATCTTCTTTGGGCGTGGTCCTCCGTAGCCACCAAGATTGACGTCGATGGCTTGCTTGAGTTCGCCGGTGAAACCGTGGTGAAGTATCTTGCCTCCGGCGAATGTGCGGTAGCCGTTCGTTTTGAACCAAGCCTGCATGCAAGGCGCGGTCTTGAGTCGCGGGATGCTTTGATAGGAGGGGCCGAGATCATAGGAGCCGTGGGTGGTGGCGTGAAGGCCGGACATCACGCTGACCCGGGAAGGAGAGCAGACCGGGACGACGCAGTGGGCGTTACTGAAGTTCCGCCCTTGCCTGGCAAGGAGGTCCATGTGGGGTGTCTTCGCATCGGGATGACCGTCGAGAAAACCCACCCAGTCGTTGAGATCGTCGATGCAGATCATGAGGACGTTGGGCGGTCTCTCGTCTGCGGTGGCGGACAAGAGACTCAGCAACAGCAACGCGGCCTGGATGAAGCGGATCATTCAGTTTTGACGGCTTCCTTTTTAAAGACGTCGAACTCGGGGTTGACGCACTTTTTGCCCCAGCGTTTGTAAATGGCACGAAGGTGTTTTTTTGACTCGGGGTGCTCACCTTTGTCTCCGGTTTCCTTGATCCATTTCATGAGGAGTTTGCGGTGACGCTTGAGTTCACCGGCAAAATTGGGGTCGTTGGCGAGGTTGTTAATCTGATGCGGATCTTTTTCGAGATCATAGAGTTCTTCGGCCGGGCGCTTTCCGAAGAAGGCCCAAGTGGGGATCTTACCAAGTTCACCTTTGGCGTGGAGTTCGCGGAGTCTTTTGGTTTGCGCCTGACCGTCGCGGTATTGTGGCTGGAGGAGAATCCGATCGGTCATGAAGTTACGGAGGTATCGGAATTTTTCAGTGCGCACAGTACGGATGCGATCGATGGTGTAATCGCATCGGTCACGCGCTGAAACCACGTGGTCGCGCGCTTGGTAACTTTTGGCGAAGAGGTCTTGTCCGTGGAGATATCCGGGGAGTGTGATGCCGGCGAGGGCGAGAGTGGTGGCGGAGATATCAAGACCGCTGACGAGTTCGTTTCGGGTGGCATTCTTCTCAATTCCCGGGCCCGAGATGATGAGGGGAACGTGGACCCCCCCTTCGTAGCAGAATTGCTTGTGCCGAAGCGAGTGGTTGTTGCCGTGATCGGAGAAAAAAAAGATGATGGTATTTTCAATGAGTCCATCGGCCTTGAGGCGGTCCATGATTTCTTTGACGTGGCCATCGGTGACGCGGACGGTTTCGTAGTGGTGGGCCCATTCTTGGCGGAAGATTTCCTCGTTGGGGAAGTAGGGCGGGACCTTCATCGTGGAAGGATCGACCTTGTCGGTGAGCTTTCTGGTGTTGGTCTTTCCCCCACCGAGTTGGATCTGTCCGAACCAAGGCTGTCCTTTCGGAACTGCGGTCCAGTCGGCCTGGCCTTTTTTGCCATAGAAACCCTTCTTACCGGGTTTTGGTTTCTGGGTGTCGGTGGAGTAATGCTCTTTGCGGTTGTAAACGAAGTTGTAGTCGTCCTTTCCCTTGTTGAAGGTGGCGTAACCGTGCTCGATGAAAATCTGAGGCAGGGTTTTAATTCCTGCGGGCAATTGGATCGCGGCTTCGGGGCTGCGGGAGGACCGATGTTGATGAGTGCCGGTAGTGGTTTGGTAGACTCCGGTGATCATGGCGGAACGGCAGGCCGAGCAGACCGGAGCGGGAACGTAGCAGCGGGGAAAGCGAATGCCATCTTTGCTGAGTTTGTCCAGAGTGGGGGTCTTTCCGGCGTTGACGGGGAAGTCATAGGATTCCATCCAGGGCGAGAGATCCTCACAAAAAATCCAGAGGATGTTTGGTTTGTCCGCGGCTGAAGCGGGGAGAGAGACGAGAGTGAGAAGGAGGACGAGAAGGCACTTCATGGTTCGCCAGCTTAGGTTTCTGTCAGGTTATCGCAATCAAGCAGATGAATTTTATCGGTAATCTTCGGGGAGGCGTTCAATTCGCCTTGGGATCGGGAAGTTGGGAATGACACCATCCTTATGGAGTCGTGGACGACTTGTGCAAAATCTTCCATCGAACCGTATTCGCTTTTTGGCGGTGAAAAATGTTTCTATTCGGCATGAAATACTTCCTCGTAGCGACCGGGCTTCTTAGTTTTCTCCACTTCTCATCCTGCCAATCTTCTGTTCAAAAAATAGCGACGCCCAAACCCACCAAGGCGAACGCTGCCGTGAGCGGGAAATCGTTTGCCACCTTGAAGCGCGGTCACGGGGTCTACTTGAAGCAGTGTGCCCAGTGCCACGAGCACCGGCTTCCCAATACGATCAGTCTGCCGGCATGGCACGGGAAAATTGATAAGATGTCGGATTTAGCCGGCCTCTCCAAGGCGGAAGAAGAGGATTTACAGGCGTATCTGGACGAGTTCTCCGATCGTTAAATTACTCCGGTTTTGCTAACCAAAATAGCCTGGAACATTCCTTTGACAGATCGATTTCCGGTGCGTTGCTACTGAGGTAATGAAAAATGGTTTCCAAAAAACAACGCTGGTAATCGCATGCTTTGCCCTTTCCCAATCGTCGGGGCTGGCCGGTCAAAAATCCGTCGCGGAATTCGACGTCAAAGAAGCCGACTCGCTTGGCTGGCGCGTCGTCGACGACGGAGTGATGGGAGGTCTTTCAAAAGGAAAGATTGAGATTTCGAAGAACGGGATTCTTACCTTCAGTGGTAAACTATCGCTTGAGAACAACGGGGGCTTTTCTTCACTCCGCACCGGAGATCTCAAGATGGACCTCGCCGGAGCCGAAGGTTTGGTGGCTCGCGTGAAAGGGGACGGCCGCACCTACCAGATGCGCTTTAGCACTGATGCACGCTTCCGCGGAATGGAGGTTTCATTCAAGGCAGACTTCAAAACAACGAAGGGGGAATGGACCGAGGTCAAGGTTCCCTTTGATCAGTTCAAGGGAAGCTTTAGGGGGATGAGTCTTTCCAAAGAAAAGTTCAATCCCTCCAAGATTCGTCGGGTCGGACTTCTTCTTGGCGATAAAAAGCAGGGTCCTTTCGAACTGCAGGTTGATTGGATTCGCACCTACGGTGCAGAGTCCGGTGGGAGCGACATCGTTTCGGCCGCTTTGGCCGATGGGCGTTTCGGAATTCTTGCGAAGGCTCTCACCGAGGCAAAGCTCGTCGATACCCTCCAAGGTAAAGGGCCATTCACGGTGTTTGCCCCGACGGACGAGGCCTTCAAGAAGCTTCCGAAGGGCACTATTGAGACGCTCCTTAAGGCCGAGAACCGGGATCAACTCCAGGCAGTTCTAACCTACCATGTCGTGGGAGGATCGATCGATCTCGCTGGTGCACTTGCCGCCAAGGAGGCGAAAACGGTGCAAGGATCCGCAGTGAACATCGCTTTTTCCGAAGGTCGCGTTCGCGTGAATGGTGCCGCCATTGTTGATGCTGATGTGAAGTGCTCAAACGGCGTTATTCACGTGATCGACTCGGTCATTCTTCCTCCCAAACCCGCCAACGACATTGCCAGTGTGGCCAAGCGAGCCGGGAATTTTAAGACTCTTTTGGCAGCAGTCGACGCAGCTGGTTTGACCGACGCCTTGACTGGGGACAAGCCGGTAACGATCTTGGCTCCGACCGACGCGGCATTCGCTGCCCTCCCAAAGGGCACCGTCGAGGCCCTCCTGCAGTCGGAGAATCGCGAGAAACTGATCTCCGTTCTTAGCCTACACGCCATCCCGGGGAAGGTAAGCGCCGGAGATGCTCTCAACGTCGGCACCGCAACGTCGCTCAACAGTGGGACTCTCGAGTTCGGTATCATCGATGGTGTTTTCAAGGTGAACGGGGCCACGATCGTAAAGACCAACATCCAGTGCGACAACGGTATCATCCATGTCATCGACGCCGTCATCCTTTCATCTTCGAAAGAGGAGGGGAGCGAGACGGCTTCCACGGGAGGCAAATCTCCACGTGAGCAAATCGAAACTGCCATCGATCAGGGGGTTCCGGTTTTCAATGACGGCAACCATGGCAAGTGCGCTAAAATTTACCTCGATTGCATGGTTTCGATTTCCAGGTCCGCCGGGATTGATCCTCGCGTCAGCAAGGTCCTCGACCAGCTAGTGAAGCGGGCAGAAGGCATCGAGAGTGATACCGAGCGTGCCTGGGTGCTTCGCAGTGGCCTCGATCATCTCTACGCAGCTCTCTCGGAGAGTTAAGCCAAGTCCGGCGAATTTTTTCCAACAGTCCGGGCCTTCGTGGGTTCGGACTGTTTTTTCGGACCGAGGGTTGGTCTTTTTTGCTCAGGGGCCACGATGTTGTTCCAACCGGATGATGTCCGGTTGACGACGATGCCCGGGCCCAGCTTACTGGTGCTGCTGGCATTGTTGGCAGTTGGCTTGGCCGCTCGCCGTCGCCGTGAGGTTCGCAGTTCACTTTTGAGCTCAAAGTCCGATCATGCTGACATGGTCGGGCCTTTTTGTGCCTTGGATGAGCGGATCGGCTTCCTTGCAAGGATAGGAAATGACGCTAGCCTCCCCGAGTGTTTATTACTCGTATTCTGTCAGCTGGCTTAGTCATTTTATTCCTCGCCTCTTGTTCCACTCCGCTTAAGCCAACAGGTTTTCTGGGCAAGGATGATGACAGAATGTCGAAGAACAAAGAGCTGCCTTTTTCGCGGTCATGGAAAAACCCTGACGCCAGGATGAGCAGTTATTCCATAATCGCGGTCAAACCAATGCGGGTTGACGAGCAACGACCACTTGGCTTTTTGGGCCGCCGAAACGTCCGAAATATCGGGAAGACTTATCAGAACGATTCCGCTGCTCTGGCGGCTCTGGGCGCTAGGAAGTTTTGTGAGGAACTCGGTGCGACCCCAAACCGGAAAGTTTCGGTGACCGATAACCCCGGGAAGAGCAAAGGACTCATGGTTCTTGAAACCAATCTGGCACAAATGGAACCGGGGCGTCCGAGTATGCAGGCGCTTAATTTGTTGGTTCCGTTTGTATCCATCCTCAATCGCCCCTCGCTTGGCTTGGAGGGGCGTTTCGTGGATGCCTCGACCGGAGAGACCTTGTTTGCCTTTTCAGATTTGGAACGCCCCGAGATCAGCCTCTTTGACGTTCAAAAATTCACCTACTACGGGGTGCACCAGAGAGAGCTTGAAATCTGGGCCGAGCAATTACGTCGTGTTGTTGATGGTGATGGCAACACTTTGGTGAGGGACCCGTTTGTTTTTCAACCCGTAAACTGGTAGACCGCCCCTGAATGAAATTGATTTGCCTCACGCTGCTTGTAGCCCAGCTCCCCACGTCTGGAGATCGTTTGCCGTCGGGGCCGGGTTTGGCTGCCCTTTATCCAGCTGATCAGGGAATCGAAAAAGATGCCAGGGTTGTGCAGGTCGAGGCTTTTGAGCAGCAGAAAATCAACCAGCTGATCTCCGATTGGGAGTCGGTAAAATCAGAACGAGATCTAAGCTTCAGCGATGAACGTCCGCAGCAAAGTGGAGGTAAAAAATCTTTGTTGATGGATCGCAAGTCAGGCCCCGGAGGAGCGCTTTACCGGCGGATTAAGAATGCTGAAGGTGGTTTTGGTTTTGAGCAACTCTTCGTTCGCTACTATGTGAAGTTTGCGGAGGATTGCGGCGAGCTGCATCACTTTGGAACCTGTCTCGGAGGAAATAATCCCGCGACCGCGTGGCCGAGCGTGAAGGCCGGATTTCCAACCGATGGAGCAAAGTCATTTTGGTCGGGAATCGAGCCATTCGGCAAACGATGGACCTGGGACTACTACACCTACTGGTGTGAGATGGGCGGCAGTCCTCCGCGCGGACAAACCTGGGGGAATAGCTTTATCCACGATGAGTCGCTCAAGGTGAAGAAGGGGAAATGGATTTGCATCGAGCAGATGATCAAGATGAATGATATTGGCGATACCAACGGGGAACAGGCCCTCTGGATTGACGGCAAACTGGTCTCCCATTTGGGAAAGGGCTTCCCAAAGGGGCGGTTGGTCTTCGACAAATTTCAGCCAGGCCGAAGTGGTGACGGGGTGCGTTGGAATCAGAAGGAAAACACGCGAGACTACTTCAAGGTTCCCGAAGGCGGATCTCCTTTCGCAGGCTTTCGCTGGCGCACCGTACCCGAACTCAACATCAACTTCCTCTGGCTTTACGTTTACACCGAGAAACCGGCCGGTCACCGGATCAAGGTGTGGTTCGATGATGTCATCGTCGCCACGGAATACATCGGCCCACTGGTGGCAAAGAAATAGAACTCAATACTTCAGCCCGAGATCGTTGGTGCGCACCTCCTTGAGTTTAGCTGCCATTTGTGCCCGGAATCGCGCGATCACTTCAGCATACGCCGGATCCTTGGCAAGATTGGTGTATTGCTTGGGATCTTTCTTCATATCAAAAAGCTCTTCGTCCCCTTTGCCGTCTTTCCCATAGGCGATGTAGGCCCAGTCTTGTTCCCTCAGGAGGAAGCCCTTGCCGTTCACGCTAAAGGCGGCATCGCGCACTTTTTCCTTGGGATCGGTCATCAATTTAGAGATGTCTTTTCCTTGCAGACGTTTCGGGACTTCGAGTCCACAGAGGCTTGAGAGAGTGGGATACAGGTCAAGGAGTTCCACCAGCGAGTTGCAAACTGCGGGCTTCTTTCCGGGCATGCGGATGATCAGTGGCACCGCAGCGGATTCATCGTGCAGACTCACCTTGGCCCAGAAATCGTGCTCGCCGAGATGGTATCCGTGATCACTGGTGAAGATCACAATGGTATTGTCATCCAATCCGGCTTCGCTTACCGCATCGAGCACTTGTCCGACCAGCCGATCCATGAAAACCACCGAGGCATAATAGCCGCCCACCGCCTTCTTTTGCCGGCGAATGTCCATTTTCATATTCTTGCTCGTTTTGTAGTTGATGCCCGCCTTGGGAATATCAGCCCAATCATTTTCGATCTTAGGAGGAAGTGCCATTTTGGAGTAGGGAAGAAGGTCGGTGTAGTCTTTTCTGGGAGCGACGAACGGGACGTGTGGACGGACAAATCCCACTCCGAGAAAGAAGGGCTTGTCTTTGTGCTTCTTGATCAATTCGATGGCTTTGGCTGTCGTCTTGCCGTCCGAGTGCACGAGGTCATCGCCATCAGCTTCAACAACGACGAAGGTGTTGCCACCTACCGGACCGGGCTTTCTGCCGTCGGCATTGTTCTCCAGGGTCTCGCCATCACCCGGGGCCTTCCACTCGGGGCCGGGCGAGTTGAATCGCTCGGTCCAGGAGGCGGGGTCGTCCGCGCCATCGGTTCCTTTTTCAATGCCGCCCGGAACTCCCATGTGGAAGATTTTGGAAACCCGTGCCGTGTAGTATCCATTGTTTTTGAAGTGCTGCGCCCAAGTGGCTCGATCACCAATCGCAGGGCGGGGTGACCCATAGCCAAGCATCTTGATGGCATGTGGATAGTAACCACTCATAAATGAGGCCCGCGAAGGTCCGCAGTAGGTTCCTTGGCAATAGGCTTTGGTAAATCGCGTTCCTTGTGAGGCGAGGCGGTCAATGTTCGGGGTTTTACAAACCTCGTTGCCATAGCAGGAAAGGGCGGTTGCGGTGAGATCATCCGAGATGATAAAGAGAACGTTGGGCTTCTCTACGCCGAGAGCGGAGAACGAGATGGAGGCAAGAGTCAGGAAGAAGTGTTTCATGAGTTTCGGAGTCTGGAGATGATGGATTCGACGTCATAAACGCAGCCGCCCCAGGAACCGCCGCTGACATCCTGAAGTGCGGCCCAGAGACGGGTATCGTCGGGGACATCAGGATTGGCCTCGAGCGCGGGATTGGTTTCGCGTGAGGAGAGAATTTCAGAACCGGTATAGTCGACCGATCCTTTCATGTTCCGGCAATCAATCTTGATTTGAATGGGGTCGCCATCGCGAAGTTTTCCAATCGGGCCACCCGACCAGGCCTCGGGTGAGATGTGTCCAATGCAGGCTCCCGTGGAGACGCCGGAAAAGCGACCGTCGGTGATGAGCGCCACTTCCTTGCCCCACGAGAGATGCTTGAGCGCGATGGTCAGTTGTGCCGTTTCCGGCATTCCGCAACCAACCGGACCGTATCCGACAAGAACAATGACGTCGCCCTTGCGAATGCGATCGTCTCCGGTGGACTTGACAGCGGCGATGGCGTCGGGCTCCGAGGTGAAGACGCGGGCCGGACCTTCGTGAAGGTAAATTCCATTGTCATCAATGAGCGACAGATCGATCGCGGTGGATTTGATGAGCGAGCCTTCGGGCGCGAGGTTCCCTTTGGGAAAAGTCACGGTGGAAGTGAGTCCGTTTGCGTGGGCTTGAGTCGGAGACTGAATCACGGTCTCGGAATTGATGCCGTCGAGTTTGGTCAGCTTTTCCTTGAGCCGCGAACGGCGTTCGGAGCGCTCCCACCACTCGAGGTTTTCACCGAGAGTCTGA
This sequence comes from Verrucomicrobiota bacterium, assembly GCA_030835305.1. Classification (GTDB taxonomy): domain Bacteria; phylum Verrucomicrobiota; class Verrucomicrobiia; order Verrucomicrobiales; family Akkermansiaceae; genus SW10. The sequence goes on along the minus strand of JAURPJ010000126.1, from coordinate 20,149 downwards.
CCGCTCACGGTCATCGCATCCAGGTGGAGCTTGCCCATTTCGCGCAGGTGAAGCATGACCTCTGGAACCCCGCCAGCGAGGAAAACCTGCACTGTGGCAAAGTGTTGAGGGCCATTGGGGAGAGCATCGACGAGGCGGGGAATATCGGCATTGAACCGTCGCCAATCTTCAACGTTGGGGCGTCTTAATCCTGCCTGATGAGCGATCGCCGGCAGGTGCATGATTAGATTGGTCGAGCCACCGAAAGCACAGTGGAGAGCGAGAGCATTCTCGACTGATTTTTCGGAGAGAATGTCGGCCGTGGTGAGACCGTTCTTTTCCATGTCGAGCATGGCGAGTGCAGAGCGCCTTGCCATGTCCTTCCAGATCTCAGTGCCTGAAGGAGCGAGCGCGGAGTGGGGGAGCGAAAGCCCGAGTGCTTCCGCGATAACTTGTGCCGTCGCGGCAGTGCCTAGAAATTGGCAACCTCCTCCGGGAGATCCGCAGGACCGGCAGGCGGCGTGCGCGGCATAGTCCAGCGAGATCTCACCTTGCGAATAGCGCGCCCCGATCGTTTGGATGCGGCCCAGATCTTCGTCGGTTTCTTCACTGAGTAATGAAACTCCACCCGGAACGAGAATCGTAGGCAGGGATTGCGTCGCAGCGAGAGCCATCAGCATGGCGGGCAGGCCCTTATCACAAGTCGCGACTCCAATGACTCCATTGCGCGTCGGGTGGGAGCGAATTAAGCGACGAAAGACCATTGAAGCATCATTGCGATAAGGAAGTGAATCCATCATCCCGTCAGTCCCCTGGGTGCGTCCGTCACAAGGATCGGAGACGAATCCGGCGAAGGGAATTCCTCCGGCCGCAGTGATCGTCTTGGCTGCCTCCTCCATTAGAAGTCCCACTTCAAAGTGCCCGGTGTGGTAACCAAGAGCGACCGGCGTTCCGTCTTCCCGACGGATGCCGCCTTGCGTGGAAAGGATCAGATAGTCACTCTCCGCGACATTTTCTGAGGACCACCCCATGCCCACATTCTGGGTCCAGCCGAAGAGGTGACCCGATGGCTCGGTCGCCAGCTTCTCAGGAGTAAATGGAAGCGCCCCGGCGGGTCCGGGAGCCTTGGTCTTGAGAGTATAAATCTCCTCGAGTCCGGAGTCGAAAATAAGCGAACGATTCATGAAAAAGAAAGGTGCTGGTGAAGGATCCGTCAGGGACCAGCGTCAGCACCCACAATCGCTCCCAAATGCTTTGCTGAAAAGGGGAAAGCAGCGAGTCGGATGAAAAGTCCCTGATTCCAACTTTCAAAAGCCTCGCGTCTGGGCTAGCCCCCGGGCGATGAAACTGGGCACTGAGCAACCTATTTTAAACTTTGACTTTAGGTTTGGGGTTTTCATCGTGGCTTCGTTGATCGTTCTCCTTCTTGTCGGTGCGGGTCTGTCCGGCTTCCAGTTTTCTATCAATACGCCGACTCCCGTCATCATAGCCACATATCCGCTTCTGGCGACAGAATGGTATTGGATTTACGCCTAAGATCCATTCCTCGACGCCATGGGCTTTGAGCGTCCGGGTTCCAAAATCATGCTGTTAATCAGTATGTTAGCAATTCAGGTGCCTTGTCGGACGCGGAAAACGGGGCCGTCATCCCACCGTGATGTTGCTATGGCATCCATGATCAACCCGCAAGGGCATTGCCTAACAGCCTATTGAAAAACGGCTCAATTTGAGTTGGAGCAACTTGGGATACGGATCTCTCATCTCGAGGCGCTTGGAGAACCAAGCGTTCATGTTTTGATCCATCAGTTCGACTTTCGCTCTCCATATCGTGGAGAAGGTCGCCAATCGGCCAAAATAGCTCTCCAAAGCGAGGCCCACTCCGGCCAACCATTATTTCGGGGTGCCCGTGCCGGTGAGGTGGCGTATCAGCAGTGACAGATAGTAAGTCAGCGCCGCTCCCAGTTGTCTTTTGGACATGTTCTCTTCGCCGCGTCGGGTCGCTCGCTTCAACCCTCCGTGATCGAGGAAATGATAAAAACTTCGGTCCAAATGTTCTCCTCGTTGTCGAAGGAGCGTCTTGCCGCTTTTGCTCCGAACATAACGACGCGCTTTGTTCAAAACCGAACGGATCACTTTACCCAGCTTCTTGGTGTTACGCCTCGCGGCATAAGGATCTCCGATGACAACCCGGACTTATTCCTCCTGCAGGCAACAGACTTCATCCACCCCAAAGTATCCTTCGTCCGCAGTGAGACTTCGTAGCACTTTCTTCTGTTCCGGGTGTTCACAAATCGATCCCAGAACCTCACTCGTTGACATCAACCGCGATGGCAAATCCACGGTGTCACCCTCATCTCCTCGGCGCACCGTGGCCATGAAAATGGCCCCGCTTTCTGGGGCGGTGATGTGTTTGGGTTTGTAGACCATGTCGCAAGCTCCGTGCTTGGTGGAGCCGATCTTGGCCTCCGGATCGTGCGGGTTGACCCGGTCCTTGTTACTGGTTTTGCGACCGGGGCGTTTTTTGTCAAAACGTCGCACGCTCTTGGTGTCATCAGGATCAATGCCGGCTTCAACGGCGAGTCTTTTGACATACTTCCAATACTCTTCTTTGGAATTGCGCGAGACGAGTTCTCGCAACGAAGCATTGGCCTCGATGATTGCTAGAGCGATCGGAGAGGTAAGCTTAAGGTTTTTTTCAGAAGTGGTGTTGGCATTGGCTAAGAAGTAAGCTTATCAATTTTCTCTGCACGTAGAATCTATGGGCTGCCGAGCCATAGACCACCCTCACGTTTATTGAAAAAGCAGGAGTGCTTATTCCTTCTCAAAGAGCAAAGGAAGTGTTTTTGCATTTTCTGGGATTTAGATCTTACCAAACCCTCCTATTTATAATGGGCCATTTTCTCTGGCTGCGGCCATTACTTTTTTTGCTGCAAGAACATCCAATCGGCGAATTTAGGGTCGGCAGCAGGGACTCTTCCCGCGCCATGACCTTCGTTGGGGAGAATGATGAGCTGAGCTTTTGTTCCTCCTGCTTTTTTAATGGCCTTCATGACCATTTCGCCTCGGTCGGCTGGGACGACACGATCTTTATTTCCGTAGTAAGCCCTCATGGGAATCTTGGCGAGGTTCTTTCCCCATTCATCAAGTTTCGGAGTCACATCTTTTGGTCCTCCCGATCCTAGGCCTCCTACCATAGGAGCGATTGCTGCAAAATGATCAGGTGAATTAGCAGCCCAGACGAAAGTACCATATCCACCCATACTGTTTCCGGTCAGGTAAATTCGCTTTTCGTCGAATGGTAGGATTTTCTTAAGGTGCTCAAGAAGAAGATCAAGGTCTGCTGGAATCCAGCCGCCTCGTTTTTTCTGATCGCGCGCCCTTTTCATTGCTTGGGGCACGATGCAGAGGCACTTGTGGCCCGCCTTCCTGATGGTTTCAAGAAGGCGACGTGGCTGTCGCTCGACTTTATAGATTTCATCTCCGACCCCTCCAGCTCCGTGGAGGTAAATCAGGAGGGGGATCTTTTTACCCTTCGTAGCCTGACTCTTACCAAAAATCAGAAATTGTGGATTTAGAGAGGTGGTTTTCTTGGCAAGGTCTTCGGGGAGTTCGGCGATCTCAACTTGACTCCAGAGAGGAGAAACGAGAAATGTGATAGCCATAAAAAAGAACTGCATTGAGTTAATTGAGGTATAAATATCTGCGATAGGTAGAGAGAGTTTGAGCAATTATTAACAGTTTTTTGGGTTCGGTCTTCAACTACCTCATAACCGATCTTCTTTCTCCCCGCGAACAGCACCAAAGTCCAGCATCCACATGCCTTTCCGCCATCAACAAATTCTTAGCAGCTGAAAAAGGCTTAATTGGAAATTTCATTCCGAATATCGTTGCTGAGTCCACTCTCTCGCAGCCACTCATGTGCCTCGTCTGGGTTTTGTTTCATAAGAGCCCTGCCTGCATGAATTATGGCATTTCTTCGTGCATCGCTATCTTGGATCTCATCAGCCCACGCAATCGCCGAGTAGGGGTCTTCGCGTGCGATCCTGGCCGAGAAGGCTTCAATGGCAGCGTCCCGGTCATTTGTTCGGGGCATGTCGTTTAGGAATTCATAAACAGCATCAACATCTTGCCTGGTCCATTCCGAAACAACTGCACCTACGCTGGCCTTTTTTCCTATATCATCGGGAAGATTTCGGGCCCATGTCAAACTTGCGACCGGATCTTCTTTTGCCCAGGTTCCTGCGACCAACAACTGAATTTGCTTTCCCTCTGGGCCAGCCAAAGTCGCCGCCCACGTTGACGCCTCCTGAGCATCCTTCTTCACGAACTCTTCCGTTACTCCTATCAGGACATCGTTCCTTACCTTTCCCTCCGGCAATCCTGCTGCCCACTCGGCTGCAATAGGTAGAGGCTCTACTTCCAACATTTTGTCTTTGAGCAAGTCCATCATCTCCCCAGAGTACTCATTTCCTGCTTCCAATTTTTCGATGACAAAATCTGTTGCAAAATCCAAATCGGAACTCGCCAGGCCTTTTAGTATCCCAAAAGTCACATCCCGGCATTTCCGCCGCTCCTCATCTAGTGCATCATACCAAGACAAGGCCGCAACCGGATCAACACTTGCCCAACCGGTCATCGTGGCAGCCATATCCTTTTCCTCGGTATCTGCCCCCTTGTTTACTGCATCGAGACCTGACATCGCACCCCAGGCAAAATGAAAATCCTGAAACTCCGGACTCTCTTCTGAAAAGTGAACGATCTGCTCCCTCACTAACATGACATTTTCCTGATTCATTCCTTCCAAAAGTTGACCCAGAGCCGCCCTCCTTCGGAGTGGGTTCAATTCCCACCGCAATCGCTTGCCAACTTCCAAGATTTCATTTCGGTCCATCTTTCTTCGCCCTACTCCTGTTCCCCGAGATAGTCCTGAAAGGCGGCGCCCATCCTCATAAATTCCATAGGTTGCCTCTCTGGTTCTTTCACCTGAGCTAACGGATTTCTCTAAACCGCTATCATTCTCATCGGCAGAAAAAATCCAGAATCCAATCAACCCGATGCAAACCGCGCACAGTCCCAGGATAAGTTTTTCTTTTGGTACCACCATGTCAAAACGCACGGAAAACATTCGTTCTTTCACACGGCGGATTCAAGCGGCTAGTGCGACGGGGGGGTAGTGCAAAAAAATGTCATTCGGATTTTGATAGTCTAGAAATTTGCGTGGGCGACGATTGAGCTTGCGGAGACGAAAACGGGGAAGTCTCTGCGGCAGATTCATCGACCAAAGGGCTTTGCGAGCCGACGGCGGATCAAGCCCGAGAAGGGCTCGGCCTGCTACCATATGATGTCGCGGACGGTGAACGTGGAGTTTCTCTTTCGCCCCACGGAAAAGGAAGTATTTCAGAGGATGATTGGCCGGGGTGGATCCTGAATCAAAGTCCCACGGTGCCGGCAAGCTAAAGCGCCGGGGTGTTTCGCCAGAGGCACGTGGGAAGGTGATCGAGGAGAAAAGGGAGATTTTGCCATCGCTTGCACTGAGGAAACGGGTCCCCGCGTTTTCAAACGGGGTGACGATTGGAGGTGAGTTAGTCGTGAAGACGATTACAGCGCGCTATCAGTTTACCATGGATCGTGAATGGGAACGAGTTTCAAAACACGTGGGAGCAGCAGGCGGGTTTTCGTGATGCGGGAACGAGGAAGGCGCTTGTTCAGGATTCCTTGTTTTCGTGGTTCGTGTAGCGGCCGATGAGCGGATATTGCTCTAGCTCGAGGACGCTGCCGGTGACGGGGCGGCTTGCTTTGGACGCCCAGTAAACGGCGGCTTCGGCGATCCCCTCCGGGGCAAGGATGCCTCCAGAGGGAGCAGCATATTCGGGGAGGTTTTCCGGCCAGTCTTCGGGGAGACCATCGTCGAGTTTGACCTGATATTCGTTTTCGGTGAGGGTCCAGCCAACATTAAGTTGGTTAAAGCGAACCTTGTCTACACCATGGGCGTCGGCAAGGTTTCGGGTCATGGTCATGAGTCCTCCTTTGCTGACGGAGTAAGCGAGCATGTTGGCTTGTCCGCAGTGGGCGAGAACGCTGCCGATGTTGACAACACAGCCCTCACTTTCTTTGAGAGCGGGAAAGAGGTGTCGGATGAGCTGGATCGGGGCGCGCAGGTTAACCGCGATGATGCGATCGAAGAAGTCGACGTCGGTATCTTTGAGGTGGCCTCGGGTTGTAAACGCGGCGTTATTGACGAGGCAGTTGAGCTGACCGAAGCAGGCGAGAGCTTCTTTGGCGATTTGCGCCGGGCCTTCGGAGGCTTGAAGGTCCGCTTGAACGAAGGCGGAGTAGTCAAAACCGAGTTCCTCGCGAAGGGCATGGGCTCGTTCGACGTTGCGTCCGTGGAGAATGACCTTGGCCCCTTCTTTGACAAAGAGGCGGGCCATGGCGGCACCGATCCCGGTAGTGCTACCGGTGATAAGGATGACTTGGTCTTGGAGTCTCATCATGATTTCGCTTTCTTCTTTGAGTCGGATCGTCTGCGTCTTTTTCCGGCCTTCTATTCTTTGGGGCTGGATGCTGGTTTACTCTCAGTTCGAGGCCGCTCTTTTTTACCCTCCTTCTCCTTCTGTCTTTCGAGAAATGATTTTCCTTCGGTAATCCATTTGGGTGCTTCCTCTCCTTTGACGTGGGTATCGAACCACTCTCGGACGCGGTAGTGATAGTCGACCATGTTTTCCTCTTTCCGAAGGCTGTGGTTTTCTCCGGGGTAGACGAGCATGACGAGGTTGTCTTTTCCGGCCCAGCGGGCCGCGTTGTACATCTGCACCCCTTGTCCCCAGTCAACGGCACCATCTTTGTCGCCAAAGGCGATGAGGAGCGGGGTTTTCAGGTCGTCGAGTCCGTGGATGGGCGAGTTGCGGATATAGTTCTCAGGGTCCTGCCAGAAGGGTTTGTCCATCCGGCCTTGTGACTGGGTGAAGATGGCGGCATTTGTTTGGCCGGAGTTCCAATAGACGCTGACTGACATGCTCATCATATTGGTAAGCGGGGCGCCCGCCACTCCGGCAGCGAAGAGGTCGCTTCGCGTGACAATGAAGGCGGTTTGGTAAGCTCCCCATGAGTGACCGACCAAGCCGACTTTGTCTTCGTCCACCATGCCGGTTTTGAGGACTTCGTTGACGGCGGGAACAACGCACTCGAGAGCGGAAATTCCTGGTTCCTGAGGGCGGTAAACGATATCGGGCTGAAAGACGAAATATCCTTCGGCGGAGAAGACGGCAGGGTTGTAGGGATGTTTTTCACTTGGAACTTCGTAGCGATGGAGCCCCTGGGATCGCTTCTCGTAGATGTAAACGACCATGGGATATTTCATTCCGGCCCGGTAGTTTGCCGGGTAGCGAAGGGAGCCCTGAAGTTTGACGCCGTGCTCGTTTTCAAAATCGATCAATTCGGTCCGTCCCCAATTGTATTGCTTTTGGAAGGGGTTGGTTTTGGAAATTTGCTTCGGTTGGGTGAGCTCCGGACCGGAGACGAAAATATCGGGTGAATCGTTCCCGCTTTCAATCGTCAGAAGATAGCGGTCGGCGCTTTCCGCACGGGTGAGTGAGCTGATCATTTTGTCTTCCCAGATTAAGATCTCGACAGGATTCTTTGCGGTCATGCCTGCCAGCTTGGCGTATCCCGATTTCTTGGTAACTTCGCCATAGAGGGCCAGGTAAAGCGATTGCCCAGGGGCGAGCATGCCTTCGTTTTCCTTAAGGAAGCTTGCTTTGGAGAGACGATATCGGATCCGATCCTTGCGGCCATCCGTGAGTCGGCGGGCGGCTGATCCATCCGGCTTAATGAGCCAGAGATCGTAGCGATCATACATGAGGAACGCAGAGGAATCCTTGAGCCAGACCCCCTGACCGTAGGGACGTTTTTCAACGGCGAGAGTGTCGTCTTCTTCGTCAGAGAATTGAATGTCCAGATCCTTGCTGAGGTGAATCTCTTTGTCTGATTCCAGATTGCGGGACCAAAGTTGGCCATCGCGCATGTAGAGAAGGCGTTGGCCGTCGGGGCTTGTGGATAAGGTGTACTTGACCGCTTCCAGAATTTTTTTTCGGTCGCCGCTTTTCGTATCAATTTCGTAGATGTCCTGAAGTCGAGGCCCAAACATGGCGGTCTCTTCATGCGGAGTGCGATCGAAGCCAATTGCCCGTAATCCTTTCCGGGTCATGGCAATGCCTTCGGTCAAGTCATTGCCCAATTGAACCAATGTCCCTTCCTTGAGCCACCATACAGCTTTTCGGGCCGGATTCTTTTGGGAGGAGGCCAACCTTTTTTGCAGAGGCATGATCTTGGTGTCCCTCGTGTGCCAGACTTCGACGTTTGACTTTGCCTGGAGGGTGTCGCGAAGCGTCTTTTCTTTTGCCTCTTCCTCCTTCTTTGGCTCGGGTTTCTTGGCTGGTTCCGCTTTCTTTGAATCTTCTTTGCCGGGCTCTTCAGTAGATTTGGGTTTCAAGGCCTTGGGTTGATTCTCCCACTCTTTTAGATCGCAATAAATTGCCTTGCCGTCCACCGACCACGTGATCCGTCCGGCGGGGAGAAACATATCGGCTGAGAATGATTGATCCTTCGTGTGCTCGTAAAGGTGCTTATTCGGTTTCTTGTTTCCGACTCCAGTCCAGGCAACCAGAGTGTGTGAGACATCTTCCTTCTCGGCGTGCGCCATTTCGCGCATCACCGCGAGATCGAGTGAGTCTTTTCGCCATTGAAGTGATTTGTATTCCTGTTCGCTCGATTCCAGAGTGCGCAGAATTCCGGTTTCAGGTGAAAAAATCTGGAGAGAGTTGCTGATGCTAGGTGAGTCGATGGCCATGGCGAGGTGAGAGCCGGAGTCGCTCCAGGCATGCTGGGTAACATTTCCAAAGGTGATATCAGTTTTGTCGGCGAGGTTTCGGACAATGAGGGCTTTTCCCGGAGACTTTCCGGCGATCTCGATGGCGGCGAACCGGCTGTCATCACTAAAGTGGAATGAGGTCACATTTTTGAATGTTGTCGTCTTTTTGGTGGTCAGATTGCGGAGGTGGATGGTTTCTCCGGGTGGTTTGTCCTTTTGTTCTTTTTTGGCTTCTACCGGTGATTTTCCGATGGTGACGGCAAGCCATGTGCTGTCGTTCGAAAAGACCGGGCGCATGCCATGTTGATAGGCTTCGACCTGCGGCATCTTTTTACCCTTCAGTCGATGGAGGTGCAGCGTCCGTTCGTCGTCGACGCGGGTGACCCCATAAATCAACCATTTGCCATTCGACGAGATCTTGCGGTGACCCGAATCAAGTCGTTCCCACTGAGCGTAGTCAGTAGGTTTGACAGGGGTTTTTCGCTTCCGCTTTTTTTTGGGAGTCTCTCTCTGAGGTGGTGCTTCCTTGGCTGGTTCTTCGGCGGAAACCGGAATGAGGAAGAAGCTGAGAGCAAAGAAGAGGGCAAGTGATAACCGCATGATAATTTTGTTGGGGGCGGCTTTACCGTATTTCAAGTCAGGTTGCGATCCCAAGTTCTTATTCCTTACGTCGAAGCGGATCAGCCTTTCTCGAATCGAACGATCCGAGGACCTGGCGGTGCCTGTTGCACTCGAGTTATCTAGCCACTCTGAAGAAGCGAATCAGAGGATTTTCGGAGATATCGATGATCGCTTCATACTCTCCCGGGGTGGTTGAGTCGTCTGCAAATGTCTCCATCTGTTCCGAGCCGAGAACCCGCCAAGTTGCTTATCTCCGGTTCTCCCCAAAATTCTTTCGCTTAAGATGGACCACTTTTTCTGGCGGTGACCATGAGTATTTTTTGTGCTCGTACGAGATCTATAACAACAAAAAATAGCGATGAAACTACAATGATAGATCCGACTCTTTCCAGAAGGATTCGGGGTGTCATTCATGTGGGGGGGATAGGTGTATTTAGGTTTTTCTGATCCTGAGGCTTTGATAAGACTCAAAAAAGTGCGCATGAGCTTCAAATAAGAGCGTTCCTGAGAACTTGAGCGGGATGGAGGGCGGTGCGCTTGGTTCCGTCGTGGATTTGGTGGCGACAGGAAGTGCCGGGGGCGGCGATGAGGTCGTCCGGAGCGGCGGCGCGGACGGCGGGGAGCAGGACGAGTTCACCGATTTGGTTGGAGATTTCGAAGTGTTCCTTTTCGTAGCCGAAAGAGCCGGCCATGCCGCAGCAGCCGCTGGGGATGGTTTTGACGGTGTAGTTGGCGGGGAGGGAGAGGGCGGCTTCGGAGGCGGAGGTTCCGGCAAGGGCTTTTTGAAAACAATGACCGTGAAGGTGGACGGTTTTGGCCTCGGAGGTGAACGCGCCTGAGGTGATGCGTCCTGCTTCGATTTCGCGGGCGAGGAACTCGTCAAGCATGAGACAGTGGGGCGAGATCCGGCTGGCGGAGTCATCGTCGCAGAGGTCGAGTGCTTCATCGCGGAAGGTCAGGATGGCGCTGGGTTCAAGACCGATGAGTGGAGTCTCCTCGCTAATCTTATTGCGGAGAAGTATTAGGTTTTTGTTGATGATCTCCTTGGCTTTGCGGACGAACCCTTTGGAAAGGTAAGTGCGGGCGCTCTCGCGGTGTTCGGGAATCTCAACGATGTATCCAAGGTGCTCGAGAAGTTCAATGGCGGCGATTCCTGCGGCCGTGTCTTGGTAATTGGTGAACTCGTCGTTGAAGAAATAAACCTTGCCGGAGGTGCCTGCGTTTTGGTGTGGGGTATGGTTGTCAAGCCAGCGTTCAAGAGGTTGCCTGGGAAGGAGAGGAATGGAGCGATCAGGGTGAAAGCCGGAGAGTTTGTTGAGGGTGCGCCGGACGGGAGCTTTTCCGAAGAGAAAATTCCAGGCCCAGGGAGCACGCGAGGCGAGACCTTGGGTGGTGGTGAAATTGGCGATGAGCCTCGAGCGTAACGGAGCGCCATTGACGTCGTAATCCTGTTGTTGGAATTCGGCCTTCATTTTGGCCATGTCGACGGTGGAGGGGCATTCCTTTTTACAACCCTTGCAGGAGAGGCAGAGGTCGAGGACTTCGCGGAGTTCGTCGTTGTCGAGCGGATTTTGATCACGGGAATTAGTGATGACGTTGCGCAGGGTGTTGGCGCGGGCGCGGGTGGTGTCCTTTTCGTTTCGCGTGGCCATGTAGCTGGGACACATCGTGCCGCCGGCGAGGTGGATCTTACGGCAGTCGCCGGAACCATTGCACATTTCGGCGGCGCCCAGAATTCCTTCGGTGGCGGACCAATCGAAGATAGTTTTGACTTCGGCCGGTTTGGTCCCGGGGGTGTTACGCAGATGAGTGTTCATCGGCGGGGTGTTGACGATCTTGTTGGGATTGAAGATGCCGTAGGGATCCCAGGTACGTTTGATTTTCTCCACGAGGTGGTAGTTTTTGTCGCCAATCATCTGGGCGAGAAATTCGCCGCGGAGGCGTCCGTCGCCGTGCTCTCCAGAAAGTGAGCCACGATATTTTTTAACGAGGATGGCGATGGTTTGCGCGACATCGCGAAATTGTTGAAGACCTTCCGCGTTCTTTAAATTGAGAATGGGGCGAAGGTGGATCTCTCCTGATCCGGCGTGGGCGTAGTGGACGCATTCGAGGTCGAAACGTTCTTTCAGTTCGCGATTGAATTCTGCAATGTATTCCGGGAGATCGGCGACATCGACGGCCGTGTCTTCGACCACGGGGGCGGGCTTGGCGTCGCCTGGCATGTTGGACATGAGGCCGAGGCCGGCTTTACGGAGATCCCAGATTTTTTCGGTGTCGCTGTCAAAGAGAACCGGGTAGGCGTAGCCATAGCCAGCGGCGCGCATTTCGGCTTCGAGTTTTCCGGTGACTGTAAGGATTTCCTCTTTGGTATGCCCGCGGATTTCGGTGACAAGGACGGCGGCGGGTTCGCCTTCGAGGAAGAAGCGGTTGGCACGGTGTTCGAGGCTACGCTTAGTGCAATCGAGAATGAAGTGATCAATAAGTTCGACTGCGAAGGGATTGTGTGTGACGGCCAGTTGGGTAGCTCGGAGGGCTTCGTCGACCGAATGAAATTGCGCGCACTGAAGGCCGGTGACGGAAGGAGGGAGCGGGTTGCAATGGAGCTTGATTTCGGTGACAAGGCAAAGGGTGCCTTCGCTGCCTGCGATGAGCTTTCCAAAGTGGAAGGGATTGTCGCTTTCGGGATTGAAACAGGATGCGTCCATGAGGAGGTCCAGAGCGTATCCCGTGTTACGGCGCGGGATGGAATTTTTGGGGAACTCACGGGTGATTTCGTTGCGGACTTCGGGCGGGAGAAGGAGGTTGCGGATTTCGCAGTAGAGCTTGGTTTCGAGCGTGTCGGGTCCGTCGCACTTCGCCGCAAATTCTTCAGCGTTGAGGGGGCCGAAGGTCGCTTTTGATCCATCGGCGAGGATGGCGGTGACTTCTAGAACGTGGTCGCGAACGCTTCCGTATTTGATGGAGTTGGAACCGCAGGAATTGTTACCAAGCATTCCGCCAAGCATGGCCCGGTTTTGGGTGGAGGTTTCCGGGCCGAAGAGGAGGCCGTGGGGTTTGAGGGCGCGGTTCAGTTCATTCCGAATAACGCCGGGTTGCACGCGCACCCAGCCTTCTTCGGAATTGATCTCGAGAATCCCGGTGAAGTGTTTTGAAACATCGACGATGATGCCGTTGCCGACCACTTGTCCGGCGAGGGAAGTGCCGGCAGTGCGGGGGATGAGGCCAATCTTCCGGTCAGCCGCGAAGCGGACGAGCTTGATCAAGTCGGATTCTGTTCTCGGAATGGCGACGGCTTGAGGATTCTCTTGGTAGGCGGAAGCATCGGTGGCGTAGATTCCACGCATGAGGTCGTCGGTATGCAGCTCGCCCTTTAGGGAGGATGCAAGTCCGGCGAGTAGAGGGGTGTCTGTCGAAGCTCCCATGGGTGGAGAGATTGGCAAAAAAGATTGCCCGTTGATAGAAGGGAATGCTGGAAATTGATCCCTTTGTATGGAAATCCTGCTCAGCAATGATTCGCTTGCGAACAATCGTGGTGACGGCTTTGCCGGTCTTTATGTCTAGGTAATTCTCGGCCTCGATCGTCCTGAAAACCCAGGGGTCTCACACTTTGTTTTTCGCGCAAGCGGGACTTAGGAGTGCCACAATGAGTTTGGAGGAATACCACTCTTTGAAAGTGTAATATCCGGATGAAGAGACGGTGAAGGGGTGGGTGGATTTGGTTTGGTCGCAAAGGAATGAAATTTTCGCTCAATTTAAGGACGCTGAATTTGATCTGCCTGAACTACACTGCAATTTGGCTCGGGGTCCTCTTGCGAAATGGAACCAGCCCGTTTACGCGGTGTCTGATGACATTCCCGGAGGCAGGGGATTTTACAGTCCGGGCGACGATGGGGTGTCCGCAAGCAATGGAAACGATGTCGATGACATCAACTCATGGAGTTCCCATTCCAATGTCTATTACGGAAAGAAGTCATAGCGAATGAAGATAGGGCAGTTTGCGTCGGTAGGCTTTGGATGTTCCGTTTTGGTTACACTTTTATTGGTTGTATTCAGTGCGGGAGAAAAAATGGACACCTTGAAGATTCGCCCGGCTCAAATTATTGAGTGTCCTGCTGGAAGCCATTTTCTTGAGCGAATATGACAGCAGGCCCGTATCACGGAACTGATTTTTAGGTCCGGTTCGGCAGAGTCGGATTGCAGGTTTGATAAGTCGGTCCTCAGGGTGTCTGGGAAGCTGATTCAGGTTGTTGGCTCTTCCTTTGGTGGAGATATGGTAACAGGTTGTAGCTGACTGCGTCTTGAACTTGCCAGTCGAACTTGGTGCGGGGACGCTGGTTGACTGCGATGGATAGCTTTAGCGAACCGAGAAGAGCTTTTACTCTGGAAGTTCGAGGCCCAGTCTGAGGTAGGCGTTATCAAAATCTCCCTGGATCCGAACGGTGACTTCGTCGAGATTGCCCTGCGGGTTAATAGTAATGCTTCCTGGTGAAGGAAGGAAGGGCTCCCAGGAACTGAGATCGCTGCTTGCTTCGAAGATCAGCTCTTCGAGTGGTGCCGCCGGGTTTTTTGAGAAGGTAAAGACCGAGGTCAAGCCATCCGATGATATGGAAGATTGGATGATGATCGCGGGACCTTCTTGCAAAGGAGGGAGGCCGAAGAAAAACTCCTGAATATTTGGAATGCCATCGGCATCGGGGTCTTGGCCGGGGGCGTCCAGAGTTTCGGGAAGTTGCTCTGTGGTAGCCCAGGCCTGGTAGGGGGAAAGGCGGATGAGAGAGATGCGATTCACGACCCAGCGGTCGCTAGCCCCCCCAAGGTCAGCAAAGGTGAGATCAAGAGTTCCGTCTGCGACTTCTATAACGAAAGATGTTTCGAAAAACTCATTGGCGTTGGTATTAATGTCTTCTTTCTGAAGGATGCCTTCTGCAGAAATTGTGAGGTTGTCCCGGGAATCGGCTTCATCACCTTGGAGAATGGCGACCTGCCAGGTTCCGTTTGCGACAAGGTGGCTCCAGATCCGCGAGTCATTCGAGAAGACGTAGTCTCGATTGACCGGGTCTGCGCCTCCACGATCGCGGGACGAGACAGAGCCCGACCAGCTGATGTTGCCGCGGGTGAGAGGGGAGACTCGGATATGATCGGGAGCTACCGGGCTGGTGGCTTCCCCAAAATCGTAGCGATAGATTTCAGCCGATGGATCGACGACAATCACGGTGTCTTCGCTTGATGGGGTCGAGTCGATTCCCTGGCCGGTTGCGATGATTCGATAAAAGAGATTTTTTCCGGTGAGTGGAGTCTCGTCCTGATAGCTTTCGACTCCGGCAGCGACAGTGGCGTAGTTTTGCCAGCCTCCTTCTTCTTCCAGTTTACGCTCGATCCGAAATCCGGTTTCATTGTTGCTGTTGTCGGTCCAGTTGAGGCGGACCTGGCCTGACGGGGTGACGTTGGCAACAAGACTGCCAGGAGGCTCTGGTGGTCCGCTGAGATCAACTTCCAGAGTGTAGAGTTGAGTGTTGTTCGTTGAGTCCCCGGTAATGCGAAGATAGTAGTCGCCCGTGGAGGGGGCTTCGAAAGCGACAATCTCTTCGGCAGCGCCCTGTGGTTGACTGTCAGCCTGGGCCAGGATGGTGCTTCCGTTGGATGAGACAATGGCAAGCGCCAGGTTGTGGATGTTGGTGAAATCAAAGTTGGATCCGGCGGCGCATGAACCATCTGAGTTTTGAGGCCCCTCCAGGAATCCGGAAGGAGTGATGACCGGGGTGGTCCGGACGGTGATGGAAGTGCCTGCAGGGAGGTTTTCTAGGAGGTAGAAATCGATATCGTCATTGTCATCGATACTTAATGTTTCCCTCTCAAAAGTCCCGCCTACGACAACCGGGAGAACGGCGGCATTTCCAGGTGAATCGTTGTTGCGATCGCTGTTTTGCTTTTCGAAAAAGTCGCCATAGAGGCGGTTGAGCGAGAAGATGTCGTCTAGTTGTAGTCCACGGAAACGTCTGGAGATGAAGGGTTCCATGAGCTTTGTTTGAGTGATTGGGCAGACGTGGCTTAGGCCCAAGCCGTGACCGTGTTCGTGCTCGATGACATTACGCAGATTGATGGAGTTTGATGAGGTGTTGCCGTAGAAAGAGATATTCCCGGTATCGATGATCATGTCGCCTCCGGCATCGGGGGCGAAGTTGTAGGCCAGGGTATTGGAGCCGGAATCTCCATCGATGAAATGGCCGCCAATCCGGATGTCGGCACGCACACCTATACTACCAGCAGGGCGAGAGAAGTTACTCAGCCCCGCTCCATCATCGTTCGGTTCATAAACATAGGTGATTCCTGTCAGGGTTGAGATATTGTCGAATGCTGCCTCGAAGACGGGGAACCAAGGCCTCGTTGTTAGGTCCGAGCCTCCGTCGGGCAGGCCGGTAAGATCTAGGTCAAAACTGATGTCCGAGCTTGTCCGGCTCGCCTGGTGAATCTCGACAGCGATGGTGTTACTTCCTGCTTCGAATGCCGATGGCAGTAGGATGCGTGAGGCGGTTCCATTTTCGGGTCCGGTGCCACTGGCAAATTCATCGAAGGTCGGGTTGGCGGAGATGTTTTCGCGGGCGACTTCGGTGCCGTTGAGGTAAATGACGATCGCATCGTCGTAAGTAAAATTGAGGGCATAGCTGGCGACGGCTCCTGGGTCGGTAATCGTGAAGGTTTTCCGAAAGTATGTGGTAACATGCTTGTTGCTTGAGTCCCCCCCAAAACCCACCATGGTTGCCTCGTCGCCATCTCCGTATCCAAGTTGCGAGGGGCCGGGAGACCAATTGATATCGTCGAATCCCGGGGTCCGCCATGCTGTGCCCTGATCGCTTCCGTCATCGAGATAGACCCAAACATCACCGCTCTCAATGAAGGAAGTGGGTTCCCCTCCGCCGGTGACTCCGTATCTGCTATCGAGAAAAGCGATGAGGTCGCTGGCCGAAGTGGGTTCTCCGTTGAAGCCTGCGATGCTGGTTCCATCCTCCATGAAGCCCCAGCGAAGGGTGGTGGGAAGCCCTTGTTCCCCTCGCTCAAATCTGGAGTTGAATGTCGAGGTCCTACCCCAGCGGGCGTCATCGTTGAACTGGGTGGCGGCGGAGATCTCCGGAGATTCCTGGGCTGCCATTTCTTCGGCCGTGTGAAAGGCCTCCATGACTTCCATGGAAACTCCGGGAGCCCAGCAAAGGGTCATAACCGGTCTGTCGGGGTCGAGGCGGTTGGCGGTGAAATTCGCAAGCCGTTGCTGCATTGCAGGGGGTAGGGCGGTAAACTTATCGAGAGGGAGACGTTTGGATAACTTAAGAAGAGCATCGTGATGCGGGGCGAGGGATGGCCGGTATTGCAGGTGATCCTGCCAACGGTGTAGTTCTGGGATCGTGTTGGACGCATCAGATGTTTGCAGAGGATTAATCCCGGTGCGATTCTTGACGGGCCGCCAAATCATCGGAAGAAGTGCAACAATCGATGCCAGAGGCAGCAACAAGCGAAAGTGGACCAAGAAGCTTTTCATTGATCTTTTTAAGCTAGATCACTTTTCGGGAAGATCAACGAAATGAGATGGAGAGTCGCTTGATCCGAAGTGCTGAATTGAAAAGGGTTTGGGTTCTGACAGGGCTCCTAAAAGCAATCGTGAGGAATTTGGTAAGATCCCTGACCTTCCTGCTGCTGGGGGCATGACTGTTTTTGCGAAAGTCTTCACCAGTCGGGAAAGTCTGACCATGGGGGTGTGGTTCATCGAGGCGACTGAGTTGAAGGTCGTGGTTAAATTGATTAAGAGCGGGAAGGTTCATCGCTTGCAGATCGCGACTCTATCTAATGCCGATGTAGACTATGTTGCGATTAAACGTGCGGCCATGAATGATTCGGCGAAGCGAAAAGTAGAGGAAGGTGCGAGGCTTACCGGAATGGAGCGGGGAGCACGTCGGGTTGTTGATTTTGTGATGAAGAACAAGGGGGCGGAAAATTGGCGATGGAGAATGTTGGATTTTGGCAGATGAAGCTTTCAAAGTAGCTGGGATCAAACGCCTTGGAAAAACTGTTGGGTTTGGGGAGGTGTGATGAACTGGACGGTAGAGAATGTTTTGGCGGGTGATATTCTGGAGCTACGCGCGGCGAAGTTTTCCAATGATCAGCATTCGGGCCCCAAAACATACTGCGGTGTTTGTTAGGAAGCGTCGACGCAAAGGCGAGCTGATGGTCGCCCATCAGGATTGGGGCGTTCTCGGAAAGAAGGTCTCCATTTTCACATTCCACCTTGCTCAGCTGGAAGAAGGGGAAGCGACGATTTTTCGCTATGGACGGAAGTGAGGGCTGTGGAGTTCAGCAAGCTCTTCGCGGAAACCTGCTGAGAGGACGGGAAAGCGACACCATGATTTGGGGTCAAGGTTTTGGTCATCGACGTGGAAAGCGACGGCGTAGCGTTCGCGTTTCCACTGATTCCGGCACCAGAGTTTGTAGAATTTCGTGGTCCAGTCGATGAGTTGATCTTCTTCGTATTGAGGATAGATCGAGCGGATGACTTGAAGCGCTGATTTGGGCCCTTTCTTATCGCGAATGGCGGCGCGTTCCAGAGTGTCAAGAACTTGGTAAGGCATGAGGTCATCCTCGTCGGTTTGCTTGGCTTGCTGCGGGCGTAGTTCGGCAGTCGGGTTTTGGGCGTTGATGTGGGAGAGCGCTTTGATGGGAGGACTCTCAGGGAGACCCTTGGACTCCATGAAGCGAAGCCACTCCCGGAGGTAGTGCTTATCGATGCCGGCGATGGGGCTGAGTCCCCCGGAGGTGTCGCCATCCATGGTGGCGTAACCGACGGCCGCTTCAGAGCGGTTTGAGGTGGCCAGCAGAAGGGCGTTTCTGATATTTGCAAACATCCAGATAGCCGGAGCACGGACCCGGGCCTGGATGTTCTGGCGTTCGATGTCATCGGTTTCCCAGCTGAGTTGGCGATTTAGTACGAATTCAATCGTACTTTCGTATCCTTCGACGAGCTTATCGACTTCCCATTCTGCGTAGTCGCAGTTAAGGGCTTCGGCAACCGCACGGGCGGCGTTGCGGGTGATTTTGCCCGAGTTTTGCGTGCCCTGGTAGGCGCAGAAGAGTAAAATCTTCATCCAGTCCCTGGCGTCGTCGGGAAGTTCAAGGTGGGGCAGACGCTTACGCACCCCTTCTTTGCCGAGTTCGTGCAGGGCGAGATCGAGCATGATTTTCACGAAAGAAGAAACTGCGGCCGAGTCGGCGCCGCCGCTCAAAGAAACGACGAAACCACCCGAGCATGATTTGCGAAGGTAGTCGAAATAGGCGAGCGCCATGGCACGTGTGAACTCTTCGTCCTTCGACATTGGTGGCACAGGTCCCTGGCCATCCCAGCTGGTCACTTCTGGCCACTTAAAGGGCAGTTCGATTTCAGAAAGTCCCTGCACATCGATTTTCCGGCTCACAGTGCGGGCCTGGTGAAGTCGGTTTCTTTCAATGTCTACGGTCTTGTGGACAAGGGTGGTCTCGTGAAAAGAGAACCTTGGACCTTCCGCAACGATTTGACCTGCGGAAGCGATAAGCCCGCCGCCATCGTAAATGGCGCGTCCGGCTTCGTTTCCGATTAGGTTGGCATACACGTAAACGGCCCCGAATGCGCGCGACCCTTCGACTACGAACTGCTCCCGGATTTCCTGTTTTGCAAAAGCGAAGTGGGAGGCTGAGGGATTCAGGATGATGTCAACACCGCTGCCTGCGAAGAGTCTGCCGGGACGGTCGGCAACCCAGGCGTCTTCACAGACCTCGAGCCCGATACGAATCCCTCCAAGGTTAAAGATGGGATCGCCTATGGGAAGGTGAAGCTCGCCGAACCGGTCATTTACAATGACTCCTTCGGGCCACGCGTGGAACCATCGGGGCTCGTAGTGAAGCCCATCGCCGGCAAGGTTCTTCTTGGCGACCAGCCCTTTGATCTCTCCATCAACCAAAACTGCGACCGTGTTATAGACAGCGTTTTTGACCCAAACCGGAAGGCCGACAGCTACAACCATGTTCTTGGTGTGTGTAGTGATTTCGACAAGGGATGCCCATGATCGTTCGGCGACCTCGTGAGATAGAAACTGGTCCTCGCAGCCATATCCGGTGATGGCTAGTTCGGGAAGGCAGAGGACTGAAACATGAGCTTCTTGTGCTCGATCAATCGACTCGCAAATGCGGCGGCGATTGCCTGACCAGTCTAGGGGGAGTTGATTGAGGCAGCCTGCGCCTACGCGGATCGTGTCAGCCATGGGCAGACTTTAGGCGACATCGAAGGGAAAGAAAAGGACCAGTGGCAGATTGGCTCAACAGGAGGCTGTTCGAGATAGTTTCGGGTGTGACGAGCCACGAACTTTCATCAATTGCTCGTGCCGACCGCAATATGTTGAGGAAGGGGCAAGTTCATATTCGAATCCGATAAACTACACTGGAAGAATAACAAAAACTTAGACGAATCCTGTGTTGTCGATCAATGACTTAGGAGGTCCCCCCGTTTTTCTGGAAAAATAATGCCCAAAATCATTGACGTGAGAAAGAAAATCGTTAGGGTTGCCCCCGCAGCCGCTGCCGGCCGCGATCGAGAAACACTTAGGGAGGCTCGCTTGAATGAATTTTCATCAGCGGGCCTGCTCAGTCTTCCGGTCAAAAGTTCTT
>JAURPJ010000125.1 GCA_030835305.1 Verrucomicrobiota bacterium | reverse complement strand
TTCGGGAAAACAGGAGGAATTGAGGGGCAATCCAAGTTGAAATTGAAATCCACCACCCCGGTACGCAAAATTCAGGGGCTCCGGAGCAATCGGACTTTGGTTTGGTGATCGATCCGGGCTAATACGAAATCAGGAATCTCGCCCGCCTTCAAGCCTGAGTAGGACCTCCATATCTGAATACTCGATGATAACTACTAGGAGATTGCTTTTGGGGGAAAGGCTTTTAGGTCGGCATTTAAACCAAAGGATAACAACTCAAGCCAAAGCCCGCCCATATTAGGGACAAAAAAGCCTCTCACCGTATTATGTAGAGTGTCCGCTGAGTGTTTCCTCCGGTCGGGTGGGGAGCTTTAGATGGCGGGGAGGGAGCTTGAAGCTTTCATAAGAGACTCTCTGCCAATCTTGATATACGTCTGGTGAACTTCTGTGCTGTTGTGTCCAACCCATTCCTCAACTGTGGCTGCCGGAAAGCCGGCTTCATACAGCATGGTAACTGCTGTGACTCGTAAGCTATGGAAGCTTAAGGTGCTCTTCTCGCGTTTCGTATTTCGTCCCTTGTTCTTTGAGCTATGACTAGCCGCCTTCCAAAGACCACACTGAACAAGAAGAGAGGTGAATTGGTTTGAAGCAGTAGAAGATGATTTTGCATAGGCTTCGGCCAGTTCCGGATGCACGAAAGTATTAGAGGTATCGGGAGTCGCTGCTTGAGTCACCAGGTAATTGAGAATGGGAGCTGCAAGGGGAATTGTTACACTGCGACCAGTCTTGTTGGTTTGAGATTGAGCCCAGCACAGGCGGGCACTTGTTGTAACCAATTAAAGAATGACTTTCTTCCCGTCATTTTGAGCGCTCTCATAAATGGCGGTAATCACTTCGACAGATTTGCGGGCCTCGTTTGCAGACGTTGAAGGTTCGCGTCCCTCGTTGATTGCAGTGACAACTTCTTCGAAATTCCGTTGGTGTTGGTAGAAGTTGATCGCGGTAGGATCGTTAGCTCCCAATCCGGCTTCCTGCCCTTTCATGAGCGTGGCTTGAATTTCGGCATCTTCCGGCTTTTCTTCGCGGAAGTCCCACATTTCAAAAGCTTCGTCGGCAAGGAAGACCGATCCGTCGGTTCCGGAGAGTTGGACCCTCGCAGGGTGTCCATCCTTCGACCAAGTGCAAGTCGAGGCCTCAATCACTCCGCGGGCTCCATTTTCAAATTCTACGATGGCGACGCAGTGGTCCTCGACTTCGATTCGCTCATGCGCAAGGCAAACTGTGGTGGCTTGAACACTTTTGACCGGCCCAGCGAGGTAGATTAGCGCGTCGACGGTGTGGATGGACTGGTTCATGAGGGCGCCGCCTCCGTCGAGGGCCCACGTTCCACGCCATCCGGCGGAATCGTAATAAGCCTGTTCACGATACCATTTAATGTAGGCCGAGGCGGAGGCAAGGGTGCCGAAGCGTCCTTCGTCTGCCGCTTTTTTAAAGGCATCCATCCCGGGGTGGAAGCGGCGGTTTAGAACGGCGGCGAGGGTTTTGCCATTTTCCTTGGCTGCTGCCATCAATTCATCGATCCGGGGGAGGGTGATTTCCAGGGGTTTTTCAACGATGGCATGCTTTCCTGCTTTCAGCGCGGCCAAGGTTGGATCGAGGTGCGCTCCGCTGGGCGTGCCGACAGTCACGATTTCCAACTCGGGGTCGGCCAGGAATTCAGCCATGTCTGAGAATGCTTTGCTTCCGTATTCGTTGGCTAGCTTGTCTGAAGCCTCCTGACGGAGGTCGAAGACCGAGTGCAGGGTGCCGCTGGTCATGGCGGTGATGGCTTTGGCGTGGAAATGGCCGATCATTCCGGCTCCGATGATTCCGAATTTCATAAGGTTGTAGGAGGAGTTGAAACCATCATGGGAGGTCTGGCAAGAGTGCCTTTAGTTTACCTCCTCTTTACACACGGAAGGAGAGAGTGGGCTCATTCTACGCCCATGACACGAGGAGAATTTACAAACCAGGCCATGCTGGCTGGGGGGCGGCGTTGATGTAAACACTCCTTTGCTGTCCCGCCTTGCTGATGACAGCCAGGCAGTTCCCTCGTTTGTGCTGCCCAAAGAAGATGTGGACCTCAAGGTGTAAAAGTATTCCGGAGATTCTGGCGGAGGGTATGATCACAGATGAAGAAAAAAAGCAAAAATACAGGCGAACGATGCAGGGTGAGTCCCAGCGTTTGAATCATTTGGTGGAGAATATCCTGTCGTATTCTCCTATTGAACTAGGGAATGCCCGAGCGAAGCTTGAACTACTGGCTGTCCCCGGCTTGGTAGAACGAATGAGACAGGTCCTGCAGCGCCGGGTTGCTCAGGAGAATGCCGCGCTTTCCATTGAGATGTCGGACAATTTGGGGTAGATGGAAACCGATGTGACTTAGATGGAGCAAGTCCTTTTTAACCTTATCGACAATGCCTTTAAGTAAGGTCTTCCCGAATGAGAGTCCGGCAAAGAGACTTTGAGTGTGCGAAAGGGACTTGGCGGTGTTGTTTTCGAGGTCCGTGACGAAGGCCGGGGTATCGATCGCACTGAGAAGAAACGCTTGTTTCGAGCTTTTCATAAAAGCGCCCACGTAGCGGCGCACGAAAAGCCAGGGGGCGGCCTTGGCCCGACATTTAGCACGGGCCCTGGGTGATGAGCTCAAGTTGGGTGAAGCGGGTGACAGAGGTGCCAGCTTCGTTTTTGTGATCCCATAGCCGCAAGCGATCAAGGAGCTGGAACAATGCGGATGCGATAGAATTTCAATCCTTCGGAAGGAGTCATTTCAATCGCTTCATTAACCAAGCCGTTGGCGCCTGGAGTTGGTTCTGGAAGATCAGGGTCGAGGGTAGTCCAGGCCTTAAGGTCATCGGATGATTCAAGGCTCCATGAAACTCCGCTTGCCTGCGGATCGCGATCGAAGGTGAGGGTCAGGCCCTCTGAATGCGATTTTATCGAAACCGGATTCGCATCGGAGATTTTCGGATTTGTTCCAAAGAAATATTCGGCAAGGTTGCTTAGACCGTCGCTATCTTTGTCATCATTTGGGTTTTCTGGGCTGCCTTCTTCCGCTTGCCCCGGACTGCCTCCGGAATTCCGAGATGTAGTCCAGTTTACGCTCAGCGAATGATCCGGATTGGAAAGAGGTGTCACTAACACGAGCGAGGGTCCAAGTCCGTCTGCAGCAGCAGGCCAGCCATTACCGTCATCATATTCGAAGCTCTGAATGATCGACCCATCGTTCGCGGTAAGGGTGACTGTCTCGCCTCCATTTGAAAGACTACTTTTAAAGTTTCCGGGAGCGAGAGTGCTGCCAAGATCGCCGTAGGTGGACATGAACAACTCCCGATCCTTTGCCATGACAATGTGCGAGAGGGGAGGCAGGGTGACACCGGGAGGGAAAGTATACAGAACGCCATCGGTGAAGGCGACATTGGTGAGATCAAGCGAGACTTCGGGGTGAATGTTCAAGAGTTCGATGAATTCCAGTTGTTCATAAGGACCCTGGGGGTTGTACATGATCTCGGAAATGACTAGGTTCCCGGCGGCTGCGGGAGTTCCGACGATGAAATCAGCCTCCCGCAAGGCAGACCACTCGCCGTTGAGCAAGGTGCGGGCTTTTACTGTACCGGTTTCGGTCAAATTGACGACGTTTCCTCCAGGGCCCTGTCTGCGGGTGCTCATCGCGAGTTGCAGTCCCAGATCGGAGTCGCCCGACCTTGAGTTATGCACTTCGATTGCGAGGACGTTTTCACCTTGGAGCAATTCGCCCGGGAGGAGGGTGTGGGTGAATTCCACGGGGACGGTTTCCGAACCAATCGGGCCGAAGTCGGAGTAGTTGACGATCTGAATCGGGAAGGCATCCCGGTAAATTTCCCGGCCATTGAGGTAGATGATCGCGGCATCGTCTCGAATGAAATTGAAGTTTAATTCGACGAATTCATCGGGATTGTCGATCGCGAAGTATTTCCGGAAGTAGACTGTTGGGTAGGCGTTTCCAAAGGGGCCAATGTCGAAGAGTGTGTTGGGTTGTGCGATTCCCTGAATGGCGCTGGCGATCCTGCCGACAAATGGGCCTTGTGCCCCTTGTGGGTTTTCTGCGGAATCGGGTGTCCAGGTGGCATCGTCGTAGGAAGGGTGCTTCCAGTTCCCCGGACCGTAGTCGCCATTCCCGACAACAATGTTGCTGGCGGATAGTGCGGTGGTGCCCGCCAAATAGGTCCATCCGAAGTCGTTGATGCCAATTGCTTCCTCTTCGATCAAGCCGCCAAAGGTGCCGGCGTCTGGATTGACAGATCCACCGTCGAGTCTTGGGTCCGAACCATCCGTGGTGAAGTAGACGGCACCGTCGGGACTAGTGAGCTGAAGGGGGAAATCAGTCGGGACCACTCCTCCCAGTTGCGAAAACTCAGGAGGATCAGTTGAGGGGTAAAGGTTCCGGCTTCTGAGTTCGCGGATAAATGAGCGCGATTGGTCTAGGTTGTGAAGGGTTGGAATGTAATTTGTAACGAGGTTCTCCTGCTCGACGATCCAGTGTTGCTCCCGCGTGAAATAAGGCAGGTTGTTGATGACGGGAGGGTAGGCGTCGTTCTCAATATTGGTGGAGCTCTGCACCTGGTTGCCATAAGGCGTGCTAGCTTGGACATCTCCCCACCGGGCGGACTCGGCGATGATTGCCTTGTCGATCATACCGTTGATTTCGAGAAGCTCGGCCGTGGTGTTTTCGGCGGTCAGAGCTCCGCCGTCATGCAGGTGTTTGTAGACACGATCGGCGAAGAGCATCTGGAAATCCTCATTGAGTCGAAGCCGTTGGAAGGGCCTCATCCCGGTCCCGTTGTTGTCGTAGCGGTTCCAGGTGTACTTATCGAAGGCGATTTCCTGATCCCAGACGTTGAATCGATATCTTCCGTCACCACTGATGGCGTTCGCGGCAGCATAAGAGTTTTTGTTTGGCCAGTCTTCGGAGTCCGCATAGAGATGGAGAATAATCCAGTCGGCATAGTTAACGACATCAATTTTGGTTTTGGCAGTTTCATAAACCGCAGGACTGGTGATGGCCCCATTGAGAGTGGAGATCATGGAATTCCAGAGTGGACCGGGTGTTGCGAGGTCGGCGTTGACCTCCCAGTCCTCTATTTCGCCGCCCTGGTGGTCTGCATAGAAATCATCTTCAATTCTCTCGGTGAGGTTGTGCATGCCGAAGTAGGCTCCGTTGACATAGAGGTGGACAAAGTTTCCGTAGGATGTGGGTTGTCCCATATTGCCGAAAAGATTCTTCATCCAGACATCACGGGTGTAGAGGGAGTCGTTCGGGCGATAACGGTGTGGGGCCCAGGAGGCGAGTCCCCACGAGTCGGTGAAGCAGGCGCGAAGGACGAGTTTGTTGAACTCATCGACCGGTGATTCGGGGAAAAGGTTGTAGCGAAGTTTTCCGGTGCCGACTGTGGTCGAGAAGGTGAGGCGCAGCGAGTGCTTTTGCATGCGCGAGGGCGTGCGGGAAGAGTTTCCGTGAGTCTCGACTTTACAGTCTTCCTGAAAGCCGCGGCTGCCATCGGGAAGAATATATTCAATCGAGCAGGCTGGTTCGAAGTTACGCTCTCTGGGGGTTCCATAAAGGCTTCGTGGGAAAGTGGATGTTCCCACACGGGTTTGCACGAAATCGGTCTGCTTCAGGCTGAGTGAAACGGTGGGGATGTCGAGAAGGGCGTCGCGTAAGGTATATCCAGGACCACGCAAGTTGAGGTCGTCATTCACGACGCGGGGGTCCATGTCGTAATCGGCAGGGATGACCCGTCCGACCTGGCTGTCCCAACCCCAGTTTGGAGCCCAGCCTTTTGCGATCAGGTCAGTGGCGTTTTGTTCGCCGACCTCATCCACAAAAATATACGTGTGGGTATCGACGTTGGTCGGGATGAAGTCGGCAGCTTCGAGATAGGCAATTGCCCGGACATTGGTCGTGGTACTGATGGTAATGGGATCCGTGTAGGTCAAGCCGTTGCTCAAGGTTGGGAGTGAGCCATCCAGAGTGTAGCGGATCGTGGCATTCGGAGTAGCGGAGGTGATGGCGAGATCAAACGGGGCGTCATAAAACCCTCGGTCCGGGCTGAAGTTGGTATCCTTAACAACTCCCGGAGAGCCTGATCCCGGATTGGCTCTGCCGGGAGTGCTGGTCGCAAAAAAAACCCTGCCTCCTCCGTTTGACGGCCGGCCGTAGGAAATATCGTTGAACTGTTCGGGATAGCCAGAGCGGATGACGTCATCAATTTGCGACGGGTCGGGTTTGACCAGGGCCAAGTATTCTCCGGATCCGGAAAGGCGAAAATTGGTATGATGGTTCCCGGCAGGGTCCGTCATGTCATCGCCCGTTGCAAAGACGATGAGGTGCTCTCTCGAGCCTATCGTGGTGGCCGGAAAGGTCCACTTGGTCGGTTCGGCCGGATCATCAGTGAGGTGGTAGCCGGTCAGGGTAAGAGCGGAGAAATTTGGATTGTAAATCTCAATCCAGTCCGAGCGCCGCTCGTTTCCATCCTCAAGTCCGGTTTCATTGCTGGCGAGAAGCTCGCTAATCTGAAGGGGGAGTTGGCCGGGAGGCCTGTCGTCGGAAGAGTTTGGATCGGTGTTGCTTTCGATTTCGATGCGGTCGTTGAAGCCATCATTGTCGCTGTCATCGTCGGTTGGATCGGTGCTTGTTTCCTCACCGTCGAGCAAGCCGTCACCATCGGTGTCGGGAACCAGTGGGTCGGTCCCCGTGTCGGCTGGGGAGTTATAGGTCCCATCACCGGATTCGACGTGGTCTGCCAATCCGTCTTCATCGGTATCGGATTTGGTGGGGTCGGTCCCAGCAGATTGCTCGGCGAGATTGTCAAGGCCATCGGAGTCCGGGTTCGCGGCACCTGTGGTGGTTTCCAGGGTTGGGTAATAGGTCAGCTCCCACGCGTCATCAAGACCGTCCGAATCAGAATCGACGAATGCCTGGGCCTGAAGAAGGGCGAGGGTGGAGAAGGTGAGAGCGAGTCGTTTCATTTATTTTAAATTAAGGCTGGGTTGCAAGTGCCCGAAGACGCCAGAACGTTTTGGGTGTTTCGGATAGATCTATCGCAAATTCCTTCGTTTGGATGGATCCTGATAAATCGGTGACTGTCGTTTCCCTGGTTGACCAGGTTTCAAGGTCGTTGGATGTCTGGAATTCGAGAGTCACTCCGCTGCGACTAATATGGCTGGTAAAGCGAACCGTTCCTTCCTCTCCCACCCGGACGAAAGAGGGAAGTTCGTCCGGGAAATTGGGATCGGTTCCTATAGCAAACTCAAGAAGGTTCGAGAGGAAGTCACCATCGGGGTCGAGCTCTTCGGATCCCACATTATTGCTCGTCGCCCAAGTTTGATAGTTCTCGGTTTGAAGAATTCCCCCGGGGGTCGGTGATGCGGCATTCCACGAACTTGAGAAGTTGCCAAAGTCGAGTGCTCCGTTCCGGGTCAGGGATGAGCCTCCGGTAGTCGCTGGCCAGGGAGCCGATGACTGGTAGCGAACTTCGTCGATCGTAATTTGGTCCGAGCCATCCTGACCGATTCCCTTTTGAAGTCGAACCGTGCCCATCGTATCGTTGAGTGGGCCGTCGCTCGCAGGCCCGATCAAAGTGACTGCTTCCGTGATTTCAAAGGTGTTTCGAAAATCCAGAGTTTGGGCAATATCGATCCGGGGGTCGAAGGTGACGATGATGATTGATTCTCCGGGCGCGATGTTATGTGACGCATTGAAGTCAAAATCGAGTCCGCCACGGAGCTTCCAGAATTCCAGTGGGATGGCAGTGTCGCCGGTGTTGGTTAGTTCGACAAACTCATGCGAGTCGGAACCCGGCGGATTGTAGTGGACCTCGGAGACGAAGACCGGGCCAAGGACGGGGCCACTGTTGGGAGCCTCCCTTGTGCGGGCGGTCATCGTGAAGAGGGTATCCAGACCCATGCCGTCCGGCCAACGACCCAAGGTTGTTCCCGGGGTGGCGGCAGCAAATTCCACTTGGTCGACAAAGTTAATGGGTCTGCCGGAGCTGTCGGTTTCGACAAGCCAGAGGTCGTCGCCATTTCCACCGCTATTGAGCCCGAAGGGCCGGCCGGTTGTCCAGTTGCCTTTGATGGACGCATTGTCGAGGAATGTGGCGTCGATCGAGAAATTGTGTTCATCAATGACGATGACCTCAAAGCTCTCATTGAATTGGGAGAACCCGTTATAACCTTTGATCGTGATCAGGTCACCGGTAGTCAGGCCGTGGCCTGGGCTCGTGACCGTCGTCGGGCTTGAGCCTGCGTTGCCCGCGTAATTTGTGACGGGATTGGTTGCGGGAGCCTGATATTGGCTGTCCTGGATGACGAGGTAGTCGAGCCCTGCTAGTGTTGTCGGGGGTATCTCGTACGATTGGTAAACTCGTTTGGAATCGGTGAGAAGCCAGCCTCCTATATCAAGGGTGGAAGCCGTGGTGTTGTGGAGTTCGATGAAGTCCAGGCCGGCGTCGGCTGATCTTACTTCGTTAATTACCACTCTCCGGTCCGAAACCGGGCCATTGGTGCCCGGCGAGCCGTGAAAGGCGACGCTGGGAGCCCAGTTGTCGGGATTGGAAAGGTCGCCTGTAAAGTCGAGGAGTTCGAGTGATGAGCCATCGCCGTCAGGGCGGGCGGGCCACGAGCCTTCATCGTTAAAGGTGAAAGAGCTAATGACACTTCCAAAGCTATCGAGAAGGGTGAGGCTCTCGCCATCGTTATCCAGACCTCCTGAAAAAGTCCCCGCGATCAAGCTGGAAAGACCCTGGCCATATCGCGCGAGGAAAGCGTCCTCGTCACGCACGACAAGTGCCCGTTCGCCAGGGGGGATGGCGTGCGGGGGGAGTGTGAGTGAGATTCCATCAATGAAGGAAAGACCGGCAAGGTTGATCGCAGTGGCTCCTGTGTTGGTGAGTTCGATGAATTCGAAGAGATCCTTGTTTTCCAGATCAAGTGGCGCTGCAGACAGTTTTTCAAGCAGGGTGGCTTCGCGTGGGTGATAGTTGATCTCGCTAATCACGAGGTTCGAGGCGGTTGCTGCTTGTTCCAGCAGGAAGGTTCCTGAAACCGGGGCGGACCACTCGTCCTCCACCTTTAAGCGTGCTGTGATCAGGGCTGATTCCGGCAGGTTAATCAAAGGCTCGCCGGCCGGGCGCGAAAGCGAAAGGGCAACATCCATCCCAAGATCGCTGCTATTTGCAGAGGCATTGTGAAGTTCAACGCTCAGGACGTTCGTTCCTTCAAGTAAATCTCCCGGAGCAAGAGGGACTTCTTCCTCAAGAATGGCATCTTCATTGGCATTTCCGAGCGCGAAGTCACCATAGGCTATCACTCCGGCTGCCATGTTCTCACGAAAGACTTCCTTTCCATTGAGGTAAACGATGACCCCATCGTCCCTGATGATTGAGAGACTGAGTGATGTGACATCGGCTGCGTCGGTCACCTCAAAATTTTTGCGGAAGTAGACGGTGGGATAGCCGCTGCCGAGGGGGCCGATATTGATGACGGTGTTTGCGTCAGCCGCGCTGATCGAGGTGGTTGTGCGCCCTCCGATCAAACCCCGTCCTGTGTCCCAAGAACTGTCGTCAAACTGAGGGTGTTTCCAATCGTTTGAGTCGTATCCCGAGGCGGGGTTTGTCCTTACGATATTGCTGGAAGAAAGTGTCTCGGTGGAGGCTTGGTAGCGCCACTGTTCTGATTCGAACGGGAAGACCGATTCAGTGGCCACACCGGAGAAAATTGGAAAAGCACTTGGTGAAATGCTTCCGTCAGGCAGGAGGGGGTCGGTTCCGTCGAGGGTGTAGTAGATGGTGCCGGTTTCGCCGTTGAGTGTGAGCTGGTCGGTTCCGCCCACAAATCCTCCTCCGGAGGTCTGCCCGTTGATCGCAAAGGCAGGTGATTCGACACTCGGATACAGGTTGGCACTTTTGAGCTGATTGATCACGTTGTTGGTCCGGACCGGGAAGTAGGTATTGTAGAGCCGGTTTTGCTCGGTCAGCCAGTCGTCCCGATCATAGGGCGTGGAACGACGGTGGTCGCCCCATCGTGCGGCTTCGGCAATGATAGCTTTGTCAATAGCGTTGGCATATTTCTCCCATCGGGCCCGCGTTTTAGTCGGGGTCAGGGCGCCCTCACCGGTCAAATGCATGTGGGCCCGGTCCGCAAAGCGTTGACGGTATTCGGGGATCGATTCGAGAACTGTTCGAATATTCATGGGGTCAATAGGGACGGACGAACCATTAAGGAATGTGGAAGACGTCGGAGATTCGAGGACACGTTCGCCATCCCATGAAAAGAGTTTCCACGGTTTCATTTCGATGGGTGTGGAGAAAGGGCCTCCACCCGCAGCCCGCCAGTTTCCGTTGGTTTTGAGGTCTTGGTTTCCGCCGAAGCGTTGGATGATTCGGAAGTCGATGTAGTTGTCGACGTCGAGGACTTGTTGGATGTCCTCCCAGTTGCGTGAGTTGACGACCGACCGCATGGCATTCCAAGCTGTTTCATTTCCTTCGACAATGGTGCTTCCGTTCCGTGCGTCAATGAGGTCGCTGTCTCCTCCTTCGTAGTTGGCGTAGTGGGAGTTGTCCTGTCGCTCTGCAACATTGTGAAGTCCCCAGTAGAGTCCGTTGACAAAGACGTGGGCCAGGAATCCGGCACCGGCATCTTCATTGCCCATGTCACGAAGGCTTTCACGCATCCATTGGTCGCGAATCATGGAGCCACGTCCGCGTTGTCCGGCATTTCGGTGAATCCACGAGTTATTGTAGCCTGCCCGCAGAGCGATGGAATTGAAGTTGGTAACATCCACTTCCGGAAAGAGGATCTGTCGGAGGCGGCCCGCTCCATATTCCTCACGAAAGCGAAAAGAGAGAGAGTGTTTTGGTGAAGCGCTGGGGTTGCGGCTCGCGCCTCCCTGGACTTTGAGTCCGCAGTGTTCTTGAAAGGCGGAACGTGAGTCGTTTTCGGCCGGGATAAACTCGGCGGAACAGGCTCGTTCCAGTCCATCCGACTGGGGATTTCCGTAGAGCGTTACGAAATCCGAGGATGGCATTGAGATTGAAATGGAGGGAGTCTCCTTGAAGCCTTGAAGCATGGCTTGGGCAATCGTGAGACCACCGTGTCCCGGTGATTGAGCGGTCGAACGGGTGATTCGGGTGTCCATGTTATAGTTGCCGGATGGAAACGAACCATATCCGGCGGGTTGGGTCTGCTGAAGGATGGCCATATTCAGCCCATTCGGGTCGCTGCCATTTGAGTTGGCATTGTCGATATCAAACAGCAGATAGGTGTGTGCTTCCCAGGAGCTCGGTGAAAGCCCGTTGGCAGTGGCGGCCGAGCGAACCACTGTGGTCTGGCTGATTGCAATGGGACTGGTGTAGACGCTTGCGCTTGCACTCGGAGCGCCGGTGTTCGTCAGTGGAGGTGATCCATCCGTGGTGTAGTAAATGGTTGCGCCAGAAGTCGGAGTGGTTAGCGTGATTTGCTGGGCGCTTTGATAGAGTCCACGGGAAGGGATGATCTCGAGGGGCTCAACCCGTGCGATTCCGTCCTCATTGTTTTCCGCGCCGGGAGTGGGGGAGTCAAAGAAGACCACTTCATCGGTAAGAGGATGGTGGCCATAGGAAATATCGTCTGTTTGATTTGGGTAAGGACTGCCGGCAGGTCCGAACTCGGAGGCGGTGGAGCCGTCAGGTGTAATCAGGGCAAGGTAGTCACCATTTTTGGAAAGCCTGAAGTTGGTGTGGAGATTGTTATTGGGATCGGGAGTATCGTCGCCGGAGGCGAAGACTACGAGGTAGCCATTGGCGGGGACGATGGCTCCAGCTGGAAAAATCCATGCGTCAGGAACATCCGGGGCATCGGTCAGACGCCAGCCCCCCAGATCTAGCGAGGAGTCGCTTGTGTTGTGAAGCTCGATCCAATCATCAAATCGACCGGGAACAGAATTTGGAACGACAATCGTGTCATTGCCGGCCATGAATTCGTTGATTATGATCGATTCCTCGCCACAGTGTGAGCCGGCGGTGACAAGTGTGAGAGCGATAAGAGAGTGTGCGACCTTCATAAACTGGGAGTACCTCGACAAGATAAGCTCGGGTTTTGGCCGGATAAACAAAAAAAGGGACCGATCGGCCCCTTTCTCATTGGATGTTTTGGCAGCGAGAACGATTAACGTTTTGTGGTTCCCACTTTCTGCATTGTAGCTTTGCGGTAAAAGACAATGGCTTCGCACATCGACCTGGCAAGGGTGCGCTGGTATGTGAGATTGTTAATCAAATATTTCTCTTTCGGGTGGCTCATGAAACCCCCTTCGAAGAGAATGGCAGGATGCTTAATACCGGTCAAAACACTGTAACGGGCGCGGCGGATCCCACGGTCGGGGACCTCCAGTTTAGCTCGGGCTAAGAGTTGGATGCTACTCCAATGGACGGCGGTTGCAAGAGCGATATTTGCCGAGTCCTGGGCATTTCCCATACGTTCGATATTATCGGAATCCTTGAGCCCTCGCCCGTAGTGGGCGACTCCAACGGGCGAAAGGGTGAAAGTTTCAATTCCGCGTGCCTGAGAGCGGCCCCGTGATCCGGCGGAGTTGAAGTGGATGCTGATAAAAATGGCGTTCTTGTAGCTGTTGGCGAGCTTAACACGCTCCTGAAGAGTCAGGAAAACATCGTCTGTGCGGGTCATGATGACCTTGAAGCCACGCTTTTTGAGATTTTCCTGGAGCATCTTTGCAACCTTGAGATTGTAACCTGCCTCGGTACCGAGTGAATTGACTGCGCCGGCATCCTGACCTCCGTGTCCGGGGTCGATGATCACGGTGTCAAAGCCTTTAGCCTCCTTGATTTTGAAGGGCCGCAGGACCGGGTCGATGACCTTTTTCAGGTCTACGATCGAGATGTGATAGGTGCCAAGTGAAACCACGGCGTGGCTAAAAATGAACTTTACATTGTTCATTAGGACCTCCTGTCCACCAGCGCGAAACTTGAGTTCGACATCGGAGTTTCTCAAAATTATGTAGCTCCCCGACTTGGTCATGCTGGTGAGGCCGTAAAAGCCCTTTACCTGGGAAAGGGGAACATACTTGTTGTTGCGATATTCCTTAACCTTCCAGAGAACCTTAGAGGCTGAGGCTGGAAGGATCGCAAGAAAGAGAAGCAGGAAGAAGCTGCGTCGGAAGTTGAAGATTCTCATAAGTCAATAATCCGGGCGGAGAAGGTGGAGGCGACGGTAGGAATTCAGGCTCAATTTGCCAAGGTGTAAACTGCCATGGAATTAAAGTGACTGCCAAAGCTACTCGACCCCGGTGATCGTAAGAGGACGACTTTCCAGTTCTGAGCCCATCTTCTTTTCGTTGAGCTCTTGATAGAGTCGTGAATCCGGAGTGATCACGGTGACGTCACAGCCGAGATAGTTTGTCATGAGCCCGCCTCCAGTGGGCGCGAGAAGGTAGAAACAAATTTCGCCGTCCTGATCGACTTCGACCAAGGCCCCTGGGCCCACTGGTTCCGTCATTTCGAAGTTGCGGGGTTCGAATCGCTTGAATGTCGCGAGCGATTTCTCGGCGAGCTCCAATTGCCCTGCCTGTGCTTCGGCAAGATAAGCGGCCTCGATGGCGCGAGTGTCGTATTTTCCTTCCGACTTCGTCTCGTCACCGCTGGCGCTCTCGTTGGTTTCAGCGAGGGCCGATTTTATGATGGCAATTTTTTCCTCCATCTGCCGGAGCAGGTTGGAGATGACGTCGTCCTTAGTCATTCTTGGCACGGCGGGCTTCCACCGCTTCTGCGAAAGTTTGCAGGACTTCCTCGGTGGTTTGCCAGTTGATGCAGGCATCGGTGACCGATTGTCCGTAAACCATGTCATCCGAGATCTTTTGATTTCCCTCAACGATATTGGACTCGATCATTACAGCGGCAATGTCTGTGGCTCCGTTCGCCATTTGTTCGCAAAGATCTGCGGCCACCTTGGGTTGGTTGCGGTAGTCCTTGTTCGAGTTTCCGTGGGAGCAATCAACCATGAGTTGCTCGGGTAGCCCGATTTCACGGAGTTTTGAACTGACCGGATCGATCTCATCACGGGTATAATTTTGACCACTCTTACCACCCCGGAGGATAAGGTGGCAGGCGTCATTGCCGGTGGTGGTGACGATTGCGGAGACGCCCTGCTTGGTTACGGAAAGGAAGTGGTGGGGCTTTGAGGAAGCGCCAATGGCATCGAGCGCGATTTGTATCGAGCCGCCGGTTCCGTTTTTGAAACCAACGGGCATTGAGAGCCCGGAGGCAAGTTCACGGTGGACCTGGGATTCGGTTGTTCTCGCCCCGATGGCTCCCCAGGCAATCACATCGGCAACATATTGCGGCGAGATGGCATCGAGAAATTCGGTGCCGGCCGGAACTCCCATTTCGGCAAGTTGCAGGAGAAGTTCACGGGCGGTCCGCAGTCCGCGGTTGATATCAAAAGAGTCGTTGAGACCAGGATCATTGATGAGTCCCTTCCAGCCCACCGTGGTGCGTGGCTTTTCAAAATAGACGCGCATGATGATATGAAGGTCTTTTTTATAAAGCTCAGCCGCTCCCTTGAGCCGCGCGGCATATTCAATGGCGGCCGAAGGATCGTGGATGGAGCAGGGACCCACGACCACGAGCAGGCGATCATCCTCACCCTTTAAAATTGCTTCGGCTCCCTGACGGGCGGAAGAAACGAGCTGTGCGGCTGGTTCGCTTAGCGGGAGTTGATAGGAAAGAACGGCCGGCGAAATGAGCGGGTCGATGCGGGCGATGCGGAGGTCGTCTGTGTTAGTGGTGGCCACGGGCGGAGTCTTTAAGGTTTTTTGAAAAATTCAAGAGTGGAGGTTTGTCAGATTGCAGGATACGGTCCAGTTTAATTAACATGTCCAAGAAGCGAAAACGGCAGCCGCCGCTGCGCCGTGATCTCACCGCCGGAATGGTGCCGGATTTAGATTTGTCATGCAATTACATCGATTCAACCGAGGACAAGGAACTCGATGCGCGGATTCTGGAGCTCGCCAAGTCAGTGGGTGGAGTCGATGATTTCTGTCTGCTCGCAGAAATGATTGCCACTGCGGTTGGAATGGCCCGGGGCACCGCCGACAACGCCGATTTCAAATTGGCGAACCGCGCGCTCAAGGAGATGAAGAAGTCGAGTGAGATTTTCGGACCTTTTCGTGGGAATCGTAAGGTTGCCTTTTTTGGTTCGGCGCGGACGAAGCCCGAAGAAAAGGAATATCAAACTGCGGTCGAGTTTTCGCGCCGAATGGTGGAGGAGGGGTTTATGACAATCACCGGAGCGGGTCCGGGAATCATGGCAGCTGGAAACGAAGGAGCGACTGCCGAGCACAGTTTCGGTCTCAATATCACGCTGCCTTTTGAGGCGTCGGCGAACGAATTTATCTCCGGCGATCCCAAGCTCATCGATTACAATTACTTTTTCACCCGCAAGTTGGCTTTTGTGAAGGAGGCGGATGCCGGAGTGGGGATGCCGGGTGGGATGGGTACGCAGGACGAGGTTTTTGAAGCTCTGACTCTCATTCAAACCGGCAAGGCCAAGCTCTATCCCATCGTGTGTCTCGATGCTCCGGGCGGAACCTACTGGAAGGCATGGAAAAAATTTGTGGAAGAGCACCTTTTCAGACTGGGGATGATTTCCGAATCCGATTTCTCACTCTTCAAGGTGACTGATGACGTTGAGGAAGCCATTGCTGAAATCACCGGGTTTTATGTAAATTTCCATTCCTACCGCTATGTCGGGGATCGCTTGGTAATTCGCTTGCAAACAGCGTTGTCGGAAGCCGCGTTGAAAGATTTAAATCAGGAATTTGCCGCAATGGTAAAGTCGGGGGAGATCAAGCAAGGGCCGGCATTGAAGGAGGAGAGCAACGAACCCGAGTTGGCCGAGTTACCTCGCATCGTGCTGCGTCATCGACGCTGCGACTTCGGACTCTTGCGGGAATTTATCAATGCACTCAATGAGGCCGAAGTAGAAAACTGATGGCGAGGCAACGGGTGGATGCGTTATTGGTGGCGCGGGGATTGTGTGATTCCCGCGAGCAGGCCAAAAGGTTGATCATGGCTGGGGAAGTTATGACTGGAACGGAGCGTATTGCCAAGCCAAGTACGAAGCTTGATGAAGACGCTGATTTATCGGTAAAGGAAAAGCCAAAGTATGTCGGGCGTGGTGGTTTTAAGATTGAGGGGGCATTGCGGGAATTTGGGGTGGATCCGGCTGGCTGGGTCTGTGCTGACCTCGGTGCGTCCACCGGAGGGTTTACCGACTGTCTTCTCCAGAAAGGCGCGGCACGAGTTCACGCCATTGATGTTGGAACCAATCAATTGGTGTGGAAGTTGCGAAGCGACGAGCGTGTGATTTCCATGGAACGTTTCAACGCCAGACATCTTACCGTTGAAGACATTGGCGAGAAAGTGAAATTGGTAGTGATGGATTTGTCTTTCATTTCCCTGACCAAGGTCTTGCCCGCCGCCTTCTCCATCCTTGATGAAGGCGGTTTTGTCATTCCTCTGATCAAGCCGCAGTTTGAACTTTCGAGAGAGGAAGTGGGGAAGGGTGGAATCGTCCGAGAGCCGGAGCTTCATCAAAAAGCAGTCGATAAGATCCGAACCTTCATCACTGAAGAATTGGGCCGCGAATGGTTCGGAGTCATTACCTCGCCAATTACGGGAACGGACGGCAACATTGAATTTTTGGCGCAGATGAGGTAGCCGAAAGTCTCGGGAGTTTTAGGCTGAATTTTTTTAAAATTTAGAGGTCGATGTCGAGTGTGACGGGGCAGTGGTCGGAGCCGAGGACGTCGTCGTTGATGGAGGCGGATTTGAGTTTTGGGATAAGTGCTTCAGAGACGATCCAGTAGTCGATGCGCCAGCCGACGTTTTTGGCGCGGGCGCCACCACGATAGCTCCACCAGGAATAGGCGTCGGTTTGGTCCGGGTGGAAGTGACGGAAGGTATCAATGAATCCCGCGTTCACCAGTTCGGTGAAGCCGGCCCGTTCCTGGGGTGAGAAACCAGCGCTTTTGTGGTTGGTTTTGGGGCGGGCAAGGTCGATTTCCTGATGGGCAACGTTGAGGTCTCCTGATGCGATGACGGGTTTGCCTTCGGCTTCGAGCGCTTTCAGGTAGTCGCGGAAGGCGATATCCCACTCCATGCGGTAGGAAAGGCGGAGGAGTTCGTTTTTGGCGTTTGGGGTGTATACGGTGACGAGGAAGTAGTCGGGGAATTCGAGGGTGATGACGCGGCCTTCGCGGTCGCCTTCAGTACTTTTTTCGGAGCCGATACCGAGGCGTACCGAAAGGGGTTCGAGTTTGGTGAAGACGGCAGTTCCGGAGTAGCCGGGTTTTTCCGCAGAGTTCCAGTAGGTTTTGTATCCGGCGAGGTCGAGGGGGAGTTCGACTTGTTCGGGGCGGGCTTTCGTTTCCTGGAGGCAGAGAATGTCGGGATCGTGTGCGAGAACGAAGTCGGTGAAGTTCTTTTTAAGGGCAGCGCGGATGCCATTAACGTTCCATGAGATGAGTTTCATGGAGGGAAGGTGACTAGGAATGAAGGAATGGACAATGGCGGAATGAACGAACGAACGGGTTGGCTTTGTGATTTGGTAGTTGAGACCCATGACAGACCGTTCTTCTGCGAGGATGAGGGCGTTTGTACTCCAAAAAAATGGCGCCTCCGGGTGGGAGGCGCCATGTCGCACGATGCAGACACACCATGAAAAGTCTTTAATTGGCGAGGATGTCGATTTTCCGGGGAGCAAGTTCTTGTGGCTTCCGGAGCGACAGGGTGAGGACACCACCGCGGTGGGTGGCTTTGATGTTCTCGACATCCAGATCCTCGTGGAGTTCGACTTTGAGCTCGAAGCGGAGAGCCTCGTGCTCACGGTTTTCGAAGTCGCCTTCGATCTCCTTTCGTTCGCCGCCAACGGTCAGGATCCGTTTTTCAAGGTTCACTTCAAGGTCTTCCTTGCCAACACCAGGGAGGGCAACGACGAGTTCGAATCCGGCTTCGTGGGCGCGGGTTTTAAAGCGTGGTCTTTCGGTGGAAATTTGAGGGTTCATGATTCTATATTTTTGGAATTAAAGGATTATGAGATTTCGATGTTACGGACGCCCTTCTCTTCATCGGCAAGCTTCTTGAAGGTGAGGTCAATGACGCCGTTTTCGAGCTTGGCGGTGACGCCGTTCGGGTCGATGTCCTCGGGCAGGGTGTAGGTCCGCTCGAAATCAGTATTGAAGGCGTCTTCGCGCTCGCTTTTGGCAGTCACGGAGAGTTCGCGTTTCTCAACGGAAAGGGAGACTTCCTCGCGGGTGAAACCGGGCAGATCGAGGCGAAGCCGGTAGGAGTCCTTTTCCTCGTATCGGTAGGCTCCGGGTGCGCGGATGGCGGGAGCGGGGCCGAAGCTGCGGAGGGTTTGGCTCAGGAATTCGTCAAGATTTCCGAGGAAACGATTTGGAGTGTAGTGGGTCAGATTCATTGATTGAATTTATGGTTTTTGGTTAACGTCTATCCTCTATGGCAGGACGTAGACCAATTGGCTGAAAATCAGACGAAATCCTTTAACTACGGGAGAAAACAAGAATTTTGAGCTAAATTCATAGCAAATATTTAGCGCAAAATGACGCGTTCCGGGTCATTTTGACACGTCGTTATGACGCGGCGAGTTTTTGAGCCAATTTGGTGGCTTCCGCCAGCGAGGTGACGGAAGCAATTCCCTGGCCGGCGATGTCGAAGGCAGTGCCGTGATCGACCGAGGTGCGGACGATGGGGAGGCCGAGGGTGACGTTGACCCCGATATCGAAGGCCAGGGTTTTGAGGGGAATAAGGCCCTGGTCGTGGTAGAGGCAGACGTAGGCGTCGAGGTTTTCGCGAATGGCGGGGAGAAAGGCGGTATCTGGTGAGAGCGGGCCGATGATATTGATCCCGAGAGTGCGCGCTTTTTCGAGGACAGGAATGATGAGTTCAATTTCCTCCCGACCGAAAAGTCCGCCTTCGCCGGCGTGGGGGTTGAGTCCGGGCATGGCAAGTCGGGCGGGGCGTCCGTGAATGGCGCTCATGGCGCGATGGGTCAGGGCGATGACCTCCAGCATGCGTTTTTCTTCAAGAAGTCCGGGCACGCTGGCAAGGGATACGTGTGTGGTCACGAGCGAGCAGGTGATTTCGGCCGACGTGAGCATCATGGCGTGGTCGGGTGAGGAGGTCTTCTCGACGAGATACTCGGTGTGACCGGGGTAGGGTTTGCCTGCGCGATGCCAGGCTTCCTTGTGGATGGGATTGGTGATCACGCCGGCGTAGGCGCCGCTCATGGCGCCTTCGACGGCGGCTTCCAGGCAGTCGAAGGAATGCTGTCCGGCGGTTGCGGAAATCTCGCCCATTTTCACTGATCCTGAAAGGGGGAGATCGATAAGTTGATCTTTGGGGAGGGGGAGATCAAGATGAGCGGCGACCTGTGAAAGGTGGCGGGCGCATCCGATGATTTTGAGATTGGGGCAGGGTGGATTTGCCAGAAGTTTGAGCGCCAATTCGGGGCCGACTCCCGAGGGGTCGCCTTGAGTGATGACAAGGGGAGCGGGCATGAGTGGTGATTAGTCCGTGTCTTCGGGAAGCCTGGCCAGAGCCATCATGGCGCGGGCCGGAGTGGCGGAGTGCAGCGTGATGAGGGTACGCCCTTTGTCGTTGTCCTTGCGAGAGCCTCCATTGCCCATGGTGCTGATGGTGGCGACGTGGCCAATGACATTGCCGAAGGTGTCGAGCACCGCGGAGCCGCTGGAGCCCGGTGCCCAGCGTGTGCTGACATTGAGCTTGAGGGCACCGAGAGCCTTGATGGAATTGGGATCATCACCGCGCTGGTCGCTGTCCCAGTAGAAGCGATTGACCATTCCACGGGAAAAGTATTGGCCTTGTTTGAGCGGGCGACTGAGGCAGAAGGCGGAGTCCCCTGGCGAGACCTGGTCGTTGAGAGGCAGAGGAGTGGTTTTGGCATCGATCTTGATGAGGGCACCGTCGATTTTGTTGTCGTTGGCCAGAATGGAGGTGACCGGGAAGACCTTGCCGGAGTGATCAACTGCGATGAGGCCGCCTTTGCGCATCTTTTTGTTGTCCATTTTAATGACGTGGGCGCAGGTGCCTAAAACGCCATCGGTCGTGAGGGCGTAGCCGCCGGCGAGGTTGATGTGCCAATTATCGCAGTTGTTGCAGAGGTAGGCCCAGCCGACGCGGTAGCTACTTGCTTTGGCCCGTGTGGCAATCTGGGTGGGAGTGAGTGCGGTTTGGTGCGCGGCGGGAAGTTCGAGCTTGGCCGCGGCGGGAGATTTGATGAGTTCGCCGGTGGCTTCGAGGCCCAAGAGCTTTCCGTCTTCGACGAGTTTTTCGGCTTGCTTGGCGATCCGCTTTTCCTCGGCGCGCAGGCCATTCCGGGATTGTTCAAAAATGGAAACATCCTGACTTTGGGCGGAAGCCGGAATGATCAGGGCGAGAGCGATGAGAACGGATTTCATTTAGGGGGGAAGCGTCGCTGGTTGGTGGAGTTGTGACTAGTAATGCAATTCATTACGAGTAGGTATTTGATTCAATTAAAGCTGGCACGGGGGCTGCATTGTTATGGTTCGACTGAGCCGGGGTTTTGTTTGTTGCCCTGCTGTCATTGTCGATTGTGTGTATGAAAAGGGCGGTTCTTCGGAGCCGCCCTTTTCCTGTTTCAGCCGGACTACCATTCATAGAGGTTAATCCCGAGGTAGCCGAAGAATCCGTTATCGAGATCCTCTTCGAAGATCGTGTTGCCATTTTGCTCGGCCCGGAGTTCGTTCGCAAGGTTCGTTCCGGCCCAAGCGGTGAGCCAAAAGCCCCTGCGTAATTTAAAATCGATCCCAATCCCGGCGTTGTAGCTGGCGAAACCGTAGTCGACGGAGTTCCCGGTATCATTCTCGACATTCCAGAGGCCGCCCGTTGGAAAACCTCCTCCGCGGATGATGAGGCGATCGTTGATTTTGTAGGAAAGAGTGATCCGGGGTCCCAGCAGGGTGAAGGCCCAGTCATCGGTGGGTTGCCAGGTGCAACCGAGCGCGGGAAGAACTATGGCTTCGCCAAAGTTCCGCACGCGGGCGGCTCCAAAATTCAGCGAGAAGGTATCGGAGAACTGA
The DNA here is from genome assembly GCA_030835305.1 of Verrucomicrobiota bacterium. Lineage (GTDB taxonomy): Bacteria > Verrucomicrobiota > Verrucomicrobiia > Verrucomicrobiales > Akkermansiaceae > SW10. The sequence continues at coordinate 55,716 of JAURPJ010000125.1, read as the reverse complement.
TATCGGGCGCCGACGCGAGCGAAGTAGTCGAAATCATGACTGGTGATGCTGTTAAAGTCAGTGGCGAGTTGACCGGAGATTTGAGCAAAAAAGGACCACGGTGAGTCGGAGGGGTCGTAGCTGAAAGACAGTGGGACGATAATGTCATGCAGGTGGCCGAGATCCGCCCTGGAGTGAAAACTCCCCGTGTTGATGCGGGTGAAGCGGTAATTGACTCCATAGAACATCTTTATTTCGTCGCTGAACTCTTTGTTGAGGGCAAACCCGCCCTGAAGGGTGAGTTGTTCCCAGCTAAAGTCGCTCCCGCCATTTTCGGGTGAGGCACCTCCAAAGATGACTCCGAATCGCCCCGGCATTGCGGTCATGGGTGAGCGACTCTCCGGCTCGGGATCAAGATTTGCAGCTGCACTGAGGGTTGAAGCCAGCAGGGCAGAAGTGAAGGAACGTTTCATAGTCTGAGTGTGGTGCCAATTCCGGAATGTGAAAGAGGGGAGTGCTTTTCAGCAGGAATGAGTTGATTTCTGAAAAAGTCGAAAAGGTTTTTTGCGGTCAAACCATGGCCAATTCAGAAACTTCAAAATCTATCGGCGTCACTTCGAAATATGAAATTTAAAATGCTCATCTGTCTTGCCTCGATTTCGGTGTCTATTCTACGGCAGGTCTTTGGAGACGATCTCATCATTTCGCCTGGAGATCCGGTTCTCGCGATCGATGAGGACATTGCATCAAGTCGCAATTATCTAGTTGGCGAAGGCCCCGGATTGATTGTGGATGGCAGTGCTTTCACCAATTACCTGAACTTTGGCCCTGAAAACTCGGGCTTCATCGTGACCCCGGTATTTGGTTCGAGTCTGTTATGGAGCTTTGTTATTACGACAGCCAATGATTCGGTCGAAAGAACCCCCACCAGTGTCGTGATTTATCGGACAAACACCGCGATTGTCTTGACCGATAATTCCGGCGGAGCGGGCGAGTCATAGACGAGAATTGCAGAGCTAGATCTGGATCTTCCCGATTTCCGATTTGAGCCTATGGCGGTTTTGAATGTTTGGAACGAAGCGATGTTTTCCTCCTATAAATTCGCCATTTCCTTCAATGAAGGTACCGGCCCATAATTCGACGCAGATTGCCAAAGCTCAGTTTTGGGACGGCAGTAGCGGGCAGGGTTCGCCAATTCTTTGGCCAAATGATCCTGTTCTGGCGATTCACCAAGCTTCGCCGGAAAGTGGGGTCCCGGGGCTCTGTGGGCCGGAGGATCTTTTAGATGCATCGTCCTTCACCAAATATCTGAATTTCGGACGTAAAAATAGTGGCTTCGATATCACTGCCTCATCTGGTCCATCCGCAGCCGGTTCTTTCATTTTGACCACGGCTAACGATGTTAACGGGCAGGATCCGGTTTCATGGGAAATCGTTGGAACAAACGTAGAAATTTTCAATGAGAACAACGGAACCGGCCACAATGAATCTTGGTCTTTGCTGGGTTCCGGGATGGTCGAAACTCCCTTTGAAAGATTCACAGCGGCGCCTGAAGTGTTTTTTGACAACACGGTGAGTTACACTTTCTACAAGTTTCTGGTGACCAGTGTTGGATCTCCCTTGGGAGTCAATATCGACTCAACACAGTATTCAAAATTTCAGCTTTTAATTTCGGACACAGTCCCCCCAAGCGATCAAAATTACAATTAGTGTCCCTGACCTGAAAAATGACAACTTTACTGTTACATGGGACGCTCCTGCGGGACAGCTCTATCTTCTTCAGTCTTCGACCGGACTTTTGGACTGGAACACTTCGGTCATCGTTGGGGCGATTGAGTTGGAGAGTGATAATCCTCTGACCTTCCAGCCTCCGGTCGGTGGCAAGGTCTTCTACCGGATCATTCGAGCATCCATTCCTTAAAGCTCCGCTTGGGAGAGGCTTTAATTTGCGTCGAAAGGCCCGATGACCAGTTTCTAGCCGGAGCCTTTGGGGTCAGGATTTCTGAAGAACGATTAGGCGCTCCTCCGCACGGAGAGTGGTGATTTTTTGTTACTCTTTGTTGAGAACCCGTTTGGATCCTTGTCTGAGAATTCTCATGTAACGATCTCTCTCCTTCAGGGAATCGTCGACCTCCCGATTTACAAACGGGTTGTTTTGACCATGCTTGGTCCAAGGGCCAGTTTTTGGAATTCGAGTGAATTCAATGAAGCGCCAGTGGACGGTGGCCTTGTTGCCTACGCCGAGAAAGTCTCGGACGGCGGGAGAAATATCGATTCCCGCGCCCTGGTTGCTCTTGTTTTTGGGGCGCTTGTTTCCAAAGACATACTCCCAGTCATCGGTCACGAAAGGCCCACAGTCTTCCCATTGGGCGTAACAAACTTTGCGGGTTTTAGGGCAGTAGATTTGCACCCAACGGCCTTTACAGGTGGATTCCCCAGGTTCGCGTTCGATCCGGTTCCACCAGGGAATGACCCGGGCTGCTTCCCGCTTGTGCATGCGGTGGTTCATGCAGTCATTGTAAGGCAGAGCGACATAGAAAGGATTTTGCCCCGGGGTGAAGCCACGGGGTAGGTATCCGAGGCGGGCTTTTGGGTCGGGATTGTCGAAGCCACCGTAGTTTTTTTGCCAGTTCACGTCCCACGATGACTTGTTATTTGGCGTAGGGTTGTTTTGGGTTGGCTTTTCACCGATCCAGAAGACGGTCGCGGTGATCGACTTTTTCCAAGGGTATGAGGTGGTTTGCTGGAGCTTGAAGGGGTCCTTGGGAGCAGGCACCACGGTGATTTTGGGGCCTCGCTGCCCGAAGAGCGGCAGCGCCAGTAGAACTGCAAAAATGGATACTTTAATCGTCACAGCAGGGAAATCTTAGCGACATCTCCTGATATTTCCAGTGATGAGTCAACCGTGGTCTGTGCTTGCAGGGTGGGCGCAGGCGCGTGAAGGTAGCCCCAGAACGAAATGCGCTGCTTTTACTCATCAGAATTTTTCCTGGAATTGCCCAACGGACATCCTTTCCCGATGGACAAGTTCGAAGTCTCCAAGGACATGCTTGTAGGCAGTGGAATTGTGAAGGGAGAGGATATCATCGAGGTGGGCGAGGCCGATGGTCATGTCTTGAGGCGGGTGCACGATGAAGACTACCTTTCCAAGATCTATTACGGTCAGTTGGACCGGAAAGAACAGATTCTTCTCGGTTTGCCGGTCACTCCGAAGCTCTATCATCGCAGTGCGACCGAAGTGGAGGCAACCCGTCAGGCGTGTCATGCAGCTCTTCAAGATGGAGTTGCGGCCGTTCTCGCCGGCGGAACCCATCACTCCTTCCAGAACCGGGGTGAGGGATACTGTGTTTTCAATGATGTCGCCATTGCGATTCGCGACCTGCAGGTTTATCGCCGCGGGATCAAGGTCATGGTCGTTGATACCGATGCCCATCAGGGGAACGGCACCAATAGCATTCTGGCGGATGATCCCAATGTCTTCACATACTCGATCCATGTCGGGAAGAATTTTCCGAGCAGTAAGGTCAAAGGTTCGATGGATGTCGAAACTGTCAGATACGTGGAGGGGGAGATGTATCTCAAGCAGCTCTTCAATACCTTGGCGGCGGGACTGGATGTTTTTTCTCCGGATCTTGTGATCTGGATTGCTGGAGCGGATAACCATCGCAACGACCGCATGGGCCAGATGCTGCTGGATTTGAAGGACTTCATGCGGCGTGATGAGGTCATCCTCCGGGCTTTCATGGGCAATCGTATTCCGGTCGCGATCCTTTATGGCGGTGGATACAACCGACAGCCGGAATACACTGCCAAGATTCACCGCAATACTATCGCAACCGCAGCCAAAGTGGCCCGTGAATTGAAACGATGAAGAGTTTTGCGATTGTCGGAGCGGGAGCGGTGGGCAGTTACTACGGCGGTCGTCTGGCCGCAGCCGGTCATGACGTTCGTTTTTTGCTCCGCTCGGATTACGATGTCGTGAACGAAGCGGGGCTCACTGTTGAGAGCATTGATGGTGATTTTCACCTGCCCAAAGTGACTTGCGCCAGGACGCCCGCAGAGATTGGAACGGTCGATGTGGTGATCGTGGCCTGGAAAGCCACCTCGAACCATCGTTTTGAGGAAGTCATCCGTCCCCTGCTTCACGACGATACAGCGATTATCACTTTGCAGAATGGGCTTGGGAACATCGAGGCGTTGGGGGAGCTTTTTGGAATTGAGCGCGTGCTTGGAGCGATGTGTTTTGTCTGTATCAACCGGATTCGGGCTGGTTTGATCCGTCACACCGGTGGGGGAATGATCGCGATGGGCGAGGCTGTTCCGGGAGTGACTGATCGTCTTCGTGGTTTGGCCGCAATTTTTGAGGAGGCCAGGATTGTTTGCGAAATTGCCGTGAATTTTGCCGAGACCCAATGGCGCAAGTTGGTTTGGAACATTCCCTTCAACGGGCTCTGTATCACGGAAGGCGGAATTGATACCGGTCAGCTTTTGGCTCAACCCGGTGGAGAGGATCGCGTGCGCGAACTTATGCTCGAAGTCACCAAGGCTGCTGCCGCCCTGGGATTTGAGATTAAGCAAGAATTTGTGGAGTATCAAATCGAGCGGACTTATCCAATGAAGGACTACCGGCCTTCCAGCTTGATCGACTTCGTGAAAGGGTATCCTGTCGAAGTCGAGGCAATTTGGGGCGAGCCTCTTCGGCGGGCCGGGGCTGCCGGTGTCTCCACGCCGGGGATGGAAGAGCTTGATGCCCGGATTCGCGGGATGTTGGAGCAGCGCTAGGGTTGCTTGAGGCAGTTTTTCACATGATCGAAGAGCCCGGTCGCTCCGTCCTCGATGAGGTCCGCGACCAATTGAAACCCGTTGTCATCGCCGTAGTAGGGGTCTGGAACTTCGCGGTGATTGTGTTGTGTGCAGAAGTCTGTGAACTTGCGAACCTTGGCCCGCTCCTCCTCGGACCCGGCTAACTTCATCACGTTTTGGTAGTTCTCGTGGTCCATCGTAAGGATGAGATCAAACACTTGGAAATCCCGCCGATCAAATTGGCGGGCATGGCCGGTGACCTCGTAGCCGCGCCGACGAATGGTATTTGATATCCGGGCATCGGGCTTCTTTCCCGAGTGCATTCCGATGGTGCCCGCGGAGTCACAGTGAATCTGTCCGGAAAGTCCCGCTTTCTTGACCACGTGCCGGAAGATGTTTTCGCCTGCCGGTGAGCGGCAGATGTTTCCCATACAAACGAAGAGCAAATTATAGCGGCTTTTCACGAGACAGATGTTAGGGTCGCCCTCGTTGATTTAACAGGCGAACAATTATGAGTGACTTTGTTTTGGATCTATCCGGGATCCGTAAAACCTACCGGGGCGGCGTTGAAGCTCTAAAAGGTATCGATCTGCAAGTCCCACGGGGCTGTGTTTACGGGCTTCTCGGTCCCAATGGGGCTGGTAAAAGCACGATGATCAAAATTCTCACCACCTTGATCCGGCGAACCGGCGGGGAAGGGACCATGCTCGGGAAACCGATTGGAGACCGTAGTGTCCTTCAGAATATTGGCCTTCTCCCCGAACATGCCCAGTTCCCGGATTACCTCACCGGGCGGCAGGTTATTGAGTTCACAGCCGGCCTTCAGGATGTGTCCTCGCTGGAATGTAAGACCCGGACGGATTCCTTGTTGGACTTGGTTCAAATGACGGATGATCAGGACCGGAAAATGAAGGGATACTCGAAGGGGATGAAGCAGCGGATAGGCATCGCCCAAGCATTGGTGAACGATCCGGATATCGTATTTCTCGACGAGCCAACCGATGGAGTTGACCCAGCCGGGCGACGTGATTTCCGGGTCCTGATGAAAAAGCTTCGTGAAGAAGGGCGGACGATCTTCATCAATACTCATATTCTCTCCGAACTTGAGCCGATTGTGGATCGGGTTGCGATTATCTCCCACGGGCAGCTTCTCGGGGAAGGGGTGCTCGATGACCTAAGGTCTTCAAAACCCAGCTATCAGGTCGAGTTTGAAGGCCGCCTCGCTCCCGCTAGAATCCAGGCCATGTCGGAACAAGGTTTTACGGTGGAGTCCGGACTTATCACTGCCGCGACCAGCAGGCCTGGTGACGTGCAATCGGTGATTGATCAACTCCGTCAGGATGGAATCGTGATTGTGCGTGTCGAGAGACACACCCAGTCTCTCGAAGATCTCTTTATGGGATTTTTTGATCAAGCGAATCCCTCTGCCCCGCCGCCAATTCCCGGAGCACCTCTTCAATCTCCAGCGATTCCCCAGTCATGAAACCTTACCTGACCATTCTTCTTGATTCGTTTCGGATGCTCAAGGCGCGCACCATCTTTTGGGTGACTCTTGCAATTTCATTATTCGTGGCCTTGGTCTATCTTTCGATGGGGTTCGATGAGACTGGAACGAGCTTGTTTTTCGGCCTCAGTCATTTTGAAAGTGACATGTTCCGGGAGGGCACTTCGCAATCTGAGACACTTTACGTTTCGATCTTCACCAAGCTTATTGCTGAATACTGGTTATCTTGGATTGCCGTCCTTCTCGCCTTGATTTCTTGTGTGTCAATTTTCCCGGAGGCTTTGAAAGAGGGAACTGCCGGGATGGAACTCACTAAAAAACTTTCCCGCTTAAAGGTTTTCGCTGCGAAGTTTGTTGGGAGTCTTCTTTTCGTGACCATTCAGGTTCTGGCCTTCGTGTTGATTGTCTTTCTGGCCCTGCGATGGCGACTGGGTTCGTGGAATCCTTCGATCTTTTGGTACGTATCGTTGATTCTCCTGGTGTTCACCTATCTTTATTCATTCATGATTGTGATCGCGGTGAAGACGCGCTCAGTCATGACCGCCTTAGTCCTCACTCTGGTTCTATGGGCTATTTCAAGTGTTATCGGTTTTTTTGAAGGGAATCTGTATACTATGATTCAGACGTTAGAAATGTCGAAGAAGTTCGAAGCCGAGGCCCGAGAGTCAGCCAAACCCCTGGGAGTCGACCTTGAAGGTGAAGAGGGAGGTCAAATCGAGGAAGGTGCCGAAGACCAGGTGAAGGTCGACGATCCCGAGCCACTTGAAGAGCCCTTCGTTGACAGAGATAACGGAGATGCCGGGATCTTGAGCATGAAACTATGGTATCAGAGATTGCTCGCAGCTTACGCCGTCTTCCCCAAAACGGGAAGAACAATGGAAATTGCTGATCGGCTCATTGTTGTGAACGGGGAGAAAGGAGGAGCTAAAGGGAGCTTTATGAGCATTATTATGGGATTCGAAGAAGAGGAGGATCAGAACGATATGTTTATCGAGGTTTCTGAAAAAGCTGCAGATCGTCATTCAGGCACCTATGCTATAGGGACGTCAGTTTTATTCTCCCTGGTGATGCTCGTATGGGCAGGTTGGATCTTCTGTCGCAAGGAGATTTAAACCGGGATCCCGACTTGCGAGCAGCGTTTCACCGCATCAATGAGCGCTGCTTTGTGGTCCGGCCAGGTCGGGACGAACTCGTGGGCAAGGTAGCCGGTGTAACCCGTCGATTTAATCGCTTCGATAATCGCGGGGTAGTAGAGTTCCTGCGTGGTATCGAGTTCGTTCCGCCCGGGGCATCCGGCGGTATGATAGTGCCCGAAGTACGAGGAGTGCCGTTTAATGGTTGCCATAACGTCACCTTCCATGACCTGCATGTGGTAAATGTCATAGAGCAATTTGAAACGAGGCGAGCCCAGTTTTTCGCAAAGGGCAACTCCCCAGTCACTGTGGTCACATTGATAATCGGGGTGATCGACCTTGGAATTGAGTAGCTCCATGATCAGGGTGACGTCGTGTTCTTCCGCGAGTTTCAGGAGCGGCTCAAGTCCCCGCGCGCAGTTTTCCAGACCTTGCTCGTCACTGAGGCCTTCGCGGTTTCCTGAAAAAGTGATGACGTTTGGAATGCCGGCCTCGGCAGCTTGTGGGATGAGCTCTCGATAGATCTCGAGTAGTGTTTTGTGGTGGTCCGGATTATTGAAAGCCTTCTCGATACAGCCGAGTCCGCTTTGGTGTTCCGGGACCGCCGTGACCGGGCAGATCAAGCCACGATTCTTGATGTGTTCTACTTCTCCTGGATGGAGTAGGTCGATTCCCGCGATGCCAATTTCCTGACACCAATCGGCGAGTTCGAGAAGTGGGGTGTCTTCGAAGCACCAGCGGCACACGGAGTGTTTGAAGCTCATTAATTGAAAATGCTTTAACCGGGTTCCGGAGTAAAGGCCCGTGTCTCGAAACGCATGAGGGCTGGGAGGAAGGTGAGGGGGACGTTTCCGGTGGGACCGTTTCGGTTTTTGGCCAGAACCAATTCGGCTTCGCCATCGTCTTCGTCCCGATCCTCTTGGTTGTCCACGTAGTAAACCTTTCGGTAAAGAAGACCGACCATGTCGGCGTCCTGCTCGATCGATCCCGATTCGCGAAGGTCGGACATTCGTGGAACTCCGAGTGATGAGCCGGTTCGCCCTTCAGGGCCACGGTTAAGTTGGGCTAGAACAATGACGGGAACGTTGAGCTCTTTGGCCAGGGCTTTGAGACCACCGGAGATTTCGGCGATCTCCCGCTCTCGTGAATTCGAGGCCTGCTTCGAGGTCGATTTCATCAACTGAAGGTAATCGATCGCGATCACGCTGATGCCTTCATCGCGGTGCTTGCGTCGTGCCTTTGCACGAAGGTCGTTGATGGAAATGCCGGCAGTGTCATCGATGAAGAGTCTGGACTTTGCGACTTCCTCGGAGGCGTCCTTGATTCGCTTCAGGTCGGCCTTGTTGGGTTGGTAGCCTTTGGTCAGTTTTTGAAATTCGAATCGTGCGCGTGAGAAGACGAGACGCTGCACGATCTGAACGGTCGACATCTCGCAGGAGAAGACCATGGCGGGTTTGTCCGAGGTGATGGCAATGTGCTCGACGATGTTCATCATGAACGAAGTCTTTCCCATCGAAGGACGTGCAGCGATGACGAACATATCGGGGGCCTTCAAGCCGTTGATCATCTTGTCCAGCTCGCCGTAACCAGTGGTCATTCCAGAGATTCCGCGGTCGCCGGCAAGAAATTCCTGAAGGTAAATCATGACTTCGCCGACGGCGGTTTTTACATCCATTTCCTCGGTGGTCTCGCTAGCTTCGCGGATCTCGAGGACTTTCTGCTCCACGCTATCGAGGAACTCTTGCACGTCTTCAGGGTCATCGTAAGCCGTCGTAATGGACTCGGTGCACGACTTGATGATATTGCGCAGAATGAACTTTTCCTTGACTATGGCGAGGTGCGAATTGAAGTGCGCAGCAGTCGGAGCGTAGGTGTAAATCTCGGTGATTGCGGAAGGCCCGCCGATGCCATCGAGAAGGTCCCGATCCATGAGGTATTGCGACAGGGCGACTAGTTCGACGGTTTTGCCGGCTTCAAAGTGCTCGACTAAGACCTGAAATAATTTGCCGTGAGAGGGCATGTAGAAGTGGGCGGCGGTTAGCTGTCCCTCGATGGCCCGGCCAATGTATTCCTCGGGATCCTGGATCATCGAGCTCAGGACACTTTTTTCCGGGCCGACGGCATGAGGAGGGGGAGTCAGCTCATCGCGCTGATCCTTTTTCCCGTCTTGAAGTCTGGGGCCGTCCTTCTTTTCAAAAGGTGGTTTATCGTCCGTGATCGCCATGCGGGGACTTTGCCTTAAACGGTTGCGACTTGGCAATCTCGACAACCTGTGAATAACCCGAAACGCCCGTGTTTACTGCGATGTCTTCCGGAATTTTTTTTCAGAAAGGAACGCCTTGGCCTCTCCCAGAAGGAAGAGGGAGCCGGTCAGAAGAGTGGCCCGGCCAGCGGTGGCCTCCAGCGCGGAAGTGAGATTTGGATGGACGATTGATTTTACCTCGACTTCGTGGCTTTCCGGAGGAAGTCCACGCTGGGAATTGACGGGGACAAAGTGGAATTCCTCGGCAATTTCGGAAAGTTTGGATAGAACTTCGTCGGTGGCCTTGTCCTCGACCGAACCAAAAATGATGGCAGCTTTCTTGCCGGGGAATTCACTCTGCCATGTTTCGACCAGAGCTTGCGCAGCGTGCGGATTATGAGCGGCGTCAAGAATGAGGGAGTCGCTGACTCGTTCAAAGCGGCCGGGCCACCGAACGTGCTGAAGAGAGTGTTGCACGACATCGAATGAGAGGTGCAGTCCTGCCGCCACAATGGCCTCGCATGCGAGCGCGGCGTTCTGTTTTTGGTGTTCGCCGGGAAGTGACAGCGAATAGCCCAACAAGGGAGCTTTGACGAAAGTGAGTGGCGCCTGGGTCTGGTTGGTGACCTGGCGAATAGCGTTCTCGGCCTCGGGTTCCTGGGGAGAGGACAGGATGGGCTTCCCCTTGATCGCGATCGCCGCTTTTTCCCGTGCAATTTCATCAAGGGTTGAGCCAAGCCACTTGGTGTGATCGAGTGAGATCGGAGTGAGGATACAGACATCGGCGGGGATGGCGGTGGTGGCATCAAGCCTGCCGCCCATGCCGGTTTCGAGGACGATGAGATCGCAATCGGAGTCGCGAAAATGTCTCATGCCGAGAGCGAGTGTTAGGTCGAAAAAGGTGGGATGATGGTCCCAATCGGCAACGAGTTCGCGAAGCTCGGTGAGGAGGCGCGCCGTCTTTTCCTCGCTGATTTCGAGACCATTGACGCGGAACCTCTCGCGATAGTCGATGAGGTGAGGGGAGGTGAAGAGGCCGCTGCGGAGGGCGAGTCCCTGGCCGAGAGCGTCAATCATCGCGCAGGTCGACCCCTTGCCATTGGTGCCGGCCACGTGAATGACCTTGGTGCGGTGCGAGGGGAAAGCCAGGAATTCGCGCAGCAAGCGGGTTGGCCCCTCCAGCCCAAGTTTGATTCCAAAGGTCTGGGTTGAATAAAGCCAGTCGAGAGCTTCTTGATAGTTCACGGATTCGATAAGGAGATCAGGCCCGCTTTTTCCATGGGCCGGTGATTGCGAGAGTGAGTCCCTCGCCCTGCATGTTCACGAAGAGAACGGAACCATCGGGCGAGAAGCAAGAGCCCGCGAATTCCGTAGCGCTTTTGGCATTTCTGGCGAGCGAGTAGATTTTTCCTTCAGGCGTGATTCCGCGAAGGTGTGGAATGTTTCCATAATACTCGGCGACGAGATCTTCGCAGATGATGAGATCGCCCCAAGGCGCTGCACAGAGGTTGTCACCATTTGTGAGGAGATCGCCAGAATTCGGCTGCAGGAACAGTGAGATCTTGTCGGGTTTCCCGGGAGTGAGTTGATAGATTTGGCCCTGGCTATTCGGGCCGCCGTCGGTGCAGCAGATGAAAAAGGACCCGTCGGCAAACTGGATCCCTTCGCCCCGCGCAAATCTTGCCGCTCCCTGTTTGAAACCCTGATAGCGCATATCGTTAGCGGGAGCTTCGTAGTCATCCAGGTCAATCCACTCGACTTCCATCTCTGCGCCTTCCTTGATCTTATCCCGGCTACCGCGATAATTGCGGAGGTCCGCCGCTGGTTTCCCTTTAACCACGAGCGCCTGAAGTTGGCCTTCGTGAAGGTTGCTTTTGACCTTGGGGATGAAACGATACAGCAGGCCGTCATTGATGTCTTCGGTCAGGTAAAGGATGCTAGTTTCGGGATCGATGGCTACTGCTTCGTGGCGGAAGCGGCCGAGTTTTTTGAGTGGGACTGCCTTTTGTAGTTTTCCATCGTCCGTGGCCTTCACCTCGAAGCAATACCCGTGGAGTTTTCCTCTTTCGCTGGCGAGGTCGCTGGGTTCCTCGCAGGTCACCCAGGATCCCCACGGCATGGTCCCGCCGGCGCAATTCCGGTCGGTGCCTATGAGAGAAAGGAATTCCCTCGTGACCGTTTTTTTCTTGAGATCGTAAACAATGGTGGTGGTTCCTCCGATGTGGGGAACTTGGCCCCGTTCTCCATGGTCGTATGATTTGGAATGGTCAAAATTGCGAGGCACCTTGCGACTGGGAAAGGCACTCATTTCCTGTGAGGTTAGGCCGAGTTCGTGATTGCGAACGAGTATGATCTCGTTGCCCTTTCCAGGAAAGCAGGCCATTCCATCGGGCATCCCGGGAACAGTCATCCCGTCGTTCATTTTTGAGCCACGTCGTGAGATGATTTGGTAGGAAAAGCCCTTCGGTAGATCAAGAATTCCATCTGAATCGGCGATCAACCGACCGTAAGGTGCAATCACCCGGTGTGAAGGTGCCTCACTCAAATATTTCTGGAGCCCGAAGAAGCCGAGCACTGTTCCTGAGGTGGCTAGAAATGACCGTCTCTGCATGCTGCGATAATCCTCGAAAATAGTGCCTTCGCAAGAGATCTCTGCTATCACGCGAGACGATGAGCGCACCGGGAGGAGGGAGGAAGTTGTGACCGGATTAATCCCGTAAATGAAACCAAAGCATCCTGAGAGGTGTTTTTTGTTGTATAGAGACCGTGTGGACCGACAAACTCTTTCTGAGAATATGAAAATAAAAGCGACAAGTCTTACGGGCCTGTTTGTGGGAGCTTCCCTCCAAGCCGCTGTATTTTACCCTATCAGTGACTTCGGGACGAACATGAGCTCCGGAAACCCTGGTGGTAATCCGCTTACCAACATTATTCAGGGGGCTGGTGTTGGTTTTGATGCTGCCGAACCTCACGCGAATATCGGTGGAACCTGGTATACCGACGCTCCGGGGGGATTTCCTTCGGACTATATCGCGGTCAATGCGGGACCCGAATACATGTGGTTTGACCTTGGTCGGGATGTCGTGCTGACCGAGATCAGCTATTGGGGATATGCTGCGACAAACCTCAATGGAATGCGAGAGTTCAACCTGAGCTTCGCTACCGATGCCGAAGGCGGTGTCGCTGGTCTGGGTGATGAGAGCTTTGGAGCTTCGATTGCCGATAATCCGGCATTCACTGCCATTCTTGATCCGAGTCCCAGGCAAAGTTTTACATTCTCTCCGGTGACTGCGCGTTATGTGCAGGTGGAAGCAACCTCAACATTCTTCGGACTTCCAGAAGGAGGGGCTGGTGCTGGTGGTGACCGGCTAGGAATTGGTGAGATTGCCTTTGAAAACAACCCGGTTCCGGAACCGTCAACAGGCCTCCTGGCAATGCTCGGAGCTGTGGTTCTGTTGCGACGGAAGCGCTAGTTTCCACAAATCGTATTTTTTTTTAAAACAAGGCGCCGGTTGATCCGGCGCTTTTTTTATCCCCGAAGGAGGGTAAGAACGGCCACTTCCGTGACTCCGCCCTCCTTTTTTAGGATCTTGGCACATTCGTGCGCCGTAGCACCGGTGGTAAAAACATCATCGATGATGAGAGCCTTCTTCCCAATAATTTTTGGTGCACATTTCTTCCTGATTTTAAAAGCGCCACGGAGATTCGAGAGACGCTGCTTTCTGTTTAATTTGGTTTGCGTGTTCGTAGAGCGTATCCGCTTGATAGCTTCGATTGTCTCGAGTCCGCTGAGCCTGGTGAGTTCCTGGCTCAGTTCATAGGCTTGGTTCCCCTGCCGCCATTGCTGCCTTTTCCAGTAAAGGGGCACCGGAATCAGAAGTGCGTCATTGAATTTGGCAAGCCGCGGATCTTCTTCCAGGGCCTCGTGGAGAAACCCTGCCAGTTCACGGGCAAGATAGAATTTTCGTTGATACTTGAGCCCGTGAACGAGGTGAAACGAGAGGGCAAGCCCTTTGAGCGCCGCTCGTGCGAAATCGAAATCGAACTTCAGACCATGGCAGTTTTGGCAGCGAAAGCTTTCTTCAATATTGCCATCAAACACCTCACCGCATTTTTCGCAAAAGGGTGGAGTGATTCGAGGAAGTTCATCACGACAGTCGCCGCACAGTGAACGCCCCCGCGTGAGCGAACTTTGGCAAAGGTCGCAGACAGCGGGATAAAAAAGATCGAGAATCCGGGTTGAAATCCGCAGGCCGTTCCTATCTCGTTTCCGCATGTTTGAGGTGACGTAAGTTGGTTGTTTTACTCGAGAATTTAGAAATAAACGGCCTGGCATTACGAGGAGAGATCGATGTCGGTTTGACAGTTTTAAGCATCATACCTCGAATCACCGTTATTCGTGGAAAACTGAATTTCAAAGTTGGTTTTCGAGTGAAAGTGAGAAAACTGAAAGCATGACGAGGCACCAATGGCGGGGAGAAGATGGCGAGGAGGTTTGTTTTTGGCGGGCGAATTATCATGGAGGTCGTTTTGAGCTTTATACCAAGACAGATGAGGACGATCGATGGGAAAAGCTTGATCCTCCCTCGAAGGAGGTCTGGGAAGCTCTCCGCGATGTCCTCTGGCGGAAGTATCAGCGTAAGCGTTGCGCTTGGAATTTGGTTGCCAAGGTCGACAAAATTTTGGGTAAGCCTAATGAAGGACCCGGTGAATAGGTGGGGCGCAGCAGACCATGCTCATTCCTGGCACCCTTTCACTGATCAGGGAATTTGGGAAGGCGAAGCTCCGGTTGTGATTTCCCGGGGCGAGGGGAGCTGGCTTTTTGATGTGGAGGGGAATCGATACCTCGATGCCAATTCCAGTATCTGGACCAATATTCACGGGCACAGTCATCCGGTGATTGTCGAGGCGATCCAGCAGCAGTCGGCCAAACTCTGCCATAGCTCCTACTTGGGTTTGGCGAATGATAAGGCGAGTGAATTGGCCGAGAAGTTGTGTTCATTTTTTCCAGGTCGCTTGGAGCGATGTTTTTTTTCGGACGATGGTTCAACTGCGCTGGAGGTGGCCTTTAAAATGTCACTGCAATGGCGTCAGCAAAATGGTGAACAGGAACGGACGGGAATCATCGCGTTTGAAAATTCTTACCACGGTGACACATTGGGCGCAGCTTCAGTCGGGGGCGTTGCGAGATTTATCAAAGGTTACGGCGAGACAGGGCTCAAGGTTTATCGTGTTGGTTCGCTGGAGGATTTAAAGGTTTTGCCGGAAGTCGTTGTGCAAACGGCTTCGGCAGTTGTCATCGAGCCGTTGATTCAGGGAGTGAACCAAATGCGTCCGTGGCCCCAAGGGATGCTGAGTGAATTGAGGGCTTGGGCGGCAAGTCTCGGGATTCATCTCATTCTCGATGAGGTGATGACGGGATTTGGTCGGACTGGCGAAATGTTTGCCTGTCAAAAGGAAGGGGTCGTTCCTGACTTTCTTTGTCTTGCCAAAGGTCTGACCGGCGGGACCATGCCACTGGCCGCCACCCTGACGACGAATAGGATCTACGAAGGCTTCAAGGGGCCGGGCCGGACCTTCTACTACGGTCATAGTTATACCGGGAATGCCCTTGGCTGCGCGGCGGCTCTTGCAAGTCTATCACTTTTTGAAACTGGTGAGACTTTGTCGGAAGTTGAAGAGAAGGGCTCTTATCTCGAGCGGGAGTTGGTCAGTATTCCGAAGATTCAGGAAGTAAGAAGGGTCGGGCTCGTGGTCGGGTTTGATATCGAGGGATGTGGTCAGGAATTTTGCCGTAAGCTCCGGGAACGCGGAGTTCTAACAAGACCAATTTTAAACACCATTGTCATCATGCCACCGCTATCCGTGACGATGGAAGAACTGGAGTTTTTGGTTGAGGCCATCGCCAGGTAGCCGAAAGCAATGGCTATCGGAGGTCGTCGAGAATGAGCTCCTTGGATGACTGGGGTCGCGGGAACAAAGGGGGGCAGAAGAGGGTGACTTTCATCAATGGGCTCAGTCGAATTCGGGTGCTTCGATTTCTCTCGATTGTCTTTTTAACAATCCTTCAGGCCCGAAGAGCCAGGCGAGGAGGAAGAGGAAGCCGGCGGCGGTGGCCATCATGCCGGAGCTGGTGGTGTCGGGCAGACCGAGCAGGGGAGGGAAATGGGAGGCAACTTGTCCAAGGGCTGCGGAAAGGACCGCAACGATGAGGCTTACGATGATGAGAACGGGAAGGTTTTTTGTGAGAAGAAAAGCAGTGGCGGGAGGAACAATGAGCATTGCGATAACGATGATGGAACCGACTGCTTCAAACGCTGCGACCGTGGTAACGGCAACCATGGTCATGAGCAGGTGGTGCATGAGTTGGGGGCGAAAGCCCTGGGTTTCGGCGAGGCCGGGATCAAAGGAGGCTAGTTTGAATTCCTTGTAGAAAAGGGTGATGACGAGGGCGTTGAAGAGGAGAGTAGCCCCGATGATCAGAGCGGCGCGTGGGACTGCGAAGAATGAGGTCTCGTTCTCGAAGAGTGTGACCATATCGAGCGGGGTGTATTCGAGGGCGCCATAGAGAACGCAACCGGCATCGAGATCCACGTGGTCGGCAGCCTTGCGCATGAGAACAAGTCCGATGGCGAAGAGGGTGGTGAAAACAATCCCCATGGCGGCTCCGCGTTCGACTTTTCCGAAGCGGGTGATCCACTGGGTAAAGAGGGCGGTGAGAATTCCGGCAATGGCGGCTCCAAGGAACATCCAGATGTTGCCCCTTGAGCCTGAGATAAGAAAGGCGATGGCTAGGCCGGGTAGGACAGCGTGGCTGATGGCGTCACCCATCATGCTCATACGGCGTAGGAGGAGGAAGGTGCCCGGAAGAGCACACGCCATGGCACACAATCCTCCGACTAGGATGATGTGAAAGTCGTTTGCGGTCCAGTTCACGGTTAGAGGAATTTAGAAGCGTTGAGTGAATCCTGTGAAGCAGCCGAAGTCTTCAGAGTCGCTGTTGAGGCCAACTTGTACGCCGGCATCGAGGATGGAGTTATCGTTGATTTCGTATGTGAAGCCGCCAGAGTAGTACGATTCGTAGCGGTCTTCCGCGATGACTCCGATGTATTCGGTGTAGCCGCCGAGATTGCCAATGATGGGGTAGCCGATGACGGCGGTGAAGAGGAACTCGGTTTCGCCTCCGGTGCCGTCGTTGACGAAGTCCAGTTGGCCCTGAAGCCCAAGGCTGATGTCATTGGTTAGGGTTGAGGCCCAAGGGACGATGATTCCGCCCTGCCATTCGTCGCTGCGGGTGGGGGCGGTGACATAGGGCATGATGGCGAGGGCGGAGTCGCCGCTATTATTGCCCCAGAGGTTGTACTTGAGACGAATGGTGAGGTCTCCAAAGGTGGTCCAATCTCCGGCGGTCTCGGACCTGACGTCAATGATCGCCTGAAGGTCGATGTTGTGAGTGAGTCCGGCCTTCATATTGATCTGACCATAAATAGAGGTCTTGAGGCCTTGGTCACGGCGGTAGTCGAAGAGGGAGGCTTCGATTTGGTAGCGTCCGGCATCGACGGTAATCGGGGATTCGGTGGCATCCGGGCGATCAGGAGAGAGTCCGCGGAGTAGGTAGTTGGGTGTGGGTTCAAAGAGGTTGTATTGCGTTTTATCGTAAACTGGGCGGGGTGGGATGCCGGGAATGTCGATTGCGTTGACGACACCGATGAAGTCTTGATTGGTCCGACTTTCAGTTAGTTTTCCCGAAGGGTGTTCTCTGTAGCGCGGTATGAATGCATTCGCCTTGAGGTCATCTGCTAATGTTGTGTCAATTAGGCTGAGGAAGAGGATAGCGGGTAGTTTTAGATTCATGAGGTGATAATGTTTAGCCTGTAGGCTTGGACAGAGGTACAAGCTCCTTCGGTTCGATGGTGTGAGGTGAGTCGATGGTGGGCTTGGAGAGGTCGAGTTCGGCTTCGAGTTGGTGGACGATTTCGGCTCCGAGAAGGTGCTCGACCATATCGGCATCGCGGTCGACGTGGCTGGGTGCGATGTCGGCGTATTTGATGAGGTAGAGTTCCCAGAGCCGGTGGTTCCGAGTAATGCGTGAGGCTTCGCCGAAGCCGGATTCGGAGAGGCGAAGTTCGCCCGACGGCTGGCGTTCGATATGATCTTCGGACCGGGCTTGGCGGATCAATTTTGCGAGTTCTCCTTTTGACCAGTAGCGGTGCTTGCGCAGAAGATCTATTGGGATGGGAAGGTTTTTGAGTGGCTTAGTATCCTGGGTTTCTTCGAGAATTTCGTATGTCGAGCGCAGGAGGTGTTGGCGGCCAACCTTGCGCAGTAATTTGAGATGGCGGAGGTAGCGGGGAAGGACGCCACGGGCGGTGCCGAAAATCATGCTGAAGAGGAAGATGGTTGCGGCAGAGATGACAATGATTGCTCCGGCAGGGAGATTGGAATAAAGCGCTGAAATCGAAACTCCGAGCCAGCCCGAGATTGCTCCGATGGTCGAGGAAAGAAAAAGCATCCATCCGAGCCGATTGGTCCAGAAACGTGCTGCGGTGGGTGGGGTGATGAGGAATGCGATGATGAGAATCAGGCCAACCGCCTGAAGACCGACTACGGTGACTGCCGTGACGAGGGCCATCAAAATGATATCGAGCCAAAGAACGGGCCAGCCCTGCGTCGAGGCGAAATTGGCATCAAAGCAGAGGAGAGTGAGTTCTTTTAAAAGGGCAATCGTGACTGCTGTGGTGATCACAAGAATGATGGCGATGAGAACGAAGTCAGACCAAACCATGGAGGCGGTCTTTCCGTAAATGAAGCCATCCAGTCCGGCTGCGCTTTGGCCCGGGAGTCTCTCTACCATTTTTAGAATGGCGACTCCCAGGCCAAAGAAGACGGAGAGAACGATGCCCATCGCGGCATCATCTTTGAGGCGAGTGGTTTTGCGGATGGCCAGAACAAGCAAGACACCGAAAAGGCCTGTAATGGTGGCTCCGATGAGGAGGCCGGGCAGGCTTTTACCGGTGAAGCCCAAGGCGGACATCAGGGCAAAGGCGATACCAATGCCGGGGAGGGTGGCGTGGGAGAGGGCGTCGCCGAGGAGGGATTGTTTTCTCAAAAGCAGGAAGCTGCCGACAAGACCTGCGGTGGCTCCGAGGAAGGCGACGCCAAGAACCACCAAACGTGTGTTGTATTGTTCGAGGCGAAGAGTTTCGCTAAGGAGTTCCCAGGTCATGGTTCTTTCGTACTAAGAGCGTCCGACGTTCTTGAGCGCCTGGGCAACATCGTCGAGCAGGTTGAGTTTGCCGCCGTAGGTTTTTTGGAGATTCTCCCGCGTGAAGGTTTCACTGGTGGGGCCGCTGGCAACGACGCGCATGTTGAGTAGGACCAGATAGTCGAAGTATCGTGATACGGTGGCAAGATCGTGGTGGACGCAGAGAACGGTTTTTCCTTGCGTATTTAGCTCCTTGAGGAGCCCGATAATGGCTTGTTCGGTAGCGGCATCGACGGCGGCAAATGGCTCATCCATGAAGTAGATTTGAGCGTCCTGGACGAGAGCGCGTGCGAGGAAGACTCGTTGCTGTTGGCCACCCGAGAGTTGCGAGATTTGACGTCTGGCAAGGTGACCGATGCCAATCTTTTCAAGGGCTTCGAATGCTTGTTTTTTTTGTGCGCCGGTAATGTGTTTAAACCATCCAAGTTTTCGGTAGGTTCCCATCGCGACGACATCGAGAGCGCTCACTGGGAAGTCCCAATCGACACTTTCGCGTTGCGGGACATAAGCGATAAGGTCACGCTGTTGCTCGTAGGTTTTGCCGTAAATCAGGGCCTCGCCGGAAGTTTTTGGGATAAGTTCGAGACACGCTTTCAGCAGGGTGGATTTGCCTGCTCCGTTCGGTCCAACAATGCCGGCCAGGGTCCCCTCGGGGATGTTTAATTCGACATCCCAAAGAACGGGCTTGCGATGATAGGCGACAGTAAGGTCGTGGACCGCAAGCGGGAATTCGGGAGGATGTTCCGGGCGCATCTAGTTGTTGAGTTTATTTTGGAAACCGCCTTCGGGCGCGCTGCCGCCGAGGGCGTTGACGATGGTTGTGATATTGTGGTCCATCATCCCAATGTAGGTTCCCTCGTAGGTTCCGGCGGGGCCCATGGCGTCTGAGAAAAGCTTCCCACCGATTTTTACGGTGTGGCCCTTTTCGGCAGCCCCTTCGATCACCGTTTTGACAGATTTTTCCGGGACCGATGACTCAATGAAGATTGCGGGGATTTCGTTTTCAACAAGGTAGGAAACAAGGTCGTTGATGTCTTTGGTGCCGGCTTCGGATTCTGTTGAGATTCCCTGAATGCCGCGCACCTCGATCCCGTAGGCCCGACCGAGGTAGGAGAAGGCGTCATGAGCGGTGACGAGGACTCGCTGCTTTTGAGGAATGGTGGGAAATACCATGAGTGCATAGGTGTGAAGGTCGTTGAGTTTCTCCTGATATTCCTGGCATTGCTTTTGATATTGGTTGGCATTGTCCGGATCAAATGCGGCCAGCTCATCACCGATTTTTCCGGCGACTTTGGACCAGATGGAAAGGTCCATCCAGAGGTGGGGGTCTGGATGGTCACCATCACCGATGAGTTCGACCTCATCCAAGCCCTCGGTCACTGCAAAGACAGGCTTGTCCTGTTCTACCCGGCTTTTGAGAATGGATCCCATCTTGCCTTCAAGAAAATGGCCGTTGTAAAGGACGAGTCCGGCTTTCTGAATCTTGTCGATCTCAGACTTGCTTGGCTGGTAGGTGTGTGGATCGATGCCTTCGCCGATGATATTAATAACCTCTTGCTTGTCCCCGGCGATTTGGCGCGTGACGTCCCCGATCATGCCCACCGTCGTGACAATCGTCCCGTCGGTCTTGGCTGCTTTATCCTTATTTGTGCAGGCCCCCAAAAACAGCAAAGGAGCGAGGAGGATTGATCTCTTCATTTACGTGAAGTGGCACCACGACTTTGAATAGTCAAAGTAAAAAACTTGAAGACTCGTATCAAAGGGGGGGTCGAAGGAATATGGCGTAAAAAAAGCCCCGCAACCGGATTGGTCGCGGGGCTTTTTGAAGGTGATTCGGATGTTAGCCGACGTAGGATAGGGAAGCGGCAGTTGCTTCAATCTTGTCGTTGTTATCGAGGAGTTCCTTTATGGGATCGTATTTGCCGGCCAGCAGGGCTTGGCGTGCGGAGGCAGGCATCTCGACAGGGAAGGAAAGATTTTCGGCTGCCACCATCATGGCATTAAGATCAATCGAGACTTCAAGCGATGGGTCTGCTAGGCATGCCGCTTTGAGCGCGTCGATATTTTCGCGGGAGGAACTGACGCAGGGAAGTCCGAGGGTCGTCGAGTTTCCGTAAAAAATCTCGGCAAAAGACTCGGCGATGATGGCGCTGAATCCATACTTGGCGAGCGATTGGGGTGCGTGCTCCCGAGAGGACCCGCAGCCAAAGTTGATACCGGCGATGAGAATGGAAGCTCCCTTGAAGCGCTCGTCATTGAGCGGGTGATCAGTTTTTTCTCCTGACTCCGGGTCAAAGCGAACATCGTAAAAGGCGTATTCTCCCAGTCCGTCGAAGGTGACACACTTCATAAAGCGTGCGGGAATGATGCGGTCCGTGTCGATGTCTGCTCCCGGGATGGGAACGGCCGTGCCGGAGACTTGCGTAATTGGTGCGATAGCCATGGTGGTTAATGGAGTTTTGTTCCTTACTTGTCTCCACGGGCAGCTCTGCGCTCGAGGATCTTGGTGAGAGCATCTTGGAACGATCCGACGTGTTTCTGGGCCAACTGCTGACTCAGTGCCATGACTTCGCCGGTGATCGCAGGCATAACTTCGAGGGTTTTTTGCCCCACTGGCGTTTTGTAAAAGGCAATCAGTGCTGTGATTTCGTCTTCGCTGAAGTGCTCCTCATAGACAGCTTTTGTTTTAGCCTTGAGCTGTGGGTCGCCGGCGACTTTGCCCATGTAGGCCATGAAGGCGTCTTTGACTTCGCCCATTTCCTCTTTCTTGAGGTCCTGGCCCGCGAGGCTCTGCTCGACCATGGCGAAGCCGGTTTCACCTCCATCGATCACAGTTTGCTCGAACTTCATGATCTTGAGAAGTTCGTCAATTGGGGCTGGCTTGGCTCCCTCCTGTCCGGATACCGGTAGAAGAAGGAGTGAAAAGGTGAGGAGTAGAATGGATTTCATGATTTAGGTTTTGTTTGGATTAGGCGACTGCCGTGTCTTCGGTGACTTCGAATGTTTCTCGGGCATCGGCGATTCGGCCTTCGACGGCGGCAGCGGCGACCATGATGGGCGACATGAGGACAGTGCGACCGATGGGGGATCCCTGACGGCCTTTAAAATTTCGGTTGGAGGAGGAGGCGCAGATTTGATCGCCGATGAGTTTATCGGGGTTCATGGCGAGGCACATGGAGCAACCGGCGGCGCGCCATTCGAATCCGGCTTCCTCGAAGATCTTGTCAATCCCTTCCTTCTCGCATTGGATTGCGGTGATTTGTGATCCGGGAACGGCAATGGCTTTGACCCCTTCGGCGACCTTGTTTCCTTTGAGGAATTTGGCGGCTTCGCGGAAATCGGAAAGGCGTCCGTTGGTGCAGGAACCGATGAAAGCAACATCGATGGGGATGCCTTTGATTGGGGTTCCGGCGGGAAGCTTCATGTAGGCGAGGGCTTCCTCAATGACTGCCTTTTGATCGGGTTCCGCCGTGGTGGGGTCCGGTATGGACTCACCGATGGAGATTCCGTGGTCTGGTGAAATCCCCCAGGTGACGGTCGGTTCGATGTCTTGGGCATCGATGACAATGATATCATCGAATTCCGCATCGGCATCGGTGGCGAAGGACTTCCATTCCTCGACAGCCTTCTCCCAATCCTCGCCCGTGGGAGAGTAGGGTCGGCCTTTTAGGAACTCGAAAGTGGTCTCATCAGGATTGACATAACCGCAGCGGGCCCCTCCCTCGATGGCCATGTTGCAGACGGTCATGCGCTCCTCCATGGAGAAGTTGTCGAAGGTGGTGCCGGCATATTCGTAGGCGTATCCGATGCCGCCTTTGGCTCCCAGCATACGGATGATGTGGAGGGTCACGTCTTTGGCGTAAACCCCCGGACGAAGCTCTCCGTTCACCTCGATCTTGCGAACCTTGAGAGATTCCATAGCCATGGTTTGAGTGGCCAGAACATCGCGAACCTGGGTGGTACCGATGCCAAATGCAATCGCTCCGAAGGCCCCGTGGGTGGCGGTGTGGGAGTCTCCACAAGCGATGGTCGATCCGGGTTGAGTGATTCCTTGCTCGGGTCCAACCACGTGAACGATGCCTTGTTTACCGGACTTAAGATCAAAGTAGGTCACGCCAAAGTCATCGCAATTTTTGCGAATGGCATCGATCATGGCGGCGGCGAGGGGATCAGCGGGTTCGTCCTGATTGACGGTGGGGACAATGTGGTCGATCGTCGCGAAGGTCCGCGAGGGATATTTCACCTTCAGGCCGAGATCTCGGAGCATGCCGAAGGCCTGCGGGCTGGTGACCTCGTGAATGAGGTGTGTTCCGATAAAGAGTTGTGTGCGTCCATCACTCAGGGTTCCCACTGTGTGAGCATCCCAAACTTTCTGATAAAGAGTCTTTCCCATGGCAAAACCGCGAATTTTTCGCGGGGCGGGGACGATGTACGGAAATCCGCTTGAAAGCAAGCATCTCGGGAGTTTCTAGCCGATGACGGCACCACCGGCTGCCGCGATGATCACGAGTGCCCAGACCGGGATGATTTTTTTCCGTAAAATCAGGAAGAGAATGGCGACGCAGGTGGCATCGACCCAGCCCGTCAGGGTGGTGGAGTCGGTCGCCATACGAAGGAGGGCGACACCGAGGACGCCGACCACACCCGCGTTGGCTCCATTGACCGCACGCTGGGCCCACCGTTTGCCGCGGAGACGTCCCCAAATCTTCATTGTGCCGCCTAGGAGTAGCATCCCTGGAAGAAATACCGCGATGAGGGCTGCGCCGGCACTGAACCAGGGATTATCGAAGATGTTGGCTTTGACCCCGAGAAATGCGGCGAAGGTGAAGACGGGACCGGGAACGCCTTGGGTCGCTCCATAGCCTCCAAGGAAAACCTCTTTCGACATGTAGCCACCATCGACCATGCTTTCTTGCAGGAGGGGGAGAACCACGTGGCCTCCGCCGAAGACGAGAGAGCCGGCGCGGTAGATTCCGGCGAGGGGGCCATTGTGACCGATGGAGATAAATAGGAGGACAAAGAAAACCACGAGTGCTCCCCAGCCGAGAAGCCCGCGACCACCTGTCTTTTGTTTTTCAATTTTCTCCCCGGCTGAGAGGATGAAGATCCCGATCATTCCGGAAATGGTGATCACGAGAACGGTGATCCATGGTGCCTGGAAGAACCAAAGCGCGACCAGCACAAGAAAAGCGATGGCGAGGCGTCGGAGGTCCGGGGCGAGGTTTTTGCGCATTCCCAGCCATGCTCCGGTAACGACGGCCAGAGCAACCAATTTAAGTCCGCGAAGCGCTCCTTGCGCGTGATCGCCGGAGAGATCGCCAATACCAAGTGCAACAAGAATGAGAACCAAAGCCGAGGGGAGAGTGAAGCCGAGCCAAGCCGCCAGTCCTCCGGGCAATCCGGCCCTTTCGTAGCCGATGGCAGCGCCGAGTTGGCTGCTTCCCGGGCCCGGAATAAATTGGGTTAGCGACATGATTTCGGCAAAGCGGGACTCCGTGACCCACTTGCGCCGGGCCACGTATTCCTCGCGGAAATAGCTAACGTGGGCAACGGGTCCTCCAAAGGAAGTTAGTCCGAGCCGGAGGGCAGCGAGAAAGCATTCAATGGCTGCGTTCATTTGTGAATGAGGAGACCACAGGAAGAAAAACTGTCAATGGCAGCCTTGTGAGAGAAGGGCATTTTAGATCTCGCGATGTCGTTGAGGATAAGGAAACCTGTGCTCATGAGGTTGATCTTTGCGGCAAGCTTCTTGCTGTTCGTTTTGGTGTCCTGTGGTTCGGACCCGGTGTCGCGGCCTTTTGTTGCAAAGGCACCATCCAAAAATAAGCAGCCCAAGGTTGAGGCTTCGGTGGCATCAAAGAAGAAAGCATTTGCCGGGCAGGTGACTTTCGAAGAGGTGGCGGGTTCACAGTTGGAAAAGATCCGGGTCATTCCTGAGAGCGGGAGGGAATTGATCATGCCGTCCAATCAAACCTACGATCAGGTGGACGGACTCTGGGTCATGGGAGCCAAGCCGGGGGAATGGTTTAAGATTCCGGACTACAGCGAAGCTTGGGTCGGAAAACAACCTGAGAAGTTTGACGGCACCGCTCATCTTGGTTCTTTGAAAATTTATTACCGAAGCAGCCCGGTTCTGCGATTGGTCGGAGCAATGAAGAGGGGGCTGAAACATCCCGCGTGGGTGCCTGATTCCGGAGTTACCAAAAGCCCTGTTCCTTCACCCTGGAAAAGCAAACTTCAATAATCAGGTCATGAAAATAATTCTCTTGATCCTCCTTTTGCCTTTCCCGGTTTTTGCGGAATTCCGTCTCAATCAGATCCAGCTGATCGGAACCCATAATTCCTACCACGTCGCGCCGACGGCGAAGGAAATGAGGGTTTTTGGCCTCTTCGACAAGCGGGCTGCGACAGCCTGGGACTACACAAGGAAGCCTTTGGGAGAGCAGCTGGACAATGGCTTGCGGCATTTCGAGCTCGATGTCTTTGCCGATCCAAAGGGCGGGCTTTTTGCCAAGCCGGGTGACCCTGCAGATAGCCCGATGCGAAAGCCCGGGATCAAAGTTCTCCATGTTCCGCAATTTGATGCGAGATCGATTCATCCTACTTTCAAGGGCGCGCTGGCTGCGGTGGAAGAATGGTCCGGTAAGAATCCGAACCATTTGCCGGTCATGATTCTGGTGGAGCTGAAGGACCGGGCTGATAATCCTCTCGCTCAGAAGCCGGTGAAGTTCGATCGAGCGCAGATGATCGCGTTGGAGAAGGAAATTCTCTCGGTGGTGAAGAAGGATAATCTGATCACGCCTGATTTTGTGCGGGGAGAGAGCGCCACTTTACGGGATGCGATTGGTGAAAATGGATGGCCGAAGCTGGAGAAATGTCGGGGGAAGCTCATGTTCTGTCTCGATAACGAAGGGGGGCACCGGGATGTATACTTGAAAGGGAATCCCACCCTGGAGAAGCGACTCTTGTTCGTGAGTGTTGATCCCGTGCACCCTGCGGCAGCCTGGATGAAGCGAAATAATCCGGTCGGGAGTTTCGACGAGATTCAGAAACTGGTCAAAGCGGGGTTCATGGTGCGTACCCGGGCCGATGCCAACACGGTGGAGGCCCGTGCCAATGACAGGACCCGGGCCCGCAGGGCTCTCGCCAGCGGAGCCCAGTTTGTCAGCACGGATTTCCCTGACAAGGTACCCCGGATCGGCGAATACGAGGTCCGGTTCCCTGATCGTGTCGTTGCCCGGGCGAATCCGGTGTCTGCACCGGAACTGAAAGGCCGGGCGTTCAAGTAGGGTGGTTCTTGAAGATTCGGCCAAAAGTGTTCATCCTCCGGCGTGCAGAACCGTTTTTACCAGGCCTTTGATACCGCGCGAGCTTCCGGTTATGACACTTCGGATGATTTTCGCTCGCCTTTTCAAATCGATCGCGACCGGGTTCTGCATACTCCGGCGTTTCGCAGGTTGCAGAGCAAAACCCAGGTCTTTTGGAGCGGAGAGTACGATTTTTACCGTACCCGCCTTACCCATTCACTGGAAGTTGCGCAGATTGGCAAGTCGATTTGCCACTGGCTGAAGCATTCAAGCGATTTGCTGGCTGATGATTTTTTTGTCGATGAAGATTTGGTTGAGGCCGTCTGCCTTTCCCACGATCTCGGGCATCCACCCTTTGGTCATGCTGGGGAACGTTCGCTCAACCACTTTATGGCAGACTACGGCGGGTTTGAAGGGAATGCCCAGACGCTGCGATTGCTCACCGACAGAATCTTTTCGCAAAGCCGCAAGGGCATGGATCCGTCGCGGGCGTTTTTGGATGGAGTTCTGAAATACAAATCTCTCTGGTCCGAGTTAAAGACCACCAAAGGAAAGCTGCCCAAAAATCATTTCCTTTATGATTCACAGAGCGAGGACTTGAGCTGGGCCATGGGAGGGAATGACTTCCCTGCCGAACTGCCTCCGGGTGATGAAAGGGACTGCTTTAAGTCGATAGAATGCCAGATCATGGACTGGGCGGACGATACTGCATACTCGCTTAATGATCTGGCAGATTCGGTGAAGGCGGGATTTCTCACGGTGGAGAAAATTGAGCGCTGGGCCGAAAGGCGCGGTCACGAGACCTCGGGGGATGCTCCGCTGGGTGCTCTTTTGAAGGCGATCCGAGGTCAAAGGATCGAACCCTTTGTCGGGAAGCGCATCGGAAAATACATTCAATCGGCTACTCTGGTAAAAGCCACAAATTTGCTGAGTGGAACCAGCCACCGGTATGCCCTGGATTTGGTGATCAATTCCGGGGTTCGGGCGGAAAGTGAGTTGTTCAAGAGTCTTGCCTATGAAGTGGTGTTCCTATCACCACAACTCAAGCAACTGGAGCACAAGGGGAGCTACATGCTTCGACGATTGTGGGAAGTGATGGAGCAGCGATACGTGCTGGGTTCTGATATCGATGGTCAGGATTTTGCGCTGCTGCCGGAGGCCGACGCGGCTGAGATTTTGGAAGCGGAGACTTCGGGGAAAAAGGCCCGTCTTGTTTGTGATTTTCTGGCGGGGATGACTGATGGTTATGCTGCCAGAACGTTCCGGCGGCTCTTTGAGCCCGGATTTGGAAGTATTGGTGATCTTGTCGGCTAGATGCGCCTTGATCGAATGGTCGGGAAATGGGCGGGGACGGGGAAGCGTCGGACTCGCGGTTTTTTCGAGTCTGGCAGAGTGATGCTAAACGGGCAGTTGTGCGAAGATGGGCGGGTCCAGGTGGGCAGATTTGATCACGTTCAGGTTGATGAAATGATTCTGCAAAATGAGGTGCCTCGATACATCATGCTCCACAAGCCAAAAGGCGTCGTGAGTGCGACCTCCGATCTCGAGCACGAGACAGTGATTGATTTGATTCAGGAAGACTGGGCGGACCAACTTCATCTGGCAGGAAGGCTTGATCGCTTCACCTCCGGATTAGTGGTTCTTACCAATGATAGCCGTTATTCCGAATTATTGACCGAGCCTTCGAACAAGGTTGGGAAACGGTACTTGGTAGAGGTGGATGGCGGGATTGGCCCGGAGGTGATTTCGGCCTTCGAGGCCGGGATATGGTTTGCCAAGGAAAAGGTGACGACCTCTCCAGCTGCGATTGAGCAGTTGGGTCCAGGCAAGTGCCGGCTCACTATCTACGAGGGGAAGCATCATCAAATTAAGAGGATGTTTGCAAAATTCTCGCTGAAAGTGATCGCTCTTCATCGCGAGGCCATCGGGGAGTTGGAGCTTTCCGGCGAGTTTAAAGAAGGGGAATGGATTGAAATTATTCCAACCCCAGGCCAGACGGGTGGCATACCCGAAGCGGGCTAAGAAAATCACTGATTGCGACTTGATGGGAGGATGTTTGACTTTAACTTTCAGACATGAACTTAAAGAGCGTTGCCGTTTTTCTGTTGGCTTCCAAATCTCTTGGTCTAGCCGTTGCCGCGGAACGTGTCGCGGGCATCACAAAGGGATATTTTGACGGGAAACGTCCGATGGATGCGGTCCAACTCGTGGGCGAACGCGGGCACATTTTGGTTCCTGAATCCGGGAAGGTGGCAAGCCAGTGGGTTTTTAATGACGGAGTGCTGACAGCTTCGCCCAAGTGGGACAGCCTGGTGACCCCGGATTCCTATACCGATTTTAGGATGCACGTGGAGTTTAATGTAAACAACGTGCCGGATGTGGATGCCGAAAAGAACGGGAATTCGGGGATCTACATCCAAAAGCGATATGAGCTTCAGATTTTAAATTCCCACGGAGTTTCGCCCGAAGACTACAAGGCGAGCTATGCCGGCAGTCTTTATCGTCAGAAGAAGCCGGACAAGTTGGTGTCCAAGCCGGCTGGAGAGTGGCAAACCTATGATATTGTTTTCAGGGCTGCCCGCTTTAAGGATGGCGAACGCATTGAAAAGGCCCGTATCAGTGTTCAGCACAACGGGGTTTTAATTCATGATGATTACGCCCTCGTCAACAAGACGGGTGCCGGTCAGAAGGAGGGGCCCGAGCCGGGCCCCATTAAATTTCAAGGACATCATAACCCGGTAAAGTTTCGGAACGCCTGGATCAAACGATTAAAACTCGACGAAGTGAAAAAGAAGGATGCCCCCAAGCCTCAGAAAAAAAAGGGTTACACCTATGTGATTCCTTTCGAGGAGATTCCGGCCTCGCCTGCTTTGAAGCCGCAGGAAGCTTTGGAGACCTTTCGGCTGCACAAAGATTTCGAGATGAGTTTGGTTTCCCACGAACCGGCGGTGCAAAATCCACTCGCGTTGCGCTTTGATGGAAACGGCCGGATGTGGGTGGTGGAGATGCGATCCTACATGCCTAATGCCAATGGGGAAGGCGAGGATGCTCCAACCGGGAGGATTTCGATCCACGAGGATACGACCGGTGACGGTTTCTATGACAAAACGAGCGTCTTTCTTGATGGGCTCAATCAACCCCGGTCAATCGCCCTTTATAAAAACGGCCTTCTTTTTGGAGGACATGAGAAGCTATACTACGTCGAGAATGTCGATGGTAAGGCGGGTAAGATGACGGTCATCGATGAAAATTACACGCAGGATGCAAACGTGGAGCACCGCACCAATGCCCTTTTTCGTGGGCTTGATAATTGGATTTACAACGTCAAGTCAGATGCCCGGTATCGGGAGGTCGATGGAAAGTGGGTGAAGGAAAAAACTTCCTTTCGCGGGCAGTGGGGGTTGTCCCAAGACAATTTTGGGCGACTTTATTACAACGAGAATTGGTTTGGGATCAAAGCGGATCAATTGCTGCCAAACACCCTCATGAGGAATCCCAATTTCCAGCTGGGGCGGGCGCACGGCCAACACATTTCCTTCCGGGATAAGCTTTATCCCGCCCGCATCACCCCGGGGGTGAATCGCGGGGGTGAAGGGGATATCGATGAAAATGGATATTTGAAAGCCGCGACCGGGGCAGCCGGCCCGGTGGCATATCGAGGTGATCAATTTCCTCCTGAGTTTCAAAATACCGCGCTTTTTTGTGAGCCGACCGCGAATCTCATTCGCATGGTCCATCTGAGTCGTAAAGATGGACTGCTCACTGGTGAGCATCTGATGGGGGAACGGGAATTTCTTGCGTCGACCGACGAACGTTTTCGGCCGGTGAATCTTT
The DNA here is from genome assembly GCA_030835305.1 of Verrucomicrobiota bacterium. GTDB lineage: Bacteria > Verrucomicrobiota > Verrucomicrobiia > Verrucomicrobiales > Akkermansiaceae > SW10. The sequence goes on along the minus strand of JAURPJ010000125.1, from coordinate 25,649 downwards.
TCAATGCTCCTGATGGGACGATCTACGCGGTTGATATGTATCACGGCATCATTCAGCACAAACACTACCTGACCAAATATCTTCGCGAGCACATCACACATCGTAACCTCGAGAGTCATCCGCGTCTTGGGAGGATTTATCGAATTAAGCATCGTGATCGCCCCCTGGGCGCAAAGCCTGAAATGATCGGAAAGAAGGCGGGGGAGTTGGTGGAGTTCCTTGCTCATCCGAACGGGTGGTGGCGCGATACCGCCCAGCAACTCATCGTTGATTCAAAAGACCTTGCGGTCGTTCCTCAATTGGTTGCACTGGCTGATGATGAAGGGAAGTCGCTGGGCCAACTCCATGCTCTCTGGGCCCTTGAAGGGTTGGGGCAAGTGAAGCTCGACCATATTGCGGGAGCAATGGCTTCATCGGACCCATATGTCCTGGAGTCCGCGATTCGTCTCTCGAGCCTTCTTTCTTCCGAGGAACGGGAGCAATTGATTGCGACTTTTAAGCTGCTTGCAGAACATCCCAGCCTTGTGGTTCAGCGCGCTCTTGCCGGGGGGCTTGGTCAGATGGGTTCGGGGCGAGCCCTCATTTTGCTGAAGAAGCTCCTCTTGAGGAATATCGACGAGCCCTACTTCCGCGAGGTGGTTGTCAGTGGCTTGGCTGGTCGAGAGAAAGAGTTTCAAGACTTTCTTGGGAACGACTTTAAAGACGGAAAGTTTCTCAAGTATCTCGAGCATTGCCTGACCCCAAAAACAACAGCCTCTGCTTTCAAGGCGCCTCGTAACAAGGAACATAGGGAGTCTTTTCAACGGGGCGAAAAATTCTACATCACCAATTGCATGGCTTGTCACGGGCCGGACGGAAAGGGGCTTGAGCAGCTTGGACCGCCTTTGGTCAAGTCGGAGTGGGTCACGGGCTCGCCGGAGCGTTTGTCTGCAATTTTACTTCAGGGCTTGATGGGCTCCATCGAAGTCAATGGCATAAAATACACTCCGGCAGCAGCGATGCCCGGATTGAAAGATGCTCCGCAAATAAATGATGCCGACCTGGCTGATGTCTCGACTTTTATCAGACATGCGTGGGGAAATAATCATTCAGCGGTTCAGGTTGAAACAGTCAAGAGGACGCGTGAGAAATGGAGTGGGCGTCAAACTGCTTTGACCCCGGAAGAATTGATGAAGTCCTTTGCCGAGTGAGATGAGCGGTTCTGTAAAGTGTCTCCTCCTTCGGAGCTGGAGTAGTCCGGCTCTGCGGGAGGCTTAACGCTTTCTGGTTCGGCCGGTTTTACGACGAGGGCCTTTGCTTTTCAGTTTTGGTTTTTTGTGCTGAAGCGGCTTGGAGCTACTCCGGTTGCTCTGCCCCTTTTTTGGCTGAACCCTGATCAAGTGCGGCTGCTTGTCGTAAATGAATCCCTCGGCGAGACACTTTTCAAGCTCTTCTCCTGCCAGCTTTTCCAGCGTTTTTAGGCGATTCTGATCACTTCGTGTGATGAAGGTGATGACTTCGGAAGAGGCTGATTGAAGATGGCCCAGATAGTCGGCATCGATCTCGTGCACATCAAAATGGATGATGGTTGCGATGCCCGAGAGGTCGCTCTCCCGCAAGACCGACTCGGTGGCGAAGAGAATGTCGAATGCCCTTTCCTTAAGTTCTTTGAGAGTTCGTTCGCGGACTTCGGGTTTTTTGTTTCCCGAGATGTTCTCAGTGGCAAGGCCCTTGAGGCCTGCGGCGGTATTCAAGGCATGGAGTGTTTCCCGGCTCCGCACAAAGACGAGAGCGGGTGACTCGCAGATTGGTTCGGAGAAAAGGTGCAGGAGAAGGTCTTTTTTTTGATGGGGAAAGACTTCGTAGATTGATTGGCGAACAGTTGACATGGGCTTGAGCTATTTCACCGTGTTTTTGGTGCCAAGAAGGTCATTAACCGCTTTGTTGGCCACGCGGATAATGTATTTATTTGGCTGATCTTTCAGGGCCTCCTTAAGGGATGTGAGAACGGGGCGGGCCTGCTCGTCGGCTTCATCAAGGGCGATGGCTGCGTGGAGGCGGGACCATTCCTCCGGAGAATCAAGGGATTTGGATAATTCGGACAGGGCTTTCTTCTCTTCTGTCTTCATTCTGAGGAGGGCCCGGCCGGCGGCAATGCGAACGACGGTGGAGGTTTCTTTTTCGAGAATATTCAGGCATGCCCTTGTGGCCTCGTCCGAGAGTCTCCCGATGTTTCCAATTCCGATGGCGGCCCAGTAACGGACAGCGGCGTCCTTGTCCTGAAGACCTTTGAGGAGTTCGGGGAGAGCCTGCGTGCCTTCCGACGCGAGGGCAGCCATGCGACCAAGTCGCTCGGGGAGGGTCTTGTCATCGGTCTTCGCGAGGATGTCGTATCGTGATCCGACCTGCTTTTCGCGAAGGACCATCTCGGGTTCGGGGATGAGTCCGAGGTCCCGGGTCTCTTTGATCCACTGCTTGTGAACTTTGCGAAGCTTTTCAAGCTGCTCCTTATATTTGGGGTCTGTTGCGAGGTTGTTGATTTCGTGCGGGTCGTTTTGGAGGTCGTAGAATTCTTCGACTGGTTTGCGATCCGCCATGAAGAGTTTCATGGCGGCGGGCATCTTTCCGGTTTTAGCGACGCGACGAAGCTCTTTCATGGTTGCTCCTTTTTCGGGAGTGTTCATGTATTGGAAGTAAGGCTTGAGCGGTTCGTAGTTGCGGATGTAACGATAGCGTTTGTCGCGGACGCTGCGAATGATGTCGTAGCGTTCGTCCATGCGGTCGCGGGCACCGAAGATGTAGTCGCGTTGAGGCGAGAGGTTTTCGCCGAGGAAGGCACGGCCCTGGGTTAGGGGTGGGGCGGGGAGTCCGGCTAGATTGAGGGCGGTATTGCCGAAGTCGAGGGAGCTGATGAGTTGCTCGTCGACAGTGCTGGGCTTGCCCTGGCCGGAAGTGCGAAACTTCTCGGGGATGCGAACGATGAGGGGAATGCGGGTGCCGGAATCATAGAGCCAGCGCTTGGCCCGGGGCAGGCCGACCCCGTGGTCAGACCAGTAAACGATGATGGTGTTCTCATATTCTCCGGCCTCCTTGAGCGCGGTGATGTGGTTGCCGACCCACGCATCCATGGCGGTGATGAGCTCGTAGTTTCGCTTCCAGTCTTCCCGAACACGCGGCGTATCGGGGTAGTAGGGCGGGAGGGTTTTCAGTTTGGCGGGATCCTGGCGTTCGCCAGGCGAAAGTCCTTTGGTCACGGACTTGTATTTTGTATCGCCGGCGATGCCGCTCTCGTGGCAGCCGGCGAAGTTGAAGACCGCAAAGAAGGGGTTGTTCGACTCCTTTCGCTTCTTCCAGTGGGCCGTGGCACTGGACTCGTCCCAGGTCTCTTTAGGAGTCTTGAATTGGTAATCGGTTTTCGAATTGTTGGTGCAGTAGTAGCCGCTGTTTCTGAGGTAGATTGAAAAGGGTTTGATGGAGTCCGGCAGAACAGCGCTGCTGCGCATGTGCATGGTGCCAATGCTGGTCTGATACATGCCGGTGATGATGGTGGAGCGGCAGGGCGCGCAGACTCCGGCGGCGGTGTAGGCGTTGGTGTAGCGGACACCCTCCCTGGCCAGTTGGTCAAGATTGGGAGTAATGGCGTTGGGGTCGCCATAGCAGCCAAAGTGGGCGTTGATGTCTTCGGCCGAGAGCCAGAGAATGTTGGGTCGTTCGGCACCATGCAGAGAAGTCGATACGCAGAGGATGAAAAGGAGGAGGGATTTCATTGCTTCTTGTAGTCGTTTCCGGCGTGGCTGCTGAGGACTGATTTTTGCCAGGTGGTCAGTTGCTTTTGCATGCCGGCAAGGCGCTGGGGCTGTTGGGTATTCAGGGGAGTGGTCTCCATGGGGTCTTTGGAGAGGTCGTAGAGTTCCCAGGTGATTTTCTTTTTGTTGTAAATGCCGTGGATCTTGAAGGGCCAGTCAAGAAGGGCGGCGTGGCCGCTTTGATGAGAGCCGTCCTCGTACTTGGGGAAGTCGTTCACATTCTTAAGAAGCCGGTCGGGGAAAGGATTGGCTTGCTTCGCCTGCTGGGCTTCCATGAGCTTTTTTATGATGCGGTCGCTTTGTGTTGATTGTCCTCCGGTGAATCTGTGCCAGAAGCTGATGGACTTGGCGCGTTTTACTTTGTCGCCAGAGATGAAGGGAAGGAGGTTAATGCCGTCTAGCGGCGTTTGGTTTTCGACGTTGGTGTCCGTGAGTGCGAGGAGGGTGGGGTAAATGTCGGTGGCGCTGGTGGGGGCTGTGATACGGGTTGGTTTGAATTTGGCCGGGTATTCGATGAGAGAGGGCACCCGGAGTCCGCCTTCGTAAACCGAGCCTTTTTTCTCGCGTCCGCCGGAATGTTCTTTGACGAGACCACCGTTGTCGGAGGTGTACCACAGGAGGGTGTTGTCGGCGATTTTCAGGTCGCGGAGAGTTGTGCGGAGGCGTCCTATTTGTTCGTCGATCAGAGTGATTTCCTGATAGTAGGGTGCGTGGGGCTTTCCTTGGTAGAGGCTGGGATTGGCGGAGGTTTCGCGATGGGGATCGTGGGGCGAGGGAAACCAGATGACGGTGAAGGTGGGGTGTTGTGGGGCGTGGGATTTGAGGTGTTCGAGAGCGTGGTTCATGGAGATGACGGTGCCTTGGCCTTTGAACTGCTGGAAGGTTCCGTTGAGCGAGAGGTAGGGCTCGCGGTCAAAAAAGTTGAGTCCGCTGAGCCAATGGTCGAAGCCTTGGCCGCCGGGGGAAGTGGGGCTTTCTTTTTGAACCGAGCCGATGTGCCACTTGCCGAAGTGAGCGGTCAGGTATCCGCTTGATTTCAGGGCTTCGGCGATAGTGGTTTCGTGAGGGCGGAGATAGTGACCGTGGTTGGGAACGTTGACGCGAACAGGGTTGCGCCCTGTCATGACGCTGGCCCGGGTGGGTGAGCAGACCGGAGCTCCGGCATAGAAGCGGTCAAAGACGACCGAGTTTTTTGACATCGCGTCGAGGTTGGGCGTCTTGACGTAGGGATGTCCGGTAAATCCGCAGTCGCCATAGCCTTGGTCGTCGGCCATGACGAGGATGATATGCGGGCGGTCGGCTGCGGTTAGCGTGGCAAGAATGCAGAGGAGAAAAAGCAGGTGTTTCATGGGAAGTTTGGATTATTCGAAACGAAACCAATCCAGATTGGCGAGATGTTGTTTGCCAGGATTGGTGAATGTGAGGCGAAGGTTAACGAGGCCCCGGGGTGTATCTACGAGCGGTACGGTGACTTCCTCCCACTTGTTCCAATCGCCCGTGGGTTTGATTGGTGCGACGGCAATATTCTTCCCATCGGCCGTGATGGTAATCCTTGCTCCCGGGCCTGCCGAGGCGTAGCGAAGAGTGATGGATTTGCAGTCATTGATGCGGAAGCCGGGATACTCCGTCCAGTGGGAGTGGTTGATGGCTCCAATGAATTTGGAATCGCCGCTTCCGAGGATTTGAGGTCCTTTGTGGGACGAGAAGTCTTCGGCCTGAATGGTGCGCGGATGGAGCCGAATGGAAGTGCCGCCTGAAAGCGAAGAGGCTTTACCTCCGTGTGCACCGAAGTCGGTAAAGTTTGCGGAAAGCTCAAGGGATTGAATGCCCGCTGACGGTGTTAGGCTCCCCTCGACGCCTCGCGAGACTTGCGGAGCGGTTTTCTCGGAGAGGGAGTAGATCCAGCGAACCATGGAGGCCACTTGGTCACGCTTCAAGTTGGGATGGGGAAGCATCGGGATTTCACCCCAAACTTTTGATGAACCCTTCATCACTCTTTCGACCGAGATGTCGAAGGCGGCCGGGTCTCCCTTGTAGCGTTTGGCGATGTCGTTGAACGACGGGCCGATGAGCTTCTGAGTGGAGTGGTGGCAGTTGAAGCAGTCGGAGGCGCGGATGGCTGAGAGACCGGGAGCGGCTTTGGCGAGAGGGGCGAGGGTGACCACCGTGGAGGCAAAGGAGTCTGGCCTCGTTGTGGAATCACCATCTTCGGGGTCGCTTACGGAAAGTCGGTAATCGATGGGAGCTCCAGGGGTGTAGAAGGACCCGTCGAGGGGTGATTCGAAAGTGAGTTCGGGCGGTGAATTTCCGGCACTTACGTTTTGGGTGAGTTCGCTGGTGGCACCATGTGTGTCGGTGATCTTCAGGGTCACCGGTTGGTCTCCGGGGTCGGTGAAGGTGACGGTGGTCTTCGCGTCAGTTGAGACGACTTCATCGTCTTTGAGCCAAGCGAATTTTAAGGGTTCGCCTTCGGGGTCGGTGGAACCCGAGGCGTCAAGTTGGACCTTGAGGGGAAGAGAGCCATGTTTTCTGTCGATGGTGAATTTGGCGATGGGGTCGAGATTTCCGTGACGATAGCTAATGTGGATAAGCTTGGCATCCTTGTTGTTTCCCCAGGTGGCTCCGTAATCGATAAACCAGAGGGTGCCATCGGGAGCAAAAAGGGCATCGGACGGGCGCTTGATTTTTACGGGAAGATCGAAGTTCTCGATTCCAACAAGATCCTCATTCTTATCAAGTCGGCCCCATTTGATGAAGGGGCGATTCCAGTCCCAGAAGAGCAGACAGTGATCGAAGTCCTTGGGGAAGCCACCGGTTTTTTCGAACTTGGGATCGTAGTGGAAAACGGGCCCGGCACAGGCGGTGCGCCCCCCTTTTTTGAGTTCTGGGAACTCTTTCGAATCCGCATAAGGGTAGAAGATGAAAGCTGATTGAGCGGGGGGGAGATCCTTGCGCCCGGTGTTAAGCGGAGAGTCGTTGATGGGATTCCGCGCGTTAAATTTTTCTCCAACTTTTCCATTTGTGAAATCGACGCGGGCATACGGTTTGTTATCGGCGATAAAGTAGGGCCAGCCGAAGAAGCCGGCTTTGCGGGCCTGATTGATTTCGTCGTGTCCACGGGGGCCGCGGGGCCCGTCATTTCCGGCGTCGGGTCCGACGTCTCCCCAGTAGAGGTGGCCCGTCTTGGGGTCTATGGAAAACTTCCAGGGATTGCGACAACCCATGATGTAGATCTCGGGGCGCGTGCCTTTCATACCAGGAGGAAAAAGGTTGCCATTGGGAATGGTGTAGGTTGCGTCTGGCTTGACTCTGATGCGAATCAATCCGCCGCGAAGGTCGTTGGGATTGGCTGATGATTTTTCGGCATTCCATGGTTCGCGGTCGGGGCGTCGGTCGATGGGTGCATAAGATGCCGAATCTCCGAAAGGATGGGTGTTGTCACCGGCGGAAGCGAAGAGGCAGCCATCGGGGCCGAATTTGAGCATGCCCCCATGGTGGCAGCATTCACGACGCTGGGTGGCCCATTCGATGACCTTCTTTTCATCGGCGAGAGTGTTTTCCCGGACAGTGAAGCGGCTAATGCGTTGCCCAATGAAATCGGTAGGCGAGTAAAGAAGGAAGAGGTGATTGTTCTTTTCAAAGTTTGGATCGAGAGCTATGCCAAGGAGACCATTTTCCTGTTCTCCGAAGACCTTGATTTCAGCGAGGGTGGAGCGCTCTCCGGTCGTAGAGTTAATGCGGCTCACCTTGCCCTGGAGTTCGATGAGATAAATGGATCCATCGGGTCCGAGGTCCATGCCCATCGGGCGGGCGAAGTCTTCCGCGATGGTTTTGACCTGAAAGCGGAAGGAGTCTGCCCCAGATGCAAACGAACTGAGGAGGAAGAAGACGAGTAGGCGGGACATGAGAAAGGGAGACTGTTGAAAGCTGAAGAAATGAGTGCTGGAAGGCAAGGTGGCTTTTTTAGGGCGGGCGTCCGATCTCGGATCCGAGCTGATTGAGGAAGTCGATCAGGAATTGAGTGCGTTCCCCGGCAAGAGCTTTACCCGCTCGGGTATGCATGGTGTCCTTGAGGCCGAGGAGCTTGGCGTAGAAGTGGTCGACGCAGTATTTTGCATCATTGATCGAGCGATTTACAACGAATGGATCGTCGATGTGGTAAAGATCGGAACCCATGTGCCCTCCAAGCATAAGACAGCGGCTTATTCCGACCGCGCCAAGGGCGTCAATACGATCAGCGTCCTGCAGGACTTTTGCCTCGAGGGTTCTTGGAGTGATTTTTGCGGAAAAACTGTGTGCTTCGATGGCGTGGTGAATGGCTTCGAAATGTTCCTCAGGATAGCTCTGCGATTTGAGAATGGTGAGCGCGTGATCGGCAGCCAGGCTTGATGCCTTGGACCGTTCAGGAGAATTTTTTGGGACGTGAATGCAGTCGTGAAGCCAGGCAGCGGGAAGCAGGACTTCGAGTGAGAGATTCTCAATTCGAGCGAGATTTTTGATATTCCGAACAACCCGGCGAATGTGTTCGAGATCGTGGGCCGGGTCTCCCGATTCAATGGCTGTCTCAAAGACTGTTGACCAGTGTGTGATGTCTTCCTCCGTCATGTCGTGGAGTGTTGGCATGTCGGATGCGAGGAACAAGACGTGAGCAGCACAAAGTTTGACGAACGAAACCAAGCTAAACGGAATTTTGAGTGAGCAACAACCTGCAACACCTTTCTGAAATCTAAGAAGGAGTCCTGGAGCGCTATTAAAAATTTATCCGAATTAATTATGATAAAGACACGAAACGAAGAACTAGACTCAAAGCTGGAGAATGCGATCGCCTTACTCGACGCCCACACAAAGGGCATCACGAAGGATTTGGACGCAGAGGCTTTGAATCTGCACCAGCTGGTTTCAGATGAGGATTCCGAAACGCAGGAACATTTAAAACAGCTCGATAGAGTGGTTGCTGATCTTAAGAGTGCCCTTGGTGCGATTCGCTCGGAGATCAAATCGGCGCAAGCACTTGCCAATTCCGACGGCGAGGAACCAGGATCTGTCTCGTCCGATAAAAACGGAGCCAGCGGCTCTTCCGGCTCCCCCAATCTCTCTGCCGAAAAGGCCTCTAAAATTCGTCACGACGAACCGGTTACGATCGGGACGGTTTTGCGATCGCTTCTCATGGCGAACGAGCCCGCCCAGCGCGAGCGTCGGAAAGATCTCTAATTGTCTTGCTGGCCCGGACACTGGAAAGCTGCCGCCCGGATTGGGCGGTGGCTTTTTTCGTGATCGTGTGATCATAAAGAAAAACGGCGGGTGAGATAGTCCGGCGGGACCGACTCGGTAAGCCAAACTCCATTCTCGGACAGAAAGAATTGGTGACCGTGGTTATGCATGACGTTTGAGGAAATTTCGAGAATGATGGGCTTGCCATGTTTCTCGCCTGCGTCGTGGGCGGGGCGAATGCCGCCACTCAGATGAACCTGCTGACGGGACATTTTGGAGAGACCTTCGCGCTCAATAAGATCCATGAAACGAGTGGCGGTCCCGTGGTAGAGGAATTCGGGAGGTTTTTTTGGGACCGCTACAAGTTCGATCTTGATCGAGTGTCCTTCGTTTGCCCGGATTGCGGTTCCGTCGTCAGTGAAGGAAAATCGTCGTGGCTCATGCGAGTTCACCAGCTTTTCGAGATCGGCGCAGGTGACCGGGCCATGCTTTTTGTTCAGGCATGTCAGAAGTTCATCGACCCGGGCCCAGCCTTTTGGATCAAGGGTGAGGCCAATTTCTTCCGGTCGGTGTTTCAGAACCAGGCTGAGAAGACCGATTAATTTTTTCATGGCAATGCCGGAAGACAGAGAGTCTCCGCTAAGCTGGCTTGATTCGGACAGGGCAGACTTTGAGTTCGGCGGTTTGGGTGATAGGGTCGTAGCCGGATCCGGTGAGAATGTTGACGTTGGTGTCGGCAAAGCTGAAGGAGGTGAAAACGGTGCCGCGCGGAGAGCGGGTGGTGGTTTCGACCTTGAGCTGGATCTCGCCCCGGCGGCTGGCAATCTTGGCAAATTTGCCGTCGATGAGGCCCCAGTCCCTGGCGTCGTCCGGGTGGACTTCAAGAGTTTCCTCGGAGAGGAGGTAGTCGATGCCACTGGCGCGCCCGGTTTGGGTGCGGGTGTGATAGGCCTGGAGGCGGCGACCGGTGGTGAGCCAGACCGGGTAGTCGTCATCGATGACTTCGGCTGGGTCACGGTAGCCGATGATTTTGAAGAGGCCTGGTTTGCCGTCTTTAAATTCGCCTTGGTGGAGGATGGGAGTGCCGGGGTGGCCTTCTTCGGGGACTGGCCATTGGTAGTTGCCGTCGCCGATATTGTCCCAGTTGAGACCTTTGTAGATCGGGCTAAGTGAGCAGAGTTCGTTGAAAACGTCTTTTGCAGATTCGAATTCGAATCCGGGAATGCCCATTTCTTTGGCAATGCCGGCGATGATCCACCAGTCGGGTTTGGAATCACCCCAGGAAGGGACGGCGGCGCGGAGGCGTTGGACCCGTCGTTCGGTGTTTGCCTGGACGCCATCGGTTTCGCCCCAGGCGGAGGCTGGGAGGACGATGTCGGCCATCTGGGCGGTTTCTGTGAGAAAAATATCAATGACGACGAGATGGTCCAGAGAGTTGAGGGCCTTTTCACAGTGGTTTTTATCTGGGTCGGTGACCACGGTATTTTCGCCGTTGATGAGCATGGCGTGGATTCCTCCTTCTTTCTGGCCGCAGAGGTTCAGAGCGGTGACCTTGGTCATGGCATTGCCGAGGTCGAGGTCGGGTTGTTGATACGCTTTCTTGAACTTTTCGTGAAACTCCTCCGAGACCACGGGTTGGAAGCCGGGATAGTTTGCGGGGACGGCTCCGCAGTCACCGGCGCCTTGAATGTTGTTCTGTCCACGCATCGGGTTGATGCCGGTGCCTTCCTTGCCGAGATTCCCGGTGAGCAGGGCGAGGTTGCAGAGGGACTGGACGTTGTCGACTCCGCAGATGTGCTCGGTGATGCCGAGAGTATAATAAATGGCTCCGAGTTTGGCCAAGCCATACCAGAGCGCGGCTTGTTCGATATCAGCCGCAGGAACTTCACAGATTTCGGAGGCCCACTCCGGAGTGAATTCCCTAACGTGTTCCTTAAAGGCTTCGATCTCGGTGGTTCGGTCGGAAATGAATTCCGTGTCCTCCAATCCTTCCCGCACGATGACGTGAGCCATGGCGAGTAGGAGAGCGACATCAGATCCTACGCGGATGGGTAGATGAAGGTGGGCAAGTTCGGCGAGGCGCGTCTTGCGGGGGTCGGCGACGACGAGCTTGGCTCCCTTTGTGAGTGCTTTTTTGAGGCCGGTGGCGGCGACGGGGTGGCACTCGGTCATGTTGGTGCCAATGGCGAAGATGGTGTCGGGTTTGTCCATGTCCACGAGGGGGTTGGACATTGCGCCTCTTCCAATTTGAGCGGCCAGACCGGCCACGGTGGGAGCGTGTCAGGCTCGACTACAGTTATCGATGTGGTGTGTCCCGAATCCCGCTCGAATGAACTTCTGCATCGAGTAGGCGGCTTCGTGCGGGGCCCGGCCGGAAGCGATTCCGAAAATACTATGTCTGCCGTACTTGGTCTTTGCCTTGGCAAATCCTTCGGCGGCTTTCTTTAGGGCCTCGTCCCACTCGACCTCTTTAAAGGTTCCGTCGGCTTGTTTGATGAGGGGCTTCTTGAGGCGATCCTCGTGTTGGATAAAGTCGTAAGTGAACTGGCCTTTTATGCAGAGGGCACCTTTGTTGGCGGGGCCGTTCATCGCGGGCTGAGCTCCGACGATTTTGTCGCCCTTCGTCATGAGATCAATCGAACAACCAACGGCGCAGTATGGGCAAACCGTGCGGGTCTTTTGAATGGGATCGGGGAGAGCTTCGGCGCGAATGGCCTTCTTGTCAGCAAGAGCACCAGTGGGGCAGGTTTGAATGCACTGTCCGCAGAAGGTGCAGTCGGAATCACGGAGGTCGTTGTTGAACTCGGTGGTGATTTGAGTGTGGAAGCCGCGGTTGGCGACGGTGATGGCGTAGTCACCTTCCTGTTCGGCGCAGACGCGGACGCAACGGTAGCAGGAAATGCACTGCTCGTAGTCGCGGAGAATGAAGGGGTTTTGGTCTTTGATGTTTGAAGTGCCCGATTTGGCCCCTTTGAAGCGACCATTGCGGGCGCCGTATTTGTTAACGAGGGTAGATAGCTCCTGGGAGGCGAGGCCGCGGAGAGGGTCGACTTCGATCTGGCGGTTTTCAGAAACGACCATTTCTAGGAGCGTCTTCCGCATTTTTTGGATTCGGGGCGGGGCCGTTTTCACGACCATGCCGTCGTTGGCCTTGGTAGTGCAGGAGGCGACGGGGTTGCGGATGCCTTCGACCTCGACAATGCAGAGGCGGCATCCGCCGAAGGCCTCGAGGCGATCATCGTAACAGAGAGTGGGAATGTCTTTTTTGAGACGGGTGGCGACTTGGTAGATTGTTTCGCCTTCGGTGAAAGTGGTCTTTTGGCCATCGATGGTGATGGTAAGTTGTGAGGCGATGGCGGAGTTTGGGTCGTTGATCATAACGGCAGCGGAAAGTTACCGTAAAGATGCCAAGGCGCGAAGGTTTTTAATGCTAGTTGGAGATGTTACGGAGAGCAGCGGAGCCTTGATTTGAGGAAGCGGGGGCGCCTTGGCTCCTATCGGGCAAGTAAAATGGTGTGGTTGGATTTTTTCTCTCCGTTTTGCGGGAGTGGTGGTGGCTCGTGGGTGATGGTGAGATTTGAGTCGGAGAAGAGATTGGCTGAGTTTGTAAATTCGCGGTCCGAGGATGCCTTTCGGCAGGTGGATAAGGCTGGTTTTCTGGCCTCTGAGTTTGCGGAGTGAGGCTTGCTTGGGTGTGCGCAGGCGGGAAAGCTTTTCCTAAGTTTGGTTATTGCCAGTAGGAGTTACGGATGACTTGGTTCGCCTTTGTTTTTTCGAGGGCGGCGTTGACCTCTTTTGTGAAAGTGGAATCGGGGGGAGCGACTTTGGTGAGGAGACCGAGGGTTTTGGTGGCGTCCTCAAATTTAGCGAGGTTGGCTTGGGCATAGGCGAGAGTAAGGAGGTGGCTGGCGTTCCGGTTTTTGGAGAGTTGGCAGAGGCGGGAGGCGAGGGCGAAGGATTCTTCGGGGCTGCGAATTTTCTCATTGGGATGAGTGGAGAGAATTCGAGAGAGAAGGTTGGCGGCTTCGAGAAATTTGGGGGAGGTGCCGAGAATGGTTTTGCAGTTGGCGACGGCATCCGCGGGTTGACCTTTTTTGAGTTGAAAAAGGACGAGGCGGTAGCGAAGGATGGGGTTCCGGGGATTGTTGGTGACGGATTTTTTCCGGTAATTCAGGGCTTGTGTCGGATCTTTGGCTTTGAGCGCAATCCCTATGGCATCGTCATAAATATCCAGGTTTTGCGGGTGGAGTTTCATGGTCGAGTCGAAGGTGGCGTAGGATTCGGCGAGGTTTCCTGTGTCCGCGTAGGCGGTGGCGATGAGACGCAGGATGCGAATGTCGTTGGGAAGGAGCTGGTGTGCGGCTTCCAGATGAGTCAGGGCTTCGGCGGGGCGCTCTTGTTGACCGAGGAGTTGCCCCAGAAGAAGAAGGTTGTCGCTTTGCGTGAATTTGTCGCTTTGCAGGAAAGGCTTGGTTAGGGCGGAGCGGAGATAGTTGATGGCGAGATCAGGAAGGCCGCGCTGGACGAGTTGTTGCGCGGTCCGTTGTGGGGATGAGGGGGTGGGCTTGCCCGTCCAGCGGCCGGAGAAGGGAGTGCCGGCGAGCCGACGTTCTTCGGCGGTGGCGCTTGCGAGTTTGGTGTCGGTGATGATTTGGTCGAGAGACGCCGGGCCGCGATAGATGGCGAGTAGCTGGCCTTCGTTCGAGACGAGGAAGCTGGTCGGGACGGGGATGGGAATCCAAAGGTCTATGATTGAGGCGTGAAGAGCGTCGAGGAGTTCGACGGCTTCGGGTGCGGCCTTTTGTGTAAGAAAGTGTGACTTGATAGATTTGAGAAAAGCGTCGGCTTCATCGAGGGGCTCCTGATCAGTGCAAAGGAGAGCAAGTTTGATGCCGGAGGTTTTGAATTTCTCGGCTTCGCCGGACCAAGTCCTAAGTTTTTCCTGACAGTGTGGGCAGGTGCGGCTCCAGAGAGCAATGAGGGTTGTTCCAGAATGGTTGACGGGCTGAACTTCTGAAATGGGTAAAGTTGGGATGGCATGACCCGCAGGCGGGATGATACGGGCGATGGAGGTTTTTTCGGGGAGCGGGTGTGGGCCCGGTTTGAGGGCCGTCTCCTGGCGGCCTTGGCGCGGAGTTACGGCGGTTGAACCCTGGGTAAGGTAGAGGTGTTGGTTCGCTTTGATGCCGGTGAAGGTTTGTGATTTGGCGCCGGGCCAGCGGACGATCACTTTTTCGATGACGGCCTTTTTGCCGAGGCCGAAGTGGAGCCAGCGGGAGGATTGGGCGAGGAAAGATTGGCCGGCGTGGAGGGTGCGGAGGTGGGGGATGGGCTGGTCTTTGAGATGGACTTCGACACGGGCTCCGATGGGGTCGCGCGGGGTGGGTTTTCCATTGCCGGTGAGGTGAAGGGAGAGGAAGTCTGACTTGGATTTGAGGTTGTTTTGAAGGAGCCGGACGCGGGGCGCGGTGCGGTTGGTGACGAAGAGATCGAGGTCGCCATCGTGATCGTAATCGATGAGGCCGATGGCGCGGGCATCGTCCGCAAAGTCCCAGCCGATGGCGGTGGAGACGTCGGCGAAGGGGGTGTCTTTTCCGCAGTTCAGGAAGGCATTGTTTGTCTCGCGACCGGAGAATGATTTGTTCTCGTGAAGGAGTCGATTGAGAGCCTGCCAGCCTTGGCGGTAGGAGATGAGCCCGTTCGTGCCTTGAGAATCGAGAGGTGATTGCGACACGACCTGTCGCCAATAGACACTTCACAAGTCGCTGGTGTCTTCTGCTGTAATGAAGCCGTTGGCACCGAGGATATCTAGCCAACCGTCGTTATTGAGATCGGCAAAGGTGGAGCCCCAGCACCAGCGGGCCATGGTGGTGTTTGTCTGGGTGGAGACGTCGCTGAAGCCGCCCTTGCCATTGGCAGCGAAGAGGGTATTTCCGCGAGCCATGCGGCGGAAGGTGCCCCGGGTTTCCTCGTCGCGGTCGAGTTCTTTGAGGAAGCGCTGCTGGGAGGTGATGCGGCTGCCGGCACTGGAGAACATGTTGGAAACGTAGAGGTCCATCCAGCCGTCGCGGTTGAAGTCACCCCAGTTGGTGGACATGCCGGCGGCGGAGTCCTCGACCCCGAGAGGTCCGGCGATGTTGACGAAGAAAGGGAGCTTGCCATCGGTGGTGCCTTGGTTTTGGTAAAGGCAGTTGCGACCAAAGTCGTTGGCGAGGTAGAGATCGAGATCGCCGTCTTGGTCGTAGTCTTCCCAGGAGGCGGCGAAGGAGAAACGGGTGTTGTCTTGGTCGAGTCCGGTCTGAGTGGTGACGTCCTCGAAGGTCCAGTCTCCGATGTTTCGCCAGAGAATGTTTTGGCCGCCGTTGTTAGCATCGTGGAAGGGGACAGGTTCGGCGAGGGCACCGGCCCGGGCTGTCGATTTTGAGGGGTTGTAGCCGCAGATATAGACATCGAGGAAGCCGTCTTGATCGAAGTCGGCAGAGGTAAGGGAGAAGGATTGAGCTTTGGTTGAGCGACCGAAGGCGAGTTCGAAGTGGCCCTTGCCGTCGACATTATCCATGAAGAGAATTTTGAAATCCTGTGAGATGACGAGGTCCTGGTCGCCATCGTTATCGAGATCGAGGAAAAGAGCGGCAGCGCAGTAGTCGAGCCAGTTGGTTTGAGATTCGGCCGAAAAATCGGTGAGGGTGCCGTCAGGGTTCTGGAGGAAGAGGAGGTTTGGGAGGCCGCCCTGCTGGCAGAGGTAGAGATCTTCGAGGTCGTCGCCATTCACGTCTCCGAGGGCGAGGCCGTGGTTGGCGGCGGAGTCGAGCCCGAAGTCGCGGGGTATGCGGCTGCGCCAGTGGTCGGCGGAGCGAAGGAGCTGGGAGTGATAGGAAGGGTTTTTTTCGAAGGCAGAGGCGGTGACGTCGGAGAGGAGTTGGGAGGTGCCGGATTGCTCCACTTCCTCAAAGTATTTAAGGGCGATGGATTTGAGTATTGGAGGCGAGGTATCGGTCCAGGTGCAGTTCCAGTGGGCATTGATTTGAAGGAGTGGGGACTTGAGGGTGACAAGCGAGTTTGAGGTGGCTTTGCCGACCGAGGTCATCTTGATCTTGGTTTTGAACTTTGGCTTGCTGCGGGGAGTGAGCTTGGAGTAGGGGGCATCGATGGCACTGACTGAAATCCTGCGAACGGTGAGGCCGGAGTTCTGAAAAACGACCGCGGTTTCGGGTTTGAGGAGCTGGGCAGATTTGAAATCCGGTGCGATGGTCCTGGTTTCTTGCTGGTGAAGGAGGTCGTTAAGGAAAATTTCGAGGATTCCTTGATACTCCGAGGAGCGGGCTTCGGATTCCCAGCCGTCCTTGGTGGGGTCGATGCGTTCATAGGCGTCAGCGAGCGACTCTTCGTACTGGCGGCGGCCGAGGCCCGGGTTTTGGGAGGTTTCGGTGACTTGCCCCCAAACCGGTGCCGCGAGCACCGCAATGATGCCAATGACCGCAATCTTCATGACTGGGTTAGGTTGCCGTGGCCTCTTAGACTTGTCCAGTCGGGAGACGACCTCACAGGCCGGTTGAAAAGTTAGATCGAGGATGGCTCGAAACGCGCTTGTCAGGTCTCGAGGTAAGCGCCATGTTCCAGCACAAAACTTCTCGTTCCCTTTTTTCTCTAAGATGAGTTCTCCGATTGTCATTCCAGAAAATGCCCCTTTTAACGCCGAGCAGCGCGCTTGGCTCAGTGATTTTTTAACCAAGGCACTTGGTGGCCAGGCTGTTTCAGTCGAGCCGGCCGGTCCTGCAATTCCCGTGACAATTTTGTGGGGGAGTCAGACCGGTAATTCCGAGAGGGTTGCCAAGAAATTCATGAAAGCCTTGAAAGCGGGCAATTATGAGCCGGAGGTTTTTGATATGGCGGCTTATGACAAGAGCAAGCTGCCTACGGAGAAGAATCTTTTGATCATCACGAGCACTTACGGAGATGGCGAGCCGCCTGATAATGCGGCGGACCTCCATGAATACATCATGGGAGATGACGTCCCTAGTCTTGAGGGGGTCAATTATTCGGTTTTTGCGCTGGGCGACAGCGAGTATCCCGATTTTTGCCAGTGCGGAATCGAATTTGACCAGCGCCTTGAGGCCTTTGGGGCCAAACGGATGCTCAAGCGGATCGATTGCGATGTCGATTATGACGATGAATTTGTCGAGTGGAAGCAGGGGGTCATTGCCGCGATGGGTGGCATTGAGGCGGCGACGGTAGCCCAGGAAGTCGCTGAGCGGGAGGAATACGGAAAGAAAAACCCGTTTCCTTCTCCCTTGCTCAATTCGTATGATTTGAACAAGGCGGGATCGGTGCGTGAGACCTATCACGTTGAGCTCTCTCTCAAGGATTCCGGGCTGGAATATCAAGTTGGTGATGCGTTGGGTGTGCTGTCGCATAATCCGGCCCAAGTGGTGGACGAGATTCTTCCGCTGCTTCCCTTCAATGTGAAGGACGAAGTGCCGCTTCCGAATGGAGACGAGGCTCCGCTACGCGAGGCTCTCATAACCTCTTATGATATTCGAAGTTTGAACAAGAGGCTTTTGCAGGCTTGGTCGGAACGATCCGGTTCGCCCTTTCTGCGCGCACTTGTCGAAGGCGGAAGCCGGGAGGAGATCGAGGAATTTTGCTGGGGTCGTGAATTGATAGATTTGATCAACGACCATCCCGCTGATTTTGGTGACGGGGAGGAATTTGTCAGTGTGCTGAAGAAATTGCAGCCACGTCTCTATTCCATCGCTTCAAGTCCCAATGCCCATCCGGGTGAGGTTCACCTGACGGTGGCGATTGTCCGCTACAACACTCACGGTCGTGATCGGGGGGGCGTTTGCTCCACCTATCTTGCGGATCGGGTCGGAGATGTTTGTGCCGGAGTTTTTGTCCACAATAACAAGGCCTTCCGTCTACCCGAGGATCTTACCAAAGACGTCATCATGGTAGGGCCGGGAACGGGGATCGCTCCCTTCCGTGCCTTCCTCGAAGAGCGCGAGGTTTCCAAGGCTAGTGGCCGGAATTGGTTGTTCTTTGGTAATCCATACCGTGCTACCGACTTCATTTATGAGGACGAAATCAACGCCTCGCTTGAGAACGGCACTTTGACCAAGCTTGATTTGGCCTTCTCTCGAGACCAGGAGCAAAAGATATACGTTCAGGATAAGATGCTCGAAGCCGGAGCGGAGCTCTGGGAGTGGCTGCAGGGTGGCGGATATTTCTACGTCTGTGGTGATGCCTCGCGTATGGCGAAGGATGTGGATAAGGCGCTTCACACGATCGCGCAGACCCATGGCGGATTAAGCGAGGAGGAGGCAGTGGATTATTTTAAAAACTTGAAAAAAGAGAAACGCTACTCTCGCGACGTTTATTAAAAGTCGGTGCTGGTTTTTCGGAGCCGAAGAGGTGAGGTTTCGGCATGAGCGATTTGGTCAGAGTCGAGCCTGTGGCGCTCCTGCCAACCCCGGCGGGATGTGCCGTTTTTCTTGGTGATGGGGAAAAGGTGATCGTTTTTTACATCGATCCGGCGATAGGCGCTTCCATCAATGCCGTGCTGTCGGGGGCGGTCCCTCCCCGACCTCTGTCGCACGATCTCTTTGCGCAGACGCTCGATGCTTTCGGCGCGGAAATGCTTCACACCACGATTGTGAAGCAGGAAGGGGAGATCTTTTTTGCCCGCCTCATCATCAAGGCCGAGAACGAGATCATGGAGAAGAAGATCGTGGAGCTCGATGCCCGACCCAGCGATTGTCTGGCCCTGGCGGTCAGGCATGAAGCCCCGGTTTTCGTGGTCCCGGAAGTGTGGGAGAAGCTTGAGGACATGAGCGAGGCTCTCGACAGCTTGCGAAATCAGGAAAACCCGCCCGAGGGCTTTGGGGTTTAGCCGAATTCAAAAGATCGCTTGCGGGACTTTAGGGGGGCGATAAGATATTGCGCATGAATAAACCATCGTATCTCGAGGAAGAAATTCTCCTGAATCCGGAGAAGCGGACCTTCCCAAAATTTGAATTAAATCGCCTTCTTGACACTGTTTTCGCCCCGACCGAGGGGTGTCGTGTTTGTATTCTCGTTGACTTTCAGGACCCGGCGAAGTGGATCAAGGACTTCGCTTTTCGGGGCGAGGATCAATTTGAGGTTCAGAACAATGCCTACACCTACTTTTATGAGGGGCTCCAAGACGGAGTTCTCAAGGAATTGGGAATGATCGGAGGCGAGATGTTTGCTTACAACTACACCTACGGGTCGAATCTTGATATGAGCGACGAGGTCTGGGATATCGAGGGAAATCAGCTTTCGCTGGATCGTGACATCTACTCAAAATATGATATTGTCCTCTGCATTTCGACTTGGTCTGCGACTGCTCCGTTGACGGCGAAGTGCAAGGAGTTCAATTTTCGCGGCGCGACAATGCACGGCATGAACGATGTTATCTTGAATTCGGGACTCGCGGTGAATTACCAGGAGGTGTCTGACGACGCCGAAAAAATGAGGGCGGCACTGACGAAGGCGGATTCGGTGGAGATTGATTTCGAGCTTGAGGACGGTGAAATTTTGACGGCATGGCTCGGCCTTGCCGGACAGGAAGCCCAGAAGTCGCATGGCCTTTGTCGTGGAACAACACCCGATATTGCCAATCTTCCGGCGGGAGAGGTCTACTTTGTTCCGCAGAACGCCCGCGGGAAATTTCCAATGAAATACGAAGACGGGACGCTGGGAGTCCTTGATGTTGTGAATCGTGATGTGGTGAAATCGACCCTCATTGAGGGGAATCAGGCCACGATCGACGACCACAACGCCCGTCTTGCAGATGACCCGATGACGGGCACTCTGGGTGAACTCGGATTTGGTACCCAGGTCCTGCCGGTCTCTTATCAGGACATTCAAGATGAGAAGGTGCTGGGCACCTGTCATCTTGCAACTGGTCGTGACGACCACTTGGGGGGCGACATCGTTCCCCAGATGTTCAAAAAGCACGAGAACAGCACTCATGACGATATTTTGTTCGCTCCTCACAAAACTCCGAACTTCAATGTTAAGGAGGTTCGCATGAATTGGGGCGAACGCACAGAGGTAGTCATCGAAAACTTCCGGCCTGCCAACTATGTGATGAATGCCCTTTGCGAAAAATCGCCCGAGGAGCTGATTCCGGCCTAGATGGATCTGCTGAGATCACAATCCCAAGCGGTCCGTTCGTTTATCGAGTGGGCCGTTTTTGTTTCAAGGAGAGATCTTGCATGGCGTCCTGAATGCGATAAAATGGAACTTAACAAAACGAAATCCCTAATCTGCAGCGCTCCTATGGCAGGCACAGAAAAACACGTGAATTCGGTAATCAGGCAAAACAAGAATTCGTCACGCTTCCGACCGTGGCTCGACGAACATGGTTCGAAGCTCCTATTATTCGCGAGACAGCAGACGCGGAGTATCGCGGATGCTGAAGATGTCTTGCAAGACGCTCTCGTGAAATTGGCCCGCAAGGTTGAAGAGGGATCGTTCGTGGGAGGGCTGGACTCGTGGCTCGCTTTCGTTTATACGCAGATTCGCAGAGAGGCGATCGACCTGGGGCGGAAGGATGACCGACGGCGAAAGCGAGAAGAGAATGTTGTGAAGGATGAGCGCTCTCTGGGGCGAGATATTGAGATGCCTCTCTTTGAAGAAGGAGAGAGTCAGGATGAGACTCGCCGCATTCTCATCGAGGGGATGAAGACTCTACCCAAGAAATTTTCCGAAGTGATCAGCATGAAGCTATGGGGCGAGTGCACTTTTGCCGAGATCGGTGAAGCCCTCAATATCTCGCTCAACACGGCGGCATCGCGATATCGCTACGGAATCGAAGCTCTAAGAAAACAACTCGCAACGGCACGCTTGAATGAGGACATCTAAGCTGCGGATTGAAAGGCCCACACAAACCCTAATTCCCGATACACAAACCTATGGATATTGATTCCATCACTCTCGAAAACGAATTGAAGAAATTGTACCCGGCTCCAATGTCAGAATCTCTTCTTGATCG
Source organism: Verrucomicrobiota bacterium (assembly GCA_030835305.1). GTDB lineage: Bacteria > Verrucomicrobiota > Verrucomicrobiia > Verrucomicrobiales > Akkermansiaceae > SW10. The sequence continues at coordinate 4,634 of JAURPJ010000125.1, read as the reverse complement.
GCTCGACGGTGCCATGGCTTCGGCAGTCGAGGGGATTTCTAGGCGCGAAGAAAAAATTATCGTAGCCTCATCGGATGGCGAGCTTTCGGCTTTGGAAGAAAGCCTTCGTGGACTGGTACCTTATGGCGTTCCTGCGGATATGATTTCCCGTCTTGATGATGCGATGGCACGTTGGCACGAGGAGGTGCCGGTGGAGGAAAAGATCGTTGCGATTCACCCGGAAGTCGTTGACCGCCGGTCATCGTGGCTTGGGATCCGGTCGGTGGCCGCCGTCGCTGTTCTGGGTGCGGGTGCTGCTATTCTTTCGAGTAACCCTTTTTCCCAATCCGAGCCGGTCGCGGAACGAATCCCGGACCTTAGCAATGGAAACACGGCGCCTGTTGTGTTCACGCCCGAGGACGCGCGTGCTTCGGTGGTCTCGGCAAAGGATCACGGGGTGGTTTGGACCAAGAGGGGGCAGCCGCTTCGTTGCGTGGAGGTGCACGTGAACAACGAGCTGCAGTTTGTGAATGAGCGCGGTGAAAAATTGATCATCGAGCAGCCCAAAAGAGAGGTGACTTTCACTCCGGTGAAATTTGATTAAACAAATTTTTTGAGGCAAGTCGCTCAATGGACGAATGAAAGATCCAGCTATGAAAATCACAACAATCGGGCTGACAGCTCTTCTCTGTTCTCTTCTTAGCCTTTCGGCAATCGAGCGTCCGGGCGGGGACAAAACAACTGAGAAAACTCCTGCCCAGCCTAAGGGGGGAATCCTCGGAGACGATCAAAGGGCTGATAAAGCTGACAAGAGAGATGGGGGCAAAGTGGCGCCCAAGCAGATGCCAATTGAGAAGGTAGCCTATCTCGGCGTTCGGGGAGATGCGGCAAGCGAAGCTCTTCGCGCGCATCTTGAACTTGAGGGAGGCCTTTTGCTTAGTACGGTGAAGCCTACTAGTCCCGCTGGTCTGGCCGGTCTCAACGAGTTGGACATTATCGTGTCGGTTGATGACAAGAAGCTCACCGATCAGGACTCGCTCCGTGAGGTCATCACTGGCTATAATCCCGGTGACGAAGTGACCTTGAAGATTATTCGTCGTGGAAAGACGATCGAGCAAAAGTTGACCCTTGGTGAAGCGCCTGCCATCCAGAATTTCCCACCCCAGGCAATTATTCCCAACCCGGCGGCCGATATGAATCGTCTGCTGAACGAGCAACTTCAGAATGCCTTGGGTGACCTCGGCAACGACAAGTTGCAGAAGGAGATGATGGAGCAGCTTGAAAAAGCGCTTGGCGGAAATGCCGGAGGCTTCCAACAGTTCAAGTTTAATCTCGGGGGCGACATGCTCGATGAGAAGAATCTCAAGATGGGATTCCGTGGAATCGGCTCAATGAAGTTTGTCGATGAAGATGGATCGATTGAAATGAGGATGACCGATGGTCAGCGTGAACTTGCGATCCGCGACAAGGATGGAAACCTTCTCTTTGAGGGACCTTACGATAATGATATCGACAAGGCGGCAGTGCCTGAGGAATACCGTGAGCGAGTTGAGCGACTCGATAATCGTGGTAACGGAAATGGATTTCGACTGCAGCTGAACGGGCGTGACCTTCTTCAAAAACAGAAAGGTAGTCAGGAAGGCGCTCCAGGAAAGAAGGGCGAATAATTTTCAAAGTCCTCTCAAAACTCTCAGCACCCAGGAAGCGGGGTGCTTCATTCACCTTAATCCATTTCAAGCCGATAGCGGGGGATTGAGGAGTCGACTTCCCGGGCGTAACGATCAATCCCGCCATCGACTCCGAAGGTCCCGGCGAGCCCATGCCCCCTGAACCATGCGCAGTGATCGAGGACACTTCGACCCTGATGATCAATCAGGATGATTTTTTGATCAGTCTTCTTGTGGGCAAACAAGCTGTTTTGCAGTTCCAAGGTCATGAGTTGGGCTCCCGGCAGGGTAATTGCCTCGAACTCCTCGCGGGTCCGGGTGTCTAGAAGGACGAAGGGTTCATCGCCATCAAGCAGGGCTTTCAATTCTTCAGGCGAAATAAACATGCTGGCGTCATGTTCCTGGCTTTCGACAAGGCATTGGAGGGCGGTTTCCAAATCGATCTCATGATTTTTGCAAACCTCTTCAAGAGTTTCATCGAGCTTGTAGGCGCAGGATTGGCAGCCCCCAATGTGGAATGCGGAGAAGAGGGCTCTCCTTGCTCCCGGGTATTGGGCGAGAAGGGATTTCATGGTAAGTTCCGCGGTCATCTCAGCTGGCATAGCCTAACGATGACAGAGAATCCCTTCGGGGAAAGAGGGGAGTTGAGACTTTCCAAGGGCGAAGACCTTTGACAATGTTGCCAACTGTAGAAGTCATGGAACAAGAAGACCAAGAACCCAAAATTTACCTTTTGCCGAATTTAATGACGGCGGGCAATCTCTTGTGCGGATTTTTGGCGATCCTGACGATTTTTCAGGGGATGCAGGCTGAAGACCTCCTTGGGGATTTGGATTTCCACGAGAAAGCCATGATCTCGAAGGGATACTACGAGAAAGCAATGCTCTATATTTTCGGCTCGTGTTTTTTTGATCTTCTTGACGGGCGGCTTGCGAGGCTGGGAGGTCAGGAATCTCCCTTTGGTCAGGAGTTTGACTCGCTGGCTGATATGGTTTCGTTCGGTCTCGCTCCGGCGATGTTGGTCTCGCGTGCGGTTTTGGGTGATCTCCAATTGCCGGAAGTGTTTGATCCGAATGGGACGCGCGAGCGTGGACTGACCTGGGCGATTGCCTTTATCTATTTGCTATGTGGTGGAATAAGGCTGGCGCGATTTAATTGTCTCGCGCGGATCGGCTCGACCAGCGGTGACTTTCGGGGCATTCCTATTCCCATGGCCGCGGGTTTTGTGGCCTCATTAACCTTCATTATGATTAGTTTGGCCGAGAATGATCGTTCTCTGGGCCTTTGGTCCTACGTTTTGGCCGGAATGATTCTCGGAATTTCGATCTTAATGGTGAGTAACGTGCGCTACCCAAGTTTTAAAAAGATTGATCTCAAGACCAAAGCCAATGTTTGGACTCTATTGGGATTTGCCCTGCTTTTGGGACTTATTGTCAAGTGGACCGTTTACACTCCAGCTGCAATTTTCGTGGTTTATTTGGTTCTCCCGCTCTTCAGAGCAAATAGGGTGGAGGTTAAAGGTTAGTTTTGCATGACTATCGACATTTTTTAAAAACTTCGTTGACTTAAGGGATTTCTGAGAATAGAAAATCGCAAGTTTTGCGATTATGAGGCTCTTTTGGCTAAAAAAATATCTAGTTGGCGTCATGTTTGCCGTTTTTTCGTGTGCTCTGTCAATGGGGCTGACGCACACCGTCAGGAAGGCTGAGAATCTCTATCGAATATCGCTTAAGTATGGAGTCTCGATGGAGAGTCTTGCGGCGTATAACGGGATTAAGGACAAAGATAGCTTGAGGGTCGGACAGGTGCTTAAAATTCCGTCGAAAACTCTTAAGATAGCGACCCGGGTCTTGAATGCCAGCCGGCCGCCCAAATCCCAAACGGCCTCCAAGTCTCTCAGAGTTATTATTGATGCGGGCCATGGCGGCAAGGACCGGGGCGCGGTTTGGGGCGGCGTCCGGGAATCTGATCTTAATTTGAAGGTGGCTTGCCGCGTCGAGGCTTCCCTGAAGAGCAAGGGATATCTCGTCACGATGATTCGTCGCAGCGATGTTTTTGTGGACCTTCGTCGTCGGGCTGAGATCTCGAACAAGTATCGCAACTGTATTTTTGTTAGTATTCACTTCAACGCCACTCCTCATACTGGCGCCCGGGGAGCGGAAACGTTTTATGTTGGCAAGCGTGGCAGTTTTCTTGCGAAGAGCATTCAGAGTCACCTTGTGAGTAACCTCAAAGTACGAGATCGGGGATACAAATTCAAAAAGTTTTCCGTTCTCAGTCACACGCTTTGCCCCGCTGTATTGGTGGAGTGCGGATTTATCAGCAATTCTTATGAGCGTTCCCGTTGCAAAACTTCAAGTTACCAGGCTGCAGCAGCCCGGGCTATCGTTTCGGGAGTTGAGCGCTACGATCGGACGTTCTAAGCACAAACCTCGAGACAGCGTATCGACGAGATCGTTTTCGCTCCTGTGCCAGTCAGTATTGACGGTGGACCAATTTTTTTCCCGGCGAAAAAGTGATTTTGCCGGATTGGCTAAGTTGAACTCGCTGCTAGGATTCCAGTATGGCCAGTCGGAGAAGTCGGAAATCAAAAGCGCGCGAGGCGCGGAGTCGTAAGTCTCGCAAGAGAGGATCGATGAAGTGGGTGTATTTCGCAGGGGGGATTTTTGCGGTTTTAATTTTGGCCGGATTGATTGTTGGATACAACTCGATTCGAAGCTATTTGCGAAGTGATGAATTCAGGTTGATGCTCGGCGAGGAGGTTGGTTATGAACTTAACGGAGATGCCGAACTTTCAATTTTCCAGTGGGATGGTTGGAGCGTGAAGACCGACAATTTTTCCTTCAAGGGGTTGAATGGCATGCGGAATATCAATGCGCGGGGAATTGACGCCCAAGTGGACGTTGGAGCGGTTTGGAGCGGAGTTTATCGCATAGAGAATGTGCATCTGCGCGAACTTGAATTTATCGGAGATTTTCGGAACGATCC
>JAURPJ010000124.1 GCA_030835305.1 Verrucomicrobiota bacterium | reverse complement strand
TTGAGGAAGATATCGAGGCGATCCGATAGCGGATACCCCCCATCCGCAAGGGCCTTCTGCAATACCACATCGAGCCCATCACCGACCTTCAGATCCATGGTGAAATACGGTTGCCCCTCTTTGTCGACGCCAACGTCGTGAACAGAGATGATGTTCGGGTGCTCGAGCAGCGCTGTCAGCCGTGCCTCGCGAACAAATGGGTCATAGAGCAAATCGCTTGCGTCTTCATGCAAGCGGGCCATGGCGACGTAACGATTGCCGTGTCGATCGAGGACCTTGAGGATGCGCTTCATCCCTCCAACCGCAATCAATTCAGCGTGACCGTAGCGCTCCTGAAACGAACAAAGCTGGCTGTAGAGAGGCGACTCAGCGGCCGGATCAACCTCCTCAAACGCTTCCTCAAACAGATTATTCAAGGCTTGGGTCCGGTCTCTCGATTCTTCCGTCATTGGCCAAACTCAAGGTAACTGCGCAACTGTCTAGCTTCCTTACGGAAGCGCGACTGGACGCGATTGCGGAGCACGTAGACCGAGTCCTTGGTCAACTCAAGCGTCGAAGCAATATCGTCAACGGACTTTCCATCAAGAGTCATCGCAAAAACGTTCATAGCCTTGCCGGAAAAACTGGCATTCAAGCGTTCAATAACCAGCGCAATGATGTGCTTCCGCCACTCGCTTTCAATGACGCCCTCAATATCCGGTGGCACGACATCGGGGACGGCGGCCTTGCTCTCCCGGCGTTTTCGCGAGGCAGCCTGGTTGCAATGCGTATGGAAGGTATTACGGATAACCGTTCCCAGCCACGTGCGAAACCTGGCATGGTCACGGCCCAGCTCCACTGTTGACAGGTTCTTCCATAACTTCACCAAGATGGTTTGGCTGAGATCTTCGAGGTCATCCAGCGGCGCGTGCAACTGCATCAGCACCATGCGAATAAAGCCCGCATAATAACTGGTAAATTCATCCCAGGCTTGACTGTCGTTGGGATTACGAGCCCGTACGATCAACGTCTGTTGTGTCTTCCACTGCTCTTTCGACAAGTTGACCTCATGTCGCTGCTCCATTCCTTCAGTCCTCATCTAATCGCGAACCTTAATTTACTACAAATCCAGATCACTATTGGTGGACTCGGGGAGATGAATACCCATGAGTATTCCAGGTGGTGGGCATGGGTATTTCAGTTATCAGCAAATATCCGCAATTGCGTAGATTGTTAACCACACCATCTCTTGTGATACCAAGTTGTTTCATGGATCTTACCTGATCGGTTTTGTTGCTCATGATTGGAAAATTGGGCCTACTTCGCGGAGGTTCGAAATGGTAGTTGTATTCTTGGGTTTACATACCACATGGCTTGCGATGATTTGTCGATTTTCTCAATAATTCGCGTCTGAGACCCGGGTCGTTTTGTAAAGGTTGCGCTCCGTTTTCCGGCCTTCGGCCGTTGCAATCATCGAGCGCCTCAAGAAACACAGGTTTCGGGTAGTTTCCGGCCCCATTCGCGAGTGTCTCTGTTTCGATCACAAATTCCTCCAAACTGAAGGAATGAGGCACCCTTGCATTCCAGAATCCCGGAACACAAGCCGTTCCCAGTCCCCTTTCACTCTTCCTCGATGCGAAAAAAAGTGCCCTTCATCCTGGATGAAAGAACCCCGAACAGCTCGAAGGTCGGGTTGATGTGCTTCGGCGTCTTCGGGATTTTCGGCGTCTTCCGCAGTGAGCGATTCGCCGATCTTCTTTTCACAGTCGCTCAGATCGCCCGAGAGCTTTGGGAATTGAAAAAACTTTCGAGAATTCCACCTCCCCACTCGATGTTTCGCAAACTTCAACCCGATACTCCCTACCGAGATACAACACCGATTCTCCATCGACGATTTCTTTCCCAGGAGGATGGGGCCGGTCCTGATACTTCTGAGGGTGATTCACCTTCTCGAATAACCACTGACGCTTGGAATCCACAACTTCACGGACCTGCTCATCGCTCGTGGATTCCGGAGCATGGACAATGATGGACCGATCCCGCTCCACCGTGATGGTGAGCTTCTTCCGCCGCGAAGAACGGACAATCTCATACTTCAAATCCTTCATTCGGCGTAAAGGATCGTGTCGTGATTCTTTTCTGCGACCTCCATCAGACGGCTGATGATCTGTTTTCGGTTTTTTGCGAGATTGGGCATCGCCCCAAATTCAGGCTGTAGCATCGCTCTCTGCAAATCGGCGACGAGCCTGTTTCGCGCTGGAATACTCTCCCAGAACCCCGTCAGCTTCAGTTCGCGCTCAATGATCCCAAAAAGCTAGTGGCCCGTTTGAACTTATCCTGATTTTCGAGAGCCTCTTCCAGGATTCTCCTGGGATCAGCCAGTTTCCGACAGAGCTTCAAAAGCTCATATTCCTCATCGGAAGCCCGATGGACGCGACCCACTTCTCCTCGCTTTAACTGGGCCTTGATTTCCCGGGCCAGTTTCTCAGCTTCCTTTTTGGTTTTACGATCCTTGACCTGCCGGGGCATCCCCGGAGGGCTCCAGGCTACTTTCCAGGGTCGTCCCGGAGCGGATGGAGAATAGAGCTTCACAGAGCCAATTTGTGAGTCCAGAGGGATCAAGCCAAGCTACAAAAACACACAGAAAACACACGGATTTTTCGCCAAAATCGGCCAAATACGGCTATTTCAGCCCTCCGGAAAACGGCCGCAAAAAACCCGTAATCAGCTATTTTATAGCCAGTTACGGGTCTTTTGAAGATGGTGGAGGCGACGGGAGTTGAACCCGTGTCCTGAATGCCTTTCACGAAGGCGTCTACAAGTTTAGCCAGGCGTTTGCTGCTTTAAGATCGGTGAGCCTCACCCGGCCCGTTCACTGATCCGATGATCCTGTTGAATCTCGCTGCCTTGCCCGGATCCCCGACTTGGCAGCCAGCCTATTAAGTAGTCGCCCCGCCCCGTAATAGGCGTCAGGTTTGGGACGTTGCTGTCAATTAAGCAGCAAGTGCGAGCTCGTTAGAGTCTGCAATTATTTGTTTTGAACGGCTTTTTTAAGAGGCCAACCGATCAACCTCTACGTGCAGCCAGCGTTACGAACATTCAGTCGAAACCAGAACGCCCCCACAAGCTACCCTTAGGATGCACTATGGAACTAATTTATTCAACCCGAATCGCGTTTCTGGCATAGATTTCCCCAGACTTCGATCGAATGACTCTACGCTCTTTCTTTTCAATCCTCGCCGCCAGCCCGCTTTCCGTGCAGGCCGAGCCACTCATCACCCTCCAGGAAGCCAATGGGACTGACAAGCTCCGCGTCGAGCTCCTCAACCTCGAAAAAGACATCGCACTGCTCCGTCGGGCCGACGGTCAGGAATTCGATACTCCCCTCGCCTACCTCTCGGGAGATTCCCGCAGCGACATCCGCCATACCTGGAAATCCCACCGGGAGAAAATCGAACAGCACCTCGAACCTCTGAACAAGGCCCTTGGTCACAAGCTCTTCGCCAGCAACGGCAATATCTGGAATGAGCCTGCCCGCGATGTCGCCCGCCGGTTGGGACTCCCGAACGAATCCGAAACACCCTTCACCAGCAGCTATCGGCTTTACAATACCGGCAGGTCCTACTCCTTCGCCGGGGCCAAACCAAAAACCATCGTCGCTTACGGCGATCACAACGGCCGCACTCTTTCGATCTCCGTCATTTATTCCAATAAAGGCGACTCGCTCAGCACCGTGGGCGCCGGAGAGGATCACTTTCAAAACAACGGTAAAGAAATTGATCGAAACACCCTTGAGGGAGCAATGATCTACGACGCCCAATCGATAGCCAAAACCCTCACCGCCATCCTGGGGAGCCCCAACACCCAACGCATGCTCGGACAGGGAAATAAACGCCATATTGTCCGCCGGTGGGACTGGAACGGTCACTCCTTCCTGCTCGCCCACCTCGAAAAGGAATACGTCCGCCTCAGCATCGTGCGAGCTTCCTTTGCGGACGGCGGAGGGCGTTTTTCCCGCGTCAGCGACAGCGATATCAAAGCCCGCCTTAAGAACAGTGTTACCCGCAAAGCCAATGGCGACGTTTATATCAAAAATATCCCCATGGTCGACCAGGGTCCCAAGGGATACTGTGCTCCCGCGACCTTCGAGCGCGCCATGAGACACGCCGGAGTGCCCTCCGACATGTACCTTCTTGCCACTCTCGCCACCGAAGGAGGTGGAGGAACGAATACCCGGAAACTTTATAAAGAGGTTGCGTTTACCACCCGTAGCAAGGGAGGACGAACCGCCCGACAAATTGAGCTCGAATCACTCGCGCCCGGTAAAATCAAACGCTACCTCGACAAGGGCGTGCCCATCCTTTGGCAGATGTGCAGCCTAGCGAACTACAATGCCATTGCCAACTCCCGAACCCGGATCCGGCCAAGCATTAGGGACTGGACAACTTACGCGATTGAAGTCGCCAAAGCCGCAAAAATTAGCGCCCCAAAACTTACCGCCAAGGCCAACTTCCACCTCTGCATGATCATTGGTTATAACGAGGCCACCAATGAAATCGCGGTCAGCGACTCATGGGGAAAAAATTACACCATCCGTTGGATCCACGTCAATGAAGCCGAAGCCGTCAGCAACCAAAGTGGCTACGTCATCGACATCTAGAATTGGAGGGGCGGTTTACAGACGGCCCTAAGCAAGGCTCTCCAAATTCTCACTCCAATCCCGGGATCGTCAAAATTACCGGGTTGTGATCCGAGTCGACAGGATCACCTGCAGCGGGAATCTCGACCTTTCCTTTTTTAATCGAGGGGCTTGTGAAGACATGATCGATCCGTAATCCGTCGTTGAGCCCCGGCTTCCATAGGTTAAAGGACTGTTTTTGCCTTTTGCCACCGTGATCAATCAGGGAGCCCGAACCAAGAAGAGTCTTAATTGCAGGATTTTTCGTGGTGGCGTTGAAATCGCCCATCAAAACGACCGGATCAGCGGTATGCTTCCGTGCCGCAATCTTTTTTAGGATCAGTTCGGCAGCCTTTTCACGTGAAGGCTGACTCTGGTGATCCCAGTGGGTGTTGTAAATGTAGACCGATTTCTGGTCTCTCCCCGTCAGGCGCACCCATGAACAAATCCGCGTGACCCGATTTCCCCAGGTCATACTCCCCGGCTTCTCCGGCGTATCCGACAACCAAAACGTCCCCTGCTCGGAGGCATCCGCCATCCAAATCGCGGGCTCAAAAAAGATCGGGGAATACTCACCACGCGTCTTGCCGTCGTCACGCCCGACTCCAACCTGAACGAACCTGGGAATTCCTTTTTTCACGTCCTCGACCTGATTGTGCTTCGCTTCCTGAAGGCCAATAATTGAGAATCCTCCTTCTTTCAGAAAGCTCACCACCCTTGGCGCACGCTTGCTCCAATCCCTCTCACCGCGATCACTCCCGGTATCCTGACGGATGTTATAGGTGACAACCGTGATCTCCCCCACCACAGGAATGAGCATGAACAAAAACAGGATCAAAATTTTCATCGGCTCAGCTTAAAAGATTTTCCTGTAGATGGCGAGCCCGCGCTTCCACATCCTTGCCACCAACCACATTGACATGGCCCATTTTGCGGCGTTCGCCCGGGCTGCTTTTACCATAAAGATGAAGCTTTGCTCCTTCGGTTGCATGGATTTCATCGACCTGCAAATCAGGATTCCACATATCGCCGAGCAGGTTTACCATCACCGTTTCACTCAATAATTCAGCCGATCCTAGCGGCAGCCCGCACACCGATCTCAGTTGCTGCTCAAACTGCGAAGTAACACAACCATTCATGGTGTAGTGCCCCGAATTGTGCGGACGCGGAGCCATCTCGTTAACCAACACGCTACCCGACTTCTCGACAAAAAATTCGACCGCAAGAAGCCCGCGATAGTCCAACTCCCCAGCCAAACGAATCGCAGTCGCTTCCGCCTCTGCCAGGGTCTCTGCGGAAACCCTTGCCGGCACAATGGTGAGATCCAAGATGTGATTTCGATGCTCATTCTCTGCTACCGGAAAGGCGAGACAGCACCCATCAAGACCACGAGCAACGAGCACCGAAACTTCGCATTGAAAATCGACGAATCCTTCCAACACCGATGGCTCACCTTGCACCGATTCCCAGGCTGTTTTCAATTGCTCCGCTGAAGTGATCTTGACCTGCCCCTTGCCATCATAGCCAAAAGCCGCGGTTTTCAAAACGGTGGTCGGACCAATCTCCGCGAAGGCGGCTTCCAGTTCGGCGATTGAGTTCACCAGCGCAAATGGCGCGCAAGGGATCCCATGGTCTTTTAAAAAGGTCTTCTCCCGCGAACGATGCTGGCTGATTCCTATACTCTCGGCCGATGGATAAAGTCCCACCGCAGCCTCGACTGATTTCAGGGTCTCCAGTGGAATATTCTCAAACTCTACCGTCGCCATATCGACTTGACGACAAAATTCCCCATGTGCTTCGGCATCATCAAAATTTCGCTTGATCAAAATATCCGCCACCCCCTCGGTCGGCTCGGCAGTCGGTGTTCCACTCCACACCACCGTGCGGATCCCCATCCGCCGCGCATCGAGACACAACATCCGCGCCAACTGCCCCCCGCCCAAAATGCCAAGGGTCATCATTTTTCTAGCGGAGGCAAAATTTTCCCCAAAACAGTATCACGTTGATCAATCCGAAATTTCTCCAATTTCGCGGCCAGGTCTTCGTCGATCGTTGCTAAAATCGAAACCGCCGAGAGCCCCGCATTTCCAGCGCCGGCCTCGCCAATGGCGAACGTCGCCACTGGAATTCCCTTCGGCATTTGCACGATTGAAAGGAGCGAATCCATCCCGCTTAACGCCCGTGACTGCACAGGCACACCCAACACCGGCAAAATTGTCATTGCCGCAACCATTCCTGGTAGGTGCGCAGCGCCTCCGGCTCCCGCAATGATCACTTTCAAGCCACGTTCTTTCGCCGTCTTGGAATATTCCACCAGCAGTTCTGGCGTCCGATGCGCACTCACGACCCGAGCCTCGTAAGGCACTCCGAATTGCTCTAAAACCTCAACGGCTTTTTTCATGGTCGGCCAATCGGAATCACTTCCCATGACCACACCCACCAAAGGCTGCTCTGTCTCGCTCACGAACGGAGTATCTAACGGACCTGCTCGGCTTGGCAAGGCTCATGGTTTCTCGATCGAAATCAATTCGACCTCAAAAGTCAGGGTCGAACCGGCTGGAATGTAACTCCCCGCCGCTCGATCACCGTAAGCAAGCTCCGGAGGAATCAAAAAACGATAAACCGCACCAGGCTGCATCAGCTGGAGACCTTCCGTCCATCCCTTAATCACCTGATTCAGGACAAACACCTCAGGCTGCCCCCTCTCGCGGCTGCTATCAAACACCGTTCCGTCATCCAGGGTTCCCGTATAATGAACTTTCACCTTTGAGGTCGGCCCCGGATGATCACCTTGTCCCTCAGTTAAAACTTCGTATCGCAGTCCGGATTCAGTCACGAACTCCGAGCCCAGGTCCCGCAAAACCCGCTCTGAGACCGCACGCCGCCCCTTCGGATTACCTCCCCCGGCTTTGGAACTACGCGGGACAGCCTCTTCGCTTTTCGAATTCTTGGATGACGACCGTTCATTGCCTGATTCCTCGTCGGATCCGAGAGCCAAAAAAAAGGCGGCGCCAACCAGCACTGCAACCGGGACAATATAGCGTAAGTCCACTCCGAAGAACCTATCAGCATATGATTTTAAAACAACGAAGATCCATCACCGGAAAATTTCCGTGGCCTCTCCCCTCTCCCCGACATAAAACTCCGTCATGGACTCCCTCTTCACTCCCGATGACTCGTCTTCCAACGAGATCGAGTCCCACTACGGCGAACCCCTCGCCGCGCGAATGCGCCCACGCACTCTCGGCGAAATCGCCGGCCAGCAGCATATCCTTGCCGAGGGAAAACTACTCCGCCGGGCCATCGAAGCAGATCGTTTTACCTCACTCATCTTTTACGGACCTCCCGGTACGGGCAAAACCACTCTCGCCAGCGTGATTGCAAGATCCACCGGCTCTCGCTTCGAATCCCTTAACGGAGTCGAATCAAATGTTGCCGAGATCCGGACAAAAATTGAGGCCGCCCGCACTTACCAAACGCTCCATAACCAAACCACCGTCCTCTTCATCGACGAAATTCACCGCTTCAACAAGGCCCAGCAGGACACCCTTCTTCCCCACCTTGAGCGAGGTACTGTTCGCTTTATTGGCGCCACCACTCACAATCCCTACTTTTACGTCAACTCCCCGCTTGTCTCCCGCTCGCAGATTTTTCAACTCGAGCCCGTTGCGACTGACGATCTCATCCCTCTTCTGGAGCGGGCTCTCAAAGACGAAGCACGGGGCTTTGGCAAGATGGAGATCGAAGCTGCACCCGAGGCCCTCCGTCACCTTGCCGAGAAAGCCGATGGTGATGCCCGCAAGGCCCTCACCGCCCTTGAACTCTCCGTCATCACCACTCCTCCCGACGAAAATGTCATCGTCATCGACCTCGCGACCGCAGAGGAATCGATTCAGCAAAAAGCAGTTCTCTATGATTCAGACGGAGACCAACACTACGACACCATCTCCGCCTTCATTAAGTCCATCCGCGGTTCCGATCCCAATGCTGCCCTCTACTGGCTCGCCAAAATGCTGCACGCCGGAGAAGATCCCCGGTTCATCGCCCGCCGGCTGGTCATCTCGGCTTCCGAAGACATCGGTCTCGCCGACTCATCCGCCCTGCAAGTCGCCATCGCCGCCCAGCAAGCCTTCGAGTTCCTCGGCATGCCCGAAGGTCGCATTCCCCTTGCTCACGCCACCGTCCATCTTGCTACCGCTCCAAAATCCAACTCTGCCTACAAGGCCCTCGGAGCCGCGCAAGAGGACATCAAAAACGGAGCCACCCTCAAAGTCCCAGACCACCTCGTCACCCGCTTCCGCAAAAAGATCGCCGCAGAATCTGGAGTCGAAAAAGCAGCGATGCAATACCTTTACTCACACGACTACGATGGCAACTTCACTCCCCAGGCCTACCTGCCCGAAGGGCGCACCTATTACAAGCCAACAGCCAACGGAATGGAAAAGCGAATCAAGGACCGCCTTGAATTCTGGCGAAGTCAGAGCGAGGAACGGTAGTTGCAACTACTCACGATCCAACTCCCGCTGGAGATTCTCCATCATGCGCCGCATCATCTCGAGTTCCCGACGCATGCGTGAGCGGCGGCCGTCCTCGGGCCACTGCTGATCACGCCGCTTATCTGTCACTTCGGGCACAAACGGCTGAGCCTCCTTTTCAAGAGCCCCGGCAAGATCGTCACCAGGCAATATCAAAGTGCTGATTCGTCCCGCCCGCGCAATGACCATTCCGATAATTCGCCCCTCCAAATCCACAACCGGAAGCCCGGCATCCTCAACCTCGAGTTCCATATCAGACTGGATGACATTCCCAAAATTACCCCGAATCCGGCTTTGTCCTCCGCTCATTCGATCCATCTGCTCCAGTCTCCGGGAAACGCCCTCACGAATCTCACGCCCCTTTAAAGTCGGCTTCACTTTGATAAAATCCCCGGCTCTCATCAGTTCGATCTCCGGCTGCTCGCCATTTTTCAAGCGTCTCAATTTTGTGGACAACTCGTAGAATCCCCGTACTTCCTGCCCGGAGATCTTCACGATGACGTCATCCCGGCGAATCCCAACCTCGGCCGCTGCGGAGCCTTCAACAACATTGTTCACCCTCACTCCCTTTCCGGTCTCAAGGGTATCCATTTCAATCCCCAGGAACCCCTGGTCAATTGACTTGAGACTGCGCTCGCGTACACTCAAAACACCCATTGCCTGTGCTTCGCCATCGGCCCGGATCGCGGAAAGAAAGGCTCCTTCGGCAAGATTGCTGGCATCAGCCCACTCCGCAGCCGGGGCCTTCAATCCCGGCACTTGCAATACCGCAAGATCATGATCGGGATAAATGCCCGCGATCTTTGCCGACATCGCCACTTGTTCACGACTGGCGGTAAACAAGGCACGTCTTTGCACGACCTCACTGGCTTTCGTCAGGAGCTTCCCATCCCCCAAAGAGATCCCGTAGGCTACCCGTCTCTGTCCCGAATAAATCGGATATACCACTTCCCTGGCTTTGAAATTCACAGCCAGGAGCGCCTTAAAGATATCCAGAGCTTGACTGTCGGTCACCTTCTGGTCTTCCAGGGGGATTCTTGCGGGAGTCAACTGGCCCAAGAGGCCCGAAATCGCCAGGACTGTCGAAAGTAAAAATGTCTTCATAATGATTTATCGGCGTTGGTTGCGGTAAATATCACCCAATCGGGCGAGCTTAACAGTTTTGGAGAGTTCCAAATCCTTGCGATTAAATTTGATCTTCACATCCTCTCCCGGAAGGAGATCCACGAAAATTTCAGAAAGTTTTTCAACCTCGGTGACCATTTCCCCGTTGATCGAGGTCACGACGTCCCCCGGAAGAAACCCCGCCGCAAAAGCGGGGCCGCCCCGCGGCACTTCGTCAACCATCAGCCCGCGCTCAGTCTTTCGCAAATTGAGCCCCAGAACCGGTCGGTTGGGATCCCTTCGATCGCCTCCAAGAACACCCCACGTCTTTCCGGCGAGCATGTTCTCCCACGACTCCTTGAAGCCTGAAAGACCAGCGTGGTTGTTAACCCTGCGATCAGGAGCGATGTGCGAATGAATTCCCACCACCCGACCTTCAAGATCGAAGAGCGGACCGCCACTGTCGCCACCAATCAAAGTGCAATCGGTCGTGACAAAGTCGAGGTTACCCTTGGTCATCACGCGCCCAAACCTGACCGGAGGACGCCGAGTTGGATCGTAGCCCTTGGGATGGCCCATCGCGACGACGAAATCGCCCACCTTGAGAGAAGCTGAATCGCCAATTTCAGCAAAAGGCCACGGCCCGGGGCCGATCAGCTTCGCCATGGCCGCGTCGCGAGTGAAATTCGCGCCCAGAACCCTCGCCTTTTCCTGGCGCCCATCGGGGAAAATAACCGTGATCTCACGGCTTCCCTCGATCACGTGGGCCGCGGTCAAAATCAACCCGTCGCCAGAGACAATCACCCCGCTTCCCGAAGCACCGACTGTTGGAGAAACGAGTGAAACGGTCGCGGCAGTCTTTTCATGGACCACTTTTTGAACCTGTGTTTGCAGCTTCCTGAGGTCGCCGAGGCTCCCCACTTTTGGAGCAGCAGGAAGCATCACCGCTACAGACAGAACTAGAAATGGGACAAGAATCTTCATCATCGCTTTATTGAAATATCGTCGGTCAAGAGTCTCCTTGTTTAGAAAAAATTCAATCGAAGATGACTTCAGAATGCCCAGTGTGTGGTCATCACTGGAATCATCTAAAAGCCTGGATTTCAATCCTATCGACAGAGGCCAACAGTGAGCTGGCCCACAATTCTTAGATAATCATCTGAACAAAAAGTTTTTCGCAAGAATAACCCGAGATATCGATGGTCTGAAAACTTTATTTCGGGCAAGACTATCCGGAATTCTTTATCGCGCAATTGACATCAATTGTCGGTCTGTCCGCGTCGCGCCACCGAGGAGTGTGTCGACACACTCCCCGAGGCCTTTAAGCTTTCTGAAACAACCTGCGACGCGCTAAACTAGCTGACCGTATTCGCTCAAGGCAGAAATAACGGTGGGATCAGTGAAGCTAAGCGAAGTATTGCCCACCTATCGGTATAGATTGTAGTCGCCTCCCTCGTATCTGATTTGATCCTGCTGGAGAAATCTCCGCAGCATGGGGTCGTAAAAACGCAGCGAATTATGGTAGAGCCCAGACTCCTCCAA
Source organism: Verrucomicrobiota bacterium (assembly GCA_030835305.1). GTDB lineage: Bacteria > Verrucomicrobiota > Verrucomicrobiia > Verrucomicrobiales > Akkermansiaceae > SW10. The sequence goes on along the minus strand of JAURPJ010000124.1, from coordinate 21,178 downwards.
CCCGGTCGCGACGGGCAAAGCGGATTGGCCCAAAATACTCCGCATGCAAAGAAAGCCCGTCACCATCGTGATTGGCATCCCACTCCCACTGGCCAAACCCATTCAACTGAAGCCAACAGTCACCCTGCAGCTCCGATTACGGAAGCAACCACTCGAAAAACCTTGAATCCCTCAGAAGAAAACAAACGCATAACAAAAATAGTAGTAAAATCTGTGCTGATTTAACAGCTAACCTACATGGAAATGTCACAATCGGTTTACCGGCCTCAAGCCCCGGTTGGCAAAACTTCCCGAACGGACAACAAAAAAAACGCCCTTCTTTCCACTACTTCCGGATTGTTTGCGAAGCAAATGAGGCCTTGGCCTTCGCTCGTTGAAACGTAAGGTCGATTCAAGACAAGATGCCCCCAAAAAAGAAGGCCCGCAAAAAAGTTGCCCGCAAAAAGTCGGCAAATAAGAAAAAAAAAGCTGTGAAGTTCAACTTCGCCGCCCGCGATTTCTTTTTGGCCCCCTTTCGCCTCATTGTGCTTTTAACCTCAAAGCTTCCCGCTTGGCTCAAGTGGCCGGCCCAGGTTGGTCTTTCTGGAGCTTTTGTTGGGACAATCTTCGGCGCATTCCTCTCGCTTGTTTACTACGTTATCGCCTGCACCTACGACCTCGAAGACGTGGTCCAAATGCCTGCCCGAACTGAAATCCAGGACCGCGAAGGACATATCCTGAAGAACTCGGCCGGACAGGAAATCGGGTTCCTACACGGGAAAAATCGACGTATTGTTAGCTACGAGGATGTTCCTTCCCACTTCGTCGACGCCCTCATCGCTCAGGAGGATAAGCGCTTTCGCAGCCACGGTGCTGTTGACTTCCGCTCGATGGCCCGTGTTGTCTGGCGGGCCCTGACCCGTGGAAAACTGGAAGGTGGCGGGACACTCAGCATGCAGCTTGCCCGCAATAGCTACGCACTCAAAAAGCGGGACGAAGGAATCCTTGGCGGATTTCATCGAAAAACCCTCGAAACCTTCATCGCGGTCCGCATCGAGTCCAACTTCGAGAAGAATGAAATCCTGGAGCACTACATGAATCGAATTTTTTGGGGAGGCTCGGTACGAGGCGTTGAAGTGGCAGCTCATACCTACTTCAACAAATCAGCCAAAGAACTCACCTTAGAGGAAGCCGCCCTTTTGGTGGGCATCATCCGCGCTCCCAACAAGTTCTCACCCTTCCGTCATCCGGAGAAAGCCGAACTACAGCGGGATTGGGTTCTCGAAAAAATGGTAGAAAACAAAGCCATCACCCAGGATGAAGCCGACGCCGCTCGCGAGAAATCGCTTAAAATCGCCTCGCCGAACAATCTTCGAGAAGGAAGTTACGCGCTTGATGCCATTCGACGCGACTTGAAACGCATTCTTGAGAAGGAAAATATCAGCGATGGAGGCCTCATTGTCGAAACCACCCTCGACCCCAATATTCAGGAGCTCGCCGAACGCTCGGTCGAAAAACGTCTTACTCAAGTCGAACAACGACGTGGCTTCCCCCACCAAAAAAGATCCGAATGGAATGGTCGGGGCGATCCCAATTACCTGCAGGGAGCGGCCGTCGTCATCGACAACGAAACCGGTGGAGTCCTGGCAATCGTCGGGGGGCGAAATGCCAACGAGTCCCAGTTCAATCGCGCTCTCCAGTCCGAGCGACAGATCGGTTCTCTTTTCAAACCATTTATTTTCCTTGCCGCATTTGATCAAGGCGTCAAACCATACGACCTGATCAGCGATGCGCCCATCAGGCCCAGTGAAATCCCCGAAGGAAGCCCCGAATGGAGGCCTGCCAATTCCGACGGAAAATATTACAAAGAGATCCGGGTCAGAACAGCTCTCATTCAGTCGCGTAACACTTCGGCCATTCGAGTTGCAACCGCAGCTGGGATGGGGAATATCGTCGCGGTAGCTCGGTCATCGGGCTTTGATATCAGTAACATCCCCATGGTTCCCTCTTCCTTCCTCGGATCCTGGGGTGCTTCCCCTGAGGCCGTCGCCAGCTCTTACACCATCTTTCCAAATGGCGGAACCCGATTTCGCCCCTACTACATTCAGGCCATTAGGGATCGCTCCGGTGAAGTCCTCTGGAAAAACGGCCCGATTGCCTATCAGGCTGCCGATGAAAGATCTGCCTGGGAAGTCTCCCGAATTCTCGAGGATGTGAACAAATCCGGAACCGGACGGTCCATTCGCTCAACCTATGGATTTCGGGCTCCGTCCGGAGGTAAGACCGGAACCACCAATGGCCCGACCGATGGATGGTATGCCGGTTACACCTCGGCTTTGACCTGCGCGGTTTGGGTTGGCATGGATCGAGGCGAAACCATCCTCAGGGGCAGCTCCGGAGCCAGCCTTGCACTCCCAATCTGGGTCGACATCATGAAAGGTGCCGATCGACTTCCGAACATCAAAAACGGCCCCATCGCTCCAGGTCGCGAGTTGATTGTTGAACCAGTCGAAGATGTCATTCCCCGCGCCATCCCTGTCGAAGAGGGTGAAATCCCCCGCGCTGTTCCGATCGAAGACGACGAAATCCCGCGCGCCATTCCGGTCCGGTGATCTAATTTTCAGGAAAGATTTCGCCCATCGCTTTCCCGGCACCATGCAAGGTTAGAATCGGCTTCAACACGTCGCGATAATCGGTCGCCACCGGAATATCTCCCGGCCCCACCAAAATCCCGGTCTCCAGTTTTGGCATTTCGCCGAGGACATTCCCGCGTTCTCCGCCGCCAATCACCAGCATTGTGCCGCCGCGACCATGGTCGGTTCCAAACGAAGAGTTCTCAGCCACGCGCCTCCCGAACTCCGTCATCACCACAACCGTCACCGATTTCATCCGCTTCCCAAGATCGCGATAAAATGCCGCGAGCCCATCAGAAAGCCGGGTCATTAGGGGCGTGATCAGCGCTTCCTGCGCAAAGTGGGAATCCCATCCGTCGAGATCCAGCGATACCGCTTCCAGCCCGACCTGGGCGCGAATCAGACGAGCGGTTTGGTGCAGGCCACGCGAGAAGGAATCATCCCCGTAGTCCGCGCCATTTTCCGGAGGAAGATCTTCGCTGCGCAACTTCCCAACCCTTTGCAAAGCCTGCAGGGTGTCCCGTGCAGCCGGACCAAGAAGATTTTCCTGGGAACCATAGAGAGTTCCCAACTCTGCCTGTAAAGTCGCCGTTGATCCGGAACCACTCCCCAGGGAAAAAGTATCGAGCGACTCCATCACCGTCGCCGCCGGTGCACCGCGCAAAACCTCCGGCATCGCCTTGCCCAGCGCCACCGCCGACAAAGCACTGGGCGGCCGTCCCTCACGATATCGCAAAAATCGACCCAACCAACCACCGGCCAACTGACCACCATGCTCCATGAGATCCTGGGCATAAAAGTGAGAGCGGGTGTCGTCATTTGACCCCACCGCAGGCGCAACCGTAAGCCCGCCATCGCGATAGATTTCATGCAGACCGGAAAGCGCCGGGTTCAGCCCGCAGTTCGAGTGACCCAGCTTTAGAATCTCACCTTCCGGGACAGCCAAGGTTGGCCGAACTTTGTAATAGTCGCTGTTTCCCACGGGAGGAACCAAGGTCAATCCGTCGGCACCACCTCGCAGAAAAACAACAACAAGAGTTCGTTGCTCGTCACCGTTGCCTGAGATAATTCCGGTCCCTTTCATCTCCACTGGAATCCTGGTGAAGCCATCAAGAGCGCCAGAGGCTCTCCGCTCCGTTCCATAGCTATTTTTTCTTCTTCCGACGGAACCCGCCCCAACAAACAAGCCGCCAACCCTTCAACGTTTCCTGCTTTCTTGATTAAGGTTTTTTCTTCGACTTGGATGTCTTCACTCACTTCATTTCGCGACAAGGCGATGGCGAAGTGCCAGCGCCAGAGCAAAGTCCCGGTCCATGGCGAAGCGACATCGGGATAGCCATCCGGCGTCGGATACTGGAAGGGCGCGTGCCCCATTCGGATCAGATAATCCACCAAATCCATCTCGGACGAAACCCGGGCCCGCGATCCCCGCAGGGCTGAAACGATAAACTCGAAAGGACGTTTTAACTTTTGGGCCCGCGGTCCCTTCAAGAATTCCGTCGTTGCAAAAACCGCCCGCAAGGTCGACTTGACATCACCATTGCTGGACAAGAAAGCACCAGCGACTTCCGAAATGGACTCTTGCGACGGCTCGTCAGCGATAAATCGGATACAAAGTTTTTCGCCCAAATACCGAGCGGTCGAAGGATGACTGCAAACAATCTCCAGGACATCATCTAGATCCTTCTCTCCGCCACCCGAAGCAATCTCATTACCGAGAACGATCTTAGCCCCGTCATCATGTGCATCGGCATGAAACTCCACTTTCCCTTTAAAGAAACGATCTTTCCCTCTCACGGTCCACCCGCTCAGGCATCTTGCGACCTCCATGACGTCCTGCTGTGTGTATCCGCCTCCAACTCCCAGAGTATGAAGTTCCAGCAACTCCCGAGCATAGTTTTCATTGGGCTTCTCACTCTCATCGCGCTTACGATTCTCTCTTCCATCAAGGTACCAAAGCATCGCGGGACTGAGCGCCGATGCTCTCACAAGATCGGAAAAATTCCCCATCGCTTGCTTTCGAATGACCTCGCGATCATCAGCCGCTTTGAGCCAGCGACATTCCTTTTTTGAAATATCGATGTTAAAATGATCACTCCAAAAATGGGCCATCACTTCAAAGAGCTGACGCTTGCTTCGCGTCGCACGAATCAAAGTGGCCCTTGTCAATTGCTCCAGCAGATGAGCTTCCTTGTATTCATAGAGTTCACCAAGCGGAGCATGAATAGCCTCAAGCCTTCGTACCGCCCGCTGAGCTCGTTTGTCTTCAATCTCGTCTGGCTCAAGCTGCTCTTCCAAAAAGGCCGCAACCGCCGATTTCTCATCACCGGCCAGCCCCTTTACCCGTGCATACTCCGATGGTTCGGGACCAAAGGTCACCCGATTCAGCACATGCGAAATTAAATCAACCTCTTCCCCGGAGGGCGGTAGCACCAGACCTTCTTTCGGTCCCATTCCAAGCCAGTCCTCGATCTCCTCACAACCCGAAGTCGCAAAGAGCGCAACTCCGGCGGCTCCTCGCAAAAAGGTGCGGCGCGAAAGATCATCTGACAGTCTGGTCTTCATTCGGCTTGAGCCTTCTTGCCATCACGCCAGCCCAAAAACGCCGCACCGATCCCCGAAAGGATGACGACCGGCAAAACAAAAAACCATCCAAGCACCGGAAAAATAATCATCAAACCAAGGACAATGCCACCCCGCTTCACTCGTAACCACGGCTGCGCTTCATCGAGCGGATTCACAAGCCCCTTCCCGATCCTCAGGCATAATCCGGCCGACCCGCAAAGGCCCAGCAAAAAGACCAAAATCACAATAAGAATACCAAACACCTTGATGACAGGCGGCCCGCCATTGGCGATCGCCAAACCGATCCCCATCCCGGGCACTCCGATTGCCGCTCCAATCAAAAAAGATTTCCAGGGCGAGTTCCCGAATCTTTCGCAACTTTGCTCGACCAGCTCCGGAGCCAGTCCCACCGCCGCCACCCAGTAGGCAATCGTAATGACAAAAAATCCCAAAATTACAAAAGTCCACAACAGGACATCAGCCATGATCATTTCAACGTGTTCCCTTCCATAGTCTTAATTTCCATCAAGCTTACGATCTTTCACCAGAAAAGGCTACAGTGGAAAACCAAACTCCTGCCTTTTCCTCCTTTGCGAGACACTTTGCACCTCATATCCTCCCTTCCATGTCGTTGAAACTGCTGCTCCTGTCCTTCCTTCTTTCGATGACGTGCTTGGCCAGACCAAACATCGTCATCATCCTCGTCGACGACATGGGCTACGGAGATCCGGGTTGCTTCAACCCTCATTCGAAGATCGCGACTCCGCATATTGATTCGCTGGCGCGTGACGGGATAAGATTTACCGATGCCCACGCGCCCGGCCCACTTTGTCACATGTCGCGTTATGGTTTACTCACCGGACGCTATCCCTTCCGCACCGACGTCGGGCGCTGGCCAAAGCATCCGTTGATTGAGGAAGGGCAAATGACCATCGCTTCCCTTGCAAAATCACAAGGATACAAAACCGCCATGGTCGGCAAATGGCACGTTGGATTCAAAGAAAATGGCTACGACAAACCTCTTCCCGGAGGTCCGGTTGATCGCGGCTTTGACTCCTACTTTGGCATTCGTGCCTCCACTGATATTCCGCCCTACTTTTACATTCGGGATGACAAGGCGGTTCAACCGCCCACCGGCCATATCGAAAAAGAACTCTCGCCGGAAGAAACCGGGTGGAATGCCATTCAAGGCCGCATGCGCCGGGCCGGAGGAATCTCGCCCGACATGAACATCGATGACGTTCTTCCAAACTTCACCGAGGAAGCGGTTGAGATCATTAAAAGCCACAAGAAAGAAGCCCCTCTCATGCTCTACCTCGCCTACCCTGCCCCGCACACTCCGTGGCTCCCCTCGGAGGAATTTCTCGGCAAGAGCAAGGTCGGCATCTATGGCGACTTTGTCATGATGGTGGACGCACAAATCGGCAAGGTCCTCGCCGCTCTCGAAGAAGCGAAAATGGAAAAAGATACTCTGGTCATCTTCACCTCCGACAACGGCCCCTGCTGGTATGACAAAGACGTTAAAAAATATGCCCATGACTCCCAAGGCCATCTTCGCGGCATGAAAGCGGACGCCTGGGAAGCAGGCCACCGCATGCCCTTCGTGGCACGCTGGCCCGGGGTAGCCAAGGCCGGATCCACCAGCGAGCAACTGATCTGCTTTACTGATTTCCTCGCAACCTTCGCCGAACTCATGGGAACTAAAATCCCAAAAGAAGCTGGTCCCGATAGCTTTAGTTTCCTGCCATCACTCAAAGGCGAATCCTCCTCACGAGATAGCTTTGTCATGCGCGCCGGAAGCGCCAAAGTGATGACCGTTCGTGAAGGCGACTGGAAGCTGATCACCGCGCTCGGCTCGGGAGGGTTTAGTAAACCAAAAAATGTTAAACCTGAAGCAAACGGCCTCACCGGTCAGCTCTACCATCTCGGAAAAGATCCCGGTGAAACCAACAACCTTTTTTTGGAACACCCCGAAATTGTAGCACGTCTCTCAGAAAAATTGGAAGCCGTGAAAAACACACCACACCGACACCTCAAATAAGATGACTCCATCCAGAAGAAATTTCCTGACAGGCCTTGGTGCCGCCGCGTTCACTTCTCCCGTTCTTGCCCAAGAGAGTACCGCCCGCAATGGTCGGATCAAGCAGGTCATCGCTGCCTGGCCCTTTATTGTCGCGGCGAAATGGACTCCACTGGATGTCATCAAACACGCCAAACAACTCGGCGTTGCCGGAGTCGAGCTCTTTTCCGCTGAACAGCTTCCTCTTTTGAAAGACACCGGATTGGTTTGCGCCGCGACCAAATCCCACAACTTCGAACGCGGGATGAACAACAAAGGGCACCACCCAGAGGTCTTTGCCATTTTGGAAAAGACCATTGCCACCACCGGAGCGGCGGGTTTTCCAAACGTCATGACTTTTACCGGCTTACTCGACACCACTCACCATGAAAATGGCAGTTGTGTTTCGGTTGAAGAAGGAACCAAAAACTGCATCGAGGGCTTTAAGAAAATGGCCGCGGTTGCCGAGAAACATAAGGTTACCCTAGTCCTCGAACCACTCAACTCAAAGGTCGATGAGAAGATGAAAGGCCACCCCGGGTATCAAGGCGACCACATCGATAACTGCGTCGAGATCGTCAAGGCGGTCTCCTCTCCGGCCTTCAAAGTTCTTTTCGACGCCTATCACGTGCAAATTATGGACGGCGATCTCATCCGACGGATCGAACAACATTACGAATTTATCGGCCACGTTCAAATCGCCGGAAATCCCGGACGCGGAGAAATCGGCGACAACCAGGAAATCAATTACCGCGGCCTTATGAAGACCCTCCTCAAAATCAACTACTCCGGCTACGTCGGCCACGAATGGATTCCCACCGGCAATCCGCTCAAAGGCCTCGAAGAAGCCATCTCAATTTGCGATATCTAGGCAGCACCTCACCCATGAAAAAACTCATCCTCTTTCTCGCTTCACTCAATCTGGCCAACGCTTCCCCAGTCGATGGCTCAAAACCAAACATCATTTTCATTCTGTCGGACGATGTGGGCTGGAACGAACCCGCCTTCAATGGCGGCGACGCCAAGCTCACTCCGCACCTCACCAAGCTCCGATCACAAGGAGTCAGCTTGCACCAATTTTACGTTCACGCGGTCTGCGCCCCGACCCGCGCCGCCTTCCTCACCGGGCGGTATGCCTTCCGAACCTGGAGTGATTGGCGCTCGGAAGACTTTGGCAAACCCAGCTACCTCGCGAAGCTTGGGATGGAATTGGTCAGGAACAAGCAAGGGGACGAAACCCGCCGGATTCACGGCGTCGCGACCGAGGAACGAACCATTGCAGAGGCGTTGAAGGACTCGGGATACTTCACTTCGATTGCCGGCAAATGGCATTGCGGAGAGTGGCTCCCGGGCCAACTCCCGATGGGTCAGGGCTTCGATCACCAATACGGTCACTATGGTTGGGGAATAGACTACAACAATAAAACGATTCCGCACAACGCGCCCGCACGCTTTGCGGTTTATGATTGGCATCGAAACCAGAAGCCAGTCTTCGAACCCGGTTATAGCACGGACCTCATTGCCAACGAAGCCGTCCGCGTGATTGCCGAACACCGCATGGAGCGACAGGAGCAACCGTTGTTCATGTATGTCGCCTTTAACGCAGTCCACGGTCCGCTTGAGGAAATCCCCCGCTATGTTGAGCAGCATGGGAAACGTTACGCCGCCTTAAAATGCCTCGACGATGCCGTCGGCCTGATCGTGAATGCCGTTGATCAGAGTGGCTTCGGAGACAACACCCTCGTTATCTTTTCCAACGACAATGGAGGACTACGAGAGGAAATGAACGCACCTTATCGTGGCACGAAAAACACAAACTACGAAGGCGGCGTCCGGGTTCCCTGCCTGATGCGCTGGCCCGAAAAGATCAAAGCCAATTCCACGAATGACGGCATGATCCACGTCACCGATCTCTTCAGCACCTTCGCCACGCTTGCCGGGGCATCGCTCGATCAAGAGCGTCCTCTCGACGGTAAGAACATGACTGACGTCATCTTTTCCTATTCCAAGAGCCCACGGGATGAAATCATTTTCGAAGTCTCCGGTAGTGTGCGCTTTCCAGCGATTCGAAAGGGAAGATACAAATTGGTTGGAAAGGAACTTTATGATCTCGAAGCCGATCCCTCCGAAAAAACAGACATCGCTACCAAACATCCGGAAATCGTGAAACAACTCACCGACCGGGTGACCTCCGTCGGCAAAGAGCGCCCACCGCTGACCGGAATGGATCGTCTCATGTCACCCGCTCTCCCTTGGGTATACGGACAGAAGGAAAACGTCACTGTTCCGAACTGGGTGAAACAGGAAGTCCAAAAAATCCGAAATACCCAACCAAAGGACTGGGCACCTGGAACGACTCCGTGGCCCCAGGCGCCAAAAAACGGGAAGATTATTTACACCGGGGATGGTAGGTGAGTAAGCTGTTCAGGACCTCAGTTCAGCTTTATCGAAAAAAATGCGATGCCGACCGGGAGGAAAAGACTTCCCAATTCGGCATAAATCCAAGGGCGATAGACAATCCGAATATTCATTTGGGCGAATAATTTGCCCACGTCAGCATGCGTATTTCCCTCTTCATCACGGGGTTTTTGGAACGACTCGGCGATTTTTTGCTCCATGGGGAAACCAAGCTTCATCTGTAAGCCGATCAAAATGAGCGCCACGGCAGCCAGCGCCGGCAAGGCGGGAGATGGTGGTCCGCCACCGAGAAGCCCGATAAAAGCAAGGAGCAACCCCAGGGCAACGCAGCCCAGGCCGACCGCGACGAAGAGGGCCACTCCAAACCCATCCTGGTCTTCATCATTCTTCTTATTTTCGGCCATCGATTTTGTATCCTCTCCCAAAAGACCCCCACCCGTTACAGTTTGAAATCCGGACTGGGTTATCACTGATTTCTCCGAACACTGAAAATCAAGCCAGGGGAGAAAAAAGAAGCCAAGGGCAGCGGCGAAGGAAACGAAATTCAATTTGTGGATCATGCCGGGAGGAGATTGGGGAAAGGGACAGCTTGAGCAACGAAAAAACGGCTGACCTCCTCTCGGAAGTCAGCCGTTGTGATTGATTTGGAGGATGGATTTTTACTCCTCACCCTCAGCGGCAGTATCCTCGATGTCAATGTCGTCATCGGCCAGGTTCTCGAGATCAACCCACTCAATGAATGCCATCGGAGCGGAATCGCTGGGACGAGGTCCAAGCTTTGTAATCCGGCAGAAACCACCCGGGCGATCACCGACAACAGGAGCCACGGTATCAAAGAGACGCTTCACGCTGTCCTTCTGACGAAGGAAACGAAATGCCATGCGGCGGGCGTGAACACCGTCTTCCTTCTTGGTCAGGGTGATCAGCTTCTCAGCGATCGGGCGAAGCGCCTTAGCCTTGGCCAGAGTGGTGCGAATACGACCGTGCTCGATGAGAGCGCAGGCTTGGTTGGCAAGTAAAGAACGACGGTGGCCGTCTTTGCGCTGGAGTCTTACTGTTTTACGACGATGTCTCATCAAATTGTTTCTTTCTAAATTGTAAGGTTAAGGCGACCCTTACTGGTCGAGGTTTTGAGCGATGAGGTCAGCAAGTCCAACCGGCGCTTCTTCCTCCACACCGAGGCGGGGGGCAGCCGGGACGCCGAGGGCAGGTCCGGTAAGAAGCGACGGATCGAGGTTCATGCCGAGACCAAGTCCAAGCTCCTGAAGCTTGTCTTTGATTTCGTTGAGAGACTTCTTACCAAAGTTACGGTACTTGAGCATTTCAGCCTCGGTCTTGAGCGCAAGCTGACCAACCGAGGTAATGTTTGCGTTGTTGAGGCAGTTGGCGGCACGAACGGAAAGCTCGATCTCGTTGACGCTCATATTGAGGAGCTTCTTGAGAGCGGCATTCTCTTCGGACTGCTCTGCTGGTGCTTCTTCGAATCCAACCGCGTCGTCGTCATAGTTAACGAAAACGTCGAGGTGGTGACGGAGAATCGCCGAAGCTTGCAGAAGGGCATCGTGAGGCTCGATACGACCGTCGGTCCAAATATCGAGAACGACTTTGTCGAAGTCGGTCATTTGACCAACCCGGGTCGCGCCAACTTCGTACTTCACGCGGGAAACCGGCGAGAAGATGGAGTCAATTGCAATCACTCCGATCGGAGCGCCTTCACGCTTGTTTTCGTCGCCGGTCTTGAAACCACGGCCTACCTGGACCTCAATCTCGGCGTCAAACTTCACCTTTTTGTCTAGGGTACAAATCACCTGATCCTTGTTGACGATCTCGTAAATATTGTCCTCCTGAATGTCACCGGCGGTGACAACACCCTCTTTTTCAACCTTCAGGCTGAGAACGCGGGGCTCCTTTTCATGAGCCTTGAACTTCACCTTCTTGAGGTTGAGGACGATGTCCGTGACATCTTCAATGACTCCGGGGAGAGTCGCAAATTCGTGCTGCACTCCGGCAATACGCACTGAAGTGATGGCGGCACCCTCCAGAGAGGAAAGTAGGACGCGGCGGAGAGAGTTACCAATGGTGTGGCCGAATCCCTGCTCGAAAGGCTCGGCAGTAAACTGGGCGTAGGTATCGGTGGCGGTATCATCGTTTTTAATGAGGCGGCTGGGGAGCTCGAAACGATTCAGCTTGATTGGATCGGGCTTCTCTTCGATTTCAGTGTTTTCTTCTGACATTATTTTGTTGGTTTGTCGGGTTTCCCCCTGTGCGAGCAGTTCCGGTGACGGAACTCCAGAGGACCTACGACGGTTTTAAAGGCTCGCGGGCGCGGAAAAAACCAGCTTAGCGGGTCCGATGCAATCCTTTTTTGCTTCGGTTTACCAAAGAATCGTCCTTAAAGCCCCGATTTTCAGGTGAAATCCCGCAAAGTTGGATTATTTATACGAGAATAACTAAGCCATGTTGAAATCCCGCAAAAACCTGACCCGTTTCACTTACGAAACGACCGCCTTTGAAGGCTGGCGCCTTTGCGTCAGCAGGGCTGGAACAACCTTTACGAAGTATTTCTCGGACAAGAACTACGGAAGTGCCAGTGAGTCTCTGCGTGCCGCCGAGCAAGCTCGGACGAAATTGCTCAAAGTGATCGATAACTCCCGCCGCATCAACGGCAAGCTTAGCAACGCGACGGTTGAGAAATCCCACCAAATTCTGAAGGCGTCCTAGTTTTAACATGGCTAAAGAATATCGTCGGGTCCTCCACTGGTTTCGCCGCGACTTACGACTTACTGACAACACCGCCCTCCTGGAGGCAATTTCATCAGGAGTAGAAGTGGTTCCGGTCTACGTCCTCAGCGACTGGTCGGGCGATCACTCCTGGACCGGCCCAAAGCGCCAGAAATTCCTCTGCGAGTGCCTTTCTTCGCTCTCCGGAAACCTTGAACATCTTGGTGGCAAGTTGATCATTCGTCGGGGAGATGCTGTTTCTGAGATTCTTCGTCTCATCAAAGTGGCTGAAATCGATTCTGTTTTTTACAACGAGGACGTCGATCCCTTCGGCCAGGCCGTGGAAGCCAAACTCAGAGAACAATCCCCGATTCCCGTCCACAGCTTCCAAGATGCCTCGCTTCATGGACCAACCGACATTCTGAAGGGCGACGGAACTCCATACCGCGTCTACACCCCGTTTGCGAGGCGGTGGCTTCGAGGCGAAAAGCGATCTCCTGCGGGCCGCCCTGAGTCGATCAAGACTCCCAACAATCTTGATTCGCTCCCCCTCCCCACTCTCGCCACCTGGGATCTAGAGGAAGGGGAATGGGAACTGCCCAAAGGTGGTGAGAAGGCCGCCCGCGAGCGCATGAAGGAAGCCCTTAACCGAAGGATCCCACGGTATAACGACACCCGAGACATTCCGTCGATCCCGGGGACGAGCCGGCTCTCGCAAGATCTACGCTGGGGAACCCTCTCGATCCGGGAACTTTACCAAAAAGCGGCCAAACTGGGATCGGAGCAGTATCTCAAAGAGCTGGGATGGCGGGAATTCTACTTCCAGATTCTTCACCATTTTCCCGACGTGCTGAAAGATGAATTCAATCCTGACTGGTGTGGACTTCCCTGGGATGAGCCGGGTAAAAAATTCGAGGCCTGGAAATCCGGACAAACGGGTTTCCCAATCATCGATGCAGGAATTCGGGAGCTTCTGAAAACGGGCTTCATGCACAACCGTGTGCGCATGATTGTCGCTATGTTTTTAACCAAGGACCTGCACGTCGACTGGAAGCTTGGGGAACAATTCTTCGCGCAGCACCTTTTGGATGGCGAAATTTCCTCGAACAACGGAGGGTGGCAGTGGAGTGCCGGCACCGGGGCCGACGCCGCGCCTTACTTCCGGATACAAAACCCATGGTCCCAGACCAAACGATTTGATCCCAAAGGCGAGTATATCAAACGCTGGGTTCCCGAGCTTGAATTCATTGCCCCGAAGGCATTCCAAGATCCTCCTGCAGATGGCAAATCATTGGCCGAGGGCTACCCAGCTCCTATTCTTGACCACAGCGATGAGCGGAAACGGACCTTGGAAATTTTCAAGAAACACCGGTCTCAACAGCAGTAGCGGCAACCGGCTGAACCGGGATCAACTCACAGCGACTTCTTCAGCTCGGCCACGATCTCGGAAAGTTCTTTTCCGGGAATGGCGAAGGCCTCAACCCGATTCACGGCCGCGATGTTCATTCCGACAAACTGATTGTCCAGGGTAAAAACAGGACCTCCGACGGTGTTGCGATTCAGCATCGTCTCGTGCTGCAAAACCATGGGAAAGCCGGTTCTTCGCGCCGATTGCTGGGCTTCACCCCCGCTCAGCTGGTCATTCCGGGTCTTACCCTGTCCGTAAAGTTTGTGCCGAGCCATCAACTCGACCTCAAGCGTCAGTTCTTCTTCACCCCGGGTTAAAGTGAGCTTGATTTTATCACCCGGGGATTTGTCTTTGAGGTAGGCGATCAAACCATCGCGATCCTTGATGTCTGAGCCATCCACTTTGAGCAGTTTGTCCCCTTCCTTCAAACCAGCCTTGGCTGCCCCGGAATTTTCGGTAATTTCACCAACGAGCAGATTACCGCCCTCCTCTTTAAGCCCCACTCCCAAAACTGCGGGAGAACCACCGGGAATCTCACGTTTGTTGGCGCTAATGATGCCGGCCCGAGGACGCCGAAACCGGCGCTCGGTAGCCCCATTGGATACGACCCAGGTTCCGTGGGCCAAATCTCTGGCTTGGGAAAAATCCACTGGCTTCAAGCCTTCAGCATCGATTTTTATCATCATGACATCCCAAATGTCGTTTCTCGCAACAACGACCGGATCCCTGTACTTCTTGGTCCCAACGCGCACGTAGTAGCTTTCTACTTCCTCGATTTCACTGGCTTTCGTCATGATCAGGCCATCGTCGGACACCACCGTTCCATAAAGAAAAGCTTTCGAAGTTTCGTTGCTGTAAAAGACCGCGCTGCTCTCCTGAAGGGAAACTTGAACCGGAGAAAGAGCGTCCTGAACCAACGGTCCATTTTTCCGCTTTTCCGAAGGAAGTGAATTGGCAGCGAGAGGCAATGATACTGCCAGCAGGAAAGTGATGATCTTCATGGTCGTTCTCCGAGTTTGATTGTTTCCTCCTTGGTTTCAGCTCCGCTCTTCCACTTAAGCTTCAATTTGTCTCCCGCTCCCGATTCGGCAAGCTTGTTCGTCATCAGCTCCTTGGTCGCCTTCTCACCCTCAATTTCGATGATGAGATCACCCACTTTGATACCAGCCTTGTCCGCAACGCCATCCTCCCAAATTTCGGTCACCTTCAATCCAACTTCATCCGATTCCTCGGTCACAACGCCCAGAAAGCCGCTACCCGGTTTGCTCTTCTGGGCAAACCCACCTTCTCCAATAAACTTACCTTCCTTCAGTTCGTCCCAGTGGGCCTGAAACTCGCGGATTGGAACATGCATACTTTCTTCGCGAGATGCTCCAACCCGGCTGTGAATTCCGATCAGCTCACCGGCCATACTAAAGAGCGGACCACCCGAGTCACCACCGATCAGCATGCAATCAGATTGGACCGTGGTTGGTGCCGTCCGGACCAAGCGCCCCACCCGGACATTTACCCCGCGGGCTTTGTCAAATCCGCCCGAGTGCCCGAGAGAAAAAACCCAGTCGCCCAACTCGGTCGTATCATCGAGATCCACTTCCACGAAAGGAAACGGCCCATCACCCTCAATTTGTAACATTGCCGAATCAGTCTCGGAATTGAGCCCGAGGGAACGCCCCTTAAACTCGCGACCATCTTCCATGATCACCTTGATTTCCTCGTCGACCTTGCTCGTGACGTGAGCCGCAGTCAGAACCAAACCATCTTTGCTGACAATCACCGCGCTTCCGGAACCTCCGCCCATTTGCAGGCAAATCGTTGCAGAGCGGGCGCGCTCGAGATGGGATTGCAAAGCACTCTGGATCTCGCGAAAATCACCGAGAGTCCGGGGAGCTTCCTTGTCGTTAAAATCGGGCCGGTCGGCGTGAACCAAAGTCCCGAAGGCGAAACAAGTCGCCATCAAAATCGTTTCAAATTTCATGATCTTCGCAAATCTAGTTCCAGAATGCCTTCGAGGCAATCTGCAAAGCCCGAAAACAAGTGTCCCCTTGTCGTCGAGCCTGATACGCCTCCCCAAACGTCATCCGTTCAAAAATCAATTCATCACACCTATTTCTTGAAAGCGGCATGATTCTCATTCCCACCGCTCAGAATATAGGCGACGAGATCGAGAATTTCCTCCTTTTTCAGCATCATGAGCAAGTTGGGAGGCATCATGGATATCTTACTGGGCTCGATGCTCTCCACTTTTTTGCGATCGACATTGACCCGCTGGTTGGGATCGCTGAGATCGGTGTTGATGGTGACATTATCACCACTCAGGTTCACCACCACGCCAGTCAGGGTCTTTCCGTCTTTCTGGGTGACCACGATGGGTGCAAACTGCTCATTGATCTCTTTACTTGGATTGATAATTTGGTCGAGCAAGTCGTGGGGACTGTAGCGTCCCCCGGCTCCCGTGAGGTCAGGCCCGGTCATACCTCCGGCATTCCCAAAACGGTGACAGGCATAGCAGGCCGATGCCGCAAACATCTTCTTTCCCTGCACAAAATCACGTCCTTTCATACCGTTCCGGGCCGCTTCGCTCAAATCTTCGAGTTTCCACATCGTGGGAGTCCGGCCCGCGAAGATCGCTCCCGAGAGCTCGATCGCACTCTTTCGCTCCGGTTTCTTCGCGATGAGCGCAGCGTGCTCCTTTTTCTCGGCATCGCTAAAGGTGGCAAGTGAATCGTTCCGGATAAACTCGATGAACTTGGCGAAGCTCGCCCCCCCGTTGTAGTTGGCGGCTTTGAGAAACCACTCCAGTTGACGTTTGCGAAGATCACTCGTCCAGCCGGTCTTCAAAAACCGGATACTCCGGGCGTATTCCATCTGCGGCTCCTGACTCGGTGCCGCTTCAATCAAGGCAATCGCTTTCGCGGCAGTATTCGGAGACTGCAGGTAAGCGAGCGTCTCGGTCAGGAGCCAGTTCTCCTCGAAAGTGTCGGCCGGATAGGAGGCATCAAGCTTGGCCGCAATCGCCTTCAGAGTTGCCTTGTCCGGATCGCCCAAACGATTCAGAGCAATCTGAATCAAGCGCACATACGCCAGTCGCTCCTCGGTGGAAAGCTTGCCGTAATCGCGCCTGAGTAGAATCTGAAAAATCGCATCGCGGAAAAGATCGTCCTTGTCTTCTCCCTCGACCCGGACCAGCGCGAGCAGCGCCTCAAGTTGGGCCATGGCATCGATCTCATTGAAGGCTTTTACCTTCCAGGTCGATACTTCTTGGTGCTCCAGCGCGGTGCGCGCCGCCGCCCGGATGAAACGATCTTCATGTCCCAAATGTGGCCAAACCGATTCAACCGCTTTGGGATCGGCCTTGCCGTGAAAGACCTCGATTTTTTTGCGCAGTTCGTGAAGCGGCAATTTGACGGCAACCGCCTTGGCCGGAGCAGTGCTTTCCTTTCCCGTGTAGGTCACGCGGTAAAGCCCGGACTGAACGCGACGCCCGCCAATCGCGAAATACATCGCGCCATCCGGATGAATGATGGCATCTGTCACCGGAAGCGGACCTCCCGTAATGAACTCTTCCTTGGTCGCGGCATAGCTCGCTCCGTCCGGCTCCAAATGCACCGCGTAAATTTTCCCCCAACTCCAATCGAGAGCATAAAAAGCGTTCTGATACTTGGCCGGAAACCTGGCCCCGTAGCCGAAGGTCGTTCCGGTCGGCGATCCCGGTCCGATGTTCAGCGTCGCCGGCAGATTATCGAAGTAAAACTCGGGATATTTACCAGCTCCATTACGCCAACCATACTCGCCACCACTGACAACATGGTTGATACGGGTGGGACGATACCATGGCGTATTAAAGTCATACTCCATGTCAGCATCGTAAGTGAAGAGATCACCGTTGTGATTTAGGCCGGCGTCGAAAATATTGCGGAATCCGTTGGCAAAAACCTCGAAGTGTTTGCCCTCGGGATCGACACGATAAATAATGCCCCCCGGAGCAAGGCGGTCACGATTGTGCCCCCTTCCATCGGGCATGCGCGCCAGGAGATGATCGTCATCCCAAAGCGGTTTTAGAGGTGAAGTCGCAGCCGCTTCCGTCGGATCAACATTGTTGCCGCAGATTAGGTAGAGTCCTTTTTCATCGGGAGTGAGAACGATGGCATGCACCCCGTGGTCACCCCGCGCAGTCATCCCACGAAGCTTCTCGACCTTGTCCAACTCATCATCTCCATCGCTATCGGTGATGCGATAAAGACCGCTTTCGATTTTCCGCTCGTAGTCATTCACCGCGACATAAAGCGCATCGAAGGCAAAAAGCATCCCGTTGATGGCACGGATCTCGAGTGGCAGTTTTTGAATCTCAGCCTCAGTCAACTCTTTCCCGGGTGCGGGAGGAGAAAATCGATAAAGTCCGCCATATTGATCACTCGCATAAATCCGTCCCTTGTCGTCATTGCAGAGATTCACCCAGGATCCCTGCCTGGCACCTGGCACCGAATACAGCAACTCCACTTCGAAACCATCGGGCTTGGTGATATTGGCAACGGGCGTGGCACTATTCCCGCCCGCCGCGGACTTCTTCGGTTTCTCACCGTCTTTCTTTTTCGGAGCAGGTTTTCTTTTTTCAATGACCTGGGCATCACTCGGAATCGCGAAGTCCTTAAAGTCAATCACGCCACCTTTAGGGAGCATCTTTAGCTTGGCCTCCTTGACCATGACCGTCATCGGCTTACCGCTCGAGATCTGAAAAGCGAGAAGCCCCTTAAGAGAACGCCGGCCCTTCTCAAAGTCATGAAACTCCGCCGTCTTCTTGCCGTTCAACTTGTGGATGATGTGATTTCCCTTCGCTATGATGGTGTATTCATTCCAGGTTCCAAACTCGGCTTTCACCGTCTCATGGCGATCCGTCAGCCAACGCGTCCCCTCGGGATCGGTGACCACTCCCTGCCCATTCAGCGCGGTAATCCCCCGCCCCCGCTCTTCATAGAGCATGGCGTGATAGGGGGAATTCACATGAACATCACATTGGTAACCACCGACCGCCCACTTGCCGACCGCTGGTAATTCCTTGCTCCGATACTGAATCCCGGAATTATCGCCAATGATCTTCATTTGGGCCCGAAACTCGAAGTTCTCCACTTCTCCGCCACGCCAAATCAAGAACTGATTGTACTTCATCCGGGAAGGCCCTTCCGACTTCCCGATGATTACGCCGTCGTGCACCGACCAAATCTCAGGATTGCCATCCCAGCCATCAAGGTTCCTTCCATTGAAGAGACTTTGGAACTCACCTTCGGCAGCCGTCACACTCCCGCACCCCAGCACGACAATCGCTGCGGCCCTCATTAATAAATTACTTACAATCATCGTATTTGTTTCTTGGGCCACCATACCCCGACCTCGAGGCAGGATGTCAATCTAACTTCCTGTCTTATCATGATCCGATAATCCTGGAAAATCCTCCCACAACGGAGCGGGATCCATTCCGACCGCAATCGCAGACACCCACCACGCGCTCGAACGAGTCCTGCAGCAGATCACCAAAAAGCACGAGCAAATCATCGTCGTGATCATGCGCAAACTTCTCCACTGATTCTACGGAATCCGACAATCCCGAGAGCCCTCCAATCACGAAAAAAGAGGCTTCTTCATCCAAGTCAAAGCTTAAAAATTAAGAGGGAAAATCACTCACTTTTGCGCTGATCTTTCATCGCAGCGTCTTGTTCTTCGTCTTCATTTCTGAGTGTAGCTTAGTGTTCAGGGAGTAGTCGCGGGGAACAAGCTCTCCACGGGTTGTTTACTTGCGGGAGGTCATGACGAGAAGAATCGTCGAGGAAGACAAGAGAGTGACCTGAGCCGTCAAGATACACGCGACACCAAGGTGCGTCATCGTGCTTCCTATGAATTGTCACCGAGTTTCCGTCGCGCTCAATACGCCCCATCAGACTCATGTCGCGATGACGTGGACAGTGCTCGAAAGCTTCATCCTCAGCAAGGTAGAGAAATATCTCGTGACCGCCCATGCACTTCATTACCATATCGAAATTTCCGTAAAGTGGTTGGGATCCGGATGAACTGACCAAGATCGGCTCGATGTACACTAGCACCAAGAAAAACACAACCAAGACCGCAGAAGTGAAGAGAGGAATCAGACCTCATAACCAGGCGCAAAGCCGGCCCCTTGATGACGTTCAGCGTTAAGTCCGCGAAAGCAGATGTGCATGCGAGTCTAGATAAAGGAGAAGGCCATCGGTGAAGACGAACACTGTGACCTCCAAGTACGATACCTATCATAGGATTGGCTCACGCATCTTTGATTCAGTCCGTCATCCTTCCGGCCTTCACCCTCCGGGCATCGCTTTGCTCTGTCTAAAAAGCTGCGCATTGTTGCATACCAGTCTGCCCGAAACAGCACACCACGCCCAGTATCCCTCACTTCTCCGTTGCGGTTTTCGAACCAGCAAGCTCACTAAACATTTAGCGAGAATAATGAACCATTGCCCATTGACAAATCCACAACCATATCAACGTTCAAGGTGTGGCAACGGCTACTGGGGGCGCACCTCCGAAACAGGGTTAAGTGTTGTAGTGAAGAGGGCCATGTCGACTCGGAGCGAGTAGCCGCTTGTCCACCACCACCTTGTTCGGCAGATTATTCGCTTTGCTTGTCGGGCGACTGTCCCGACCCTCGTGTCGCGAAATACAATACCCAAGCAATGAAAGTTGGAATGTTTATTAGGAGCGCTATGAATAGTAGCCCAAGGCCGATGTTGGCGCTTCCGCTAGAGAGACCAAGCTCCGCAATCGAGCAAACGATGAAGGAGACCAATGCGAGAACGAACAGGCTTCGTGGAAAAATAGTGAGAGCAATTGCAATTTTCTTTTTCATGACCTTCCTATCGTAACGAAGCCAGCGCATGATGGAGTATCGAGAAAATCTTGAGGTTCATTGATCAAATCAACTCTCTGTGGACAGCGAACGGTCAGACATTTTTTTGAACCGAGCATAATAGGTGATCCGCGACCGTCCGAAAATCAAGCGTCTATAGTAGCAGAAACGCCCGACACGTCCACAAACTCGGACAGCGGCAAGTCGCCGGGGCTACCGCCTTGTTGAACAGAACCGCTACGCGGCGAGGTTCGACAAATCGATGATTTTGAACTATCCCGTGGCTGGGACCTTCAACCTGGCGCAGACAAGCCCATGAGATGGACGACCGCGAAATGATGATCAACGAGGATAACCTCAACGCGGTTAAAAAATCCGACGGAGAGCGATATTCCGCCCTCACTCCTTCGGACGCCTATCGGACATAACGCAAAAGGCCTCACCAACTCATGAGTTGGTGAGGCCTTTTGCGTTATGTCCGATAGGCGTCCGAAGGAGTGAGGGCGGAATATCGCTCTCCG
>JAURPJ010000006.1 GCA_030835305.1 Verrucomicrobiota bacterium | reverse complement strand
GCTGATGACGGCGGGATTTGCGCAAGCGGCAGGCGTTCCCGAAATTGTGGCGGCGACCCCGCCGGGTGCGGATGGTTCGGTGAATTCCGATTTGCTCTATGCGCTCGAAGCCGCCGGCGCGACTGAGATTTACAAAGCCGGTGGGGCCCACGGGATTGCCGCGCTCTCGCTTGGCACCCAGTCGATCGCCCCTGTCGATAAGGTTTTCGGTCCGGGAAATAGTTTCGTCGTGGAAGCGAAACGTCAAATGGTGGGAGCGGTTTCGATCGATCTTCTTCCCGGACCGAGCGAGGTTTTAATTGCCTCGGACGCGACTGGGAATGCTCGCTTTTTGGCCTCGGATCTCTTGGCGCAGGCGGAGCACGGGCCGGACTCCGTTGTCGGAGTGGTCACTCATTCGAGAAAGCTCTTTAAGGAAATCCAAAAAGAACTTGAGATTCAGTTGGCGGAAACGCCACGTCGTGAGATTGCGGCCAAGGCTTTGAAAAAAGCGGGGTTCCTTTTGCTCACGAAATCGATGAAGGAATCGATTTCCATTGTGAATGACTGGGCTCCGGAGCACCTGATTCTGGTCGCAAAGGACGAAGACAAGTGGCTGGACGAGGTCAGGACGGCGGGCGCGATTTATATAGGGAACTACTCGGCGGTGGCGGTGGGAGATTTTTTGGCCGGTCCAAGTCATACCTTGCCGACCGAGGGATCGGGACGCTCGTTTTCAGGTTTGCGGGCCGATCAATTCCAAAGGCGTGCGAGCGTGGTTCGGATGGACCAGAAAGCGGTTCGTAAATCACAGCGGGTGGTCGAGCACTTTGCAAAAATGGAAGGCTTGCACGCTCACGGTCGATCTGTGACCTTAAGGGCTGATAGTTAAAGGATGTCGAAGCGAAGGGACGAGTCAGAAGGCAGCAAAAAATACCGGGCCGGTAGTTTTGCCATTAGCGCGATGACTTGCCCCGGTTGTCGGGCGATTATTGAAGAGCCGGTTGAGAATTGCTCCCGCTGCGGTTACTCCGGCCACAGTGTGGTCAAAAAGTTTCCCTTCGCGGCTCCGAAGATTGAGCGTTATATCGATCCAAACGGACACTTTGGTCCGGCTGACCGCGAGCTGATAGATGAGGCATTGTCTGAATTGGCCACGCGCTTTCCCCAAGTTCGTTTCAGTTTCTGTGTGGTCGATTTGGAGCAGGAAACCGACCCTCGTGAATTTGGTTTTTGGATGTTGAATGCGAGTCCGGTCAACGATCCGGTGGAGGAGAAGCTGAGGCCGTGGACCATTCTCCTGTTGATCGATAGTGCGAATGATCGGGTCTCGGTCACGTCGGGTTATGCGATTGAGCCATTCCTGAATGAAGAACAATGGGTGGTGCTTTTGCAGTTTTCCGGAAGATTGTTTTTGAGGCAGGATTACGGGGTGGCGGTTCTAAATTTTGTGGAGGGAGCTGTTGGCGTGCTGTCCGAGGGCGCGGAACGGACCGAGCGGAGGTTGAGTCTGGGGAAAGCTGAAAACCTGGGGGGGGAAGTGCGGTGGAAGTGAAGCGAGTTTTGCTAATTTTGCTGGCCCTGTTTGTTCCTGCAAATGGAGGGCAGAGAGATACACCGCTCAGGCCTGCGAATGGAATTTACGATCCGGAAGGGTGGCTGGATGAGAGCGTGAGGCTGGAAATGGAGAGTGATATTTTGGTAGCCCGCGAAAAGGGGGATTCTGCGGTTTTTGTTGTGATCCTGCCAGGAGATGCCGGGGTAGGCGGCAATGAAGCTGCGCTTGAGATGGGGCGCAGCTGGGGGGGGGAGGGTTTATGGGGATTACTCCTTCACGTGATTGATGACCCGGAGTCACCGCGATATTTTGGCGAGTTTAGTCGTGCGACTGATTGGTCGGAACAACAGACCGGAGACTTTCAGGCTTCCATTCAACGGGCGCTTTCCGAAGCGGCTCGCAAGGCAAGATTGTCAGCAGATCCTCAGTCGCAGATCGCGAGTGGCACCCGCATTCTATCCGAGGAGTTGGGTTATTTGGGGCTTGTCATGGAGAAGATCGAGCACAACAACGCCCAGGCAAGAGGGGATCGG
This sequence comes from Verrucomicrobiota bacterium, assembly GCA_030835305.1. GTDB lineage: Bacteria > Verrucomicrobiota > Verrucomicrobiia > Verrucomicrobiales > Akkermansiaceae > SW10. Next base: position 8,946 of record JAURPJ010000006.1, on the reverse strand, counting down.
GACTCCGGTGAAACGGCTGGGAGTGGTTCGCAGGTTCGACCAGAATCGATCATTCTTGTGGTGATTGGCGTTTTGATTGTGATTTTCGTCTTTGTATTCTTCCGGTTGAAGAATGAAGAGAAGCGCGAAATGGAATACTATTTCCCGGCAACCTTGCCGAGGAAGCGTTTTTTAGCGCCATGGTCCGGCGGGGGTAATGTTTTGATCCAGTTCAATGTTACCAACCAGGGTGACAGGCGCGAAAGCGAAAGGAGATTTTGAACAAATCCGGGTGGCGAAGGTCTCTTATCCTGACAGCTGTGATGGATCGGCTGTCTTGCGAGTACCCCCCGAGCGGGGTCGGGTTCGAGATCACAAGCTTGAGAACCCGGCTCCGTTTGCTTGTCGTTTATGAAAGAATATCCTTGATGATTTTGGCGTGTTTGACGCCGATCAATTTTTCATTCAGGCCTTGTCTTGGAAACGAAAGTCGCGCGGCATCAAGCCCCACGAGGTGGAGAAGGGTGGAGTGGAAGTCGCGAAGGTGGACCTCCTGGCCGGGAAGGGAGCGGTAGCCCATTTCATCGGTTTCGCCGTGAGTGATACCTGGCCTGACCCCGGCGCCGGCCATCCAAAGAGTAAAGGCGTTGGGATTGTGATCTCGGCCGGGGAAGGCCATTTTCGCACCGTTTCGATTCTCCTGCATCGTGGTTCGGCCGAATTCTCCGCTCCAGACGACGAGGGTGTCGTCAAGCATTCCCCGTTGTTCGAGGTCGGTGAGCAGAGCGGAGATCGGCATTGACACTTGTTGATGAAGCCAACGTTGAGAGCCTCGGATTTATCGGAGCCATGGGTGTCCCACCCCCAGTCATAAAGTTGAATAACACGGACTCCGTTTTCAGCGAGCCTGTGGGCGAGGAGGCAGTTGTGGGCGAAGAGGCAGTTGTTGGCGAAGGATTCCTTGCCCGGCTTTGTCCCATACATTTCGTGGACGGACTCGGGTTCGTCATCGATGGACATGACCTCCTAGACTGACGTCTGCATACGGAAGGCCATTTCATATAGGGCAATCCTGATGACGGTTTCGTCGTCGGCAAGCTCCGCGAATGTTTCGTGGTTGAGCTCCTGAAGAGCGTCGAGCGTTCTCCGGCGTGACCTTGCAGAGATACCTTGAGGGTTCCGGGTGTTTAGAACGGGATCTCCGAATGAGCGGCACTGCACTCCCTGGTATACAGAAGGGAGAAAGCCGGAGCCCCAGAGGGATTTGCCGACACGGAGGACCCGCCCGCCGGAGAGTAGGACCATAAATCCGGGGAGGTTCTGGTTCTCCGATCCCAACCCCCAGGTTACCCACGAGCCGATGGCCGGATAGCCCAGTCTGGGATGGCCGGTTTGAACCATCAGTTGGGCGGGGCCATGGTTGAATTGATCGGTCTTCATCGTTTTAATGAAGGTCATTTTATTGGTATGCTTCGAAAGCTCGGGCAGGCGATCGGAAATCCAGGCTCCGGAATCGCCGTGTTGTTGGATGGGATAAACCGGTCCCAGCATCTGTGGGGTGCCCTGAATGAAGGCAAAGCGTTCGCCTTCGAGGTAGCTCTTGGGGCAGTCCTTGCCGTCGTAATTCTTGAGAATGGGTTTGTAATCGAAAAGCTCGAGCTGCGAAGGAGCACCGATCATGTGAAGATAGATGACTTTTTTGACTTTGGTATTGGAGAGAGGAGACTGCGGGGCCAAGGGGGCGGTTGGATCATTGTTGATCACCAAGGGGCCGGTGGCCGAGGCGTCCTGCGTGAGCTGGTTGGTAAGCCACATTCCCCTAGTCCGGTCGTGCAATCGCGGAGAAAGAGGCGTCGAGTGGTGTTTTGAAGATTGAGATAACCCATTGGCTTTCTGCCTCAAGGTATTCCGGAAGGTTGATGAAGCAATCCGTTAGAGAGCAGGACTTGCCTCGATTTCAAGGTAGCGGTTTCCGACTTTTAAGACGCCGGGGACGCTTGTTTTCCCCTCGGGTGAGAACTCGGATCGGGCAATCTTTAGCGTGAATGTCCCGTCCTTTTCTTCAACGAAATTTTGTTTTTGGTCGGAAGAAACCTGGCCGTCACTGGAGAAAAAATAGGGCTTTCCGAGCGGGCTCTTGAGGTCGCCTCGAAAGTTGAGCGTTATGGTTTCCGCGTCTGTTTTGCTGTGGAGGATGGCCTTCACTCCGTGCTTCTTTGAGGGGAGTTCCTTGATCGCTTTTGCCAGGAGGGCTTTGGCGGACGGAACGGGTTTGGGCGCGGTGGTCACCGGAAGGGTTAGTTCGAGGGTCTCGAAGCCAGGGAAGCAACCTTTGGCGCAGCACATCCAGGCAGATTCGGCTTTAAAGGTCACGTTCTTGGCCGCGATTTGGGCGGGCGGGGTAATGGTGACCATTAGCGTCACGTCCCGCTCGTATCCATGGCACGGATATTCGGCCATGAAGGTGTTCTCGGGATAGGGCCAACGGATTTCAGAAGCGGTAAATCCTTCCGGGAGAGACCATTCAAGCGAGGTGGCCATACCCACGATTCCGGGGTTCTTCCAATAGGTGTGAAAGCCGGGGAGGTGGTGAATGTGAAGGCCGAGGGTTAGTGGTTTCCCGGTGCTCACTCCGGTTGACTCGGAGATGAGGCCAATCTCAAGGCCCGGTCCGGTGAGCTGGGGGTCTTTTTCGGCGCGCACCGAAAAAGAGATCAGAAAAAAAGAGGTTATTGAGGAAAGAACTCTCACCATCGCCTCATGATACGTGGGCAAGCGGCCTTTAATTTTCAGGAATGGGGCTGCTATTTTGGAATAACGTAGGTTTTTCCTGTCCGGATTATGGTGCCGCTGAGATTGTTTGCTTTCTGGATTCTTGAAACTGTCGTGCCGTACTTGCGCGCAAGACCGTAAAGAGTGTCGCCCTTTTGAACGGTGTGTCTGATCGTCTTGGGTTTGACGAAGACGGGTTTTGGTTTCGGCTTAACAACGGGCCGGGGTTTTGGCTTTGGTATCGGCCGGGGTTGGTAAATCGGCTTTGGGGCTTCTGCGATACGCGAAGCAGGTTGGGGCTCCGGTTCCGGTTTGCGTCGTTTCAGCTTTGTCCCTCGCTTGGGCGGGTTGTCTGCCCACTCTTCAATATAGTTACCGTCTTCATCAAACGGTCCGATGTCGGGATTGTATGAAGGTGTGCCATATTTGGAACAGCTGGCCAGACCAAACATGATAAAAAGGAAGCAGGGGATGATGCAGGTGTGCAGGCTCATTGAGGCAGGAAGTCGAGTCGTAAAAACAGCGATACAAATTCTGGAGGACGTTACGACGGCTAAATTATGTTACGTATGAGGCTTTGTCGACCTGTCATCCTAAGAAAAAGCAAGCGCCTGATTCGTCAGGCTTGGTTCGCTAGGATTATTTCCAGTCGAATATCGCCGGGAGGAATGAACGTATCACCGTGTTTGAAAGATAGCCACCGGATCATATCAAGCCGATCACGGCTGCGGGGGAGAGGGACGATTTGTAGAAGGTTGCGGTCCAGCGGGTCCGAAACCTTCAGTCTGAACTGTGAGGAAAGGAGGATATGAATCCGGTAACCAAGCAAATGGTGATTTTTCTCCAGGCGGGGCAGGATGGAAAGGAATTTGGTGATCATGCGATTCGGACTTAGGTGTAAGAGAACTCGTCGGAGTTCCAAAAGAGTGTCGCAACCAATTCCGTGATCCTTACTGTATGTCACGCCAAGTTCGCGGTCGACCCAATCAACGTTGACGCTGGCGATGCCGCCGGGATGACGTAGCTTGAAGAGGGTGACAAGCTGCTGATCTGATTTCATCTGATCCAGGAAAAGGGCGAATGCACGCTGGAATTTTTCAGGAGTTAAATGAGGCCGAATCTCAGTAATCCTCAAGGTCTGAAATTTAGCGAATGGGGCAACTATTGAGTCATTAGATTTCCCTTCTTTAGCCTTCTAAGAAATCGGTTGTTGGTCTAAAACAGCACCATCGGTGAAGCACTCATCGATGGTTTCGGGAAGCCCGTCGCACGGGCAGGAAATTGATGGGGAATCCGGTGAAGTCGATCTCGACGTATTCCGGAGCGGTCCCGCCACTGTAGATTTACTTTCCAATGGAAATAAATGAGCCAGATCGCCAGCCTGAAGTCTTTTTACAATCATGGAGCCTGCGGAGTTCGGGTTCCTGTCTTGAAAAAATAAATGACCAAAGAAAAAACCGTCCTTCCGGGACTGTTGGGGCTTCTTGGCTTGGGTATTTCATCCGGCCAAAAAGTCGAAGAGCTTGAGCCCTTGACGGTTCTTGCGCGAAGAATTGAATCTGCGAGTGATGAAAGTGCCTCGTCGGTGGGCATTATTACTGTCACTGAGTTGGCGAGAATGCAACGGCATCGATTGCTAGAGTCCCTTGATCTCATTCCCGGGACGCAGGTGCTCTCAACTGCCGGGCTTACGGGGAATACCGGAACGGCAATCATTCGCGGTCTACCGAGCCGATACCAGCAGATCATGGTGGATGGAGTGCGGGTTTCGGACAACACGAATTCGATGGGGAACTTCCTCGCCAACGGGCAACTGGGACAGATTACCAAAATTGAGGTGCTGCGGGGACCGCAGAGTGTGCTTTACGGCACAGGTGCTGGTGGTGGTGTGATTGGTTACGAGACTTCAGTAGGTTCGGGTGATCCGGTGCATCAGCTTTTTGCCGAGGGTGGTGCCTTCGAGACATTTCGAACGACCCTCGGTTCACGTGGACAGCTTGAGGATTTCGCCTATGGGGTTGAGATTGGCTATCAATTCTCCGGGAATGATACTTACGAGGATCTGCCTCTGCACGACTATGGCCAGAGCTACCTCAATTTGGCGCTGCAATGGCAGCTGGAAGAGGATCTTCGCCTGAAAGTGACCTATCGCGGCACTGACAACTTTCTTGAAACCCGGGCTTCCAATGTGTTTGGAGTTTCAAGTTCTGATATCGAAACAGAGACGGCCTTGCTTGCCGCAAACCTCTTCTACCAAGTCAATCCCGGCTGGAATGCGCGCCTGACCACGGGGGTCTATTACGAAAATTACCGTGGCGATTTCGATGGTTTTCGATTTGGGACCGATCAGGAACGATGGACCATCAACTGGAGCAATGAAGTCGTTCTTAGCGATGCTGTGACTTTGGTTGCCGGCTTGGAGGGGACGGTGAGCCACTTTGACAATTCAGGCGGACGGAGTGTCGATGAGTCCATCGCCGGAGCGTATGCCAACTTCTACTATCGACCGGTTGAAGCACTCTTGCTCGAGGTTGGAGGAAGATATGATGAGCATAATGAATTCGATGGAGATTCTGCGTGGAATGCCGGAGCGGTTTATTCTTTCGGCGAATCAGGAACGCGTATCCATGCCAGGGCCAGTGAGGCTTACCGCAACCCAAGCCGTCTTGATTCCGAGTTCTTTCCCTCGTTCTTTTCCAACCAGCTTTCCAATCCGGACCTACGATCCGAAGAAATCGTCGGGTGGGAAACGGGATTCACCCAACGTCTCGGAGATCATGAATTTGGCGTGACCTATTATAAACAGGAGTTGGAAGATGCTATTGTTACGAGCTTTCCGGCTGCGGGAACCACCCGCCGGATCAATCGGGCAGGAGTGTCGGCGGTGAGTGGCCTTGAGATCTCGGCGAACGGGAATTTGATTTCCGATCGATTGGGATATCGCATGGCCTTCACCTCCCAATTTGACGAGGAGGTGATTGATCTCCCAAATCAGCTTATCTCCATTGACCTGAGTTATGATGCAGAACGTTGGTTGATTGGGGCGGGGGTTTCGTATTTCGGTGAAGCGGCCTACCTGGCCCCCGGAAATCCCCAAACCGATTCCCGAACTTTGACCAGAATATATGGTCATTTTCAGGTGACCGAGTCGCTTGCATTGCATGCCCGGATCGAGAATGTTTTTGATCAGGATTATCAATTGTTTCCGGATACCTTTGGAGAAGGAACCGGAGTGGAGGGACCTGGCAGGTCCGTTTTTGCGGGTGCCACTCTTTCTTGGTAAGATCGCCTAGCAAAAGGGCGATGTGCCTGAGGGAACAACAACGCACCTTCCTTTCGGAATACTTTAAAAATGCTTGTTAAAGCATTGGTTGTCACCGAAAAACGTCACGCCGGACGATTGGTTTTGCGAATTTCAGTCCCAATGCCAGACTTCGTAAAGATCTCTAACAAAAGAGTGTGAGGGGTTCTACCATCGATGAAGTGGACTTTCTCAACACCGCTCTCCAGGGCTTCCAAAGCCGAGGTGATTTTTGGGATCATTCCCCCGGTGATCGTTCCATCCTCCATGAGGTCCCGCGCTTCGTTGCCAGTAATTGACTCGATCAGCGATAATTGATCAGAGGGGTTGCTGAGAAGGCCGGGCACGTCGGAAAGATAAACAAGTTTGGCGGGTTTTAGCGCACAGGCCAGTGCCGCGGCTGCCAGATCCGCGTTAATATTGTGCATCTCGCCGCTTTCGATATGTCGCCCGATAGGTGAGACCACCGGGACCAAACCGACCGAGAGCGCATAAAGCAAATCTTCGGTGAGACAGTGATTGACCCGTCCAACCATGCCGATGTCAACCTCCTCGCCGGATTCATCTTTACCGGAGAGTTGTGTCGCTTGAAAAACCGATGTGCCGTGGATCGGAGTCGCGCGGCCACCGAACTCGTTGATGGCATCAACGAGCCCTTGATTAATTTCGCCATGAAGCGTCCGATCCACGATCTTGATTGCTTCCGGTGTCGTGATGCGAAGCCCCCCCACAAACTTTGCCTCGAGGCCGGACTTTTCCATTGCCGCGGAAATGGCCTTGCCTCCTCCGTGAACGATCACCGGTTTAATTCCGGCCACCTCAAGAAAAACGATGTCGCGCATGACCTCGCGAACCAAGCCCGGATCATCCATGGCGGAGCCTCCCATCTTGATCAGGAAGGTTTTTCCGCGAAACCGCTGGAGATAGGGCAGGGCCTTAATGAGGACAGAAGCTTTTTCAGCTGCAGTTGTCATGGCTTTACCGTAAAGAGTTGGCGTCCGCTTGACCATTGCGAATGAGAGCTTATCACCGAGTCATGAAACGACAGGTGATTTCTGAGATTCTCGATTCCCTTCCGGGAGACGATCCGGGGGCTTTAAGGAGTCGCCGGGACCTGCGGCTCATCAATTTCCTCATGGGAAACGAACGTTGGATCATGATGCAGAATCATGATGGCGGGGTGATCGAGCTGGGAGCGGGCGAGGGGCAATTGACCCGAAGGCTTGCGAAGCGGGGAAAGGTCGTCGGATTGGATTTTCAAGAACGTCCTGATGAACTTGATATTCCCTGGGAGACGGGTGATCTCTTTGCAAGCCTTCCCAAGGTAGATGGCGAAACCGTGGTAGCGAATCTTATCCTGCATCACTTCGAGGACCTTCAATTGGCCCGGCTTGGAAAGTTAATTCGGAAGCGTCGGGCGTTGATTGCGGTTGAGCCGTGGCGCAGCCGGCTCTCGCTTGCGGAGGGATATGCTCTTTGGCCGTTCATCAACCATGTCACCAAACATGATATGGTAGCGAGTATTCGGGCAGGATTTCGAAAAGGGGAGCTACGCGAGCTTTTGGACCTAGGTGATGAGTGGCAGTGGAAAGAGGAGGTCTCGTTGCTTGGCGGGCTTCGTGTGTTAGCTTGGAGAAAATGAAGTCGATCGAAATTGCAGGAGGAGGCCTGGCCGGCCTCTCTCTTGGTATCGCGCTGCGAGAGCGTGGGGTGCCGGTCATCGTTCGTGAAGCGAGCACTTATCCCCGGCACCGGGTCTGTGGCGAATTCATCAACGGGGTGACCGCAGAGACCCTAGGCAATCTTGGGATCGCCGATATTTTTTGTGATGCTCTTCGGCACCACGCGACCCGATGGTGGATGGGTCCAAAAAAGATCCTGGAAGCAAGGCTTACCCGACCAGCTCTTGGGATGTCCCGTTGGGAAATGGATGAGCGCCTGCGGGTTCGGTTTGAGAATCTTGGGGGCGGGTTGAGGACGAAGGATCGGGTCCGGGCCGAGCCGGGGGAAGGTGTCGTTTGGGCTGCAGGCCGTCACCTCCAGAAGGCAAGTCGGCTTCTTGGGCTAAAGGCTCATTTTGAGGGTGTTGCTCTCGATGGTTTCCTCGAAATGCATATCGGGGAAGGGACCTATGTTGGGCTGACTCCGATCACCCCCGACGGGAGCAAGGTTAATGTCTGTGGGTTATTTAAGAAGGGCAGGGCCGCGAAGGGGGTGAATCCAATCGTGGATGCCCTTCGTAAAAGTGGTCTCGGTTTACTTGCGGAGCGACTTGAAGTTGCGCAAATGGATCCCGCTTCTCTCACTGGGATTAGTGGTTTTCAATTGGGAGGGCAACGGGTGCTCGACCGTTTTTGCTCGCTGGGAGATGCCGAGAGGATGATTCCTCCTTTTACCGGAAATGGAATGTCGATGGCGTTTGAATCAGCCGAAAGCGCGTTGCCGCACCTCCTGGATTACTGTTCGGGCGGACTAACGTGGGATCAGGTTGTTGTTAAGGTACGAGATTCACTTGAAAAACGTTTCCAGAAGAGGGTTCGACTAGCGCTTCAGCTTCATCGCTGTCTCACAAATGAAGTTGGTCGCAAGGTTTTAAGCTTGGCCGCCGTGGCCGGAATACTGCCTTTCTCTTGGCTTCACCGACGGCTCTCCTAGGGCTACTTTCCTGTAAGAATATAGCTGTGGTAGAGAAGGAATTCCTCAAAGAGAAATTTCGATTTCGCTTTCAGTGATTTGAATTTCGAAGAGGGGGTTGCAGAAACATAGACTTCAAGCCCGAGGTCGGTCGCCATGCGTCGCGCTCTTTTGAGGTGCCATGGGTCACTCACAAGAAGGGCCGACTTCCACTTTTCATCTCCCATAATCTTTTTGGCTTCGCGCAGATTGTCGATGGT
>JAURPJ010000123.1 GCA_030835305.1 Verrucomicrobiota bacterium | reverse complement strand
GGGCTTGACAGAGCGGAATGAAATTTGAAGACTCCGCCCGCGGTTAGCAACTGTAGGCCGGCGTGGCGGAATTGGTAGACGCGCGCGATTCAAAATCGCGTTTCCTCGGAAGTATGGGTTCGATTCCCATCGCCGGTACTTGCTGTAACTTGCTTTAAAACAGTTGGTTTGAGAGCTTTTGCCCTTGGGTCCTAAAGTTTCCATTTTTGCTAAAATTGCACGAAAATGCACCAAAAGGCAGGTTTAAACGGCAACAAAGTGGCAACCAATCTCATTTAGGCCGATGGCAGAACAAATGCCGAATCAGCCAAGGCATCAATTTTGATGCAGATTTTCCGGTAAAACTGCCCATTTCGGTCAAACACATCAATGGTATTACCACTATCCCGGGCATCCCAACGGGCATATTCGACGGCATCCCGGGCGGTTGTATATCTCAGGCAACCATTTGCACCCACAGGCCCTGTCAGCAGCCATGAGCGACGGGATGGGTCGTATTAGACTCGGTAGGATGGAACGGGTGCTTGTGACATTTTGAGCTGCGACTGGCGTCACCTGATCACGCCTACCAACTTACTCTGAGTGGGCCATGAAATGGATAGGTGGCAACCGTCTTGGATGTCATCCAGTTGTGAGGGATCGGATCTTTGATAAGGAGATCGCAGCCAAACGGACTGGTTTGAGTCTTAGTCCAGAGTTTTGATAATTGCTTTCCACAGCGGCGAGGCATCATCTAATCTTTCGAAAACGATATGAATCCTTTAAATCTCCGGGGTCTGATTGCAGCGGTGGTGACCCCCATGGATCGCAGCAGTGAACTAAAGCTAGAGCTCGTGCCACGGGTGGTTGATCACTTGGAATCGCAAGGGATTACCGGGATTTACATTGCCGGAAGCACCGGTGAAGGGATGTCTCTCACAGATGAGGAGCGCCGGGCTGTTGCTGAGGCTTATGTCTCTGCCGCAAAGGGGAGGATGAAAACATTGGTACAGGTCGGGCACAACAGCTTAAAGGCTGCTGCGGAGTTGGCAGGCCATGCCGAGTCAATTGGTGCTGACGCGGTTTCAGCAACGCCGACAGGATATTTCAAAGTGGGGAGTGAAAAGGAATTGGTGGAGGGTTTGATTCCACTTGTGGAAGCGGCTCCAATGACGCCCTTCTACTACTACCACATTCCGCTTCTCTCAGGAATAAATCTGGATCCGATTAAGCTGACGGGACTCTCGATGGATCGTTTGCCGACGTTCTGCGGGATCAAGTACTCGGATGGCGGGAGTTTGTATAATCTGTCTCTTTTACAAAAGGAGGCACCGGGGCTAGAGTTCATGGCGGGATCAGACGAAGCGTATCTGATGGCAGTGGCGCAGGGGTTTCAAGCGGCGGTTGGGAGCACTTACAATTATGCGGCCCCAATCTACGATCAGGTCAGGAAAGCTCTGTCCGGAGGGGACTCTGAAATAGCGCGGCTCTGGCAACAGAGGGCACTCGAAATGATTGGAGCGATGTTCGAGACCTGCGGGCGGGCGTCGCTTAAAGCAATGATGCAGATGGTTGGAATTGATTGTGGTCCTGTTCGTCGACCGATCGATCCGGCCGGCGAGGAGCAAATTGCCGCCTTACGGAAACGCCTTGAGGATTTGGGATGGTTCGAGTGGGTCGGGCAGGATCGAAGTGTTGTTGCTTAACGATGAGGATCATTTTTTGTTGGCTTCTGGGGTGTGCTTCTGCCTTTGGGGCTCTGTCCTGGGATCGCTTACCGGATTTGCCGGACAGAGAGGGCTTTGCCGGTGTTTATGCCGGAATTGTCATTGATGGCGGCGAGGATTTCTTGGTGGTGGCAGGCGGAGCCAATTTCCCCGAAAAGCGGCCATGGGAGGGAGGCGAAAAAGTCTTCTATGATGATGTTTTCATTCTGCCTTTAACAAAGAAAGGAGAGTGGCGGAAATCAAAGACAAAGCTTCCAGCGAAGATGGGTTACGGAATGTCCACAAGTCGCGATGCCGGGACGTGTCTTTTCATGGGAGGGAAAAACGCTTCCGGAGCGAAGGATGACGTACTTTCAGTGTCGATAAAGAATGGCAACGTGGTGATCGAGAGAATTGGGGCGCTTCCCGCCCCGATGGCCGAGGGGGTGGCGGTTGAGATGAATGGCGAGGTGATCGTGGGGGCGGGGGGGGACGGAATGACGATGACCAAGGAGTTTTATCAAATGACCTTGCCTGACCCAACGTTTGTGGAGTGGAAGGCACTGGGTTGGCCTGAGGGTGGCAGGGGCAGAGTGTATCCGGTCGGAGGAGTAACAGGGAACAAGTTTTACCTTTTTGGCGGGCGAGATTTTGCCGATTCCGATGGTGAGGACAGCGAGCGAATTTTTGATCTTGATTGGCTTCGGGATTGTTGGGAGCTGGATGTCAAGCAAGGGAAGTGGCGGAGGTTGCGGGACTTGCCGGTTGGGCGATCGGCAGCTCCTTCTGTGGCGGTTCCGGTTGGGGCGAGTTCTCTTCTTATGCTTGGTGGTGTGACCGTGGAGTTTCTGAGGGATCAGGTTGAGGCCCGCCCAGAGTTGAAGGGCCAGGGGATGGAGCATCCGGGTTTTCCTCCTTCTGTTCTTGCTTACAACGTCGTAACGGATCGATGGTCTGAAGTCGGCAGTTTACCGACTGAGGGGACTTTGCCTCCGGTGACCACCCAGCTGGTGTTTTGGGAGGGGAAAGTGATTTTACCAACCGGCGAAATCAAGCCGGGGGTGAGATCGCCGCAGGTATTGATCGGCGAAGTCAGAGGCACCCAACTCAGCTTTGGCTTTGTAAACTGGGTTGTTGTGATCGCTTATTTTCTGGGAATGGTCGCGATCGGTTACCGCTTCATGATGAGAGAAGCGGCGTCTTCCACCGAAGCCTTCTTTCGTGGTAGTCAGAGGATTCCCTTCTGGGTGGCCGGATTGTCAATTTTCGCGACGATGTTGTCAGCGATTACCTTCATGGCAGTGCCGGGAACCGCATACGCGACGAACTGGAATAGCTACATCGGGCAGTGGCCAATCCTGTTGATTGTTCCATTGGTGGTGATGTTTTATCTGCCTTTTTACCGGCGCTTGAACGTGACGACCGCATACGAATATCTTGAACTGCGCTTCAATGTGGCAACGCGGGTGATAGGGAGTGTGATCTTCATCTTATTTCACGTCGGACGGGTTGCAATCGTCCTTTACCTGCCGGCGCTTGCGCTTTCAAGTGTCACCAGCATCAATATCTTGGTCGCAATCGGAGTCATCGGCATCCTGTGCGTGATTTACACTGTGATGGGCGGGATTGAAGCGGTGGTTTGGACCGATGCCATTCAGGCTCTGGTCCTGATTGGCGGGGCTTTGCTCTGCTTTGGTCTTGTGGTCTCCAAGGTTGAAGGAGGGGTGGGGGCGATCGCTCTGGCTATGTGCGAGCAGAGCAAGGGGCTTACTGCAAGTTGGAACCCGGGGGATCTTTCGATAGGCAGGAGTTCGCAATCGGGGTTTGTAATCTTCATTGCCTTCATGTTTGCAAACCTTCCATCCTACACCTCCGGACAGGATGTCGTGCAGCGCTATGTCACGACTGCGTCCCGGAAGGAAGCGGCCAGATCCTTGTGGATGAATATCGGGATGGTGCTCGTCGGTTCGGCAATTTTTTTCGGTCTGGGGACCGCTTTGTTTGTCTTTTATCAGGATAGGCCGGATTTGATGGATCCGGCATTGCCTGCAAAGGACAGTGTCTTGCCTTTCTTTATTATGCAGAACCTGCCTGTTGGTGTTGCAGGGGTAATTATTGCGGGTGTGTTTGCGGCAGCTCAATCGACCATTTCCAGTTCGCTGAATTCCGTGGCCACGGCTTTTACAACGGACATTTACGGCAGGCTTTTAAGGCCCGGAAGTAGCGACTTGCAGAAGCTGAACGTGGCGAAGCTCGTGGTCATTGTTTTGGGTGTTGTTGGAATCGGAGCCTCCAGCTATCTAGCGATAATCAAGACTGATGAGGTTTTTCTCCTGTTCAATCGCTTTATTGGATTTGCTCTCGGACCACTCGGTGGGTTGTTTGCTTTAGGAATTTTTGCAAAACGGCCCAACGGGTTGGCGGGATTGTTGGCCTTGATCGGCGGGGTGGTTATGGTGACGGCTGTTCATTTCTTGAACGAGTTCGGAATAGTTGATGTGATGCCTTTGCTATACGGAGCCGTTGGGTTTCTATCCACTCTGATCTTGGGGCTGATTGTGGGGATCGTTTTCAAAGCAGCTGATGATGAAGTGGATGGTTTGACAATCTGGACGCAAAAAAATCATGAGAAAATATTCTAGGAAGGAGTTGCATGAACTGCGGGATTTTTATCGAGCGAGTCTCCTCGATGATACTTTGCCATTTTGGTTGCCGGAGATAGTCGATGAAGAATTTGGGGGGTATCTGTCGATGCGTGATCGCAACGGAAATTTAATCGATGACGATAAGGCCGTTTGGCTGCAGGGGCGCTTTGCCTGGATGATGGCGACGCTTTATAACACTGTGGAGAAAAAGGCGGAGTGGCTTGAGACTTCACGGAGTGGAGTCAAGTTCCTGCAGGAACACTGCTTTGATCAAGACGGGCGGATGTTTTTTCTTGTGACTCGTGAAGGGAAAGCTCTCCGGAAGAGACGGTATTTTTATTCGGAGGCCTTCACGATTATGGCTTTCGCGTCCTTTGGTAAGGCTTCCGGAGAAATGATTTGGTTGGAGCGGGCGGATGCACTTTTTCACAAGTGTCTGGGGTATCTCGACGGATTGGTGGCGCCCGGGGAGCCCAAATGGACTAATGAACGGACGATGAAGGGGTTGGGGGAGCCGATGATCTTTCTACAAGTTGGTCAGATTCTTCGAGATAGCGGCGGGGATTGTTCGAGTGAAGTGATCGACCGCTTGATTGAGAAAATTAGTAATTTTGTGAAGGATGACCTCCACTGTGTGATGGAGCAAGTTGGGCCGAATGGAGAGGTGGTGGACCATATCGATGCACGGACACTCAATCCGGGGCATGCCATCGAAGGCGCCTGGTTTATTTTGGCTGAGGCCAAGCGGAGGGGCAACGATCCGGGACTGATGGACCTAGGGTGTCGAATGCTGGACTACATGTGGGAGCGGGGATGGGATCAAGAGCATGGTGGAATCATCTACTTTCGTGATGTTTACGGGAAGCCGGTCCAGGAATACTGGCACGACATGAAGTTTTGGTGGCCTCAATGCGAAGCGATCATCGCGACGTTGCTGGCCTATCAGCTGACAGGGGATGTCAAGTATGCAGAATGGCACCGAATGGTGCACGATTATGCCCACCGGCACTTCCATGATAAGGAATTTGGAGAATGGTTTGGCTATCTGCACCGCGATGGGCGGGTTTCTTCGCCGGCGAAGGGAAATCATTTCAAGGGGCCTTTTCATCTGCCGCGGATGCAGTGGTATTGCTGGCAGCTCTTGGAACAAGAGTGAAGGTGTTCTTGCAGTGGGTTTACCAACGTTGTTGCCGTTACTCGCAATCATTTCGTCTACTACACTGGGCGCGAACTAAAATCGGTGACTCTTTAGGAAGATGGAACGGCAAACGCATCAGTGACTGTCACAGCATTCAATAGGGCTGAGGAAGGAGGAGACCCTGTCGTGTTCACTCTGAAACAGGCTCGCTCTCGGGGTTTCGAGTTCGCCGTCGCGACCAAGGAGGACAGACGTTGATTTACCTTGAGCCCATTTCGTTTTACTCCTGCTCCGGCAGTGGTTTCCGCAGTGCCAACCTTTAAGGCTATTTCATCCGGGAGTTCTCTTTCGGTCTCGTTTCGAAGTGCTCTTGGAGTCAACTGTCAGCTCCAAAGTTCGACGACACTCACTGCTGAGAATTGGCAGCCCGTCGGGAGAGCATTTACCGGAACAGGCAAGTTGATAACGCTCGTTCAGGAGGCCGGAGAGCCGAAGCTCTTTTTTAGAGAGCCGCTGTTTCTAAAAACGCCTATTTCTAGACCTCGTTTGCAAGGATTCTTCTTGGTCGATCTTGCCCTCGGGCGGGTGACAACCTACCTTGTGGCTCGTGAAATGCGACATCTTACCTTTTCCCGCCCGGCGGGATTCGCCAACGATCGACCAGATCGGTGTCGAGGAACGTGCCCAACGGTTTTGTTCCCGTAGCCTGAAGAAGGAGACCAAGATGTCGGCTCTGAAGTTGGCGGTTTCGATGCTGGATGTGACCACTCTGGAAGGTGCCGATTCGGTTGGAAAGGTAAGCCAAATGTGCCAAAAGGCGATGCACCCGCTTGCACAGGACCCTTCGATTGGGCCCGCCGCCGCCGTTTGTGTTTATCCACGGATGGTGAAGGCCGCGGCTGATGTTGTGAAAGGGAGCAAGGTCAAGGTGGCTGCGGTCGCTACTCAGTTTCCCAGTGGTCAAATGCGGCTTAAAGAACGACTTGCCGAAGTTCGCTACGCGGTCGGTGAGGGGGCGGACGAGATCGATATGGTGATTTCGCGCGGACAGTTTTTTCAAGGCGAATATCGCGCGATCTACGATGAGGTGGCGGCTTGCAAGGAAGCCTGTGGGAAAGCCCATCTCAAGGTGATTCTCGAAACCGGTGAGCTCACGACATATGACAATGTTCGCTACGCCAGCGATATGTCGATGGCTGCTGGTGCGGATTTCATCAAGACTTCCACCGGGAAGGTTCCCATTGCAGCCACTCTTCCGGTGACCTTGGTGATGTTGCAGGCGATTGACGATTTTTACGAACGGACCGGCCGGATGGTTGGCATGAAGCCTGCCGGTGGAATTTCAAACGCCAAACTTGCACTTCAGTATCTTGTTATGGTGCGGGAAGTGCTCGGTCCGAAATGGCTGACCAACAAATGGTTCCGTTTCGGAGCCAGTTCCCTCACCAACGACCTTTTGATGCAGATTCGCAAACAAGAAACCGGGCTCTATCAGAGCGGAGACTATTTTACCAAGGACTAAACCCATGAGTGCCAACGATTTTCTTTCAGGGGGCTTCGCGGCTGCTCCGGAATCAAGCGATCATTTTGAGATCAAAAAATCATATGATCTTTTCATCGATGGGAAATGGGTGAAGGCGCCCAAACAATTTGAGACAATCAATCCCGCGACTGACGAGGTGATCTCCAGGGTTGGTTTCGCAGGGAAGAAAGAGATCAATCAAGCCGTCAAGGGCGCGCGGAAAGCCTACGATAGCGTCTGGTCCAAAATGCCGCCGGCGGAGCGCGGAAAATATCTTTTTCGCATCGCCCGGCTTATTCAGGAACGTGCTAGGGAATTTGCAGTGGTTGAGTCAATGGACGGCGGCAAACCAATTCGTGAAAGTCGCGACGTTGATGTCCCGCTTGCTGCGGCCCACTTTTTCTACCATGCTGGCTGGGCGGATAAACTGAAGTACGCCTTCCCGGGAGCTGAAGTCAGCTCCATCGGCGTGGTCGGGCAGGTCATTCCATGGAATTTCCCCCTCCTGATGGCGGCTTGGAAAATTGCCCCGGCACTCGCTTGCGGGAATACCGTGGTTCTCAAACCGGCCGAGACAACACCGCTCACTGCTCTTAAGCTCGCAGAACTCATTCAGGATGCGGGTCTCCCGCCAGGAGTTGTCAATATTGTGAGCGGTGCGGGTGACACCGGACAGGCTCTCGTTCGGCATCCCGACGTCGATAAGGTTGCCTTTACGGGCTCGACCGCAGTAGGAAAGGCGATCCGCCGTTCAGTGGCCGGGACCGGTAAGCGATTCACTCTCGAGCTAGGCGGGAAAGCTGCAAATATCGTTTTTGAGGATGCGCCCATTAACGAGGCCGTCGAGGGAATTGTGAACGGCATCTTCTTTAATCAAGGCCACGTTTGCTGCGCCGGTTCCCGTTTATTCGTACAGGAAAGCATCGCGGACAAGGTGATTAAGAAGCTTAAGAAACGAATTGAATCTCTCGTCATTGGAAATCCACTCGATAAGAACACCGATATCGGTGCCATTAATTCAGGCGAGCAATTGGCACGGATCAAAAACCTGGTGAAGGTTGGCAAAGATGAGGGGGCGTGCATCTGGCAGCCCTCCGGAGGAGTCCCGAGAAAGGGAAACTGGTTCAAGCCGACTCTCTTTACCCAATGCGCCCAGAGTCACCGAATCGTCCAGGAGGAAGTCTTCGGGCCGGTGCTTGCCATCCAGACGTTCAGGACTCCCCAGGAGGCAATCGCAAAGGCCAATAATACTCCGTATGGCCTCAGCGGAGGGGTATGGACCGACAAAGGTTCAAAGATTTTTAAAATGACCACCGGTTTGAATGCCGGAGTCGTTTGGGCAAATACCTTCAATAAGTTTGACCCCTCCTCGCCATTCGGAGGATACAAGGAGAGTGGGATTGGGAGAGAAGGGGGGCTCCATGGTTTGTCCGCTTACTGTCAACTTAGTCACTAGCAAGAAAGAATTTTATTATGAGCAATCCTGGAATTCCAAAGACCTACAAACTCTTCATTGGAGGAAAGTTTCCTCGCACTGAATCGGGTAGGATTCTCGAGGTGACCGGTCCGAAAGGCGAGTTCCTGGCCAATGCCTCCCGAGCTAGCCGGAAGGACTTCCGAAACTCGGTCGTCGCCGCCCGCAAGGCGAGTGGCAGCTGGGCCGGAACGACTGCTTATCTGAAAGGTCAAATTCTCTATCGCATCGCCGAGGTGCTCGACGGACGTAAAGATCAATTTGTGAAGGAGATGAGCTTGCTGGGGGTCAGTTCAAAGTCCGCCATGGAAGACGTCGTCGCTTCTATCGATCTCCTGGTCCACTACGCTGGATGGAGTGACAAGTATCAGCAGCTGTTTTCGTCGGTGAATCCAGTGAGTTCGCCTCACTTTAACTTTTCGCTCCCCGAGCCATCGGGAGTGGTGGGCGTAGTGGCTCCGTCGGACGGTTCGCTGGCGGGTCTGGTCTCGGCGATGGCCCCAATTGTGGTGGGAGGCAATGCCGCGGTCGTTCTTCTCTCCGGGAATCCTCTTTCAGCGATTTCCTTCGCCGAGGTTCTGGCAACTTCCGATGTTCCGGGTGGAGTGATCAACATTCTCACCGGCCTGCGCTCTGAATTGGTGCCGGAATTTGCCCGGCACATGGATGTCAATGCCCTTCTTCTTTGCTCGGATGATGCCGAAGAGCGGAAAAACACCGAATTGGAAGCAGTGGAGAACTTGAAGAGGGTCGTCTTGTCTCCGGATAAGGCTCTTACGCAAAGTCCCTATCACATTTGCGACTTCCAAGAGATCAAGACCACCTGGCATCCGGTTGGGGTGTGAAATTTTCTGGAAATCTCCGCTTGCTTTCGAACATTTCTTTTTTAGTCTGCCGCCCGCTAAGTCGGTGGCCGTAGCTCAGTTGGTAGAGCCCCTGATTGTGATTCAGGTTGTCGCGGGTTCAAGTCCCGTCGGTCGCCCCATTTTTAAGCCCTGTAGCTCAATGAGTTACGGGGCTTTCCCCTTTTCAAAGTAGAGGTTTTGATTGTGTCGGTGTCCGTAAAGTGCCCGAATTAGACGGAAGGCAAAATAAATCCTTCATTTGCCGATTGGTCCGCCTCAACGGTGATCGTCTTGAAAAGTTGCCCTTGCTGGTCGAAAACTTCGATTTTCCCGCCGTCCCGCCTTGCGTCCCATCGAGCATGTGATGCGGCGTCCTTGGCGCTCGTGAAGAGAAGTCTTCCATTTGCTCCCACGGGGCCAGAAAGGCTCCAAGAACCACTTCACGGCTGAAAGCGGATCTCATATTGGTTCACTGGGGCTGTATATCACGGAGCATTCAGGAGACGAGCCGGAGTTGATCAATTTTCCCTGATATACGCACCCCGGGAGACGCTTTTCCTTGAAGTGGTAGGGTTATTGCTTGAAACTGCCCGCAGTCGTCAGGAGGTGATATACGCCTCGGTGGCCTACTAATAAAGACTGTTGGCCACTAAATGAAGCACATCATAAACATCCTAGTCCTTGGTTTCACGATTATCACTGCCGGATGCTCCGCTTTCTACACTGTTAAAATGCCAACCGCGGCGCCCGCCGATGTGGACAGGGAGGGATCGGTTGCGGTCGATCTGCGCCAATTCTTCCAAGCCAACGGTTTCGAGCCTACGAGTGTGCATTTCAGCTTCCGCAGGAAGGGCTCTCGTGTGGTTGCTGGCTGGCGAAAGGGTCCGGAACCGATGGCAATTTTTATGCCGTTCCTTCTAGAATGCAGAGAGATGGTCAGTCCGCAAGGTTACGAGGTGCAGATTTACAGCGTACATCATCCAGGAGAAGCAAGAAAGCTTGCTGAACGACTTAAAAGCTATATTGGCGAACACTATCCACGGGTTGATGTTAGGATTGTAGTGAGCCCCACGACCTTTTAGGTAGTGCAAACAGAGGCCAACAAGTTGTGGGTGGCAACCCCCTACGCCTCCGCGAGTCGGAGATTGAATCGTGATTGGAACCCCTTACCCTGAATCGAACTGGCGCCGCCGGTAGCGGGTGCCACCACTTCGACGTTGTGCCAAGAAAAGACAGTGAGTCACGTGCTCGAACAAAATGAGAACTTGATCAGCAAAAAGTGCCGGGCAGCTGCGTTTCCCGTTATCCGGAACACCAATGAGCACCCCCTTAACGGGTCCACAAGTTTCTCAGCCTTGCGCTGCGCTCGTTAAGTCGGAGTCACGGTCATCTTTCTCTTCAGTCGTCTCCTCCCCAGTCGTCTCCTCCATCTCCTCCTCGTCCAAACCCGATCCCACCTCCGAAGAAAACGAAGGCGCCACCAATGATCAGAAGCCAAGCCAAATCAGATGACCCCCAAGCTGAGCATCCAGCAACGCCTCCGAAGATCATTGCGATACCGACAATTCTCTTTAGCCATGCCATCACCGAGGATCATGCCCAGCTTTTGGAGTCCCATGCAAGCTCCCAATCTCACCTACTTGAGAGGATAACGGTCTGAGCCTGTTTGATCGAAGGAAACACCAAGTTTTCGAACTCAACCTCTCGTATAGCTAACAAGGGCACAACAAGACGGAGAACCCGACGCCCCACCGCTCATAAAGACTGCTAGGAATTTTCTTTTGGCGGGAGGGCTTTGAAGCCGCCTTTGGACCGGAGCAGAGGGGGGCGAAAGGGGGTTGCATGCAGCGGCCGGAGTATGCCGAGATAAGGGACGGCCTCATCGAGATGGTGCTCATGGACACCCTCTTCGAAGGCGGGGTGGAGCTCGCGGCCGAACGGGTGGAGCAGATGGAACTCACCGGCGAAGAACTGAACGCCGCGATCGATGAGATGATCTCGAATGAAGTCATGGAGGCGGAACCGGGACAGATGATCGACTGGATGTCCAAGCTCCGGCCCGACCGGATCTCATCGTTGGTCTCCGAGTGGGCGGAAATCGACCTGCAGGGGGTGACCACCTGGTTGGGAAAGCAGGCGCCTTCCCCGAAGCGAGATCGCGCCATTGCCGAATTTGCGCGGACGACCGCGGGGGTTGATCGCGAGGGGGCCGCGCAGTGGGCCGGCGAAATTCAGGATGAACGACTTCGAGCGAAGACGCTGCGCGAGGTGGAGAAGAAGTGAGTTCCCAGAAGCCCCCAAACCTGTATTATCAGTCAACCCATCCAAACCATGAAAGGCCGCTCCTCGATCCTGCTCGCCGGCATATTTGCCTGCGGCTTTCTCTGCGCCTGGCTCGTCAAGCCCGCCGAAAGCCTTCCTCCGCTCGAGGAGACCTCCGCGGAGCGGGACAGCCGTTCCCCCCGGCGGGTGACCCCGGACCGGCGCGAATCGTCCGCCATGAGGAGCGCCAACGCCCGCATCGCCGTCCTCCTCGACGACGGTCAGGACTGGCAACCTGGATCGGACGTGGACTACCCGCGTCTGCTCGCGGCCCTCCAGCGCCGGGCCGGACTGAGCGGCCTTGAAGGGAGGAGCAAGTGGCTCCTCTGCCGCATCGTCACCAGTTGGTACGACGCGAATCCGGGTGACGCCCTCTCGTGGGTGGTGGGCCTTGGTAATCCGAAGGACGAGGGAGAACTGCTGAGTGAGATCGCCCGCAACTGCGAACTTGGTGACGACTTCCAGTTCAGGGAGATTCTTGAACGGCATGGCAGCGCATTCAGACCAAGCGGTCTTTTCGAAGAGTGGGCGAGGCGTGACTTCGGTGCGGCCTGGGAGTGGTCCTATGCGAACGTCAGTTCGGGGCGCCAGCTCCAGGGTATGGCGGAAGCGTGGAGCGAGAAGGTGGGCAATGACGAAGTGGCGGAGTTCGCCGCCCGCCTCATGGATGAATCGAACTGGGACCCGGAGGTCGCAAAACGCCGGAATTGGGGCAGAGAGCAGTGGCGAGTTGAGCACATGCACATCGTTCTTGGGATGCTCATGAACCGCCCCTCGCCCGACAGGTTTCAGTCCTTGCTCGAACGGGTTCCCGACCGGCAGGAGAGCCTCAACGCCCTCCTTCGTGCCAACCTCCACCTGAATATCGCAAGCGCCCGCCGCTACAGGGAGGGATTGCTGAACCAAATGACGGCAGACGAACGCATGACCGCGTTCGAGAGCATCGACCCCGATTTCATCAGGCGCTCTAACAGAATTCGCGAGAATTTCGAGGAGGTTCTCAATCTCCTCGGCCATTCTGCCGAGGAGATTGACTGGATGCTGCCGGCGCCCGCCCCTGAAGACTCTACTCAAGCACCCGAGAGCAATGAACCCGCGCAAGACCCGTTTGACTGACGCCTGAACAGATGAAGAAGAGCACTCGCTCGGCGCCACGTCGACATCGGTGTCGATGCCGCCCTGCCCCCCCGCAACCATCGCCGATCCCGAAGCATGAAAGAAAAACCACTTCTCGCCCTCAATCTGCTCTGGGCCGCGTTGGCAATCGGGGCCTTTTTTGCTGGCTCCATGGTAACGAAACACCGGATGTCACGCAGTGCCGAAAGTGATACTCGTGCCAAGGATACAAGGCCGGGTGGTCTCATGGCATCTGGACAAGGCGAATCGACGATACAGAAGCCTGGTGAAAGAGCGAGGCCGGCCGATGACTCCGCATTAGGAAAGAAGTTTACCCAGCGCGTTGTAATCTTGTCCTCTCGGGATTTTGGAACGCTTGCAAAGACCGATCTCGACGAGGCCAAGCGTGTCTGGTCTCTGGTGGAAGACCAAGAAACTCGACGGAAGTACGCGAGCCTCATCGCAAGCGCGCTCATAAATCGCGATCTTGATGCCGCCCTTGCCTTTGCGGCAGAGGAATCTTGTCTTCTGGCTTGCGGGGAACTCGCCTACGCTGTTTACAAGCGGCGCGGCACGGAAGCCTTGTTGGCATGGATTGACACCATTGAGTATCGCGACGAGGACAGCGCTCAACTCAGATACAAGCAATTGGCCTCGCGTAAAGCCGTCGAATTTCTGGCGAGCGAGAATCCTGAGCGAGCTCGCGAGTGGGTCATCGCCAATGCCGGACAGCCACATCTCGACGGATACACCCTTCAGAGCATCGCCGGGGCCGTCGACAAATACAAGAATCCAATCAACCAGTTCAATTGGTTGGTAGAACTTCCGATTACCGGGAAAGTCCATACGGAAGCCATGGCAGCGGTATTTTCAGAGTGCCTTAGGAGTGACTTGGACGCGGCGGGTCAGTGGCTCGCTGCGCAGGAACTTCAGCCCATACACGACTGGGCCATCGCAAAATTTGCATATGCGGCCGCCACCATCGACCTTGAAGGCGCTCAGGTGTGGGCCGAGCAAATCAGCGATGAATCGCTGCGTATGAAAACCCTCAAGCGCCTTGCCTCTAAGATTGAATAGGCCGGAGTGGCATCGAGGGACAAATGACGAGAAGGCCACGGCATTCCCCATGAAAAAGCGATCACTCCTCATCCTCGATCTCGGATGGGCCGGGCAGGCCATCGGTGCCTTTGTGGCGGGATCGGCAAACAAGCCCACCGATGAGGTTGGCATGGATAACACGGACTCCAACACTCAACCCCGGAACGCTTGAAGCCGGCAGGTCCTCCTCGCAGCGGACTGTCTTCACCACGATCCCGTCGACATTTCGCCATTCATCCGAAAAAGAGAGGTTCCAAAGCCAACTGATCAGGTCACCATTTCTGGACCACTTTGAATGTTAGGTTCAGGCCTTGGATGGTTCATGGCAAATT
>JAURPJ010000122.1 GCA_030835305.1 Verrucomicrobiota bacterium | reverse complement strand
GGAAACACTCAGCGGACACTCTACATAATACGGTGAGAGGCTTTTTTGTCCCTAATATGGGCGGGCTTTGGCTTGAGTTGTTATCCTTTGATTTAAATGCCGACCTAAAAGCCTTTCCCCCAAAAGCAATCTCCTAGTAGTTGTCATCGAGTATTCAGATATGGAGGTCCTACTCAGGCTTGAAGGCGGGCGAGATTCCTGATTTCGTATTAGGGAATCACCTGCTGTAACTTCTCCCCCATGAACTCCACCAAATCCCGCTCTTCACGGCCTTTCCGACAAAAGCAAAATCCTAGCAACCCAATTTCTAGCAACCTGCCTTCGCCAAGGCATTCTTGCATCTGACTTCTGCTCCACTTGAATCGCCAAATGCAAAATTACCACCCAAGCGACGCGAAGTCCGAACAAGCTGCTGTTGCAATGTCCTTTGAGAGATCATGGGAGCAGACTAATCAGAACCAGACCAGCAAGAGAAATCGACGAAAGAAACTAAATAATCGGTTGAATCGATATTTCTTACTATTACTACCCCTGGCATAGGCGGTGATAGGTGGGTCCGCCGCGTGAGAAGCAAGGGCAAACCGGTGATTACAGATATCTCCTCTTTCCTCACCAGCCTTTTAGAAGAACTGATTCCACTCACCGCGTCGGACCGACATTCGAGATAAATCAACTCAAGTTTGAACGTTAAAGAAAAGTTACCCCCCCTTTAATCAATGAATTCGAAATATGGCAAACTGAAGTGCTCCCTGTATCGATCGGGAGCAACTCTTGGTTTGATCTTATCAGGGTGGGTCGCCATCGCAGGGAGTGCGATAGCTCACCCTGGGCAAAAGGCACCCGAAGACGGTAAATTCTGGGCCTTCCGCGCCCCCAAACCTGTTGATCCGCCAAGCCCTGATGACAAAAATTCTTGGATACAAAACGAGGTCGATCAATTCATCCTCGCCAAACTTAAGTCTCAAAATATCAACCCCGCTAAGAGGGCAGATAAAGCGACACTCCTTCGTCGCGCCTATTTCGATCTCACCGGACTTCCTCCAACTACCGAGCAATATCGGAACTTCATGGATGACTCCTCGCCGGCAGCCTATTCGAAGCTCATCGAGCAGCTCCTTGCTTCCAAAGAATACGGTGAACGCTGGGGGCGTCATTGGCTGGACCTTGCCCGGTATGCCGACACGACCGGTGATGCAACCGATATGCCCATTCCCGAGGCATACCTCTATCGCGACTATGTCATTTCGGCTTTCAATGAAGACCTTCCCTACGATCAATTCCTCATCGAACAGCTCGCCGGTGACCAGCTGAACAGCGAATATCCTAAATCAGACCGCTGGAAGGATCGTATCATCGCCACCGGATATGTCGCGATGGCCCAGCGATTCGGCAACTCCAAGTTCGCCAGCATGCACCTGATCATCGAAAACACTCTCGAAACAATCGGCAAATCTATGATGGGAATGTCCCTCGCCTGTGCCCGCTGTCATGATCACAAATTCGACCCTATCACCATGGAGGACTACTATGGCCTCTACGGTTACTTCAGCGGAACGCGGTATCCCCATGCCGGCACCGAACATGCCCGATATCGGGAAAACTACATCCCTCTCGAAAGCGACCCCGAAAAAAGAAAATCTTATCAGGAATGGAATAAACGATTGGCAAAAATCAAAGGCGATCTGCGTAATGCAGAGAGAGCTTTCGAGAAGAACAAAAACGACGCCTCGTTAAAAGAGAAGCTCGACGGAATCAAGGCCGAGCTGAAAAAGCATAACGAAAATATCCCCACTCCTATCACTGAAGCTTGGGCGGTCATCGACGGCAAGACCACTGGCGACGTTAAAATGCACATGGCAGGGGATCCAAACCGAAAGGGAGAATTGGCGCCCCGGGGATTTCTTCGAGCCATTACCAATGCGGAGGCCAAGGTAACCGAAGGAAAAAGCGGAAGGCTCGAATTGGCGCGATGGATCGCATCCAAAGACAATCCGTTGACCAAACGAGTCATGACCAATCGCATTTGGCAATACCATTTCGGCCGCGGATTGGTTGAGACCTCCAACCTTTTTGGTGCGCAGGGTAATGCCCCAAGCCACCCTGACCTTCTCAATTGGCTTGCTGAAAAATTCATAGAAGAGGGATGGTCTATTAAAGCCATGCATCGCCTCATGATGAACTCGGCCACCTATCAACAGGCTGCCACCACCTCAACAGCAGCATTGGAAACTGACCCCAATAACACTTACTGGGGCCGGTGGACACGCCGACGTCTTGAAGGCGAGGCCATTCGAGATTCCATGCTGCTTGTCAGTGGACTTCTTGACCGGTCACCCGGAGGAGCACACCCCTTCCCTAAGGACTCGTTCAAGAAATACTCCCAAGGTGGTCCCTTCAAGAGCAACTACTCCAACAATCGTCGCACCGTTTACCAAATGGTTCGCCGCAATGGCAAAGATGACTTCTGGGAGTTGTTCGATGCCCCCGACCGGAATCAATCAACATCGTCCAGACGCTCTTCGACAGTCCCCATGCAAGCCCTGTTCATGATGAACAGCGAGTTCGTTCGTATGAATG
This sequence comes from Verrucomicrobiota bacterium, assembly GCA_030835305.1. Taxonomy (GTDB): domain Bacteria; phylum Verrucomicrobiota; class Verrucomicrobiia; order Verrucomicrobiales; family Akkermansiaceae; genus SW10. Next base: position 8,353 of record JAURPJ010000122.1, on the reverse strand, counting down.
CCGAAGCCTTTGTCAAACGCCTGTCCGGTAATGACGCCGAGCGGGTGAAACAAGCCATCATGCTGGCTTACGGTCGCGAACCACAAGAAGACGAACTAACCGGGGCCTTACTATTCCTTCGAGGAATCTCTGAAAGTGACTCCATCTCCCAAAAAGCCTGGATCAGCTTCTGCCGAAGTCTCCTGGCGAGCAACGAATTTATCTACTTTGACTAATGTCTGACCTCATCAATCATATGAACCGGCGACAAATGCTGTCGAAGACCGGAGCCGGATTGGCAGGAATGGGCCTTTCCGGCTTGGCGAATCCCCTCACAGCCCTCGAGCATCCGCTCGCCCCAAAGCCCCCTCACTTCCCGACAAAAGCCAAACAGGTGATCTTCTTCTTCATGAATGGCGGGATGTCGCACGTCGACTCCTTCGACCCCAAAGCCAAGCTCACCGAATTAGATGGCAAGGATTCGACAATGAAGGGCCGTAAATGGAAAGGCAGCCAATGGGACACCATTACCGATCATACCACCGGGATTGAAACCACCAACCTCGTCCCCCACCTCAATTCCGTGATGGAAGAGGTCGCCCTCATCCGCTCACTCAAGAGCCCTTTTGGCGATCACTTCGAAGCCACGATGCACATGCATACCGGGCAGAAAGGCATGACTATGCCAGGAATTGGCGCCTGGCTGAGTTATGGTTTGGGTACTAATAATACTGACCTCCCCTCCCACATGGTCATTGCCAAAAAGGAAATTTACGGAGGAGCAAAGGCGTGGGATGCCAACTTTCTCCCTCCTGTTCATCAGGGAGCCCGCATCATCCCAGGAGCCGAACCGGTGAAATATCTCAAGCCCCATCCCTCGACCTCGAGAAACCAGCCAGCTGAATTGGCTTTCATCGAAAAACTCAACCGCCAACACCACAGAGGACGGGAAGAAACTTCCGAGCTCGCTGCAAGAATGCTCTCCTACAAAACTGCGACCAGCCTGCAAAACGTCGCGCCCAACCTCTTCAATCTGGGCGACGAACTAGATGAAACCCTAAAACTCTACGGCATTCCCAAAGCCGACTCTTACGACTTCGGATGGCAGTGCCTGATGGCCCGTCGGCTCGCAGAGAACGGAGTGCGATTCATCGAGGTCATCCACCCAGGTAACTGGGACCATCACTCCAACATTTCCGGCCATGGAAAATTGGGCAAGGAAATCGATCAGCCCATCGCAGGTTTGATCCGTGACCTCAAATCTCGGGGTATGCTCGATGAGACCCTCATCGTCTTCGCCACCGAGTTCGGGCGAACTCCTTATCACGATTCCAACCCAACCGGACGGGGTCACCATCGCAATGCCTTTACCTGTTGGTTAGCTGGCGCTGGAGTCAAGGGTGGCACCATCTTTGGTGAATCCGACGAAACGGGATCGGAAGTCGCAACCAACGCCGTCGACATCCACGACTTTCATGCCACCATCCTTTATCTCCTCGGACTGAATCACGAGCACCTGACCTTTACCCAATCAGGGCGCGACTTCCGGATTACGGACGTCCACGGAAAAGTCATCACCGATGTGCTAGCCTAGAATCTTGCCATAACAAGAGGGAGAACGCCTTGAAGAAAATTCGCCCATCTCAACCAACCCTAGCCAGATTACACTAAAGAATCAGCAAGATTTTACTTGATGCTTTCAGGTCAAAAATGGGAGCGGCCCTAACCCTTCCCAGATTATTGTCACGCCACAGTTGGCTTTACAAAAGTGATGCAGACGGATAATAGTCGCGTGACTGGTTTTCCCAGATCTCAAAATATATGAAGGTCAAAACACCGAAGTTATGGATGGGGATTGCGCTTTTTTTGACCCTTGGATTTTTCGGTCTACAGATTCCTTTAAAGCAAAAGTATGATGGATTGATGAACAAAGTTAGGGCTGCATCTCAATTTATTGCTCACCCAATTGATGCTGAGGCACTTTCCTTTCTAGAGTCCGTCAAGAGATCCTGGACCGTTCACAGCCATGAAAGCCCCGATCCAATTATTGCTGAAATTCATTCGGTAACGGGAATACAGAATACGCTGGATGGAGTTGTCGAATTTTATACACACGATCCCCTCCCATACTCTTTCTTCGACCTTAACCGGAACACAAAAGAGAGTTTGGTTACTTCAGCAAAAGCACTTGCGTCGCCCACCTCCATTGACGGTCGAATCTATCATGGCAACGGAACTTGCTTCGTCAAGATTACCGAAACCGTCGTCGAGGTTTTCAATGACAGTGAAGTTGGCTTGGCTCGAACTCTCTATGTAAAAGTGAAGGCTGGAGAGAAGTTAACCAAGCCGGTTACGGCTTCTGGTGGGCAAAACTGACCTCTTCCATCTTGCAGGAGTGAAGTAATCTCGTAGATCTTCGAACAGGGTTGGATTCAAAGCCGGCAGCGTCACCCGACTCTCTGAATCCAGCGGAGCGTAGCCTTTCAATCGGGGCTCTGGTCGCCGAAGATCTCGTATCGAAGAAATTACGTTCTTTTCGTGAGTGCTTCATTGCCCTCCGTACCCCCCCCTTTCTCCCCCATGAACTCCGCTAATCTTCAGTTTCCGCGACCTTTCTGCCAAAAGCAAATTCCTAGCAGTCAATGGAACACGACACTCCTGCTATTTCGGAATTTCATTGAGCACCTCATCGTGGAGCCAGTCGACCATCCGTTGCGGCCACTTCTGGATACTAAGCCGCTTTGAGCGCGTTCCCATCCCAAAACCATGACCGCCACGCGCATAGATGTGCGCCTCGTAATCGACATTAATCTCGCGAAAGCGTTGCGCCAGGTTCAGCAGTACGCTGGTATGATTGTCATCCGCTGCGATCAACATAAAGGCCGGCGGTGTGTCGGCTGGCAATTTCGACGGAATCCCCACCGGCCCGGGATACACCAGCATTTGGAAATTCGGCTTTGCCTCGAGCCGATCGACAGGGTCCGCCGCATCGGGGTCGCCGGCGCCGGGCTTGTAACAGGTGATGGAGACTACCTCGCCTCCGGCGGAAAAGCCCAGCATTCCCACCTTGTCTGGGGCGATACCAAATTCTTTTGCCCGGTGCCGGACCATCCGGATTGCCCGCTGTCCATCTTGCAGAACATGTTGTTCGAATTTGTAAGGGACCCCTGGTTGACGCGATAGTCGGTATTTCAAAACAAAAGTCGTATAGCCGTGAGACGCAAGAAATTTCGCCGGATCAAAACCGCCGCTTTTCATGCCCAACTTGCGTAGGCCACCACCCGGTGCAATAACGATGGCAACGCCATTAACCTGGTTCTTCGGCGGTCGAAACGCCGTCAGGGTAGGGTAGTGCACATTGGTCACACTACCTTTAACAACGACCTCCACTTCGTTCTTGCGGTCTTCAAATCCAGGTGCTCCATCCGGCCAGAGTGGGATGATTTCGCCGTCCTGAGCGGTGACTTGCTGAACTGACGAGAGAAAACAGAGAATGACTGGAAGCGCGAGGATCTTGCTGAAGTTCATGGCGTGCGATGCGGATTGAGGATGTCAACTCGGCAGTCATATTCTAGTTTATTTTCTCGTTTATCGAGTAGGAGACCCTGCCGGATGTCAAGATGGACTATCGGTCACATCGGAAGCTTCAGAAAACCGGAAAAAACCATCAGAGGGTTTTCTACAATGGCTTGATATTCGGATCAATTTGCGGCTCTTATTTTGTGACCTGAGCTGTCCGATTCTCCTCGAACTCGAAGCCGCGGGCAATCGCTTGGCTCCGCACCGCGCGAACCAGTGCATCACCCAAAACATTCACCTTGGCGGTCTTCGTATTAGGCATCTGGGACATTTTTTGCTGCACAAAGGCATGTCGCTGTGAAATGATGTCAGCCATTTTTCTCCGGATTTTTTGCCGCTCAGCAATTTTCTGGTTGAGAAAAGCCATCCGCTGTTTGTTTGACATCGCCCGGAGGTTGTCTGGCATTATGGCAGCGGGCATCTTGTTCAGGTCTACCATCTTATGATCGAGGGCATCGATTAGATCATGATGAGCATGATGATAGAGGTGTCCAATCTTGGCAGACATTCGAGCCGCGAAGGCATGATCAGACATCTTGGCCATATTCTCATCCTGCGTCTTTTGGTTCGCAGCAGCTTCCTCACCACCGTCACCATACCAGACAAAGGTGGCGTTCATCTCCGTGTTCAGTTTGCGTATTCTCGCATCGAAGGGAGTGTTCAACTCTGGCAGATGATGGTTGTGATTGATCTGAAATGACAATCCGCCAACCAACTGAGCTGCTGATTCCCACTGGGGAAGAAGCGCTGTGTTCCCCTTGGCTTTGTTATCACAAAAGATGCTGTTGATCAGGACCTTTTTCGAGAGAGCCTTCGGGAGAGCTTCCCCATAGTTCACTTTCCCCTGGTCGAACGATTCGTTTCCGGCAATAAAGATCGCGCGGTATGCCGAAGGCGCCGAGGTCCACTCAAGGGCATCGAGAGCCTGGTTGATCGCTTGTCCACAGAACTCTTTCGATCCCCCGATTTTGAGAGAAAAGAGTGCTCGCGAGACTTCGTCGAGATCTTCAGTAAAGCCAGTCACTTGTCGGACTACCGATGGTGAACAACCGTATTGGTATATAGCAATCTCCAGCTTGATTGGAGCACCATTGCGTGAGGCCTTGGCAAGCTCACTCACGGCATTCCAAAGTTGGCAGCGAGCTTGATCGATCAGCCCTCTCATCGAACCACTGGTATCGAGAAGAATGGCGATTTGTGTCAGGGGCCTCCCATCGGTCTTGTTGGTCGTAACAGTTGGATTTTGCTGCTGGGGCTCGTCTCCAGACGCCGCGAGAGCGAGCGAGGTAACGAAAAGGAAAGTGATGAATCGTTTTGGCAAAGACATGGCTTTATCATTGATAAAAAATTTAGCACAGACTGGCATTTAGTGCTTCACCGCCGCATAGGCACGATCAAGACCCTCACGAAGAATCCATGACCTCGTGGTCGGACAATGAGTGTCTTTGGCACGCGAAGCGATACCGACGAGCATCTTACGAGTTAAGGCATCAAGTTGCTGATTGTTTGCGAGTTCCTCGATACAAGTCATATAGACGCGGGCGCACTTGGCGGGATCTCCGTGATTGAAGGCAGGAACGCCTTTGTCGATCGCGAGTTCAATCATTTTTCCGGGACTACCATTTGAAGCTGTCTCGGCGGGAGGAAGGAGGACCGCGTCTATGACATGGATGATGCCGTTGTCACACTTAATATCAGCTGTCACGATGGTGGCTCCGTTCACCTGAAACTTACCATTGTTAATCCCAAACTTGAGTGCACCTTTACTCACTGATCTTGTCTTGCCGGCATTGAGTGCCGATCCTGCGGAGACGCTGCCCTTGATGACATGAAGCGTCAGAATTTCCGCCAGCTTCCCTTTGTTCTCAGCTTTAAGAAGGGACTCAACCGTCCCCTTAGGTAGAGCTTTAAAAGCTGCGTCAGTCGGAGCGAGCACCGTGACTGGCGCCTCGCTACTTAGGACACTGGTGAGACCGGCCGCGTCAGCCGCCGCCAAGAGAGTATTGAAACTTCCAGCTTTCTTTGCGACCGAAGCAATATCATTCCTTGGTTCGGGCGGAAGGAGAACCGAGTCGATGACATGTATCACACCATTTGAGACCCGTAGGTCTGCCGAAAGAAGATTGGCGCCATTCACGCGAACCTGACCATGTTCAAAACCGATAGATACCTGTTCACCTTGCAAAGTTTTGGCGTTGCGAGCCTTCAAGGCACCTGGCAAATCAACTTCTCCAGCCACAACATGATACTTCAGGATCGCTTGTAGCTTTCCTTTGTTCTCAGGCTTGAGAAGAGTCTCGACCGTTCCTTTAGGGAGCTTGGCAAAAGCTTCGTCGGTCGGAGCGAAAACCGTGAATGGGCCGTCGCCTTTCATGGTGTCTGCAAGGCCGGCTGCGCCGAGAGCAGCGGCCAGAGTCTTAAAGGACCCGGCTGCGATGGCGGTGTCGACGATATCTTTCTTAGGAGCCTTGTCATCAGCCACGGCGGGTGACATGGTTGCGATGAATCCGAAGAGAATGGTGGTAGCAATTGCTTTCATTTTATTATTTGGGGAGTTGGTTGTTTTGTCGTTTTGAGACCGCCTTCATTGGCCGTCCTTTGGTTTGTTCGCGGGACTCGGGAAATTGGATTCAAAAAAACACGTCCGAGAAAAAAAGCCCGTCCTCACAAGGAAGACAGGCTTTTGATTGGGGGGAATGAAACCGCAAGATTACCGGCCAAATCGCTCTTTTTGGGGTGCCTGACTGCTAGAAATTTGCTTTTGGCGGGAAGATCTTGGAAACCGGGGGTTGGCGGCACCCATGGGGGAGAAAGGGGGTAATTTGCCAGGCACGAGACGGTCGCCTCATTGTCATCTCCAACGATGACCGAACGACAGACCGGTCCCTCGCGGAATAAGGTCCCTCATCTCCATACCGTATCCAAGGAAAAACGGTCGTGATCTCCTGACCGGTTTTTCGGATCCGCGCCCTGCGATCAGCTGTTCGCTGCAGCAACGACAATCTCTTGTTTGGAAACCACCACTCCACCTGGTTGCTCCAACGTGATCACAAAAGCCTTGGGGTCGCGAATCACGAGAGGGTTGCGAATAGGAATGACAGTCGTTCCCTCGGCTAGGCCAATGTCAAAGACTCCCCCATCAACCGGCTTTTCATCGCGGGTCGGATCCACAATCCAAAGCTGATACTGTTTTGACTTGGGATCATTCACCGGAAGGTTGGTCAATGACATGTATCCTTCCTGGCGTTCGTCACTCCAAACAACTTCGCCGGACATCCCTTTGTAGTCTCCCCCTCCCTCGAACGGAGCACGGATCAAATCCTTGGCCTCAGCCACCAAAGTTTTACTGGCCTCTTCAGGTGAAACCTGAGTGGACGGGGGACCGGGTGTCGAAGTCGACGGGTCACTCACGAACGTCTGTGCAACAAAAAGAATCGCAAAGAGGGCGGCAATGGCCCATGCCGTATCCTTGTCCGAAAGGATCTTCCGCCATAGTGGTATCTCGCCCACTGTCTCCTCGACCTTCTTGCTTGGTTTCTCAACTACGAAATCGGCTGTTCCTTTCTCCAGTTCCTCCAGCAATCCCGGAGGCAACTCAATCTTATTGGTGTCCTGAAACTCTGCTTCAAGCGCCGCTGCGGTCAGTTCAAGCGCCAGATCGCTTTGGCACCGGGGATCGCGGGCCAGCTCCTCCCACTCGTCCATCTCGCCCGTATCGAGATCACCAAGAATACGTCCGGCATCGAGTTCTTCAAATCGGGAAATGATCTCCTGGTCAGTCATGAATTTGGAGTTTGGGGGTTTGAGGGGGAATTTGCCGGGCGCAGTTGATTGCGAAGTTCAATCAAACCACGACGCAGGCGGGTTTTGACCGTCCCGAGCGGGAGTCCGGTCCATTCAACGATTTCGGGATGCGTCATCCCCTGATCAAAGTGAAGGATAAAAATTTCCCGCGTTTCTTCAGGCAGCTTGGCCAGGGCCTGCCTCACGACCTCACGCTCGCATTTCATTAGCGCGTTCGGCCCCTCGCTGGCCAGATTCAGACTGTCGCCCTCGGGCATGGGCTCGAGCCGAGGGCGACGACTTTCCTTGCGGGTGTGGTCAATAGCGCGCCGTCGAGCCAGCAGTCCCACAAAGGTGGTATGCGTCGCAATAGAAGAATCGTATCGCTTTGCCGACCTCCATAAGTCGATGAAGGTTTCTTGCACGACATCCTCGGCCGACGACGTGTTCTGAACGTATCGTCGGACGATCGACCAGACGAGAGGGGCATATTCTTTAATACAACGATCCATGGCACTTTCTTTGCCTTGGGCCACCAGCGCGAGAAGATCTCTGCCGCCTATGTCTGTCTCTGCTCCGCTCACGAACAGTGGAAGATTAAGGCCCGTGTTTGAGATTTGTCGATCCCGGATTCCCACAAAGAAAACCCAGGACCGCACTGTTTTGGTAGGGTTATTTCGAGGGGGGAAGGATCACGGTGTCGATGACGTGAATCACGCCGTTGGAACACTCGATATCAGCCTTTACGACCTTAGCGCTACGGTTGAGGGTCAGCGACTTCTCTTTGACTGCGAGAGTGATGTCTTTCTTGTTGAGAGCGGTGGCTTTATGGAGGGTCAAGGCAGTTTTTGACATGACCTTACCAGACACGACGTGGTAAGTCAGGATCGCTCGTAGCTTTCCTTTGTTCTCAGGCTTGAGAAGAGTCTCGACCGTTCCTTTAGGGAGCTTGGCAAAAGCTTCGTCGGTCGGAGCGAAAACCGTGAATGGGCCGTCGCCTTTCATGGTGTCT
>JAURPJ010000121.1 GCA_030835305.1 Verrucomicrobiota bacterium | reverse complement strand
GACCACTTTATTTAGGCAATAAAATTATAAGGGGGAGTGCGGCCTTGCTTCCGACGGTAAGCTGTTGACCTGTTAAGCAGGTGGAGATCAGGACGCGTGAGCGGGTCTAGAAGAGCTGAGCGAAAAGCTTAGTCTTTCGGATGAAAATCTGATAAGAAATTTCACCTACGTGTCTTACCCCCCAATAGCTTTTCAAGCTCCTTTTTGCGTTCTCTACTCAGAGAGCCTTTTGACTCCGGGAGCTTCCCAAGTGCCTTCATTTCAGCCTCCACTCGTTGTTGTTCGAGGTCATGCTGTTCCCTTTCAAACTTCGAAAGCCTTTCTTGAGGATCACTTTCTTTTTGAAGCGCAACTGCCAACAATCCACCGATCCAACTGAAAATGAAAGAAGCGCAAAATGTAACCATCACATCTTGCCCCTTGGCCTCAGATGCTTTGCAGCAAACCAAAATAGGAGCAACCCAGAAAAGGGCAGCGTATACAACCACTTCCATTCACTATCGTTTCATTTGTCGAAAAAAAGTCAATTATTATCCGTGTGTCAGATGTCTCCAGCCATGCTAGGTGAGGTCATAGGGTAGTGAGCAGGACAATCGAAACCGAAGCCAAGAATAAGGCCGGCATAAACCTATGTTTTGACCTTTTTCGCCCTCTGCATGAGGGTTAGAAGATGCACCGACTGCGGTCTCTTCCGGTTTCTCAGGAGAGAAAATGGACTTAAGTAGTTAGATGGCAACCAAAAGGTAACCAAAAGGTAACCAATTGAAGGGTAGTTTAGGCGCATTTCCCCGCGTTTCGACGCGAAGCCAAAGAAAGAGCGCTTCCGTCAATGGAAGCGCTCAAACCCTTATGGAATCGGAGAAAATAGTGGCGGAGGGGGAGGGATTCGAACCCTCGGTAGCTTGCGCTACGTCGGTTTTCAAGACCGGTGCATTAAACCAGACTCTGCCACCCCTCCGCGTTGCCGGGACTTTCAGTAAAGACTCGGATATTGGCAAGTCACAATCTTTGAAAAGTTGGTTTTTCTAAATCGAGGCCGGGATCCTCTAGGAGCTTGGCGCTGTCCCGGATGTGGCGTTCACCTCCAAGGTTCGAAATGAGGACGCGGACGATCTGGAGGGCCCGTCATGATTGCCGGTCAGATTTTTGGGCTTCCCAATTGGCGCAACGTCCTCAAGCCCACGATGATTGGAAGCGATCCTGCGATTCGGTTCGTCTGGAGACAGCCCGTCCAAAAGTCAGCGGGTGCGGACCCATTCGTATTCGGCGCTGATTTGATCAGTCAGCGGTTTTTGGAGCTGATCGGGAAGGACGCCCCAGGTGTAGGTTTCGATTTCGAGGTGCGGACAGGTTTCGGGATGTTCCTTGAGGTAGGCGAGCGCTGCTTCGGCGTGATCGAGGGTCGAGGCGAGGGGCGCCAGGGGCTCGGAGTAAAGTGGAACGTGGAAATGGATCCGGCCTTCGGTGGCTGCGGTGATACCGTCGAAGTCGGGAAGATCTTTGAAGCGGGTGAGTGGATCGGTGTTGAGAATAACCTGGTGGAGATAGGTCGGTTCGTCAAACTGACGGATGGCTTCGAGGGACTCGGGGTTTTGCGGGTCGAAGGAAAGGGCGTTTGAAAGGTGGATTTTTGAGATCCGAAGGCCTGCGTCGGTTAGAGTCTTGAGCGATTGGTGGCAGTCGTCGAACTCGAGCGCGAAGTGGCAGGTGTCGTAGTTGATGCCGATATGTTTTTTGACCGGATCGGAATCGAGGTCCTGTCCGGCACACCAGGCAAAAAAGCGTTCGAAAAAAGCGAGGGTTTCTTGGGTGTTTTCGAAGTGGCCCAGCGGTTCGGGTTCGAGGCCGAGGTGAAGGTCCTTGCCGGTAGTTGCAGCGAGGGATGCGATGGTGAGGGCGCAGGAGTATAGATTGCCGAAGATGAGAGTTTCATCCGCTTCAAATTCTTTGAAGGAACCCGGGAGGGTGGAGACGGAGCCGCCAGATTCGGTTGGGCAAAGGCGGGCAATAATGGAGAAGAGCTGTTCTGTATAAACGAGACGGTCAGGCTGGGTCCAGTCGGGCTTGTAAACGTTTTCCTTCACCCGTGTGTCGTGAAAGGCGCCATACGGAAAGCCGTTAATGGTGAAAACGTAGCAGTTTTCCTGGTCGAGCCAGGCTTCGAAGTGGTCGAGATGACGGTCTTCGAGAAGTTCGAGTGCGGCTTGGGCCGAGAGGCGCAGGCCAATCGCGAATTTTTCGCCGGAAGCGACGCGGTCGCGCACGGCCAGAACATCGGTTTTGAGAACGTGGAAGGTCTCGTCCCAGCTTTCAGCGGGATGGATGTTGGTGCAGTAGGCGAGGTGGTGGCTTTCGAACTTCACCCCCGCTTCATAGCGATGGTGGCCATGGTCGCAAGGATTTACCTTTGGATTGCCACGACGCGGTAGAATCGGAAGGTATTGGCGAAGGGGTAGGATCGCGTGATGGGGGTGCTGGTCCCGTTGCGGGTTTCCAACTCGGTCCATTGAGCGGCCGAAAGGTCGGATGTGCCTTCGATGCGATAGCGGAAGCGAATGTCGCTGAGCCAGGAAAGTGAAATGGAATCTTCGCTGACGGAGCTTGAAACCATGGGCGCGACAGGCGGCAGAACTTCGTCTTTTTCGAGGAAGATCTCGAAGGAGGATGGCTCGAGGGTGAAGCTGAGTTCGTTTCCATCGCCATTGGAGATTAGTCCGTTGGCCGTGGAGAGGGCGGAAAGTTCAATGCCGGAAGGCGAGATACCGGAGCCAAGAAAGGTGTTGTTCGTGCCTCGCAGGGAGAGTTCAAAGCGGGCAGGCTCTTCGGCGATCCTGAATGGAAATTTAGGGAAGGTGCCGTTGTCAGAGGTGTCAATGGTAAGGTCAATGACCTCGGCGCCGGGGTAGTTGAAGGTAAAGGTGTGGAAGGTTGTGGGAGCGTCCGGGGAAGCGGATTCGACAAAGCCTTGCCACTCGAAGTTTCCGACGGTGAGGATAATCCCGAGCTTGATGTTTGTCCGGAAATCATCTTCGAACCGGCCCGGGAATGGCAGGTTGACCCGGTTTTGCGGGATTGCCGCGTCGTCGTAAGTGACCCTGATTGTTAGTGGCGTACCGGCTGGTAGATCCTCTCGAAGCAAGACACCGTTGCCTTCGTCGAGGGAGCCGGAGGCTTTCCAGACGACGATTTCTCCCGGTGCAGCAAGTGAAAGGGCGAGAAATCCTACAGCTTGAAGTTTGGACACTGCGAGAGGAAGTTTTTGGGGTTCTCGAAGATGACCTTGTCGATGATCCCGGGGGGATGCTGGCGCTTTTTCATTTCGAGGGCCGTCTTAATCACGGCGAGAGGATCGGAGATGCCCCAGTCGCAGGCGGAGTGCATCCAGATATTTTCCATGCCGAAGGTTTCGAGAATGTCGATGGCCCGGGCCGGAGAGCATTTGGACTCCGGATAAAGCGTCATGCCGGCCCAGTAACCTTGGTCAAGGACCAGCGGGGCGGTGTGCTCCTCCACGTGATCGATGATGACGCGACTGCGGTCGACATTGGCGTTATTAAGTGCGTCGAGAATGAGGCGGGTGCCTTTCAATTTATCCTCGAGGTGGGGCGTGTGGATGAGGATGGCCTGATCATATTTTTTTGCGAGTTCCACGTGCTCTTCGAAGATCGCGAGCTCGTTTTTGGTGTTCTTGTTGAGGCCGATTTCACCGATGCCGAGGACAGTGGGCTTGTCGATGAATTCAGGGATCATCGCCATGACTTCGCGGGCGAAGACGGGGTCTTCCGCTTCCTTGGGGTTGATGCAGAGCCAGCAGAAGTGCTTGATGCCAAACTTGGCGGCGCGGGCCGGTTCGTATTCGGTGAGCTGACGATAGTAGTCGAAGAATCCCTGTGGTGAAGCGCGGTCAAATCCGGCCCAGAAGGCGGGTTCGCAAAGAGCTTCGCAACCAACTTGCGCGATGGCCTGATAGTCCGCGGTAGTGCGGCTGACCATGTGGGCGTGGGGCTCGATGTATCTCATGATTCCACCTCCTCCTGGTATGCGCCGTATGCGAATTGAATTCCGGCGGACTCGGCTGGCTCGGTGGAATGGTCTGAGAACGCGAGGTGCACGGCTTGGGCCCGGGTGGTGCCCTCCGGAGGGTTCTGCATGGCCTGAAGAGCTTTCATGAATGCCGGGTGCCGAAAGTCGGCCTCCCCCTCGTGGCGATCGACGCGATCGAGAAAGGAGGCGATTTCAAGAAGCTTGAATCGCGCGTCCATGAAGTAGAGATCCTGGATTTCTTGCTTCGTCGGCATACTAAAAGATAGTTGGGATTAGCTTATTTCGCAACGCCGGTCTCACGGGCGAAGAACTCTGGGTTGAGCTCGGCGAGCGGTTCGCGGAGTTTATCGAGTTCTTCGGCCGGACCGTGAAGCTCGAGGCGGAAGAGCTCGGAAAAGGTGAGGGCCTCTTCGATGCAGGAACCGACGTTTTCGAGGTGTGCCAGGACGCCGGCGGCGCCGACGTAGGCTTCGCGGCAGAAAACGACGTCACCATTGATCGAGAAGTCGTAATAAAGGCAGGTTTCTTCGGTGCCGGTGCGGGCCACGAATTCCTTCATCGTTTTCTTAAAGGCTTCGAGTTTGCCTTCCTCGACTTTGAAGTAGGGATGAATGCTGACGGCTTGAGAAAGTGAGCTCATGGGGAGAGTGTGCAGATTGAATGAAGAAGAGTGAAGGGTGAATTTGCGGAGCTTGAATGATTGGTTTTTGGTGTGCTTTGGTCCGGATTTCAGGTCGGCGGGTTGTTCGGGCTATTGACCAAGCCCTGTCGCGATGGGGATGCGGGTGTGGGCGGTTTTGGGATCTCCGAGAGCGATGGCGTTTTTTGGAAGGGGGGACTCCTTCGGAATAGTGGTGAGGACGAGGGAGCGGTTGGGGGAGAGTTTGAGTCGCAGTTGGTGTGCAAGCCGCCCCATGGACCAGCGGGCGTTGATTTCACTGACGGGATGCCAGGTGAGGCCTTCCGGGGTGCGGTGGAGAAAGGAATCGATGCAGACCGGGCCGTGATAATCGTGGGATTCGAGGAGTTGTTGGAGGGCACTTCGGATCTCCTTTTTTGAGGCGGGGAGGACTTCGTTCGCGATGAGGCGGGCGTGTTCCGGGGGCAGCCCGCTGGCGGGTTTGGGTGCCGAGGTGGAGGAGATCCATTGTCCTGAGGAGCTTACTTTCTGGTGGCAGACCCCGAGGAAGCGCAGGCCGCCTTGGTCGGCGGGATTAGCTTGATAGAGGAGGGAAAATTCCCGCTCCTTGTTAAGCCAGGGTTCGATGAGGTATTCTCCCTTGATGGATGGGATTTGATCGGGGGCAAATTTGAGCAGGCCCCGTCCGGCGGAGCCGAGCACAGGTTTTGCGAGCCAGTTGGAGAGGGGGTGGGCTGCGATGAAGGTCTCGATTTCTGCGGGATTGCGGCAGACCTGGGCGGGGATTGTGTGGCCGAGAAGAGTGCGGAGTTTGAGGCCGAATTTTTTTGAAAGGAGGTCGGGATTTGGAGTTCCCCACGGTTGTTCCTGTCTGATTTTTCGGTTATCGTGAACTTCCTTGAATTTGGAGAGAGGTGAGACTTCGGGGAAGATGAGGTTGTGCTGCGCGAGAGATTCGCGGTGTTCGTCGCGGGGCGGATTGCGGAGGAGGACGAGATCGTCAGAGGAGGGAGCGGCGAGGGCGAAGGCATATTCCAAATCTGCAGCCACTTGCTCAAGGCGTTTGGGCGGAGTCCAATTCCTGGAACCGGAGGCAAGTTCGACATCGGGATTGAACCAGTAGAGGTCGGGGCTGCGACCCCGAGAGGCCTGGTAGCGTTTAATTGAGGCGATGAAGTGCTCGTCCATTCCGGCCTTGCGTCGGCCTTCTGCGTTGAAGGGTGCCATACCTTTGGCGCGGATGGGGGAAAGCGGGAAGTGGAGTTGTGTGTGCCAAGCGTCCCAATCGGATTGGGCATTTTGTTTCCAGCGCCGCAGCCATTTCAGGCCGTAGCCGACATGGGCGATCTCGTCTTTGTAGATTTTTGCGAGGAGGTCGGCTGATTTTTGATCACCGGCTTGGGCAAGAACCTGCGAGTAGTGTTTGGCGTAATCGAGGTTGGCTTGCTCGAAGGTCAGCGAGAGGCGGGAGACATAATCGAGCGGGCTTTCCATAGAGGAAATGTGCGACCAGATCATGGGGCTGAGGTGATAGTCGCCAAACTTCAGCCCGCATTCTCCCATGCGTTCGAGATACCAACGGGTGTGGTTTTGTTCTTCCCGGAGAGTTCGCAGGACCCCCTTGCGAAAGGAATCGGGAGCGTCCGGGAATTTGAGGAGAGCGAGCGCCATGAGCTCGACAGCAAGGAGTTCGTGGTTGGCGAAGAAGTGGAGGAGAATGCCGCGTTGTTCCTCGTCGTGGATTTGATCGGCGGAGGGAAAAGGCGATTTGCCATGATTTGCCCGGGGCTTGAGATGATTGGGGCGACCGGGGAGCGCCGGCGCAGTGAATCCAGCCCGGCGCGGGGGATCGAGGTCCAGGGAAGCGGGGGCATGGGTGAGTTTGTCCTCCATTGAGGTGGACATCAGGACGCGCTCGGCGAACTCGGAGACGGTGTGTGGTGGGGTCATTCCGGTTGGCAAGAGATCGTTTGAATCCGGCCCTCTGCAAAGAAAAATCCGTGGAAGGGTTTAGCTGGAATAAATTTTCATTTGTGTCAGAGTGTTCTCAGCAGTATGAAAACTCGATTGATCATTCTTGGAGCGGTCGCAAGTTGGGCCGTGATGGTAGGACTCGCGGAAACACTCCCCAAAGCAGACGGCAAGGTCTCGGCGACCATACTTCCTCTCGATGCCAAAACGGCAAAGGTAAAATACGAAACCGCGACCTTCGG
>JAURPJ010000120.1 GCA_030835305.1 Verrucomicrobiota bacterium | reverse complement strand
CGATTTCCACTGGCTTTCGGGCTTGTTGATTGGGGTGAAGAATCTCGGCAGTTGTGGTCGGAGGATTCCGGAACATGGCTGCCCAGGCTGCCCGGGAATCGATAAAGAAAAAGCGTGAGTAATCCGCCCCTTCGAGAAACGGAAAGTTACAAAATCCCTGGAGTGCTGGCTCAAGATCGTTGAGGAGTTGCTCGCGGGAAGGTTCGGGGTCGGTCCAGCTTTCTTCGTTGGCCGCGGAGTTGCGACGAAGAAATCTCGCTTGCTGGGCTGTAGCCGAACCGGTATGGGCAGCTTCCCAGGCCTGCCATTCATCCCGTGAACTCCACTCTTTCTTGGGGTGGTTTTGGTAGGAAAGAAGTTGCCCAAGGAGGCGAACCAAAACCGAGCGGTCGGGCACGCTGACCGAGTCGAAGTCTTCCGATAAAAGGATCCGCTGTTCGCTGAGATCAAAGATTCCTTTGAGTCCGCTGCTATTGACGAAGAGGAGTTGGGTAAAGAGTCGTTGATTGGGCGGGAGGAGTCCGAGGAGTTCCCAGGCGAGGCCCTCTTGTTCCAAGGCAATCTCGCCATGGATGAGGCGCAGGTTGGCATGCGCTGCATCCCTCAGTTTGGTCGGCGAGGCGAGCCGGACATCGGGTGCTTTGAGGAAGACCATGTCATAGTCCTTTTCGACCCAGGTGATGAGGTCATCGGGGACCGGATAGGGGCCGCTGGACAACATCGAGCGCATTTGCGCGAGCTCGTCTTCGAGCGTGTCGACGCGCTGAACCAGCTCGGAGTTTTCTGCGCGCAAGGTCGCCGCGCTTTCATTTTCCACCGAGGCCGAAGTGACCTTCTTCCAGTAGTCACCATAAAGCCAGCCGCCTGCGGTCAGCCCCAGGACGGTCAGGACTTGAAAAACCCGCTCGGGACTCATTGGGCCTTCTCTTTTTCCTTATCGAAGGGGCTGTCGGGACGGGTGGAATTCTTCGGGTCAAAGCCTTCTTCCTCGCCATAAAGGTCGAGCGGCTTCTTGGTTCTGTTGAAGGTTTCACGGGCGGTTTTGCCCGCCTTTGGAACGAGTGAGATGGCCTTGCTTTGGTTCCCTTCGGAGTCGTAGAAATAATAGACGCGGCGAATGGGCATTTCCTTGCGTTGGCCATTCTTATCGAGGGTTGGGTAAAAGTGCTTCACGCGTGCGTCAAACATCTGTTCAGCCACGAGTTGTCCGGTTTCATTGTCGTAACCGTATTGCACTCGATAAATCAGGACTCCTTGACCGTCATGAATCTGCCCATATCTGAGAAATCCTTTCGCGTCCCGGGTGTAGGTCGCCTTCATTTTGACCTCACCATTTTCGTTTTTGGTGGTTTTGACGAGGCGGCGGTCGTCGGGCGAGCGTTCGAAGACAACGTAGGATCCGTCCTGGTCGTTCTTTTTGATGCGGACGTGCGGCCCTTTGGATTCCCAGAGGTCTTCGTCAGCGAAGGCCGGCCCGGCGGCGAACCAGGAAGCGATGATGAAGTAGGTTGCTTTTTTCATTGAGATGGTAGTGGTGTTTTAGAGAGTATGGCGAATTCCATGAGCGAGTGCAACCCTGCAAAAGATGAGGCGAATGACACCCGGGTTTTCTGGAAAGCCGGGAAGTTCACTTGGGATCTCGGGGAGGAGGCCTTGGTGATGGCGATCCTGAACGTGACTCCGGATTCTTTCTCGGATGGGGGGCTGCATTTTGATCCTGTCGATACTTTGGCAGCGGCACGTCGATTTGTAGAGGAGGGAGCCGGGATTCTGGATGTGGGGGGAGAATCCACCCGGCCCGGGGCTGATGAAGTCGGGCTTGAAGATGAAATTTCGCGAGTGATTCCGGTTGTGAGGGAGTTGGTTCCCTTGGAATCGGCAGCGGTTTCGATTGACACCTGTAAAGCGAAGGTTGCCGAGGCCGCCCTTGCGGCCGGGGCGGCGATCGTGAATGACGTAACCGGTTTGCGGGATCCCGCTATGATCGATGTATGTGCCGGCTCGGATTGTGGGATCGTGGTGATGCACATGCAGGGAAATCCGCGCACGATGCAGAAAGCGCCGACCTATCAGGATGTCGTTGCCGAACTTAGGGCCTTTTTTGAAGAACGACTGGAGACGTTGGTAGCCGCCGGGATCGAAGCGGAAAGGATCGTTTTCGACCCCGGCATTGGTTTCGGAAAATCCCTTTCCCACAATCTGGCCTTGCTGAATCAAGTGGAGGACTACCGGGTCGGGAATCGGCCGATCCTCATGGGGCTCTCGCGAAAATCGCTCATTGGCAAACTTCTTGGTGATTCGGAGATGTCACGGCGGGAGTTTCCGACCCAGGGCCTGACGGCACTGACCCGTCAGCGGGGAGCGATGATTCATCGGGTGCATCAGGTAAAGGAAGCCGTGCAAGTTTTGAGAATGACCGAGGCCGTCCTGTGAAACCGGTGGCTTGCTGGAGAATCTTATGGGCCCGGCTTATAGACTCTCTCTGATTTCCCGTCCGGGATCTCCTTTTGGCCGAGGTCTTTCGCAAATAGTTTCCATGACGTAGCGGCGGGGGTATTTTGACGATTCAAATTCGAATCTTGCGGTTGGATAAACGGCGACAACTCGTTCGAGGTCTTCGTCGACGTGATAGGCGACACGTCCAAATTTAAAGACAACGTAAAGATGGTCGGTCAGCTTGGAGCGGTATTCGAGATAGCCGGACTTTTTCTCAGCTTTCACCGCTACGCTTGCTTGCGGATGCCTTAAGGTGACCTCGGGAATATTGATATTACCCCAGTGACTGGCGTATCACAAAGGTGCGATTGCAAGGAAGAGGATGAGAGGCGTCAGGATGGTTTTCATGTCCTTTAAATTTAAGAAATGACGAAAGAGAAACGAAGGACAGAATCGCCGTGCAAAACAGCCGATGATGTGAGAGAGCAATGGACCGGCGGCGCCGAAGATATTATTCGCGCAGGTAAGAGCCACATGGGCATCATCACTTTTCTGCGATCCAAAGGTCAGAAGCTGATGAAGCCAAGGGGGTGTTTGATGATATTTTTGATGAAGCAAAGCGCAGATTGCTGCGAAGTCAGCTCGCCTACCGCGCCGTTGCCTGGTCTTTGATTCTTGTGGGGTTGCTGGTAGCGTTCGCGCTCTTTTTTTTAATGTCAGGGGGACTTGTTTTATTGCGGGAACTCCCTTGATTGGCGGGGGGATTATGTTGGGGAAGTTGCTTAAGCCATCGCGTTTGCCTGAAAAATGAGAGACGTCAATTCGTTCCAGCAGGAATCCTAAATATCATTTTTAATGATTTTAAGATTATTAGATATCGATTTAGAGAGGTCCGGATTTTAAGTATGCTGGAATGGTGAAAAAAAATATGGATTCTCAGCAGTTGTTTTTGGTGTTGTTCTTGCTGTTTCCGGGTGCGGTTTTTTAAAGGGTTTGCAAATGGATTATGGAAAGGTGAAAGCGCAGTTCGAGGAGGTGGACGTAGCTGAAAAGGAGAAGCCGTTCATCGGCAAGAAAGTGACTGTGCGTGGCATTGTGAAGCGAGTTGATTTGAGAGAGAAAGGGAATGCCAAAGTGTTGCTGACCAATGGAACCGAGTGCCACTTTGGAAACATGGAGCTAATCGCGAGAGAGATGGAAGTTGGGAAGGTGGTTTATGTGGATGGTTTTTTTAAGAAGTGTGATTCGAAGAGGGTTCTGATGAAGCCCGCGATGGCGAGAGATCCCGAGGCACCGTTCAAGCCGTGATCCATGCCCGTGCGGGGGTAGGTTTTCGGTGAAATGGATGATTGCCAAGAAGGGTGGGGGTGACAGGCTTGGGGATGCGATTTTTGAGAAAGGTTGTTTTCCTCTCCCTCATGCCTGGAAACGCCCTTTTGGCGTCGCCGCTGATTCTAGGGCTTCAGGGGAAGCATCCGCTGGACGAGGAAAAGAGGGGGCGAGTGCTGATCGAGGAGTTGAGGTGCGCAGCCTGTCACGACATTCCGGCTTTGACGGCGATGAAAATGGCTCCCGATCTGAGCGAAGCGGGGTCACGTTTGAATCTTGCTTATTTAGAACGATATCTTGCTGACCCCAACAAGGTTCACCCTGGCACGACCATGCCGGATGTTTTGGCCGGCTTACCTGAGGCTGAAAAGACGAAGGTAAGTAAGTCGATCAGTCATTACTTGATGTCGCTGAAGCGGAAAGTTGACGCTAAAGCGGACCTTCTTGGAAAGGCTGAAAGAGGCCGGGAGATTTATCATGAGGTGGGCTGTGTGGCATGTCATGGTGCCGGTGATGGGCAGGGTGCGAGTTCACTTTCACACGTCCGGGGTAAGTATCAGACCGGCGAGTTGTCCGGTTTTTTGAGGGACCCTTTGAAAGTCCGTAGGTCGGGGCGGATGCCGGATCTCAAGCTGGGTTCCGGGGAGACGGCTGATCTGGAGGCCTATTTGGCCGGGTGGCAAAAGCCAGAGGCCGGTAAGCTCGATCCAAATCTGGTGAAGGTGGGAAAGGCGAATTTTGAGAAGTATAATTGTGCGGCATGCCACGACATGGGGGATACGAGGTCTTCAAAAGGGCCCAAGCTGCAAAATGTCGAGCTGACGAAGGGGTGTTTCGTTGGGAAAGGCGCGGATTATCAGTTGTCCGATGATCAAAGCAAGGCGATTGCCACGGCGCTGGAGAAGCCGGTGAAGTTTTCGAACGGGGATCAAGTGAAGATGAAGCTCACCCAGCTCAACTGCATCGCGTGTCACTCCCGCGATGATTTTGGCGGAGTGGCTGAGGAGATTGATGAGTTTTTTCATACCACCGAAGAGGCTCTCGGTGATGCCGCGCGCATTCCACCGCCGATCACCAGGATCGGTGGCAAGCTGAGGCCCGAGTGGATGAACAAGGTGCTCTATGACGGGCTCTCGGTTCGGCCTTACATGAAAACGCGCATGCCGCAATATGGTCGTGAAGCGTTGGAGGGATTGCCGGAGCTTTTGGCGAAGGTCGATAAAATGCCGCAGGTCGACTTGCCTCCGCCGGACCGGCAGGAGCAACCCATGGTGAGGAATGGCGGGCATTTGTTGCTGGGGACCGATGGACTCAATTGTATTTCGTGTCACAATTACAACGGGAAGGAATCGCCCGGAATGAAGGGTTACGATTTGATCCTGACTTATCAACGCCTGCAACCGGGTTGGTTCTATGAATTTATGAGGAACCCGGCGAAGCATCGTCCGGGAATTATTATGCCAAATTACTGGCCGGACGGGAAAGCCGTGCAGACGGAGATTATGGGCGGGGATACCCATGAGCAACTACGGGCGCTTTGGCATCAATTTTCGCTGGGGAGATCAGCACGCGACCCGAAGGGATTGCAGTCGAAGCCGAACCAGCTCGAGGTTACGGACAAGGTTCGGGTTTATCGCGGCCGGAGTCGGGTGGCTGGATTTCGTGGTCTCGCGGTGGGCTTTCCGGGTGGCTTGAATTATGCCTTTAATCTGGAGAACGGCGCGTTGTCCGCGATTTGGAAGGGCGGGTATGTTTCGGCCAATTGGCGATCGCAGGGTGCGGGTGACTTCAATCCGTCGGAGCGGTCGATTCAGCTGGCGCAGGATGTGGCATTTCTGCAAGCGAAAGACAGCGAGGACAAGTGGCCGCTCATGCCGGTGATGACGAAGGAGAATCCGGTGAATCCGGATCCGCTCTATCCGAAAAATTTGGGTTATGCCTTCAAGGGATACGCCTTGGGCAAGGATGGGAATCCAACCTTGCGTTATTTTTGCGGGGAGATCGCGATTGAAGATCGCTTTGAAGCGAAGAGTGAGAAGGTGCTGAGCCGGAAATTCACCTTCGATGCCAGTCAAGCCGGGGTGCTCCACTTCAGGGTGCTGACGGGAAAGATCACCAAGGAAGCCGACGGGGTTTACAAAACGGAAGATTTGAGGCTGTTGCTGGGTAACGCAGCAACCATTTTACGAGCATCCGGAGTGGATGGCGAAGAAGAGTTGCTCGTTAAAATTCCACTCGCCCCAAAGAACAACACTTACTCAATTGATTATGAAATTCTTCGCTAAAACAATAATGACGACGGCGCTGCTGGCGGTGCCGATGACGGCTGAGGAAGTGGGCGATCGCTGGGGGACTGCGGATCGTGAACGTGAGTTTTATCCGTTTGTGCAGGTTCCAATTCCGAAGGATCTGGTGATTGAGGCAGGAGCATTCGAGCAACTGCCGGATGGTCGGGTTGCGATCGGGACGCGTCGGGGGGATATTTTCTTTGTTTCGGGAATCGATGCCGAGCGGCCGGAGCCGAAGTACGAGATGTTTGCGACCGGCCTGGATGAGATCTTTGGTTTGGCCTGGAAAGATGATGCGCTTTACGTGACCCACAGTGCGGAGTTGACGAAGGTTTCGGATACGGACGGTGACGGGAAAGCTGATCTTTTTGAGGTGGTGTCCGATGCCTGGGGGTATGCCAATTACCACGAGTATGCCTTTGGTTCGAAATTTGACCCGGAAGGGAATCTTTACGTGGCGCTGGGCCTGTCGGCATCTTACCATTCGCGGGCCTTGTTTCGTGGTTGGGGATTCAAGATCACGCCGGAAGGGGAGAGTATACCCATCGCCAGCGGGATGCGGAGTCCGGGTGGGATTGGTTTTAATAAGGACGGTGCGCTCTTCTACATCGAGAGCCAGGGGCCGTGGAATTCTTCATGCAGTCTGAAGTTCGTCAAAGAAGGCGGTTTTATGGGACACCCGTCGAGCTACAACTGGTATCAGTATGCTCCGGGTCTGGAGGAACCGGTAAAACCGGAATCAGGTTCGAGTATTCTGGTCGAGAAAGAACGTGTCGAGGAGTTGGTGCCTTATGCCGTCATCTTTCCATACATTCGCATGGGGCGCTCGATCACAGGTTTTGTTCTTGATCAAACGAAGGGAAAATTCGGGCCATTTGAGAATCAAATCTTTCTTGGTGACTACACCCAGTCGCTTGTTATGCGGGCCACGACCGAGCAAGTGAACGGAGTTTGGCAGGGTGCGTGTTATCCCTTTCGCGAGGAACTCTCGACCGGGATTTTGAATCTTCAGTTTACTCCGGAAGGTCGGCTTTTGGCAGGCGGGACAAACCGGGGTTGGCCGGTGCGGGGGCTGAAGCCGTTCGCACTGGAGCGGCTGGAATGGTCGGGAAAAATGCCCTTTGAAATCAAGGAGGT
Organism: Verrucomicrobiota bacterium; assembly: GCA_030835305.1. Lineage (GTDB taxonomy): Bacteria > Verrucomicrobiota > Verrucomicrobiia > Verrucomicrobiales > Akkermansiaceae > SW10. The sequence continues at coordinate 64,175 of JAURPJ010000120.1, read as the reverse complement.
GACGATCACACCGCAAGGTTTCAAGCTAGAGTTCACCAAAAAAGTGGAACTCAGGTCAGCGGGCGATCCGGCGACCTATGTGGTGAAGACTTTCACGCACAAGTATCATCAGAGCTATGGCGGTCCCGAGATTGATCAAACCGAACCGGCGGTGGAGGCTGTAACGGTGGCGCAGGATGGCATGTCTGCGATGATCGAGTTGGAGACTGTCAAGAAAGGTCACGTGCACGAGTTCGATCTTGGCGCTTTGCGGTCAAGTGACGGAGGTGAATTGCTTCACCGTCACGCCTATTACACGGTGAACGAAGTTCCCTCAAAATAGATCGGGGGACGCGTGCCCGGAGTGGCAGCAACGAAATCAAACGAGCGCGATTCCGGGTGTGGTGACCGTTGAAACCAGGCTGGTTGAAGAGAGGAAAGGAAAAAGCTTAAGACATCGGTAGCCGTAAAGTAGCTCCACTGCCTTGTGCAAAGTTCCTTGTCGGGCACTCCCATTTTGAGAAGCGGGTAGATTTCTTTTTGTTTTGCGCACGCTTCCTGCTCTTGAAGCGGGTGAAATGACGGTAAACGAAGTTCATACGACGCTGGATAAGGCCCTTCACGTCAATCTTGATCAGAGGCGCTACGGGACTTTTGCGGAGATTGGTGCCGGGCAAGAGGTTGTCCGGTGGTTTTTCCAGGCTGGAGGGGCTGCCGGGACGATTTCCAAAAGTATTTCGGCCTACGATATGAAGGTGAGTGATGCGATTTACTGGAAATGTTCCCGTTATGTTTGTCGCGAGAGGTTGGAGGCGATGCTGGCTTATGAACAAGATCTCAATCTGAAGCGCCTTAAGCTTGATCGAGGAGATACCACCGCCTTTTTCACTTTTACAAACACGGGTTCCGCACGAGATTTCTATGGAACGAACGAATGCCACGGCTGGCTCGGGATGAAATTTCAGGCTCATCCCAGGGACGAGAGCAGTCAGATCTTGATTCACGTGCGGATGCTGGACCGGACGAACGCACCCGCAGGATGCTTTGGGTATTGTGGGGGTAAATCTTGTTTATGGAGCTTGTATGCTCCATCACAGTCCAGATGAATTATTGAAATCACTCCTCGACAACCTCTCCACCGAGAGAATTGAGATTGATATGATCGAATTTTCCGTGGAGGGAGCCGAGGTCGCCGTTATCATTCTAGGGTTTTGATAGCGAAGGCGGTGCTGGAAAAGCTGAAGGCGAGGAGAAGGGCGATTTTCCACGAGAGACCGAGCCTAAGACCGGCAAGGGCCAAAATGCTTGGGGAAAAGAGCAGGAGGGTCAGACCGCAGTGCAGAGTGGTCGAGGCCCAGATTTCCGGTTTCATGAGGCTCCGAACCTGAAGTTTTAGACCGATGGTGAAGAGAAGGAGTTTGACGCCAATGTCTGCGAGGGGGCGGAGGTCACTGCCTGCTTCATGACCGGTAGCCTGGAGGATGAATCCGGCAAATAAAAAGCCCACCATTGGAGGCAGGCGGAATTAGCGGGCGGCCAGTCCCAGGCAGAAGGCAACGGCGATGAAGATAGCGTCCATGGCGGGCCCCGTTGGTTGATCTCCGTTCCGGAGTTAGCGATTCACGGGAGTGAGGTGGGTCGGGGAGTCTTTGGCGACGGCGGCGAGGTAATCGGCGAGAGCTTTGAAATAGGTGTTTAAAGCGTCGATCTCAAGGATGCGGGCGTCGAAGGTCGCTTGCTCGCGAATCTGAACAGCGAGGAGGTCGCTGGCCCCATTTTTAAATTTCTCGGCTTCGGCGAGTTCCAGTTCTTCGGAAAGCTCGACGTTGAAAGTGGTTTGTGCGAGCGCTTGATAGGCGGCATTGAGCGCCGAAAAACTGTCGTTGGCATCGGCGATGATGTTTTCACGGGCAAACTCCTTCTCTTTGACAAGTTGGGCCATGTAGGCTTTCACGGCTTCCAGACGACCCTTGGCTTCGTTTCGCCCAATAGGTACTGAGAAGTTTAAAAGAGCGGTCAGCTCGGTATTCTCGATGTCCTTGGGGAGGTCGCCACCGAGTGCCTGGTTGAGCTCGACGGCAAGATCGAGGTTGGGCTTGAGGTTGTTCAGCGCAAGTCGCTGATCGACCTTTGCCTTGGACTGAAGGATTCCGATTTGGCGAACCTCGGGGCGTCGAAAGATGGCGCGTCCACGGTCGTTGACGAGGGTCATCTCATCGAGGAGAAGGAGTGGTGGGAAGCCTTCAGGAAGTTGATCGCGGGTGGGCATGATGGTGGTCCCAGTTTTGAGGTCCCGGTGGAAAAGAGAGAGGGCGATGCTGGCGGCTTCGAAGGATCGGCGTGCGTTCACGACGGCGATCTCGCGGTTCACGATGAGGCGGCGGTTGTCGACTTGCACGATGCGGGCGATGGCACCTTCTCTCAATTGCTCACCAAGGGCGGTGTCACGATCTTTGGCAATTTGTAGAATTTGTTCGGCTGCGGAGAGGCTCTTGCCGGCGGCGATCCAGTTGTAGTATGCGATCCGTGAGGCACGCATGAAGTTGAGGTATTGCCGGAGGATCTCCGGGTTGGCGAGTTCGCGGTCGAGCTCGGCCTGGGTGAGTTTGGCGCGGCGTTCATCAATGGCGCGATTTCTAAGAAGGGGAAGGTTGACCCCAAGGACACCTTCGCCGCCATCGGCGGTTCTGATTTTTCGCTCGTAGTTGGCGAGGAATCCGGAACTTACGTGGTATCCGGCATAGACTTCGCCCCCTGAATTACGGAGCGGTTGCGCAATCATGACCGAGCCGTTGGTTCCGGTGTAGTAGTTTGCGGGACGGGCCATCAAGGCGGCGCTGAGAATGGGATCAAAGGCCCCTTCGGCTTTGCGAACCTTGCCGTTTGCGATGTCCCTTTGAAGTCGGACCGCGAGGAGCGGAGGATACTGTTTGCGAACGCTGGTTAGAATGTCTTCAAGTCCGAGGTTTTTTTTGGCGAGGGTGGTTGAAGGGATGGAGAAGATGAAGAGGAGGGTGATAAGGAGGCGCGCGGGCATGAGATCTATTTTTTAAGGGTTGGGTCGATTTCTTCGATACCAGTACCGATTGGGGGGAAGCCGTTGATTTGACGCCAGACTTCGAACCAAAGAGGAACTTCATCGAGCATAAGCCAGGCACGGGTGCGGACGCCTTGGCGGAGAAGGGTCTTGTGATCGGGCCAGGGGACTTCCATATCGCCGATTTCGCCGTAACGTTTCACCTTGTCGGTCGCAGGCCCAACGACGACTCGGAATTTACCTGTGCCATTGTCGGTGGCATCGATGAAGACCACTTCGCCGCCGTAGGTGCCGATGGCGAGTTGGGGCCAGCCGATGGCCTGGATGGCGGGCCAGCCTTCGAACGCGAGGCGGACCGGGCTGCCGGGGGTGCCTGCTTCTTCATCGCGGGCGGCAATGAGGGCAATGTCGTTACCATCAACCATGATCTCTACAAATCGTGAATCGGTTTGAGGGATGAGGGTGCAGACGAGGGTGCCTGGCTTGAGATAAGAGCCAGCGGTGACGGGGACGCTGAGGACAAAGCTATCCCGAGGTGCCCGGATGACCTGGCTGGCGGTGCGATTAACGGAGATATCGAGCTTCTTGAGTTCGTTGTCCGCCGCTGCGATGGCACCTTTTGCGGCCTCGATGGCACCACGTGTATCGGCGAGAGCAGAGTCATAGGTTTTTTCAACCTGGATGAGGTTGGCATTGGCGGCGTTCAGTCCGGCGGTGGCGGAGTCACGCCGCAGGATTGCTGCTTCGTAGTTTTGCCGGGATTCGAGGCCCTTTTCGAAGAGATTTTCGATTCGGGTGAAGTTGAGCCGGGCGGTCTTACTCTCGATTTCAGCGGCGGCGATTTTTTCCCGGGCGGAGCGTATGGCCTGATTTTTCTCCAATTCTTGAAAGCCCTTCTTCTGGGTGATGGCACGGAGGCGTTCCTTTTCGTTTTCGAGGCGTTTGGTTAATTGCTCCTGCTGATACTTTAGATTCGTAAGAAGGTTGGGGTCGTTATCTTCGATCTCAGCAATAATCTCGCCTTTCATGATGGGTTGACCCTCCACCACATTGAGCATGCGGATACGACCTTCAATGGGTGCCTCTATATTGACCGAGCGATCGAGGGGGTTGAAGGCGATGACCTTGCCGGATCCGGTGACGAACTGCCGCCAAGGAGCAAAGACGATGAAGAGAATCACCCCGATGAGGCCGAGAATGAGGAGACGGCTGAAGAAGTAACTCTTGCGGTTGGAGCCCGTGAGGGTCAGTGCCGGGAGGTCAGTCATTGGTTTGTTGGAATGGCTGGTTTTCAAGATCAGGAGGTTTCCGGTTTAGGGTCGGGAGGGGGTGGAAAGACTTAGGGTGCGGTCACATTTGGAGAGGAGGTCCTTGGTCCGGGTGGCCACCACGATGGTGCAGTTAAGGTTGGACTCGAAGATCACCTTGGTGAGGTGCTCGTAGATGGGGCTATCCAGCCCATCAAAGAGTTCGTCGATGAGGAGGAGGCGTGGCCTTTGAACCAGGGCTCTTGCAAAGAGAAGGGAGATTCTCTGGGTGTAGGAAAGGGGGGAGCCTCCGACTTGAATTTGCAGGTCGAACCCTTCGGGGCGACTTAGAACCCGGTCGAGAATGCCAACCTTCTCGAGGGCGTCGCGGATTTCGTCCATGCTGATCTCGCTTCGCCCGAGGCGAAGGTTTTCCACGATGGAGCCTTCGATGAACTCGTCGCGCCGGAGGAGTTGGACGGACTCGCGGAGGGTTTCGAGATCCCAACTGCGGCCGTCCAGCCCGTCGAAAGAAATCGATCCATTGTTTGGCTGACGAACTGCGAATAAAAGGTGGAGAATCGAACTGATTCCACTGCCTTGAGGTCCATAAATCGCGACGTTCTCACCGGGAGCAATTTCGAAATTCAGTTCCTGGAAAAGAAGTTTGCCTCTTTTGTAGCCGAAGGCGAGATCGCGGGCCTTGATCGAGATCCCCCGGGTGTAATCAATGACCGGGCATTCTCCGACAGTCGTTTCAGTTTCGAGATCGAAGATGTGGCCCAATTTGTCGGTTGAGGCCATGGTGTCATACCACGCTTCGAGTTTTTTGCCGAGTTTGAGAAGCGAGTAGACGATGCTGCTCATAATGAGCTCGGAGGCGACGAGTTGCCCGAGGGTGATCTGCTGGCTGAGGACAAGCCAGGTGCCGAGAATGAGCACGGCGACGCTTGCGATGATGGACAGAATCAGGAGTCCGGAAATTTGGCGGAAGACTTTGCCGAAGTGCTTCTTCCTCGCGCTGACAAACTTGGTGGCAAGGAGGTTGGTGCGGTGGTAGGCCATATCGTAGCCACCGGAACCTTTGAACATGAAGGGGTAGGCCGCGATTTCCTGAAACCAGGCGACAAGATCGTATTTGGGGATGGATTCCTCAATTGCGGTATCGACAGCGCCTCGTCCGAGAATCCAGGTGACTAGGATGATGAGCACGACCAGTATGGTCACGAGGAGAAGGAGGAGTGGGTGGTAAAAGGCGAGAAGGATCATTCCGATCAAGCTGGCGGCGACGAGATTGACCCCTTCCAATAGAAAATAGGTCGTGTTTTTCTGGACGGTCACGACGTCGAGGAAGCGATTGACCAACTCGGGTCCGTGGATGCCATCGAGAGATTCCGCACGAACGCGGGGGAGGCGAAAGGCTAGTTCGCTGGCGGTCCGGACGAAGATGCGCCGTTGGATAACCTCTGCGACGTAGTATTGGAAGGCCAGGACAAGGGCTTGCAGGATGAGGCAGGCGGCGAGAATCTTCGCGACGACAATCAGGGCCTGAATGTAGGGATCGGACTGCGCACCAAAGGCCAGGTTGGTCACGATGGTATCAACGGCGAGAGGAAGTGAGAGGTAGAGGACCCCGGAGAAGACAGAGAAGATTAGCAGGGTAATGATGTCCCTGCGCTCTGGTTTAAGGATCCGCAGGAAGCGCTTCAGCGGGGGCAGGTGGCTGTGGTGACCATGCTCGTCATGGCCATGGGTGGAGGCGGAGTGACGGAGGAACTGTTCACCTTTGCGCTTTTCGGTCGCGGCGCTGGCTCCCTCGGTGGGCGTTTGGGATTCGATGATGGCGTATTCGAGGGGCTCGTTGACGCTTTTGATGCCCAGGAGGCGCCCCAGCTTCGCGCGCGAGATCGTCTCGGAGCCGTAGGCGTCCTCTTCAAAGGTGGCGATACGGACTTTGAAAGCGGTGACTCCGGTCACGATAAAATAGCGCTGCTCGGGTTCGCTCCAAAAGACTAGCGGGTTATCGGCGTTGGCATGCCAGACGGCTTGGGCCAGTGGCTCGAAAGCCGTGGCAGCTTTTAGAGTGAGTTCTTCGACTGCGAGTGCGAGTTGGGCGATCGGATCGCCGTGTGCCCTGCCGTAAACCACTTCGAGGAGCTGGTAGATGCGCTCAATATCGAACTGGTGGCCGGTGACTTGTCCAAGGCGGGTCAGGAGATCAACGCAGACGTAGCCTTTGTCGTTTTTAGTGAAATAAGGGTCGCTCATTTGCTATCTTGAATCTTCTTTAAGATGCTTTAAATTTCATGAAATGCAATTCGTAGTTCGAGAATTCGCCGATGTCGTGCCGACGGCGGGGAAATTGAGGGAAAAAAGCAAAGACGCTTGCCTGTTGGAAAGGCTTGGGGAGAATTCAAGCCATGGAAAAGAGACGATTGGGAACGAGCGGAATTGTGGTCAGTGAGATTTGCATGGGAACAATGACCTTCGGAACGCAAGCAGACAAAAGGGAGAGTTTTCGGATTTTGGATGAGTCGATTGAGGCTGGAATCGATTTTTTTGACACTGCGGAGGTCTATCCGGTGCCTCCGACTGAGGAGTTGGCTGGGCTGACCGAGGAGTGGGTGGGGGAATGGTTGCAGGGGAAGCCGAGGGAGTCGGTGATTCTGGCGACAAAAGTGGCGGGAGCGGCGCATGGGTGGTTCTGTCCGCCGATTCGCGATGGCAAGGCGGCCTTGGACCGGGTTCACTTGCGAAAGGCACTCGAAGGGAGTTTGCGTCGTTTGGGGACTGATTATGTCGATCTGTATCAAGTCCACTGGCCGGACCATGGCATGAGGGCCGCCGATACTCTCGAAGTGCTCAATGAATTCGTCAAAGAGGGGAAGGTGCGTGCGATTGGTTTGAGTAACGATAATTCCTACGGGGTGATGAAGAGCCTTTGGACAAGTGATTTGGAAGGTTTTACACGGATTGATACTGTGCAGAACAATTTCTCGCTGAACAATCGGAGGGACGAGCACGAGTTGGCCGAGTGTTTGCGCAGGGAGGAGGTCAGTCTGCTACCCTATAGCCCACTTGCGGGCGGGGTTTTGACGGGGAAATATAATGACGGGATTCCCGATGGGGCCCGTTTTTCAGAATATTTAACAACCGGAGGCGTGCGTCAGCGGGCGATGGCGACTCGATTCGTGAACGATGAGACAATTGCTTCGACGAAGCGCTTTGGTGACATCGCCAATGATCTTGGTCTCGATGTCACGACACTGGCAACGGCTTGGAGCAAGCAACATGATTTTGTGGCTTCGACGATTGTGGGAGTTCGTTCGGTCGCCCAAATGAAGCCGATTCTCAAGGCGGCCGGATTAAAGTTGGATGAAAAAACGCTCACCCTGATCGACAAGGTAAGCGAGGAAATAAGGTATCCGATGGGATAGGCCGACTAGGGCCCTGCAACTATCGGAGGTCCGATCCAGCAAGTGGAAGGCGTCGAACGTCTGCTGATGACTCATCGAATCCAGGCCAAGTCGCTCGATCTGACAGTAATCGTTGAATCTTGCGGTGATCTGGTCCAAGGGGTCAGTCAAGCCGGACTTGTTGCAGAACCGTCTGATAATGGTGATGGGACAGTTCTGCGCAAAGTCTTCGATAGCCAGCCGGTCACAGACGTCACGAACCGGTTTATGCGCCTGAGAGTCGGGGTCATCTCCTCAAATTAACGCTTGCGGATTTGTTGCGTGCAAATAAATTGCTAGCAATGAATCTCAGCGAGCGATTGCAGCAGCGGAAAATGGGGCGTAAGCCCGAGGGGATGGCGGCGTGTCTTCTTCCCTTCGAGGAAAATGGTTCGATGGCACGGGGAGCCTTTCAGGCTGCGGTGAAGCGGACGGAGGAGGCGGGTCTCAAATGTGCGGTGAACATGGATACCGGTTATGCCAATTATCTTTCGGACGGCGAACGTTCCCAGGTGCTGGATTGGACGCGGGAAGCGCTTGGTCCTGATCGGCCCTTTGTCGCGGGGGTTTTTGTGGAGGGGTTGGAGGGCGATTTGATCGACCTTTACCGGAGAGGGGCTGATGCTATTGCCAAGCGGGGCGGAACGCCGATTCTTTTTCAAACGACCCGTTTTCACGAGTGGACTGCGGAGGAGATCGTCGAGCTTTATGCCAGGGTTTGCGAGCCCTATGAATCTGTTCTTGGATTTGAGTTGGGACGGATGTTTGCGCCCAACGGTATGATCTACAGCGAAGATGTCATTCGTGGTTTGATGGGCATTCCTTCTCTGAAGGGGATCAAGCACTCTTCACTCAGTCGGGGTGAGGAATTGAAGCGACTCGCTTTGCGTGATGAAGTCAGGCCTGATTTCCGTATTTATACCGGGAACGACCTTGGAATCGATATGATTGAATACGGTTCTGATTATCTTTTGGGGCTTGCTGCCTTTTGTCCGGAGAAGTTTGCCGAGCGCGACCGGTTGTGGGCTGCGAATGACGCGGATTATTTTGAGCTGAACGATGCCTTGCAGTATCTTGGAAACGTTGGTTTTCGCGATTCCGTCCCGGCCTACAAGCACAGCTGTGCGGTTTTTCAGCACCTTCTGGGACGCATTCCAACCAGTGAACCTCACAAACGCTGTCCCCGCCGACCAGAATGGGAGGTGGAGATCATGAGAGACTGCGCCAAGAGATTGGGCTACTTTTAGAAATGGGCAAGACGGTTGAAAAAGTGACGATGGCCAAGGTTGCCGAGAAAGCGGGCGTCTCCAAGGCGACGGTTTCCCGGGCCCTGGGTGGATCAATGTTGATTGGGGAGGATGTCCGGTCGCACGTTGAAGCCATCGCCCATGAGCTTGGTTACATCAGGCGCTCCCAGAAGCGCCACGCTGAGAGATCAATCCTCACGATCAAGTTGGTGCTGCCTCCGGCAAAGGAGAGAAGCACCCAATTGTTTTATAATTTCACCACTCTTGCCGATGGTTTGCGCGAAGGACTTCTGCCGTCGGTGGCTAACTTGATCGTCGAAACGTCCTCGGACGACTATCGCCCGTTTCCACACAAGAAAGGTGGAGAGGTGGACGGATTTGTTTTTGCCTTCCACCGCCCTTCGAGCTGCGTTGTGGACGAGATTCAGGAGACAGGAGCCGCTTGTGTGGTCTTGAACCGAATGGTGCGCGGGGTGAGGCATGTTGTCAGTGATCATCATGATGCGATGAAGCAACTTGCGGGGCACCTCGCCGGGTGTGGTGTGAGAGGAGGTTGCTGTTATGTTTATTATGGCGGTTTTGGCGACCTTACCCGTGCCCGCTTAAACGGATTCGCGGAAGGATGTTTGGAGCATGGAATTGAGTTTGATCCCCCGGCTGATCAATCGAAGGTTGAGGGGCCTAGCGGGATCACGACCGATCATGTGAAAGAGCTTTATGATCGCGGGGTTCGCACTTTTGTGGGATTCAACGATGTCGTGGGTATCATTCTCATGCAGCAATTGCGATCGCTTGGTTTGCAAATTCCCGGAGAAGTGAAGGTGACCGGCTGTGATTGCGGTCCCATTCATGAGATTTCCCATCCCAAGCTGACGTCGGTTGATCTTTCAATCTTTAAACTCGCCCGTGAAGTGGGGCGTTCGCTTCAGTCTGAAATTGTGGAGCGAGAGAAGACAGCGAATGTCCTCCTAATTAGAGGAGCATTACTGGTCGGAGAGACCACCTAGAAGATGAATTACCAGGATCTTGCTGTTCACACTTTTACGACTAAGCCATGGTCGATTGATGAATGTATTGAGGGGTATGCCCGGCGCGGGATCGGAGGAATTTCGATTTGGCGTGAGACCCTTGAGGGGGAAGATCTTTGCTCGGTGGCACGAAAGGTGCGTGATGCGGGATTACGGGGGATTTCGTACGTTCGGGGAGGATTCTTTACCGGCGAGACCGAAAAGGAGAGGAGAGATGCGCTTGAGGAAAATCGTCAGTTGATTCGCGAGGCGGAAATTCTCGAGCTCCCTTCCTTGGTTTTGGTTTGCGGGGCTACCGTTGGCCAAAATCCACGTGAGAACTACGGGCAGATTCGCGACGGGATCGGGACGCTTGCCGATGAGGCGGCATCGCACGGGGTGAAGCTTTTGGTCGAGCCTCTGCACCCTGTTTATGCCGGCAACCGTTCTGCAATTTCCTCGCTCAAGGTTGCGAATGATCTTTGCGAAGAAATCAATCATCACAACGTGGGAATTGCCCTGGATGTTTATCACGTCTGGTGGGAGCTTGATCTGGCCGAGCAAATCCAACGCTGTGCGAGGGGCGGATGGTTGGACGCGTATCACATTTGCGACTTTAAGCCCGACCAAAGCCACCTTCTTCTGGATCGAGGAATTATGGGAGAGGGGTGCGCGGATCTCCATGGAATAGATGTCATGATGAGGGATGCGGGCTTTGAGGGCTCTCGTGAGGTGGAGATTTTTTCCTCCAAGTGGTGGGAACGGGATCAACAGGAATTTCTCGACGAAATTCTTCACGCATACGACAAAATTTATCAATCACTATGAATACGGAAAATACCGGGAGAATCGGGATCATCATGAATGGCGTCACCGGACGCATGGGAACGAATCAACACTTGGTTCGGTCGATTTTGGCAATCCGTGCCCAGGGTGGTGTCGAGTTGGATGACGGCACGCGACTCATGCCGGATCCGATTTTGACCGGCCGGAATAAAGAGAAGCTACAGGCGCTCGCTGCTGAGCATGGAGTGGAGAAATATTCCACGGATCTTGACGCGGTGCTTGCGGACAGTTCGTATTCGGTTTTTTTCGACTCGTCAGGGACTCCCTATCGCGTTGGGTTTTTGGAGCGGGCGATTGCAGCCGGTAAACACGTTTATTGTGAGAAACCGACGGCGGTTGATCCTGCTGAAGCTTTTCGCATTGCAGAGGTTGCCGAGGCTGCCGGTGTGAAGAACGGAACGGTGCAGGACAAACTTTGGCTGCCGGGAATTCAGTCATTTTTGAAGCTACGCGACGAAGGGTTTTTTGGTGAGATTCTTTCGGTTCGCGGCGAGTTCGGCTACTGGGTATTTTCCGGGCACGATGAGGGCCAGTCCGCACAGCGCCCGAGTTGGAATTACCGTGAGGAAGATGGCGGAGGGATCATTATCGACATGCATTGTCATTGGCGCTATGTCATCGATAATCTTTTTGGCAAAATTACCGAGGTTTTCACACATGCCGCGACTCATTTGCCGGAGCGAATTGGGGAAGATGGAAATCCGTACAAGTGCACTGCCGATGATTCGGCCTATGCCCTGTTCAAGACCAGAACCGGAGTGGTCTGCCAGTTCAACTCATCGTGGGATGTCAGGCTGCGCCGGGATGATCTCCTCACCATGCAGGTGGATGGAACCAAGGGAAGCGCGATCGTGGGGTTGCGCAAGTGCTGGGCCCAGAGTCTGAAAAACACTCCCCGGCCGGTATGGAATCCTGATGTGGACAGTCCGATCGATTACTACGCGAATTGGGATATTGTTGATCCCGGACCTTGCGACAATGCCTTCAAGATTCAATGGGAAATTTTCCTTAAGCACGTCGCGCGGGACGAACCATTTCCGTGGACTCTCAGGGAAGGGGCCAAAGGAGTCGATCTCGCGGCCAAGTCCTGGGAGAGCCACAAGGTTGGTTCCTGGATAAAAGTTTAAGTTGGTGCCTTTCGCTCTTGCCGCGGGCTGTGTTCATCGGGGATGCTATGCGTAGCACACATTGACATGGAAACCGTTTTACATATTCCCGAAACCGAAAAAGCCTCATCAATCAAGCAAGTGATTTCCTCGTTGCATGATCAAGGGCTCGAGCCCAAGCATGATCAGAAGGATTGGGGTGACTGGATCAATCTTCCGCCCAACAAGACTGTCATCAGTATTGCTTCCGAACGAGGCATGACCCGCTCTGCCACGATCGAATTTGCGGAAGGTGAAGACGAGCATCTTGAGATTCCAATCATTACGGCATTTCGGGAACTTGGATGGTATGGTACGGACGAGGACGGAGAGTATCAGCTTTAGCAGACATGACTGTTGGTGAGGTAATGGCCGAACTGGAGTCTCTCGGAAACGAGCAGACCAAGAAGACTCTCTTGCGTCATGGTGCGGTGGAACCGTTATTTGGGGTGAAGATCGGGGACCTCAAGGGGCTTCGAAAGGAACTCAAGAACGATCACGATATCGCACTGGCGCTTTATGGCACGGGAAATTCCGACGCGATGTATCTCGCGGGTTTGATCGCTGATTCGGAGAAGGTGACCGAAGAGGAGCTTGACCGTTGGGTGAATGAAGCAACCTGGTCATTAATCTCGGGGACCGCAGTGGCGGCGCTGGCTGCGGAATCGAGGCATGGTTTAGCTCTGGGCCGGAAGTGGATCGAGTCCGAAAAAGAGCTTATTGCAGCTGCAGGCTGGCAGACTTTTTCCCACGATCTTTCCATCGCTGATAACGATGGCGTTGATACGAATGAGATTGAGACCCTGCTCAAACGAGTGTTGCTGGAGATTCACACCGAAACCAATGAAGTGAAGGCTGCCATGAATGGATTTTTGATTTCAGCAGGAAGCTATTTGCCGGAAGTGACGGGATTGGCAAAGAAGCTGGCCCGGAAGATCGGGGTGGTCGAAGTGAATCAAGGTGACACAGCTTGCAATACGCCCAATGCCTTGGCATACATCGAAAAGATCGAGAAGATGGGCCGGATTGGTAAGAAGAAGAGATTCGCCCGCTGTTAATTGGCTCTATTCCGAGAAATATCTACCCTGTTGGTGGTAGCGTCGGAGGAAGAGGGCTCGTTGATCAACTCCCGATTGATGGATAGACGGTCCTCTTTACCATTCAGTTTCCGGCCGCCTTATGACCATTGACGTGTTCATCGAAGTGCAGCAGGGGCTGAAAATCCATACTGTGCTACGGAGCTAAAATTTCCGGAGGACGGTGTCGTGATCGAATCTTTCTTCGCGCTCCGGGTAATCCAGAGTGTGGTGAGATCCTCGTGACTCTTTCCTCAGGAGAGCTGAGTCGACGATCAGAGACGCGGTGGCGACGAGGTTTCGGAGTTCGAGAATGTCCGGTGTGAGGGTGTAGCCCCAGTAGAATTCCTTGACCTCGCGCCGGAGGTTTCTGAGTCGGTACGAGGCGCGTCGTAGTCGATTGTCAGTACGCACGATTGAGACGTAATCCTGCATGGTCCGCCGCAGTTCGTCCCAGGCATGATAAATGTTCACCAATTCGTCGGGCGTAGCAGCATTGCCACTTTCCCAGGCGGGTATTCCGGGAGCGGCGGGGACCTCCTTGCCCGGAGGGTAAAGGCGCATGATTTCAGCGAGGGCACGGCGGGCGAGAACGTTGCCTTCGAGAAGGCTGTTGGATGCCAATCGATTTGCACCGTGAAGTCCGGTGCAGGCCACCTCGCCGATCGCATAAAGTCCGCGCACCGAGGTTTTCCCAAACAGGTCGGTTTCGACTCCTCCGCATTGATAGTGTGCGGCGGGCACGACGGGGATGGGCTTTTCGAGAGCGTTGTGCCCAAAGGTGAGGAGGGTTTTGTGGATAAAAGGAAAGCGCTCGGTGAAGGTGTTGCCGAGCGGTGAAACGTCGAGAAAAACGCAGGGCGCGCCAGTACGTTTGATTTCGGTGTCGATGGCTCTCGCAACAATGTCACGCGGAGCGAGGGAACCGCGCGGGTCGTGATCATTGACGAACTGATGGCCCTGATCGTTGACGAGAACCGCTCCTTCTCCCCGGACGGCTTCCGAGACGAGGAAGGAGCGGGCTTCCGGGCCGGTTGCGGCGGGGTTGTAGAAACAGGTGGGATGAAACTGGACGAACTCCATGTTTGCGATCGAAGCACCCGCCCGCCAGCACATTGCGAGTCCGTCGCCGGTCGCGGAGTCGGGATTGGTTGTGTAAAGGTAGGTCTTCCCGCAGCCACCTGTGGCCACGATGACACGAGGTGATTCCATGACTTTGACCTGACCGGTTTTAATCTCGAGAACGTAGGCCCCGAGGACACGGTCGTCGGTGACAACGCCCAGTCTCCCTGTCGTGATGAGATCAATGGCGTAGTTATCTTCGCACAGGGTGATCCGGGGATGGCGCCTGGCAGTCTCGACGAGTGAGGTGGCGATCTCGCGTCCGGTGGTATCCTTGGCGTGAAGGATTCGGCGTTCGGAGTGGCCGCCCTCTTTGCCAAGTGAGTAGCGATCTGGCTCGTCGTGATCTTTGTCAAAATCAGTTCCCCAGGCGACGAGTTCTTCGATGGTCTCGGCACCTTCACTGACGATAATGCGAACGGCTTCCTCGTTACAGAGTCCGGCGCCGGCATCGAGGGTGTCGGCGACATGCTTTTCGCAATTGTCAGCAGGGTCGCGCAAACCTTCGGGAAGGACGGCCGAGATGCCACCTTGGGCCCAGGCAGTGTTGGATTCGAGGAGCTTGCCTTTGGTGATGACAGTCACCCTGCCGAATTCGGCCGCTTTGATGGCAAAGGAAAGCCCGGCGACACCGGAACCGATCACTAGAAAGTCAGACATTTAGTGGACTTAACTTGGCTTTAGATTGCCGCTTGGCAATTCGTTTTCGTGGAAGATGTCGCATAGAGGGAGATTAAGGCGAAGCACTCTTCCGTATTCCCGTAGGTTATGACTCGAGATGATTTACCTTCGCATTTCAAAGGCGAGAATCTTCGGGTTGTTTCCTTCATCGGACGGGGCGTGTTCGCGGAGTTCGTTCCAAGAAAGAAACGGCATAAGAAACTGTGCCACTTTTCGGAAACTTGGAGCCTGCTATTGTGGCGGCTACCGCTGCGCTGGATGTCGGAGATTTGATTGTTTCATAGCTTGTGTATTTTGTGAAAACACTACGACCTGACTTGAGAGTTTCTCCAAATAATTCTGCAAGGAGCCAAGCAACTCCGAGTGTAGAATTTGCGATGATAGGATTAGTGAGTCCCTCGAAAACCTTGGGATACCAAAGGGGGCAGCGTGTTCTCAGCCTGACTCGGTAGTTTCGCCGGTAAGCCAAAAGGGTCGTCTCACGGGGGAAGGAAGCTCGGAATCTTGCTGCTTTCTGACCGCAAGGAAGTAGCGATGGACCAGGAAATTACAGGATAGAATCTTCATCCAAGGTTCCGACACGATACCTTCAAAGTCCTCCGCTGGAGTGACATCAAGATTCTCAGGGCCGTCACCTTGATAGACCTCGCTGAAGACCCGTTCGAGGATTGCCAATTCGATGAGAAACTCGGACCAGAGTTCGTTCGAGTCCTCGAGGTGGGTGTCCCGGAGATGCTTTGGAAAGTTCTTCCCGAGGTCGGTCAGAGTGGAGCCCCCCGGAGGATGGATTCGCAGGTAGTCGCTTGCAAATTACGCAAAAAGATCGCCCTCCATGGCGTGGCGAAGCACGGGGAATTCTCCCTCCAGAACCTGCAATAAACATCCGTAAAACGACTTTCTATAAATTTTGAGCCGTTCAACCGGCGACCTTGTTCGTCATGCACCATTTCCCAAATGCCTTGAGCCGCTGCCGGTTGTTGGATGGCCGAGATTAGCCATTCTTGAATTGCCTCGAGTGATTTCATTCCGCCGGGATGAAGTGAGGAGGATGGGGGAAGCGAGCCCGCTTCATTTTTTTGGCGAGCCATTCGAGCTTCTAGGAAGCGAAGCGGATTCTCCACGTGACTGTCCCACGAATTGTTTTTGCCTTGGCTACTTCATCCATAAATACGGCAAGTGCCACACAACTCACCGATACGACGATTGGTTCTTCATAACAGAGGACAATCCTGTCTCAACGAGTAAAATGACACTGTGAGCTATTGTAATCATAAGATTTAGGTCTGCAAATGAAGGTTGATTCATCCAATGCTCATCGAGGCCAAAAGGACGGTTCTCGTAGTCCACGCGATGGTTCGGATCCAATTGGAGCGAACCAAGCCTGGAACGGTTTTCTGAGTGAGCTTGGCGTGCTGGGGAACCTGAATTAGAGCTGTGGAGGCCCAAATCACGGCAAGGAGGAGGGTGGAAAGGATCATTGTCTGCCAATCTCCAAGGTAGAGACAGGCCGCACAGCTTGTCGCCTCGATGAGCATGAGGGGGGCAATGACATAGGTCACCCGGGCCATGTAGCGTGCGTGATATTCGTCAAATATCTCACCTTCAAGCCGGGCAAATAAGGGGTAGATCGTAATCTGGACCAGCCAGATGATTCCGGTCATAGCGGCACAGGCTGCGAGTTGAACAAGGAGAAGGGCGAAAAGCATGATCACATTTTACGAAATTTGGGCTGAAAACTCTCAGTTTACCTAATTTGACCTCGGGCGAGGACAGACTTCAAGCTGATCCAGATTCTTGGGTTTCCGGCGATATCAGGCGCGCCCAACTTGTCAAAATCTCCGGTTGGAGGTGGCCTCACAATACGGTGAGTAATAAAGTTTTGCTGTAACCATTTCTCGACTCATCGCATAGAGCCGACTGATGAAACAATTTTCCCGTCTTATGACGCCTTCTTTCTGCTTTGGCCTGTTCCGTTCTCGTTAAGCCCACTGAGAATTCCCCCTGGTAAACGACGCTTCAGAGTGTCCTGTACCGAATACCAAGAAGAAAAGATTCTGCAACGTGCCTTCCTATAACAGTGATAATTTTCGCCCTATACCCCTCATCAAAAACAATTTCCCCATGAACCACAAATTTTTTGGCGCGGCCTCTGTGATTCTGCTGCTCGCGATCGCATCTCTTTTTGGAGGAGAGCGCGATTCCATTCGTTTGAAAGACTCATCTGGCAAATTGGTGGAGCCTCTGGCCAACAAAGGGCAAAAGGCAACAGTCTTGTTTTTCCTGACAACCGAATGCCCGATCGGCAATCTTTACTCTCCCGAAATCACCCGCATCGTCGAGCAATACAAAAAGCAAGGGGTTACCTGCCTAGCCGTCTATGCTCATGAAAAGGCGGCCGAGGTTCAAAAGCACCAACGTGACTACAAGCTTTCCCTGCGTGCCCTACTCGACCCGGAAGTCAAGCTAGCCAAATTTACCGGCGCGACTGTGATGCCGGAGGCTTGTATTTTGGGGCACGATGGCGAAATCCTCTACCGTGGACGGATCGACGACCGGGCGGTTAAGTTTGGAACAGTTCGGCCCGCCCCCCGCGTGCGGGACCTGCGTATGGCTCTGGATGCAGTGCTGGCGGGGAACCCTGTTGCTAAAAAGGTTACCAAGCCTATCGGTTGTTACATTTCTTTCCCCGAAGGTCCTCTCCCCAAATCACCAAAATAAGCACATGAAATTAGTCAAGAAATCAGCGGCCTTGCTCTGCCTCTTTCTTTCCCCCTTGCAGGGCGCTGGAGAAGAGAAATCCGTCACCTTCAGCAAAGATATTGCTCCCATCATTTTTGAGAACTGCACGACCTGTCACCGGCCGGGGCAGATTGGCCCCTTTGCCCTGACTGACTACAAAACGGTTAAGAGACGCGCCAAGCAGATCGTTGAAGTCACCGAAGATCGCACCATGCCTCCCTGGCACGCTGATCCTGGTGATGTCAAATTCAGCAACAATCGCTCTCTGAGCCCGGAGCAAATCAAACTTCTCTCCGATTGGGTGACCGCTGGTCGACCCGAGGGAGATCCGGCCGAGACCCCTCCCTTGCCCGAATTCCATGAGAAGTGGCAAATCGGCGAGCCGGATCAAATTGCGACCATGACCGAGCGCTTCACCGTCCGCGCCGAGGGAAGTGACATCTACCGAAATTTTGTGATCCCGATGAACCTTGAGGAGGATCGTTGGGTGGAAGCCATCGAATTTCTGCCTGGTGCACCGGAAATCGTTCATCACATTCTCTACTTCCTCGATACCTCCGGGAAGGCCCGGAAATATGACGCCGAAGACAAGAAGCCCGGGTTTAGTATGTCAAAATCCAATGCCGGCTTCAGCTACATCGGTGGCTGGGACGTGGGGACCCAACCTACTGAATTACCCCATGGACTTCGTTTCTTAATTCCTAAGGGGGCAGACTTGGTGGTGCAAATTCATTATCACCCGAATGGCAGAGAGATGACCGATCAATCATCGGTTGGTTTCCACTACTCGGACAAGCCGACAGCCCGTCCCTGGAGCATCATTCAGGTTCCTCCGCACTTTGGTCAAATGCAAGGCATCGAAATCAAGGCCGGTGACAAAGAACATATCGAAGAGGCGTCCTTTATCCTCCCGGAAGATTGTGAAGCCTTTGCTGTAAACGCCCACGCCCACTATCTGGCCAAGCGCATGGAGTTAACTGCCACTTTGCCTAACGGCAAAGCCATCCGCCTTCTCCGAACGACACGATGGGATTTCAGATGGCAGGAAGACTATTCCTTCGAAAAGCCGGTCAAGCTCCCTGCAGGTACCCGCCTGGACATGCTAATTTCTTACGATAACTCTGCATCGAACCCCAATAATCCCACAAGCCCGCCTAAAAACGTGAAGTGGGGACCGCAGACGACCGACGAGATGGGGTCGATTACCCTGGCTGCGATGTTTGAGACCAAGGAGCAGAAAGAAGCGACCCACAATGCGCTGCGGTTTTTCTTGGCAAATCAATTTATTGATCGTATCTGGGAGCGCCGCGCCGATGTTGGGAATGGGAATGGGAATGGGAATGGGAATAGGAAAGGGCAGTTGCAGATTGCAGTGGGAATGCTAAAGGCGCTGGATAAAGATAATGACTCTATGCTTTCTCCCGAAGAACGGAAAACAGCCATTGCCTTAATTCAAGGAATGGGTTTTTTGAAAAGATTTGGGGCGATCGGGTTCGAGTAGTTGTTCCTGGGTGAGCCCCTTTATCTCTTCCTAGGAGGGTTGCGTTGGCCTAGGATCCTCCAATGAGTAACGTCAAGGATTTTGGGGCAACCGGCGACGGACTGACCGATGATACTGTAGCGATCCAACATGCAATCACGGATGGTGATGGCCTGTTGGAGTTTCCGCGGGGGACTTATCGGCTTACTAAATCGCTCGAAATCTATCTCAAAGATTCGGGCCCCTTCGGGATCTCCGGCACACTGGGTGCCGCCACTATTGTCATGGCGGGTCCCGGCCCTGCTTTCCGTCTTCTCGGGAACCACGGAGGAACAGGCGATCCCGGTTCGCTAAAACCAGCCGTGTGGCAGTCGGAAAGAATGCCCGCTGTTCGCGGAATCGCAATTGAAGGATCCCATGCGGAAGCGGATGGCTTCGAAGTCAAAGGGACGATGCAGGCCATTTTTGACGGCGTCATGATTCGCCACGTCAGGCATGCCATTCACCTTGTAGAGCGTAATCGGAACATCCAGATCGTGAACTGCCACCTCTATCATAACCGGGGAATTGGTATCTTTATGGACGGTCTCAACCTACATCAGATCAACATCGCCAATTCCCATATCAGTTACAATCGGCTGGGTGGAATTCGTATTGAGCGATCGGAGATTCGTAACCTCCAGATCACCGGGAACGATATCGAATATAATAACACCCCGCGATCCTTCCCGGAGCTGCTAAATGAGCCAACGGCTGAAATTTGGATCGATGCTGCCACGGATGGAGCAAGCGTCAATGAAGTGACTATCGTTTCCAATACCATCCAGGCGACGGCTTCCAAAGACGGACGGAACATCCGCATCATGGAGAGATCTGATCGCTCGAGACCACCTGGTCTGATCACCATCACTGGAAATATCATCGGCTCGCAGGAGACGAATGTTCATCTGAGCGGCTGCTACGGAGTTTCCCTAACCGGCAACTCGATCTATTCCTGTTCCTATCGAAATCTCCTGATCGAGGATTCACGCTTAGTCACCGTTGGGAGCAATCATTTTCGCCGCCACACCGCCACTGCTGGAACCGGGATCCGCTTGATTGATAGCCGGGATTGCACCATTTCAGGCTGTAGTTTCCATGACGAATCCGAGGAAGGCCAGAAAAACGGAGCCTCGCTTTTGGAGCTGCAAAACTGTCAACGAATTGCAGTGAGCGGATGCAACTTCAGCAATGGCGTCCCCTGTGGAATTGATGCACTTGACTGCCGCGATGTCGTCGTAACCGGTTGCACCATTGCCGACACCCGCGGTACACCACGAGCGAAAGCCGCTATCCGGTTTCAAGGAGAAGGAAGCGGGAATCTCATCGCCTCCTGCTCCCTGCGGGGCGAAGTTAGCTCAGAATCCACCGCCGGCCTCACACAGAAATGACATCCGTGTGATCCCGGATTAGGCCTGGGTGGTGGTGATTCGGGCGAGTAAAATATTACAGAGCCATATTATTTTATGGGCTCGATCGCCACGCCGCCGGTGCTCATGGAGTGGGCCTTTGAAGGTGAGGAGTCGGGGTGCCAAGGGCCGATATTTTCATTTAGCTGGAGGTCGATGATGGTGCCATCGGCATCTTCCTGGAAGGTGGCGTTTTCCGCCTGGTATAGAGCCTTGGGAGTCAGCCGTACATAATCGATCAGACCGTTGAAGTGGGAAGTGGCCTGACCTCTTCCGTCAACATCACCTCCGATGATGAGAGGAAGTTTGTTGTCCTTCAGGTTGCCTTGTCCTTGCTGCGAGCCAATCAGTTTGCCATCCAGGTAGAGACGGGCTTTCTTTCCGTCATAGACTGCCGCGAGGTCATGCCAGGTGTCGGTTTTTAAAACGGGGGATGAGGCCGTCACGACGAGGTATTTTCCATCAAGATTGATCGAGAAAGAAGGCCGGCCATCGCTGATGAAAAGGCCATAGCCCGAGTTCTCGGTTTTGGTCACCAACCCGGTCCGACCGACAAAGGAGGTGGGATTGAAACGACACTCAAGGGTGAGCTCTTTTTGGATTTTGAAACGGTTCGACGGGATCGAAAGTGCGGTGTTTTGTCCGTTGAACCGGGCGGCTCCATTGGGGAGGTCGTCGTCGCGGGTGAGTTGAAAGTCGAGGGGGATCCTGATCGAACGTCTTGGGATTTCATAGGCAAAGCCCTTGGCGAGATATTCCGCATCGAGATTGAACGAAGGAGTGATGAAATTCCCGGCCAAAGTGGAGGCTTCCCAATTCAGGGTAAATACGAAGTCCAGGGATTCCCCCGCTTTGAGCGTGGCGTGATGGTGGTCAGGTTGGCAGCTGAAGGAAGAACTAGGGGTGTTATGAGAAAGAACGGCCGCAATGGCACGGTCGCTCGGGTTGGTGAGAGTCACTGTGATATCGTGGCGTCCTCCGACATCGCTTGTGAGGGGAATTGGAGGGGTGATCTTAACGGGGGCGCTTTTAACACGGTTGACCTGAGCGACAAGATCGCCGGTGATTTCACGAACGTCGAGGACTTCGCCAACCGGAACGGCGGCTAGGGAGATGCGGTCCTTGCGTACCGTAACGATGTCGTAGTGATGCAGGTAGCCGGCCTGCGGAATGGCTCCGGATTGGCCGCCGCCGGTGGTGGCGAGAGTGACATACTCGATGCCATCTTTGGGGCCGTCGTAGCGCATGGTGTGGATGTGTCCGGCAAAGACCGCGGAGACATTTCCGGCGTCAGCGAGACGTTTGTGGACTTTATCCCAATCGTCTCCGTAGCCACGTCCCAGCCAGCGCGGGTGGTGGAGGAAGAGAAAGACGTGTTCGGCATCCTTGGCTTTGGTCAGGGTTTGATCGAGCCAGGTGAATTGCTCCGGGCTCATTTTTTGAGCGGCTGGTTTGCCAAAGGTCTTTTCTCCGGTCTTGGGATCACCTTCATCGGAGTAGAGGACAATGAACCAGGATTTTTTGTGCTCAAATGCATACCAGAGCGGGCCGAAGTGCATCTCGTAAGCGGATTCCATTTCGCCTTCGGGCTTCTTCGTCTTGTCAGAGCCGCGCCAGTAGATGTCGTGGTTTCCTGCGACGGGAAACCACGGGCAGGCCAGTTCGTTCATGATGGATTTGTATTCTTTCATCTGAGTCATCCAGACTTCTTCATTGCTGTATCCATTGATGAGATCGCCAACCGTCATGACGAAGTCGGGCTCGAGGAGATTGGTGTCACGGACGGCGTCAGCGAGAACGGAAACCCCTTCCGGAGGACCGCCGGTGCGATCACCGTAAACGATGAAGGTAAAAGCATCCTTCTCGTTGGGGAGCGGGAGCTCGACGCTACTTTTTCGAGAGGTCACGAAGCGTGCAGGAGTGGGAGCGACCGTTTCGTGTTTCTCGCCGTGATGGTGAAGGTGATGATTGTGCCCGATGTTGGGATTGATGGGGGGATCCGCGAGGGCGGGGGTGGTGCAGAAAAGCAAAGGGAGGAGAAAGTGTTTCATGATTTATTATATACTAACGGGCTGGTGAAAAAATTCGCCCTCTTTTTTGGGGCCCCCATTCAGATAGCCTCCAAGGTAGGGAGGTGAGTTTCATTAATCAGTTGATGGCCGGGGGACTTGTGAAGATTACCGCGGTTAGTAATTGGAGTATTGTATGGGCTATCGGGTAAGGAAGATCAAATGAGAAAGGAGTGATCGGTGAAGGGGGAATGGGTTGGCTGGACGAATCGACTCCTCGGTTCCGGGCACTTAAGTCGGCGAGACGCTCAGAATCGGTGATCATCAACCGGTCTTCCGGGGAGATTTTTACGAACGGAGGATAGCCTCTCGGGATATGGTGATCGTGAAAGTCTGCTTCAAGCCGATTCCTGTCATTCCTACTCGGGCAAAAAAACCGGCCATCGCTCGGGACGAGGGCTGGTTTGAGAAGAAGTGATTCGAAAGTTGGAACTTTCGGCTACGCTTACTTGTAAGCTTTGAGGAAGGCGGCGAGGTCGGCGACGTCCTGAGGAGTGAGACCCATTTGGTCGGCCGAAAGCATGAGGGAATGCTGTAGCTTGTATGGGCGTTTGCTCTTCACGCGGTTGCGTGGAATCATTTGGGTCAATCCGCCTGTGGAAGTGATGATCATGGGGTCGCCATCGCTCGAGGCGATGCCGTGAACGTGTCCGCCCTCCTTGAGCTCGATTCCGGAACCGGAGTAGCCGTGGGAAATTTCGGCAGAAGGATCGATGATGGAGAGGGCGATGATTTCTGGCGTTTGCCCTTCACCCCAGCCTTTTAGATTAGGACCGTAGTTGACTCCCACGCCATTGAATTCATGGCACATGATGCATCGGTTTGCGGTGACCTTTCCTTTGGCCGCGTCACCTTTGAGCTTAAGGACATCTTCGACCGAAAACTTGGGCTTGTCTGGTTTTGGAGCAGTGATTGAGGCAACGACGACCTTGGAGGGATCGTAGATACCACGCATTTTGAGCTCCTCCATGACTCCGTATTTCTGCCACTCGCCGTTGGCGTTGCGGAGAAGCCAGAGAGCGGCTTCACCTTTGGACAGGCCTTTCGCGGCGAGGTCGAGCATGGCTTCGGCCGATGATGGATCATCGATGAAGGCGAGCGATTCGATGGCGAAGGCGCGCTGCTCGTGAGTGAGCGAGGAATGATTGGCGCGGGCGTGGAGGTCTTTGACGGCGGCGGCGGGCCAGAGTCGCCAAGTGAGCTTCGCGAATTGGTCGGACCATTCGTGAGGAGCGCCGGGCTTCATGGCCGCTTTGATGGCGAGCCAGATCTCGGATTCCTGATTGGCGGAGCCCAGCCCGATGGCTTCGACAGCATTCTTGTCAGTGTGGTCGACTTGCGGAGCGAGCTTGGCGAAGATGTGCTTCGTCTTGGCAGCGGGAAGATCACGGAGAGAGAGGGCGACATCCCGTCGGACTCCGGGGTCCGGGTCGTTCGCCATTTTTTCGGCGTGGGGCAAGATGTCTTGGTCGGCGCGGCGCAGGGCACGGTAAGCGGTGAGGCGGGCCAAAGGTGCATCATGATCAAGAAGGTTCACGCATGCTTCAAGGCCCCTTTCACCGAGGTGGGGGAGAAGCCAGATGGCGCGAACGGCGATCATGGGATTGCTTTCATCGGCAAACTGCGCCAACGCCGGGAGAGCTTGTTCTCCCATTTCCTTGAGGGCGGTGAAGCCGAGGAAGCGGGTGTTGATGGCGGGGCTTTTTAAAGCGGTGATGGCTCCTTCGACGGTCTTGAGGTCGAACTTTGGAATCTCGGGTTTGAAGCCTTTTGGCGCGATGCGGTAGATCGTGCCGGAGCAGGAGTCATCGCGGTCCCCGTGTCCGCCCACGCGGGCGTCATACCAATCGGAAATATAGATCGCTCCGTCCGGTCCAACGACAACGTCGGACGGGCGGAAGAGGATCTTGGTATCGTTCGGGTCAGCGCCACCGCCAACGAAGTCGGAACCCGCGTATTGCTTGTTCGGGTTAGTGGTGGTGAGATTGCCTTGCTCGAGCTTGAAGGTAGCACCTTGGGGTTCGGGCTTGTAGTGGAAGACGGTGTTTTTGCCGGGTTCGCAGGCAAAGAAGGATCCATTGTAGCTTTCGGGGAGCGCTCCGTTTTCATACATGGTGACTCCGGTAGGAGAGCCGCCTCCGTAGATGTGACCGACGTCCATCGTGCCCGGGTCATCCTGACGCCAGTGGGCACGACCGTGATCCTGACCGGGACGTTTGACGGCGCGGTAACCTTGTTTGGCATCGCGGGTGAAGTAGCCGGCGCATCCGTATTCAAGTATGTAGGAAACACGGCATGCCGGTGGATCGTCGTTGTCATTTTGGAACGCGTTGCCGAAGGAGTCGAGCGATTGCTCGTAGGAATTGCGGTAGCCGTGGCCGATGATTTCGGCGTTGGTTCCATCGGGGTTCATGCGCACAGTGAAGCCGGAGGTCCAAATGTGTCCGTCGTCCGAGCGTTTGCCGGAGACAGCGAGGTGATCAGCAGGCCATTCGCCGCCGCCGCCTTTGTAGGGGCCGCCCATGTAGAAATTCTTGCCGGAGTTGTCTTTAAAAACAGCGCCGCAGTTGCCGTTGTTGAAGTAGAGTTTTCCGTCCGGCCCACCTGTGACAGAGTGGAGGGAGTGATCGTGGTTTTTGGCATTGAAGCCGGTCAGGAGGACTTCGCGTTTGTCGATGGCGGGGTCAAATTTGAGGTCACGATCGACGTCGGTGTAAACGAGGAGTTCGGGTGGCTGGGAGACGTAAATGACGTTGTCAAAAACGGCGACGCCGAGCGGGGCGACAAGTCCTTTTTCCTGCACGAAGGTGTGGGAGGTGTCGGCTTTGCCATCGCCATCGGTGTCTTGTACGACTGCGATGCGGTCACCGCCTTGGCGGCGCCCGTTATGGCGGCGATAGTTGACGCCTTCGGCAACCCACATGCGTCCGGCGTGGTCGAAGTCAATATTGGTGGGGTTGTAAAGGTAGGGCGAGGTGGCCCAAACTGTGATTTCGAGATCTTCGGGGAGCTTGAACTGGGCGAGGTCGACGAGCGCATGATCGATTTCGGATTCCCACGGGGCGTTGGGATCCTTGGGGGCGCGGACGACGAATTGAACGGCGGCTTCGGTGATCTTGCCTTGTTGTTTGGCGCCGCCGTCATCGAGTCCGACCTGGGCCGTGAACTTGACAGCTCCCTTTGGGACTTTTAGCTGAATGACCGACTTGGCGTGGGTGCCCAAGCCCTTTTGGTAGGTTTTGCCATCGATGGAAAGCGATCCTCCCCCGACCGAGTGATTGATTCCCAGGCTTCCCCAGGCCTGTTCGTGGTTGCTGATGAATTCCTTGATAACCGGGATCTTTTTTCCGTCCTTGGTATGGAAGGTTGGGTCGATCCAGGCGGCCCAATCGTGGGACTCATTGCCGAGGTCGTTGACGTAGAGTTCGATGATTTCAAGTCCGGCGATGTCTGCAGTAAGTTCGTGCAGTCGCCGGGAGTCTTTGGCTTGAAGTTTTGGGCTTTGGGCAAAGTCCTTCGCAATGAGAGGTGATGTCAGAAGTAAGGCTGTTAGGGCAAAACGCATAGGGGAGTTTTGCGGAAATTCCTTGCTGATGCGATCACTAAATGGCGTCTTCGTTGACAAGGCGGTTGCTGAAATCGGTCCCTACGGAGGGATTTGAGGTGGTCGTAATTGACTTGTGGGTAAAAGAGTTGTCAAAGAGTTCGGCCAAGTTTGGGACGCGGAAGAGGTCGTCCTTCTTTAAATCACCGGAACTTTTGTATTCGAAAAGGTCTGGAACCCCGAATTGTCGTCCACAGCAACAAGCAAGTCAATCAGGGAAGCCATTGAAGGATTGTTTGAGATTTCGCCGGCGTCGATTGCCGAAGAATCGCTGCCCGGCAAGATTTGGTATTTATCGTAAAAAGCATCGTAAGCCCGCACCAATGCGGCGAGGCAGATTTTTGCGGAAACGATTTTGGCATGAACAACAACATTTCGTCGTTCGTAAGGGGTGATAGTTCGACTTGGATTGGCATCGGTGCGAGTTGATGAATTGGAGGGAATTAGAATCAGCATTCTCTTTGGCCAATGTTCCATCCTGAAAAGATGAGGCAGTCATTGGACTGTATCAAATTAAGGACTCCTTAGTTCGCGTTTGTGTTTTTGGGGGATTTTGGCAAGTAGGACTTGTGATTGACGAACTACGTGAGCTTTTGGGGGACGGCAAGGTTTCAACGATGGCGGAGGTGCTTGAGGAGCATGGCACCGACCGGTGGAATTTTTCTCATGTGCCGGAGGTGGTGGTGTTTGCGGAATGTCGGGATGATGTGGTGGCTGTGATGAAGTTTGCCAATGAACGGCTGATCCCGGTAACGACCAGGGGTGCGGGGGTGGGTTATGTGGGCGGCTGTGTCCCGGTTGAAGGCGGGATAGTACTGTCGGTGGCGCGGATGAAGTCGCTGGTGGAGATTGCGCCGGAGGATGGTGTGGTGGTGACCCAGCCGGGAGTCATTTTGAAGGATCTGCAGGACGCGGTGAGCGAACTCCGTTGGTATTATCCGCCGGATCCGGCTTCATTAAACGAGTGTTCGATCGGTGGAAATTTGGCGACCAATGCGGGAGGTCCCCGGTGCTTGAAATACGGGGTGACGAAGAATTACGTTTTGGGACTGGAGGTGGTTTTGGCGAGCGGCGAAGTTCTAGATGTCGGAGGGCGGTGTCATAAGAACAAGACGGGCTTTGATTTGCTCCATCTCTTTGTCGGGAGTGAGGGGATGCTGGGAGTGATCACCGAAGCGACCTTGCGTATCATTCCGCATCCGCAGACGAGGGCGATGTTGACGGCGACGTTTCCGGAGTTTGTCGATGCGGCGGGAGCGGTACAGGCGATTCTTAATGCGGGGCATTTACCGTCGGCGCTCGAGATTACGGATGAGTTCACTTTGAAGGCGGCGCGGGCTTATTTGGGAGAGGATTCCTTGCCGCCGGGAAAGGCGCATTTGATTGTCGAGATCGATGGTCGGGTGAAGGCGGTGGCGGGTGAGCTGGAGGAACTGCAAGAAGTGCTGAATGGGGCTGGGGCCTTGTCGAGTGAGTTGCATGGTGATGAGGAGGCTTGCGAGAAGGTGTGGCAGTTGCGCCGGGATTTTTCTTATTCGTTACGGGCGACCGGTCTGACGAAGTTGAATGAGGACATTGTGGTGCCGCGCTCCAAGCTGGTGGAGCTAGCCAACTTTGCGGCGGGGCTTGAGGAACGGACCGGGATTCCGGTGGCCTGTTTCGGCCATGCGGGCGACGGCAATATTCACACAAATTTGATGGTGGAGGACTACGATGATCCGGACGTTCGCGAACAAGCCGATGCGGCTCTGGATGTTCTTTTCACCTGGGTGCTTGAGAACGGGGGGGTGATCACGGGGGAGCACGGAGTAGGATTGGCGAAAAAGCGGTGGATTAATGAGGCGCTTGGTGAGGCTGGTTTTACTGCCCACCTGACGGTGAAGGATGCTTTCGACCCCAATCGGATTTTGAACCCCGGCAAGTTTTTGGATTGATTTTGAGATTGTTGTCTTTTGCGTTGAGGCCAGAGGGCAAGTGGTGTTTCTTCAGAGCTTGAAGATGGCGAGTTGGAAAGAAGACCGGCTGCAGTTGGTGCTCCAAGCCTCGAGAGAGGGCATCTGGGATTGGGACCTGGTGAAGGGGACCATCTATTTTTCGCCGCGGGTTTGCCGGTTTATGGGGTATCGCAAGGATGAGATGCCGAATTTTTTTCAGGATCGCAGTGAGCATATGGACGGGGCCTCGGTGGCAGCCGTGAACGAAGCCCTGCGGCGTGTTTTACAGGAGGGTGAGGACTTGTTTGCGGTGGAGCCCAGAGTGAAGACAAACCGGGGGGATTGGAGATCTTTCCGGGTGCGGGGCACTCCGGTGCGGGACGGACTTGGGGGGGTGACCCGGATTGCGGGTAGCTTGATCGATATCTCAAAGCGCAAAGAGGCGGAGCGTCAGTTGGCCGAGGAGCGTCATCTCATCGAAACTCTTTTGGATAACATTCCCATGAATGTTTATTTTAAGGACGAGGAGTCGCGTTTTGTGATGGCGAATCTGCCGACAGCGCGAAAGATGGGCTTAAGTTCCGTCAATCAGTTGGTCGGGAAATCCGATGCTGATTTCTTCAGTGAGGAGCATGCCCGTCACGCGCGAATGGTAGAGAAGGAGATTATGGCTTCGGGCGGTGGAGTGGAGGATTTGACCGAGCATGAGAAGTGGGCGAACCGTGAAGACACCTGGGTGAAAAGCACGAAGCATGCGTGGATCGGTCACGATGGCAAGGTGCGGGGGACCTTTGGGGTGACCATTGATATTTCCGAATTGATGCGGACGCGCGAAGCCCAGGAAAAGGTGACTTCGCAGCTCAATGCGCAGAATCAGCTTATCGAGGAGGAGCGGGAAAGGCTGCGTCTGGTCATCGACAGTGTGCCACTTCATGTCTACTTTAAGAATCGGGATCATGAATTTGTCATCGCTAATCAGGCTATCGCGGAGTGGTTCGGGTTCGGCGGTCCTGAAACTCTTTATGATAAGTCGGATCGGGATATTTTTTCCGAGGAACACTGGAGGAAAACGGAGGCTGATGAGAAACAAATCATGGAGTCGGGAGAGGCGATCGTGGGAACGATCGAGAAGGAGGTTTGGGGGGGGAAGAAGGACACCTGGGTGATGACCTCGAAATATCCCTGGCGCGACAGTGAGGGGAACATAGTCGGAACTTTTGGGGTCTCGAGCGATATTTCTGACATGATGGTGGCACAGTCCGACCTCCGTAAACTGGCAGCGACCTACGAGAAGAAAAATCGTGAAATGGCCGAGGAACTGCAGCTGGCGCGTGAGGTGCAGCAGGCGCTTTTGCCTGATGAATTCCCGTCGATTTCGGCTGGAGGTTTGACGATGGATTTTTGCCGTCTTTATGAACCGGCCCGCCTCTTGACGGGTGAATTTTTTGAGGTTGTGCCGCTGGGTTCGGACCGGGTTGGTTTTTTAATGGGTGAGGTCTTTGACAAGGGAGTGCGCTCGGCTTTGATCGTATCGATGTTGAGGGGGTTGATCGAGAAGGAGATTGCTTCGGCAGGAGATGCGGGGGCTTTTTTGACCGGAATCAACGTAGGGCTGGCTCACTTGTTGGTGGAATCGGGGCATGAGGCTAAAGCGACGGCGTTTTATGGGGTGGTGGATTTGACGAAGGCCGAGATTCAGCTCTCGGTGGCGGGGCACGTGAATCCGATCGCGGTTTTCGTGGATGGCGTTCGTCAATTGGTGCCGCCGGATCATGCTCGCGGGCCGGCTTTAAGAGCTGACGAGAGAACACGTTATGGAACGGTGACCGCACCGTTGCAAGGCTTACGAAGGCTGATTTGTTTCACCGAGGGATTCCAGAATGCGAGTAATGCGGAGGGCGAGAAGTTCGGTGTGACCCGGATGTTGGAAGAGATCGAGCGGGGCGGTGATTTGGAGCGCGTCATGGAAAGGCTTGCTGAGGCGGTGAAGGTTTTTAGCGGGGATCAGGAATTCGGAAATGCGATTTGCTTACTGGGATGGGAGATCACGAGATGACTTTGGAAGAGGAGAGGCTTGATCTGGCCCTCAAGGCCTCGAATGAGGGAATTCTGGATTGGGATCTCAAGACGGGAGAAATTTATTACTCCAATCGGTTGCTTGGTTTTTTGGGATACGGGCGATTTGGGGCGCCAAATATTTTGGAGGAGCCGGAGAAGCATGTGCATCCCGATGATTTGGCGCGGTTTACCCGTAAGCTGAACCGGGTCTTGCACCTTGAAGGGAAGTTGTTTGCGGACGAAGCGAGAATTCGGACAAACGAGGGCGAGTGGAAATGGTTTCGGGCGCGTGCATTACCTTTGCGCGGCGATGATGGGAGTTTGCAGCGATTGGTGGGGAGCTTGATTGATATTTCCAAGCGAAGATTTGCCGAGGATGCCCTGGCAGAGGAGCGGAGGATGATCGATCTCGTCTTGGACCGGGTGCCGATCAATGTTTATTTCAAAGACAAGGAGTCCCGTTTTCAGCGAGCAAATCTTTCCACCGCAAAACGGGTGGGGTCAGGGACGGTCGCGAATTTGGTGGGGAAAACGGATCACGATTTTTTTGAGAAGGAGCATGCCGATTTGTCGCGGGCGCGGGAGCTTGAAATCATGCAAACTGGGATTGGCCAGGAAGAGAAGCTGGAGCATGAGATCTGGGGGGACGGTCATGATTCGTGGAGTTTGGTGACCAAGAAGGTATGGCGGGGCTTGGATGGAGAATTACTCGGAACTTTTGGCCTGACCCACGATGTGACCGAGTTGATCGAAACAGAGCGGAACCTTGAGCAGATTGCGGATAAGCTGAAGGTGGTGAATCGGGAAATTAGTGAAGAGCGTCACCTCCTGCGACTGGTCATCGATAACATGCCGGTGTTGGTGTACTTCAAGGATGTGGATTCAAACTTCGTACTGGTGAACCGGCGGATGTCTGTCCTGGTGGGGGCGGACTCTCCGGAATCGGTGGTCGGCAAGAATGACCGGGACTTTTTTAGTGAAAAGTTGGTTCAGGAGTCGTCTCGTGATGAGCGGGAGATTATGGCCACCGGTGAACCTGTGGTAAAGAAGCTGGAGGAGATTCGTTGGAAGGATGGTCATGTTTCCTGGGCTGTCTCTTCGAAATATCCGTGGTATTTGCCGGACGGGACCTTGCGCGGAACTTTTGGGATCTCTTCGGAGGTGACGAGACTGGTGGAAACGAAGCAACAGCTTGAAAAAATCGCGAAGATTCTTGGTCGTCAAAATGATGCCCTGGAGGAGCAGCTAGGGCTGGCGCGTGAGATTCAGCAAGCGGCGCTGCCCAGTGTCATTCCATCCATCGCTTCTGCTGAGAGTGGGCGGACGGCGGACTTTTACCATCGATATCAGCCCGCCTCTCATCTGGCGGGTGATTTTTTTGAGGTGATTCCACTGGGTGAAGACAAGGCGGGATTTTTTGTCTGCGACGTCATGGGACACGGCGTACGATCGTCCCTGATTGTCTCGATGTTGCGTGGATTGATTGAAAAGCAGGTTGAGACTCTCGGTGGTCAACCGGGCGCTTTTTTAACGGGCTTGAACGACGGCCTGAGCCACTTGCTCGAGCGAACCAGCCAATTGATTTTTGCGACCGCCATTTATGGCTACGTGGATCTGGAGCGGGGCGAGTTGAAGATTGCTTCCGCCGGTCACCCGGATCCAATTGTGAGGCGGAAAGGCGTGGCTGAAATTTTAGAATTGGAGGCCGAGGCCCAGGGGCCCGGTTTGGGAATGGTTCCTGACTTTGAATTTCCTGAAATGTGTCTGTCGATCGACTTTTTGGAAGGAATCTGGAGTTTCACAGACGGACTCTTTGAAGTGCTTGGCGCGGATGGGGAGGAATTTGGTCAGACCAGGATGTGTGAGGTGCTTCAGAGCGGTGGCGGAGGGATGGAGACCATTGACCGGATGGTGAAGGCTGCCGTCGATTTCGCCTCTCACGAAGGGTTTGAGGATGATCTCTGCATTCTGGGGGTCGATTTCGGGCGCCGGACTTGAGATCGCCGATATCTGTGATATTGCACGTCCATCTTGAACACGAAAGTTGCGATCCTGACTTCCGGTGGAGATGCTGCTGGAATGAATCCTGCGGTGAAATCAGCCGCCGATTATTCCCGCCAGAAGGGGATGGTGCCCTATGTGGTGGAATGGGGGTTGAGAGGTCTGATCGAAGGTTGGATCGAGGAGGCGACACACGAGCGGTTGGATGGTATGCTTTACCGAGGAGGCACTGCGCTTGGCTCCTCAAGATCGAAGAGGTTTCACGACTACGAATTCCGCAAGCAAGCTTTTGAAAATCTGCAAAAGCTGGGGATTTCGAAGCTGATTATCATTGGCGGAGACGGTTCCTTCAGAGCGCTGAACCAATTCTATGTGGATTTTGAGGTGCCGTTTGCGGGAATTCCGGCGACGATTGACAACGATATTTCGGGGACTGATTACTGTCTCGGGGTCGATACCGCCCTCAATATGATTCGCTCAAGCGTGGATAGTATTCGTGACACGGCCTCTTCATTTTCGAGGGCATTCGTCATCGAGACGATGGGTCGGCATTGCGGGTATCTTGCCATGGTCAGTGCACTTGCGAACGGGGCGCAAGTCTGCCTTGTCCCCGAGATCGAATATGATCTCAATGCGGTCGGCGAACGCTTGCGTGAGCAGCACGAAGCCGGGAAACGCTATGTTTTGGGAATTGTCGCGGAAGGAACCGGAATGGCTGAGCCACTGACGCGGTGGATGGGCGAGGTCTTAAAAATGGATGCCCGGCTTACTGTTTTGGGGCACGTCCAGCGTGGGGGATCACCCACGGTTTATGACCGGATCATGGCCTACAAATTTGCGGTGGCAGCTGTCGATCACCTTTTGGCGGGCGATACCAATCGCGTGGTGACCTTCAGGAATGGTCGATTTGGCAGTTCGTCGATCCACCAGATCGCTGATACCAAGCATGAGAGCGAGGCGAGCCTGCTTAATTTGGTTCGCGGTCTCAGTTGCTAGCGGATGACGCCACGTTCCGAGGTTCCAATAAAGTGGAGTAGCTCGGCAACCTTGACGTTCTCGGCAAGTTCCGGGTCGAGCGCCTTAACGGCTTCGGCGAGGTTGGTGTCCTTCTTGAGGAAGAGTTTTTTGTAAGCAGTCCGCAGGGCTCGGATGTCTTCATTGGTGAAGCCCCGACGTTGGAGGCCGACCTTATTGATTCCACGGACGGTGGAAGGATTGCCATCGACGATGGTGAAGGGCGGAATGTCCTGCACGATTTTCGAAATGCCTCCGGTGATGGAGTGGGCTCCGACCCGGCAGAATTGGTGGACGGCGGTGAGGCCGGAGATGATGGCATAGTCGGCCACTTGGACATGACCGGCGAGCGTGCCATTGTTGGAAAGAATGATGTGGTTTCCGACTTGGCAGTCGTGCGCGATGTGCGAGTAAGAGAGGCAAAGATTGTCCGAGCCGATGGAGGTGGGGGTTTTTTCGTCGGTGCCGCGATGGACGGTGGTGTTTTCTCGAAAAACATTGCGGTCACCTACGATGAGCGCGGTGGGTTCGCCTGCGTATTTGAGATCCTGCGACTTGGTGCCGATGGCGGCGAATTGGAAGAACTCGTTTTCGTCGCCAATCTCGCTGTGGCCGTGAATCACGACGTGGGAGTGGAGCTTGCAGTGGTTGCCGAGGCGGACGTTTGCTTCAATGACGCAGTAGGGGCCGATTTCGGTGTCGGTGCCGATCTGTGCGTCGGGCGAGACGATAGCGGTGGGATGGATCATGCTGACGTTCAAAGATCTGTAACCTCTTCGTCAGTGAAAAGCGAGCGTCCTTCCACGCTGGCTTCGGTCAGCTCCCATTGACGGTCAACATTGAGCCGGAAACTGGCGAGGTGCGGGTGGGGCCATTGGTCGGGAGCGATCATGGAAAGGGTGTTTTTTCCACGAATGCGATAGAGGTGATAGGTCTCACCAACAATGGGCTCGAAGTTGATGTCGGCCTCGTAAACGAGCTTGTTCCAGTTGAAGTGCTCGATGGTGGCGATGTATTCCTCGCGCATCTGGACGAGCTTCTGCTGGAGATCGCGCTCGACCTGGCTGATGCCACGTGATTTGAAGGTAGAGAGATCGTTTGGAACGATTTTGGGACTCAGGGTCGAAACCGGGTAAGGCATGAAAGCCCCTTTATTGACAATGATGTCGGTCGTTAGTTCGTCCATAAATTCAATATAACATGACAGAGGTCGTGAGATGGGCAAACGGGATTTTTGAGATGGCCTCACGCATAGAAGCGAAGCAACAGAGGGAGAGGCGGGTTCATTAAAGACCGAGAGGATATTTCAAAACCGGAGTGTTTTTGCCAAAGATCGAATAGGGGCCGGTTTGGAAGAGGCTACCGCCGTCGGTTGAAAAGACGTGACCATTTTCGTCGAGGTCTCTTGCTTCTGATGACTCGGCCACTCGGCCGAAAACAAACTTGCCGCCCAAGACTTGAGCGTCGAAGACGGGCTCGGTTCCTATGGTTACGATCTCGGCGAGGATGTGTGGCGTGAAGCTTTTGGTGTCGCTTAGGAGTGCACCGTCGGCTGCCATGAGGTAGGCAAAGCCATTTGTTCCTGTGGCGATATCATTTTTTGACCAACGATTGTTTTTGGTAAATTTCGTTCCGGGGACGGCGAAGGGGGCCGGATTGTCGATGGATTCGGCGACAAGAAGCTGGGTTAGATAGGCGTTTGAACTGTTGCTGGTTGGAAGGTTGGTGAATTCCTCTTTCGCTAATTCGCCGCGAGTCGCGTCGCAGGGAAAGGCTCCATAATCCGGCTTAAAACTAAGTAATCCACCCATAATGGATTTGACGTTTGCGAGGGCTTTGGTGCGTTCTCCTCCTGGCGAGGAGCGGAAGATCACAGGTGGGGAGATGAGGATGGTAGCGACAAAGACGATTAAGCCTCAGAGGATTACGGGCCAGCTGAGGCCCTTGTGAAGCGAGTATGATTTCATGGTTCGAAGTCATTTGTATTTCACGTCACCAAAAAAAGCGGGCCTCGTGAGAGGCCCGCTTCTTTAAAGATGATTTTCAGTTCAATCAACCGGGATCTACTGGATGCCGGTTGGGAGCTTCACGACAGGAGTGTCGTTCCCGAAGAGGGAGTCACGGCCGGTCTGGAAGAAGCTGTCGCGTCCGGAGGACTTGGCGCTTCCGTCCTCGGCGATGTCACCGGCAGTGGATGATCCGTCAACAAGACCGTAAACGAACTTGTCTCCGTATGGACCACCGTCAAACTTTGGATTGTCGCCGCCGCTCTTGATCGGAGCGATCACGAGAGGAGTGTAACTCTTGGTGTCGGTGAGGGGAGCTTCATTTTCAGCCATGATGTAGGCAAAGCTGTTTTCGCCACGAGCGAGGAGCTTGTCGGCGCTTCCTTTGATGTTGTCACCTTCCTTGGCTCCAATGACACCGGGAGCGAAGAATGCTTTCTCGGTATCGATGTTGTCGGTTGCGACCAGCTGGGCGAGGTAAGCATTGGCATCATTCCCAGGAGGAAGAAAGTCAATGCCCTCGTCCTCGAGGAGTTCGCGAGTGGACTGGCAGGGGTAGGCCCCTTTGTCACTCTTGAAGCTCAGCAAGCCACCAACAACCGATTTGGCGTTGGCGAGTGCCTTGGTCCGGTCACCAGCTTTTTGGGCCTTGAGGATGAGCGGAGTCGCGATTCCGGCAAGAACAGCGATGATTGCGATCACCACGAGCAGCTCTACCAAGGTGAAGCCCTTCACTTTCTGTGTTTTTTTCAGTTTCATGATTTTGTCTATGGTTTGGAGGTGACCCTCCGGTTTTTATTTGCGGGAACTTCTCGAAAGCTATTTCCACATACAAATGATAATCGACCCACAAGTCGCCGCAAGACAATTCAGCAGGCTGTTATGGTCTTTTATTTGAAGGCCGCCGCCAATCCCTCTAGGTCAGCACCGGTCGCCTTGTCAGCGGCGATGATGGCTTCCTTCTGCAATTTGATCAATTTGGCGATGCCGTCCCGCGAGAGATCGAGCATCGCTGTCATTTGCTCGCTGGTGAAGACATCCTCCTCTCCGCTGCCTTGCAATTCGACGTATTCACCGCTTTCGGTCATGACCACATTGAAATCGACGGCAGCATCGCGGTCCTCGGGGTAGTTGAGGTCAAGAATGGCCTCGCCCTGGTAAATCCCTGCGCTCACTGCAGCGACGAGTTTTTTGAGAGGGAAATCCTTGAGTTTTCCTTGCGACATCAGGCGATTGATAGCGATGGCGGCGGCGACACAGCCCCCGGTGATGGACGCGGTGCGGGTGCCCCCGTCGGCCTGAAGCACATCGCAATCGATCCAGATCGTGCGTTTTCCGAGCTTCTTGAGATCAATGACGGCGCGGAGCGAGCGGCCGATAAGGCGCTGGATCTCAGAGGAGCGGCCATCGAGCTTGCCGCGATTGACGTCACGCTGTTTACGGTCGTGGGTGGAATAGGGAAGCATAGAATATTCCGCGCTTACCCAGCCGCCGTCGACATTCTGGATTTTCATCCAACGGGGGACGTTTTCTTCCACGGTGGCTGCGCAAATCACGCGGGTGTTCCCGAAAGAGGCCAACACCGAGCCTGTGGCGTTCGGGGCAACGTTCGGGATAAAGAAGATCGGGCGAAGATCGGGAATTGCGCGTCCATCAGGTCGGTCCATGCGCGGAATTAGTTTCCCAAGAGCTTCAAGGCAAGTTGAATTGATCTTGGGGCGGGGTATTTAAGTTATTTTAACTAACACGACGCCCGGAGGGCATTTCGTAAAAAATACTTTGTAATTGTCTAAAAAAACCTTGCCTGAGCGGGGATTTCCACTATTCCAGCGCTCCCATGGCAAGAAAATGCTGGATTGAGCGCAACAAGCGCAAAGCAAAGACTGTAGCGAAATACGCTGACCTTCGTCACCAGTTGAAGAAGGAGAAGGACTACGTTGGTTTGACAATGCTCCCTCGTGACGCAAGCCCGACCCGGCTTGTGAACCGTTGTGAAGTGACCGGCCGTCGTCGTGCCTTCCTCCGCCGTTTCCGCCTTTCCCGGATCACCTTCCGCGAGATGGCCTCCCACGGCATGATTCCGGGAGTGACAAAGTCCTCCTGGTAGGTAAGGTGCGGTAGTCAGAAGTTTTGAGGGTGCGGTTCTCTGGCCGGCACCCTTTTCTTGGTTACGACCATGCCAATTTACGAATATCAATCTGAAAATCCGGATGATCCGGAGGGGAGTTGTAGCGTCTGCGCAAAAGGATTTGAGCTGCAACGCCCGATAGGACGAGAGGCGCTGCAAAAGTGTCCCCTCTGCCGCCGCCCGGTGAGGAAGCTAATCAGCCGGGTCAACACCAAGGTTGCCACCAAGGAGTATTCCGACTCCGAGGCTAAAGCCGCCGGATTCAACGTTCTCAAGAAGAACTGCGATGGTGGCTATGACAAGGTCTAGCGACTAACCAAAATGATTGATTCGCTATTTCATCTGGCAAGTGCATCGGGAGAAGTCCCAACCGAGTATCCCACTTGGGCTGAAGCCGCCTGGTATCTCCTTGGGATTATTTTCTTTCTTCTCCTGAACGCTTTCTTCGTGGCGTCGGAGTTTGCCATCGTCAAAGTCCGCCCGAGCCAGATCGAGGGCGAATTGGAGAAAAAACCGCGGCGTGCAGGAATCTCCAAGCACGTGGTGAGCAACCTCGATGGTTATCTTTCCGCAAACCAGCTGGGAATCACCATTGCTTCCTTGGCACTCGCTTTTCTTGGTGAGCCATTCATCGAAAAGCTGATTGGGCCAAGTCTCCTCAAGACGGGGATGGCGAAAGAATGGATCAAGATCATCACTTTTCTTGTCGCGATGCTCTCGTTCACCTTCCTCCACGTGGTGATCGGAGAACTGCTGCCGAAGTCAATTGCGATCCGGAAGTCGCTCGCTACCACGTTGGTGATTGCCCGGCCGCTTCACCTTTTCTATGCCATTTTCCGTCCCTTTATTTTTATCCTGAACGGTACCGCAAATTGGTTGCTCAAGAAGGTTTTCAAAATTGACCCGGTGTCAGAAGGTGAAGCGGTTCATAGCTCGGAAGAGCTGGCTCTCCTTGTCGAGGAGTCCGAGCGCCAGCAGGAGGTGACCGAGACCGAACGCGAGATCCTTATCAATGCTCTCGAGTTGAACGATGTCTCGGTGAAGGACGTCATGACTCCGCGCAGCGAGGTCGTGGTTCTGGATCTGGAATTGAGTTTTCAAGAGAATCTGGAACTTGCTATTAGATCCAAACATACCCGATTCCCTCTCGTGACGGGGCACCTTGATGAGACCGAGGGCTTGATCCACATCAAGGATGTAGTGAGCCTGATGAAGAACGAAGAGCCCGATCTCATGGAGATTCGTCGCGAGCTCAAGATGGTTCCGGCCACGATGAGGTTGGATGACTTGCTTCAGTATTTTCTGAAGGAACGGGCGCAACTGGCTTTGGTCGTCGATGAGTTTGGTGATGCCTCGGGATTGGTCTTTATGGACAATATCATGGCGGAGTTGGTCGGCGATATTCACGACGAATTTGATGAGGACGAAGAAACCAATTTCCTCCGCATCAACGAAGAGGAGTTTGTTGTCGAGGGCGGCTTGAGCCTCAATGAGCTTTCCGACCACGAGCCAGCCATTGATTTGGAAAGTGGCGAAGTGAGCACGATCGGAGGTTACATCGTGCAGCAACTTGGGCACCTGCCGGATCCCGGCGAGACGATTGAGGTCGAAGGGTTTGAGGCGAGCGTGACCAGCACCGACGGGCGTCGGATCGAGCAATTGCGTTTTGTAAAGCTCCCCGAGGAACTTGAGGAAGAGGAAGAGAACAAAGTCGAGGCGAGCTGATTTCTTCCCCGGTTTGTTGGGAGAAAGTAGACGAAAGCTCCAGCTTTCAGACGCTCCGGCTCGGTGACTAGAAGTGGGAGCTTTCGGCTACTTTGCGAGTTGGAGATCTTTTAGAAAAAGAGCCTCTTCGACTTCTCGCTGCGGAGTGTCCCGGAGTCGGAGCAGATAGGAGGGATGAGCGGTGGCGATCACTTTTTCGGCAAGGCCGGTGTCCGGGACAATGCCGCGTTGCCGGGTGATCTTGAAATTTGGATCGATTAGCGAGCGGGCGGCCGTAGCACCAAAAAGGATGAGGGTGCGGGGTTTGACTTCGAGGAGTTCACCAACGAGCCACGGTTTACAACGGGAAATTTCGTCCTGATTTGGGCTTTGATGAAGTCGCTGTTTTCCGCGCAGGGTGAATTTAAAGTGCTTCACGGCATTGGTGACATAGCACGTCTTTCGATCGATTCCGGCCTCGGCGAGGAAACGATCGAGAAGTTGTCCGGCCGGACCGACGAAGGGACGGCCGAGAAGATCTTCCTGATCGCCGGGTTGCTCTCCCACGAGCATGATTTCGGCATCGTCCGGACCTTCTCCAAACACTGTTCCGGTGGCAGCTTGATGAAGCGGGCAGGCGTGGCAGCAAGTTGACAGTTCACGAAGGTCATCAAGAGGTTTACCGATGTGATCGTCGGGGATAAAGACGCTGTTGCTATCTTGGGAGGTGAGCTTGCGAAGATGTTTGAGGTAGGGATTT
This sequence comes from Verrucomicrobiota bacterium, assembly GCA_030835305.1. GTDB lineage: Bacteria > Verrucomicrobiota > Verrucomicrobiia > Verrucomicrobiales > Akkermansiaceae > SW10. Next base: position 24,388 of record JAURPJ010000120.1, on the reverse strand, counting down.
TTTCCTCCGCTGGTAGTCGGGCGGAGGTGCTCTTCGAGCATGCCCTGAACGCGGTGCCGGCTCCCGGAGATGAGCGATTCAATGAGATCGGATTCGGGAAGGTTGTGCCAATATTTCTTGGGCATTTCGGCCTGCATCGCTTTCACCTTGAGGCGGGCGGGATTGAAGATACTCTTGTAGTAACCCCGCCAGAGTTCATCGAGTTTCTCTTCGGGAACCTCGACCTTATCAACGCCCGGGCCGTGGCAGAGGTTTTTTCCATCCCAGGAAGCGGAACCGGTCGGGGTGAAGATGACCCAGTCCATCCCGGTGAAACGCTTTTGGAAGAATTTCGCGGTTAGGGGCATGATACGGTGGTCCGGTTCGAACCACGCCATGAATCGCTCGCGGCCGGTCTTAGAATTTTCACCGGTTTTTTTGAAGCGCACGAAGGCGTGCATCTTATGTATGTCGCGCGAGATTTCCTTACGCATACGAAACAGGCGTGAAACGTCAGGGTCTGTCGTTCTTTTAAGAAGATTGCTTTCGCCGCCCAAGGTGAGTCGCCAAAGGGTTTGGTAGAGCAGGGCCCAGCGCTCGGCAGAGCAGTGGTGGGCGATTGTTTCGGCAAGCGACAGGAACTCGCGCGACACCCTAGGGGCCGGAGCAGTCGCCGGTGGCGGAAGGGGCCTGTCGGTCTCAAAAAGTCCGCGCTGGCCGGGCTCTTCCCAGATGATTCTGGCCGGTGAAATGCCAGCAAGAAGAAGAGCACGGGCTTTCTCCCGCCAGTCTTCAAAGTCGTTCTCGACAGTGAGGGTGAGCATGGCTCAATCGATGACTTTTCCAAGGGGAGATCCTTGGTCGGAGGGAGAGAGCGCGAGTTCCATTTGTTCGGGAGGGGGCGCGAATCTAGAGCGGAGGTTTTCGTGATCAAGTTCGCGGGTGCTTGGGGTGTGATCGGCGGTGATGATAAAGGGGAGGACTTTCTTGAGGGAGACCCGCAGGCGGATAAGATCTTGGATTTTGATGGCTCCATAGCGCCGGATGCCGAGGATGCGGTCGGCATTACGAATGCCGAGGCCGGGAACGCGGTAAAGCATGAGCTTGTCGGCGCGATTGAGATCGATGGGGAAGAGGTGGCGATTGCGGAGAGCCCAGGAGAGCTTGGGGTCGAGATCAAGGTCGAGATTTGGAAGATCGTCCGAAACAATTTCGGTGGCATCAAAACCGTAGAAGCGCATGAGCCAATCGGCCTGGTATAGCCGGTGCTCGCGAACGAGCGGGGGCGACTTGATCGGGAGAATCGAGGAGGGCTCCGGGATGGGGCTGAAAGCGGAGTAGTAGATCCGGCGGAGACGATAGTTTGAGTAAAGGTCGGTGGAGCGTTTGAGAAAGGTTTGGTCGGTGGAGCTATCGGCACCTACGATAACTTGCGTACTTTGACCGGTGGCGAAGCGGGAGTCCGGGGAACGTTTTCCTCCTTTTTCGCGGCGAACTTCCTTGGCGTTTTCGACACGATGGCGGATCTTCCCCATCGCGATCCGGGTTCTCCTAAGTGACTTTTCGGGGGCAAAGGTTTTCAGGCTTTCTTCATCGGGGAGTTCGATATTGATGGAGATTCGGTCGGCAAACTGACCGGCTTTTTCGATGAGTTCGACCGAGGCTTCGGGGATTGTTTTAAGGTGAATGTAACCGCGAAAGTCGTGGTCCTCACGGAGGGAGCGGGCGACTTCAATGACCATCTCCATGGTATGGTCTGCGCTGCGAATAATGCCTGAGGAGAGGAAGAGGCCTTCGATGTAGTTCCGCTTATAAAAGTCGAGGGTCAGCTTGACAACTTCATCGGAGGTGAATGCGGCGCGTTGGACGTTGGACGAGCGGCGGTTGATGCAGTAGTGGCAGTCGTAGAGGCAGCGGTTGGTGAGGAGGACTTTGAGAAGAGAGATACAGCGGCCGTCGGGGGCGTAGGAATGGCAAATGCCTGCTCCGCCGGTGGAGCCGACTCCCTTGCCGCTGGAGGAATTTTTGCGGGTGGCACCGGAGCTGGCGCACGAAGCATCGTATTTGGCGGCGTCCGCAAGGATCTCGAGTTTTTGTTGTAGTTCCATCGTTCAATTGAACACTAATCGGGAATTAGAGAAGATGAAATGAATTTTAGATATGTTAGATGATGTTCCTCCATGGGGATTTTTAGAGGACCCCGGCTTTTCAGGTGATTTGTCTCAACGGGAAAAGACGTCGGCGCGTTCTTCCGGGGTGAGTTCTTTCCATTCGCCAACGGGCAGGTCGCCGAGGGGGAAGGCGCCGATGCCTTCGCGGAGGAGGCGGAGAGTGGGGTGGCCGACGGCAGCGGTCATGCGACGAACCTGGCGGTTCTTGCCTTCTCGAAGTTCGAGGCGAAGCCAGGTATCGATGATATTTTTGCGATATCGGACCGGCGGATCACGATCGGGAATTGGTGGGGCCTGCTTAAGGGATTTGGCCCGGCAGGGGAGGCACTTGTGACCTTTGATGACGAGAGTGCCGCTGCGAAGTTTGGTGAGAGCGGCGTCATCGGGCTCTCCCTCCACAAGGACGAGGTAGCGGCGGCGGTGGGCGTAGCGGGGATTGAGAAGGCGATCTTCGAGAGATTTTTTGTCTGTGAAAAGAAGGAGCCCTTCGGAGTCCATGTCGAGTCGTCCGAGGGGAAGGCACCGCGGCGGGAAGTCGAATTCCTTCAAAGTGCGCTGCCCTTCGTCCCCGGGGTTGGCATTAAACTGGCTGAGAACACCGTAGGGTTTGTTGAAGGCAATGAGCATCGGCTGGCAAGGAGCTGAAACAAAAAACGCAGAGTTTCGGAGGTCTGGACCGTCCGGATACTCTGCGTTTCGAAATCTTAGGCTAAAATTATCAAACGAGCATGAGGGCGGGGTTCTCGAGGAGGCGCTTGATCTCCCCGAGGAACTTGGCCCCGACAGCTCCATCGACAACACGGTGGTCGCAGCTGAGGCCGAGATTCATACGGAGGCCCGGAACGATCGCTCCGTCCTTGACGACGGGCTTCTCGATGATTCCCCCTACGCTGAGAATGGCAGCCTGAGGAGGGTTGATGATGGCATCAAAGGATTCGACGCCCCAGGCTCCGAGGTTTGAGATGGTGACGGTGCCACCATCGAATTCGTTCGGAGCGAGCTTCTTGTCGCGAGCACGAACGGCCATCTCTTTGATTTCCTTGGAGATGGCGAGGAGGGATTTTTGCTCGGCGTTTTTGACAACGGGAGTGACGAGGCCGTCATCAACCGCGATGGCCACTGAGATGCCAACGTGAGCGAACTGGACGATGTGGTCGCCGTTGTAGGAGGCGTTCACTTCGGGCACGGCCACCGAGGCGTTGATGAGGGCTTTCACAACAAAATCGTTCACGGAATATTTGTTACCGTGAGTGGCTTCGGCTTGCGCGTTGATCTGCTTGCGGAGGGCCATGAGCGGCGCGGCGTCGACCTCAAGGTGAAGGTAGAAGTGCGGGATGGTAACCTTGGAAGTAAGAAGTCTCTCGGCAATGATCTTGCGCATGCTGGAGAGCTCGACGATTTGGTCCTCGCCTCCGGCCACGGGCGAAATTGCAGCGGGAGCGGGAGTGGCTGCCGAGGAGGGCGAAGGAGCCGGCGCGGTAGTTACAGGAGCCGCTGGGGCTGCAACAACGTCTGCTTTCACGATGCGACCTCCGGGTCCGGTTCCGGTCACGCTGGCAAGATCGACATCTTCGGCTTCGGCGATCTTCCTCGCGAGTGGAGAGGCTTTGATGCGCTCACCGCTGACGGGAGTGGCCGCAGGAGCCGGGGTGGTGGTTTGCGATTTGTTGACAGTGGCGGCGGCTGATTCGAGAGCCTTGGCCACTCCGGGAGGTGCGCTGGATGAAGCAGCTGGAGCGCTTTCCTCGGCGGGTGCAGAATCGTCCTCGTCGCTTTCACCATCTTCGAGTAGGACGGCAATCGCCGACCCCACAGGAGCCTTGCCACCTTCGGAAACAGAAATCTTGGAAAGGACGCCCTCATCAAAGGCTTCCATTTCCATGGTTGCCTTGTCGGTTTCGATTTCGGCAATGATGTCGCCAATTTCAACTTCCTCACCCTCCTGCTTGAGCCAGCGCACCACGGTTCCTTCGGTCATGGTGTCGGAGAGTTTGGGCATTTCAATGTTGATCGGCATGGTCTTGGAAAATTTAGATGAGTGGAAGTTTGTCGCCTCCCGCGACGTGGGGAGAAATAGCAGAGCCACCTGAATTAATAAAAGACAATTCCGCGTATCTGCAAGAGAGCGAAGTGGTCTAACCGACCGCGGAGAAATTCTTGCGGGCCAGTCTCCCCATCAAGTTGCGGACTTCGGCAAATCCCTGGCTGGTCAGCCGAAAGGTTTTGTGGGCGTTGAGATTTTCGCCGGCCACAAATTCCATCATGCCCTTCTTTTCCAGATTCTCGACAGTGCTGGTGGTGTTGGAAGGCTTTCGCCCGTAACTGTCGAGAGTGACGTTCAGGGAGCGGGTGTCGAGGAGATCAACGTTTTCACGGTGTTTGAAGAAACTGCCAAGGAGGACGCACTCCGGGCCGTTCAGATCAAGGATGCCGTTATCGAGGAAGCGGCGGACCTCGCGAAGTTCGTCCGACGTTTTTTGATCCTGTCGGATGCCGATCTGCTCAGTGCCACCTTCGACAGCCTCTTTGGCCTCGATGATCTTTTGGACGACGTCACAGGCTGCTTTGGCTCCGTCGAGTTCGAGAGCCCACACTAATTCTGCAATTTTTTTTAGGGCCGAGGAGTCATCCATGGGATGGAATTAGAAAAAAAATTAGCGAAATGCAAGATATTTCGCTAATCTAAAATAAAAAACCCAAGAAAATTAGAGTAAAACTCTAAAAATCTGGACTCAAGAGAGTTTTTTGATAGTTTTGGGGCTGTCGAACTTCTTTGACAAGAAATCTCCCAATCCCATGAAATCCAAGCGGCTTCCCCAGAACTCCCTCGAAACCAATCAATCTCTCGCTGAATTTGCAATGAGGGAAGACTTTCTGCTTAGTCAGGGAAACTCCGTTGGAAGTGGAAAAGTTGAGGAAATTAGCAAGGTTTTAGCAAATTGTTTTCAAGAGCCCGAAGAGGGTGAATTGAGTCTTAAAGATGAGTTTTCGGCAAAAACTATTACTTTTGTGACCACAAAGTGCCGTGAAATATTACAATCGGCGAGTGAGGATCCCGGATGTTGGACTAAAATAAGAGAGTTTCTAGAGGAGGAGCTCTGGAAATTTAGTCGTCTGAAGGAAGATTTAGTCATGGCTGACCGAAAATGGGAAATGGTCCGTGCGAAATTAGAGGAATACTCGAATCCGTTAAACGGTCATGTGAATCAAAAGCGCGTCTTGGCTTGTGGAATGCTCCTCGCGGAATCTGGGATGCGGCGCGATCACCTTCAGGAGCGAGTTTCCATGGTGATTGATCAATTTGTGGGCCGGATTTTAGCAGGAACACAAAATTCTCCTGGTGGTGATGTTCTTGAAATTCGTCTTCGCGGGGTTTTCGGTTCTCTTTAGCGAGAAAATTAGCCCGATGAACCCATTTCATTTTGAGCGGAAATTTATTTTAGAGTTCTTTCGCATCCTCGATTTTTCTTGGTACCTTCCCTGCTGATCAGCCTCTGTGCCTGCGAAAAAGAAAGCTGCCAAAAAGGTGGCAAAGAAAGCCGTGAAGAAAACCGTGGCCAAAAAGACGGTCAAGGCGGCTGCCAAAAAAGCTGCCGTGAAGAAAGCTGCGACGAAAGTGATTACCACCGACGATATTGGTCAGGCAGCTTACCTGCTTTTCCTCAAACGTCAGGAAACTGGGACTCCCGGAACTCCTGAAGGTGATTGGTTGGAGGCGGAGCGTCTCCTCACGAAGTAGTTGAGTGATTCACGCCGGAATAATGGCGTTTTGTGTGTTTGCCTGGCTGATTTTCGAACCGGTCAGGCATTTTGCTTTTCACGGAGGATCGCCTGATGTGTCCGGAGACCGACTGGCAGTCGGCCGCCGCGAGGAGTTCCGAGATCGTATAAGTCGACCTTTGCGGTAATGCTTTTTTCTTCGAGAGTGTAGGCGCGCTTCACCGAGATTCCGCCCCCGAGAGCAGCAAGGTCTTCGAGCTCCAGTTCATCGGTCTTCCAGTCATCGATTTCACCGGGAAGGACGGCGCCAACCTTCTCGGCTTTCCTTTCGCCAATCGCTTTCAAGACTTCTTTGAGTCGCTAGGTGATGGTCTCAAGGTCCTCTTTTTGACAGGCGCTAAAAGCTTCGCGCAAACCCTGCTCGATGAGGGCTCTTTTCTTGTCCTTGGATTAGGCTGAAATTGAAACAGGGAGAAGGCTGAAAATTTAGAGGGAGGGGAGAAGCGTTCTCATTTCAGGAATACGTTTCAGGTGGGCGGATGGTTACTCGAAGTTCCAGAACTTCCCTGAGTCGACATTCCAGATGAGATGAGCTTCTTCGAGTGAAGGAGTTTTTAAAGGGCGGACGATGCGGAATCCCAGCCAGAGCGTATCTGAATGATACCAGATCGAGGCTGGTCTTTGAGGGTCTCCTAGATTCCATTCACGACAAGCGGGGTGGCGGAGCGGAGATCTTCCGGGTCGTGGTCGAAGCTTCCGCCGCGCGCTACGCCTTGGTGGAGTTTGGGAGAAAAGGAGATGGGGTTTTTAATCACGCCGGAGAGTTTTTGGTAGTCGGGGTTGTAGGCGTCGAGGGTCCATTCCCTGGCGTTTCCGTGCATGTCGTAAAGTCCCCAGGGGTTTGGCTTTTTACTGGCAACAGGATCAAGGCGGAGGTCATCAAGGTCGCTTTCATGGAAGCGACCATATTCGTGGAGTAAGGCTTCGTTATCGCCGAAGGAGTATCGTGTGGTAGTGCCGGCGCGGCAGGCGTATTCCCACTCGGCTTCGGTAGGGAGGCGGTAGTAGTGTCCGGTTTGAGCGGTAAGCCATTGGCAGAATTTGAGGGCGGAGTGCCGGGACATCCCAATAGCTGGTTCTTTCATGTTGGGCTGGGAGGCTCCTGGTTCGTTCTCTCGATAGGGACCTGAATGAGAGGGGAGATAGGGCGAAGACGGGCCGCTGATCATGTCGATGGGCTGATCTGAGACGGGCTCGAGAGGAAAGCCGTATGCGTCCTGATGATTGAGGTTAGCTTGGTGTAGGAAGCCCTGATACATGGCCCAGGTGGGCTCGGTGGATGCCATCCAAAACGAGTCGACCTGGACGCGGTGGGCTGGGAGTTCGTCGGGTTTGTGATCGGGATCGTCTGCTGAGGAGCCCATGGCGAATTCGCCTCCTTGGATTGGAACGAGGTGGAAAGTCGCGTTATCCGAGAGGGGGATGGTTTCGGTATACTTTTCGAAAGCAGGATAATCGTCTTGCTTGATGAGATCGTAAATGGCTTTGCTGACGATGCGGAAACGTTCAGGCGGCTCCGGGAGTTCTCCGTTGACAATGATGAAGGAAAACTCGTGGTCATGAGACTCGGACTCCGCTTCTTCACAGCAGGAAGAGAGAATGACGAAGAGTGTGAGTATAAAAAGTTTCATGGACCGATCCCTTGATACGGTGTGATTCAGGGGGGGTAGTCAGATGAGACAATAAACCCGATGCCAAGGCATCGGGTTGTATGATCGTTTTAGGTGGTTTGCTATGCGCGTTTGACGGCCACCCATTGTCCGGTTTTGGCCGACTCGAGGACGGCGTCGCAGACGTATTGGGTGCCGAGGGCGTTGCGGAAATCGGGGTAGGATTTTTCGGCCGAGGGGTCATCTAGGCTTTTCATGAACTCGACGGCGCCGTGTACGAAGGAGTGCTCGTAGCCGAGGCAGAGGCCGGGAACCCACCAGTTTCCGGTGTAGGGGTGGTCACCATCGGAAACATGAATGCTGGACCAGCCACGGGTTTCGCCGGGAACATCGTGGTCGAAGTACGAGAGACGGTTGAGATCGTGGAGATCCCAGGAGATTGATTTGTTATGGCCATTGATTTCAAAAGTCTTGAGTGCCTTGTGGCCGCGGGCGTAGCGGGTCGATTCGAAGATCGCGGTGGAGCCGTTTTCGAAGCGGGCGAGGAAGGCGCAGGCGTCGTCGATGGTGACGGGGTGCTTTTCGCCGGTCTCCTGGTGGACGCGTTCCTTGATGAAGGTTTCGGTCATCGCGGAGACGGAGACAATGTCGCCGTTGATCCAGCGGGCGCAGTCGATGTTGTGGGCTAGGAGGTCACCGGTGACTCCGGAGCCGGCGGCGGCGGCATCGAGTCGCCAGAGCGCTTCTCCGCCCTGGGGGAGTTCTTCGGACATGGTCCAGTCCTGAAGGAAGTTGGCGCGGTAGTGGTAAATGCGACCGAGATCTCCGCGATCGACAATTTGCTTGGCAAGAGTGACAGCAGGAAGGAAGCGATAGTTATACCAAACGAGGTTGGGAAGACCGGCAGCCTCGATGGCTTCTACCATTTTAAGGCCTTGCTCACCGTTGAGAGCGAGAGGTTTTTCGCAAAGGATCATCTTGCCATTTTCAATGGCAGCCATCGCGATGTCGTAGTGCGAATTGTTGGGCGTGCAGATGTCGATGGCATCGACGTCGTCACGTTTGACGAGTTCGCGCCAATCGGTTTCGGTATCGGCGTAGCCCCACTTTTCAGCGAAAGCTTTCACCTTGTCCTCGGAGCGTCCGCAGATGACCTGCTTGACGGGGACATGTTCGGTATCGAAAAAGTGATCAAGTTGGGAGTAGGCATTCGAATGGGTGCGCCCCATGAATCCGTAACCAACGACGCCGATGCGGACAGATTTTTTGCTCATCTGTGTGACAGATTAGAAAAGGGAAGAGAGGGGGCAAGGCAGAACCGCTCTATTCTGCTTTGAGAGGAGGGATTTTTGCCCGGGGGTGTGTTTGTCCTTGAGCTGGAGCCAGTGATTGGTGCTTCGACTTGTCGCGAGTGATTAATTGCGAACGGGATCAGAGTGAGAATAGCGAGGGCAGCAAGGGTGAGCCAGGCCCTGCGATGGTGATGGGGTCTTTGGGCCATTTTCAGAGAAGGTGTGACCCTGATCTAGAATTCTGTGAGGTGAATTGGGAAGACTACAAATCCTGGGTTTCTCCCGTTTGAGGCTGAAGCTTATTGGGGTGGCACCTCTGAAACAAAAAGGCTGTTTTTGAGAATCATTTTTGTTTGAGGAAGGTGGTGCAAAGAGTTCCGGCGATGAGGGTGGTTAGGACGCCAATGACCGGAGCCATTTGTGCGTGGAGAAGTGAGGTTGAAGTGACTGAGATGATGGCGATGACCCCCGCAAGAGTGGCAACGACGGCGGAGCGTTTGGTGGCGAATCTGTTGACCATTCCGAGGAGGAAAAGTCCGGTCATGGCTCCGCCGATGATTCCGGAAAGGGTCCACCAGATGTCGATGGCGCTATTGGTGACCTTAACGAGGTAGAGGCTGAGCGAGGTTCCGAGGATGCCCCAGAGAATGGTGCCGAGGTAGAGGGATTTCATGGCCGATTTTCCAGTGGCTTCGGGGTTGAAGAAGCGCTTGTAGAAATCATTCATGATGAGAGTGGCGGATGAGTTCAAGCTGGTGGAAACGGTGCTCATGGCGGCGGCGAAGATGGCGGCGATGAGGAGTCCGGTGAGGCCGGGAGGGAGGTGGGTGGATATGAAATGGGGGAAGACGCGGTCGCCGACGTCTGCGAGGGAGAGATCCATTGCAATTTCGGTAGCGGCTTCTTTGAAGTCGGAAGTGATGCCTTTTTGCGAGAGTTTTTGTTGAGCTGCGATGAGTTTGACCTCATCGAGTTGCCCCGGAGCTTCGATGACACCAGAGTCATTGGTGAGCTTTTGATCAGCTCCGTAGAAGGAGAAAAGGGTGGTGCCGATGAGGAGAAAGAGGGCGCTGACGGGAATGTAAAGGAGACTACCCATCCAGACCGAGCGGCGTGCTTCGGCGTCGGATTTGGAGGCGATGTAGCGCTGGACGTAGGATTGATCGATGCCGAAGTTACGGAGGTTGTCAACGAGACCGAATAGAAAGATGACCCAGAAGGTGGTGGAAGAGAATTCGATGAGGGAGAAGGATCCAAGGGAGAATTTGTCGTTGGCTACTGCCGTTTCGATGATGCCGGAGGGGCCGCCGGGGGCGCCATTGAGGAGGACGATGAGGCAGATGAGCGCGCCTCCAAGGAGGACGAGGGCCTGGATGGCATCGGTCCAGATGACGGCGGGGAGTCCGCCGACGAGGGAGTAGATGGTGACGCAGAGCCCGGTGACGAGGAGGACGGCGTAGATGTCCCATCCAAAAATGATCTGCATGGGGAGGGCCATGAGATAGAGAACCACCGCGATACGGGAGATGTGGAAGAGGAGGTAAAAAGAGCTGGCGAAGATGCGGGCCCAGGGACCGAAACGATCCTCGAGAAGTTGGTATGCTGAGACGGCTCCGCTTTTCCGGTAGTAGGGGAGGAAGTATTTCACCGCGATGATCGCGACGAAGGGGATTGAGAGAGAGAAGGCGAAGGCGTTCCAGTTGCCAGCGAAGGATTTACCGGGCAGGGCGAGGTAGCTGATGGAGCTGACGTAAGTAGCCAGGATCGAGAGTCCGCAGACCCAGCCGGGGATTGAGCGGTTACCTGCGGTGTAACCTTCCACTGAGCGGGTAAGTCGGTAGAAGTAAAAGCCCATGGCCATGGTTCCTCCAAAGTAGAGGATCAGGATGATCCAATCGGCGGGATGCAGGGCAGGCATGGGCGCTATGGTCTATGACGCGTGGTTTGGGTCGGCACTCGACGCGACGCCCGCTTGCCTTAATGGGCGTCGCGGACTTTGAGCATTGTGTCAAGGATGGTGTTCCAGGTTCCCTGCTCTTCGAGGAGTTCATTGGAGAACATGCAGCCGTCCCAACAGATGTGCTCGATTTTGCGGTCGGCGTGGTCTTTGAGCCACTCGGAGGAGCAAGCGACAATATCGAGTTTGCCGTTTGGATCATCGGCAGGGCAATGGCGACCGGTTTTGTCATGGGCGCCGGTGCCGTGAACGGTGCCGTCGTTTTGTGCGACGTGGAAGTCGATGGTCCAGGGGCGGAGCTTGTCGACCATGGGGCGATAGGCGGCCCAAAATTCTTCGTCGGTATGGTCTGGCTTGACGAGGGCGTGCTCGGGGGCGTTGTAGCCGAGGAGGTAAAGATAGGTATGGGCGAGGTCCGATTGGAAGCCGACGGTTTCAGGCATGTCGATGGCTTCGAGGAGATCAAGAGTGTCTTTCCACGAATGGATACCGCCCCAGCAAATCTCGCCTTCCATGGCCAGGCGCTCGCCGTTGTCGGCAGCGACCTTAGCCGCCCGTTTGATGGTGTCGGCAGCAAGGGTGGTGTTGCCGGCAGGGTCCTTGGCCCAGTCCTCCACTCCTCCGGCGGTGTCGATGCGGATGGCTCCGTATTCACGGACGCCGTGGGCTTTGAAGATGTTGGCGACGCGGCAGGCTTTTTCGACGGCGAGGACGAAGTTGTCGCGATCGGTTTGAGAGCCGAAGGCGGAGCCGCCGACGGTGCCTTCCCAGACGGGGGCGACGAGGGTGCCGATTTTGAGGTTTTTTGAGGCGACGAGCTCGGCTATTGTTTTCAGGTCATCCTCGGAAGCATCGGGGTCGGTGTGGGGGTGGAAGAGGAAGTAATCGATGCCGTCGAATTTTTGCCCGTTGACTTCGGCATTGGTGGTGAGTTCGAGCATGCGCTCGAGTGAAATGGGCGGGTGGTCGGTGCCTTCTTCTTTTCCGACGAGACCTGGCCACATGGCGTTGTGAACTTTGATTGAACTCATGGGCGTTAACGTGAAGGTTGAAGAGTAAGGAGTGAAGTTTGAAATTCAGCCAGGGATTATTGCGGAATTTTTCGGTTGCCGTTGTGCAGAAGCTGATCCCGTCTTAGCTTCGAAAAGCGGCGTCTGGCATAGATCCAACTCGCAACGAGAGTCAGGCCGATGATAATTATGAGAATGGCAACGGGTGTGGTAATACTTTTAAATCCATTCGTGGCAAGCGCGAAGATGGCGATGATGGGAAAGGTGGCGGGGAGGTTGTTGATGGGAATGGCAGTGAAGGTGTAGATTTTCTGCCACTTCAGGTGTGGCGATTTACTGGCGTGATCTGAGTTTCAGCTTCTTCCGCCGGTGGGGCGTAACGGAGATCGCTCATGATTTTCTTCGGAATCCTGCGATAAGAGTTAAAATTAATGTAAGTAGGCCGGATGCGATAACGACCAATCCAACTGTGGCACTGATCCATAATGATCCATGAATAGCTCAATTGTTCGGCCATCTTCGATGGAGGTGGCATTCCTATATTTGATCGTGATGATTTTACTCCAAATCCTGCCTCCAATTAGGGTGCTGATAAAGACAAGGCCGGACATGTTTCCAGTTTTCCGCGAGTTTGATTTTTTACTGGTTTGGGCGGCTTGAGAGTTTGGTGGCTCATAAGGATCCTCGCTTATCGCAGTCGAAATGGCATGGGCAGGGTATAACTGTAGCTGATGGCTTCGCCGAGGGCGTTGCGGGCGGGTCTGAAACGCCAGCGCCGGATGGCGGCGAGGGCGGCGTTGTCGAGAAGGGAGTGTCCGCTGGATTTGGCGATGCGAACGGAGGTGACGTTTCCGGAGGTTCCGACGGTAAAGGAAAGGGTCACGGTGCCTTGCTGGCCTGCGCGGCGGGCGGCGGAGGGGTATTTGGGTTTGGGTTGGTTGATGCCGGAGGGTTTGCTTACGACCTGTTTGCGTGCAGCGGCGCGAGCGGCAGCGGCTTTCTGGGCGGCGAGCCTTTGGCGCCGCTTTTCTTCGATACGCTTTCGGGCGATTTCTCGTTCTTGGGCTGCTTTGACCTGTCGTTGTTTCTCTGCGAGGGCGGGATCTGGCTTGGGTGGTTTGGGCTTGGGTTCAGGTTCTGCAAGGGCTCCCAACTGAGGAACGGGTTCCGGCTCTGGGGCGGGAGATTCTTGAGGAGGGATGATGGGTGGTGCTGGCCTGGGAGTAGAGTTCGACTCTGGTTTCTGGATTTTTATGAAGCTCAGGTCGATGAATTGGGACTCCTGAATCGGAGGTTCGGGAAGGTCAATTGTGATTCTTCCCCACTTCAGAGCACTCGCAAAGAGAGCCGCCGTGAGAAGGGCGACGAAAGTCCAGATCAGGGGCTGGCTACTCTGTGAGTTCATTTTTTTTATCGTAGGCCAGATTGATGATACCGCTTTTCCTGGCGATTTCCATCACTGGGAAAATAATTTCGGCACGTGCAGCTTTATCGATCCGAAGGACCATTGTATCGATATCGCTGTGTTTGATAGCGTCTCGGAGTTTGCTTTCGAGCTCTTCCTTGGTGGTTTCCTCGCCCTCGAGGAAAATGATGTTTTCGGAAGTGATGACGAGTGAGAGATTGAGATCGTTAGGGTTTGCAGTGGCTGACTCCATGGGACCTGCAGGGAGATCAACCCGCCGATCTGGTTTGATGAATTGGCTGCTCACCATGAGAAAGATGAGAAGTTGGAAAACGACGTCGATGAGCGGGGTCATGTCGATGCCGGCATCAATACGGCGCTTTCTGGTAATCATTCTATCGTGAAAGAGAGGTGTCGGGTTGCCAGGAGGGGTGATGAAGTGGCAGCGCTATTTGGCAAAGAAATGTTCCCGAAGGTGAGATGTGAGCTCGTTGAGATCGTGGACGAGCTTGTCGACGCGAGCTTCGAAGATTCTGGCCATAGCCATGGCAGGAATCGCCACAAGGAGGCCGGCGACAGTCGTGAGGAGCCCAGTCCAAATGCCATCAGCAAAATCGGCCGGAGTTACGTTTTCTCCCAGTTTGGCTATTTTTGAGAAGGCGATGACCATACCCCAGACAGTTCCAAGAAGTCCAATGAGAGGAGAAATAGACGCGATGAGAGCGAGGACACGCAAACCGCGCTCGTGCTGGCGGATGACGCGGGAAACTTCACGCTCGCTGACGTTGAGGGTGTGCTCTTCACCATCGGAGGTGGCGTTGATGAAGACGAAGCCTACTTGAGAAATAGGATTTGACCGGGAGGTTTTTTCTTGGTGCAGGGCCCGAATAGCTTTCGAGAGTCGATATCGACGAAACGCGTAATAAACGGAGCGCTCAAGAACGATTAGAACCGTAATGAACGCGAGAATGAGGAGGGGCCACATAAAGTTACCGCCTTTCAAAAAGAGGTCTTTTAATGAGAATTCCATGCGTTGGGAGAATGCTGCCGCCTCGGGGTCGCGATCAAAAGCTAGAAATCCTGATTTAATGACTACGCTGGTTGAATCAGAACGATTTTCAGTTGACTTTGATAGCGAGGTAGTCAGCCTGCAATAGATTACGAGCGCTTATATTTCCTTAAATACTCCGTCTTGCTCCTCTAAAAGAGAAAAACCGTCCAGAAAGTAAAAGAATGAAATCAAATAATCGAACTAAGCACCTGGCTACAATGGCTATGGCACCATTGTTACTTGTTTCTACAAGCCAGGCTGCCTTTGTCATCGCGGCCGTCACCGATGGCGATCTCAGTGGAGGGAATCCAAAATCGATCATGCTTCAAGCGGTTGCGCCAGTTGCAGACCTGACAGCTTGGGGCGTTGGTTCTGCTAACAATGGAGGAGGTTCTGATGGTCAGGAGTTCACTCTACCTGCTGGATCCGCGGCAGCTGGAGACGTTTTCGTGATTGTTCCGAATTCGGACTCCCGAGATTTCTTCGCAAACAATTTTGTTCAGGATTTTACTATTTTGGTCAATGGCGCGGCGAACATCAATGGCGACGATGCCATTGAGCTTTTCAGCGGTGGAAACGTAGTTGATGTTTTCGGGGATATTAACACGGATGGGACCGGGGAAGATTGGGAATATATGGATGGTTTCGCGCAGCGGCTCGGAGGTGGGCCACAGGCCTTCGACCTGGCAAATTACTCGATTAATAATAGAGCCTTCGATGGTATGAACGAGCAGGAGCACGTTGCTGTTTTCGCGTCAGCGGGATTCACTCCTGTTCCAGAGCCGTCTTCAGTCCTACTTCTCGGGTTTGCCGGAATTGGGTTGCTACGCCGACGCCGTTAGCTTGTCCTTGCCTCTATTTTATAAGAGTCTCCTTTTTGAGTGAGGCTCTTTTTTTGTCCTCATGCAAAAGAGAGTGAATCTTATTTCCCTTTCAGTTGTTGGACATAGGCGTCGATGGCGCGGCCAATCCGAACGCGGTAGTAGGCGTTTTCCACAAAATCTTCGACAAGAATTCGGGAGACGAGGGCCTGTCCTTTTGAGCCTTCCAATTTCCCGTTGAGCACCTCGGCGAGGTATTCCTGTTTCTTAACCGGGGGAGCTTGCTGGCGAAATAATCTGACGAGGTTCGCGATGAACGCATTGCGTGATTCAGCTGTTGTGAGGATTTCGGCTGCACCGATTTGTTTTCCGTCTTGCTTCAGTCGTTTGGCGGTCTTTGCCATGGCTTGATCGAGAAATTTAAAGAAAAACTCGTTGTTGATGAATCCTGATTTGTTGAGCGGCTCCTGGCTCAGGAAGTCGATGAATCGATCCTCGATGGACACAAGGTAAGTTCGCAGTGAATCAGCAAGTTTTTTGTCTCGGGAAGCTTCATTGATGAGGTTTTGCAGAACCTGCCTGGTGAATTTCTGGCTCATTCCGGAGGCGGTGAGGTTTTCACGCCGGGTGTTTTCCAAATCGAATTTGAATTTGGCGGAGATGGCTTCTTTGCCGGGATTTGCCTTCCAGAATGTTCGCTTGAACGATCGTATCTGGTCTTCGGATGTGACCACTTGTGAGGTGATCAAGCCGGTTTTGGCGTCGACGGTGACTGTGCCAAGTTCCCCGAGGTCCAGAACGACTTCGTTATCGGATTTGCTGACGAGTTTTTCCGCTTTTACCAAAAGTCCGGCTCCTCCGGTGGTGTATGAGATGCCTATGTTGACGCCTGTCTTGTCCAGGTAGGAGTCGGGTTTGATGCGCGCGGGGATTTTGTCTTCTTTTTCTCGTTCGATGATCTCAACGAGGTCGCTGAATCGGTTGCCCAAGGCGCCAAATCCCTCAAATACAACTTTTTGGTCGCCGGACTGAAGGAGATAGTTCCCGTCCGCTGTGGTCCATTGCTGCCCTTGCTGCATAATATTGCCGCTTTCGTCTTTGAGTTCTGAGATGAGATAGGACCACCCCGATTTAAAATCGACGCCCATCTCAATAGTGCCGGTTCGGCCAGTACTCGTTTCAGCGGCGTAGGTGGCCTGGTATCCCTCGAGTTTGCCGTGTCGGGCGTCAAGCTCATCTAGAGTTTCACCCAGCTCATCGGCCCGAGCCATTTGGCAGACAATGAGTGTGGAAATGATCGAGCGTTTCAAAAAGGACATGGAGATGAAGTACCATGTCCCTCTGCGGGGGCGAGTCAAAAGAAGGTGCCAGGAATTTCGCGGTGATTCTAGGTGCCTTGGCCGGGAATGGGTTTGAAGGGCGATTTAAGATTGCCTCATCTTCAAGGAATCTGTATTTACTCTACTAATTCTTATTTCTCCATGGAAGTATTGCTTGAGCGTCCGGTCCTTGTCCTTAATCGGCTGTGGCAGCCGGTGCACACTTGCTCGGTAAAGCGGGCGTTGAAACTTCTCTGCCTCGGTCATGCCCAAGTGGTTCAAACGGAGGGGGAATGTCGATATCAAACACATGATATCGGATCTTGGGTCGAGTATTCAGGCGGGGAAAGGGAGTCGGCGGCTGCCGAATTGGTGCATTCGGTCAAGGTGGCCCTTCGGGTTCCCAAGATTATTGTTTTGGCTCTTTATGATCGCATTCCGCGAAAGGAAGTGAAGTTCACGCGGCAGAATGTCTTTCTTCGAGACAAGCACACCTGCCAGTATTGCACCGAGGTCTTTCCCGAGGCGAAGTTGAATCTCGATCACGTTGTTCCTCGGGACAAGGGCGGGAAAACAACCTGGGAGAATATCGTGACTTCTTGTATTCCGTGCAACACCCGCAAGGCGAACCGTTTGCCGTGCGAAATTGGCATGCGACTTCTCAATGAGCCGCGCGCGCCCAAATGGCGGCCGCTTTTTGGCTTTCGAAAGCAGGCGAGCGAGCAGGTTTGGCAGGAATTTATTTCGCCGGACCGGAAGAATGTCAGCCTTGGCGCGTAATCGCTGGTCCTTCCGGGTATTGTCTGGTATTCTGCCTTCGTGAACTTTCCGAATGAGGCAGGCGGGGTGATCCTGTGGTTACAGGTCGTTCTCGGTTTTGTAGGCCTATTGGTCATGGTAGAGCGCATGGTGTTTTTCCAGCATGCCCGCGCAAAGGTGGCTGATTTACTTTTAGGAGTAACGAATCATGTCCGTAAGAAGGCTTATGCAGAGGCTCTGCACGAGGCCTCGCGTGCTCGGGGGCCGGAGGCGAGAGTGATTCATTCGGTTTTGATGCGCCACCATCTGGACCGGACCAATTTGCGTGAAATTGCGCAGGAGGCGGGGCAGTTGGAAATTCCCCGGATCGAGCGCTACCTGCGGGTGCTTCTCGGGGTTGCGATGCTGGCTCCCATGCTGGGAATGTTCGGAACGGTTCTCGGCTTGATTGAAGTTTTCATGAAGGTGGATGCGGCTGATTCGGCGGTGGCCCAGGCTGCCCTGGCAAGTGGAATGTTCCAAAGCCTGGTCTCGACTGCGGTCGGGCTGGCGCTCGCGATTCCTTCCTATCTTGTCTATCTCTACCTTTACGGAAAGGCCCAGCGAATGCTGCACCGGCTTGAGAGAGCTGGAATTGAGACTGTGAACATTGTGTGCGATAGCCGCGAACATGACCGTATCGTTTCTTTTCGGGATAGCGTGGAAAGACAGGCCCAGAACCCGGAACCGAAGTCCAAAAAGTCCTCGATGAGATCAAAGATGTCCGACAATAAGGACTCCTGAACCATGAAGCTAAAGATGTCATTGCCCGAGCGTCCCGGATGGATTTTCGTGATTCCAGGCTTCGATTTCATTGCGCTATTGCTCGCTCTGGTAATGCTCACGGGGGTGGTTGCAAAAGAAAGTTATGTCGAGATCAAGCTTCCGCGCTCGGAATTTCGGGGAAAGCGTTTGGGTGATGAGAATCCGGTCGTGGTGATGTTGAAGAGCACGACTTCCGGGCCGGTTTATTATGTGGAAGGGGTCGAGGTGCCCGAGGGCTCTCTCGGGAACGTTGTGTTCGAGTCTGCTGAGAAGCTGGGAACCAAGGTGGTGGCGCTTAAAGTGGATTCCGGAGCGACGATGGCGGAGCGTCAGGTCTTGATCGATTCGATTGGAAGGCTCAACGGGATTCGTATTTTTGAGGGCTATGAACGGGTGGATGATTCCAACAAGGTGCCCTGAGAGATGTTTTGGCGTCATCGGAAAGTTCTTCGTGACCAGGCTGCCGGAATGGTTTTCGATTGGCGTCGGGGACATGGTTCTTCCTACCGCTTGTTGATCGCCTTTGTGGTTTCGGGTGCTTTTTGGGGTGGGATTTATCGGTTTGTGCAGGTACGTGAAGTCGAACCGGTTGAGCTGGCGCAGAATGAAATTGATGTCGCGATGGTGAATCTCAAAGCTGATGAGTATCGCGGATTGGCCGAGGTCATCGATCGGAAAACACTTTTTCAGCAGCGTTGGAATGTCAGCAATTCCAGTGTCATTGATCAGGTGGTAGCGGAGACCCTCGCCGCAACCACTCCGCGCGTCTACGAGCCGACCTTGCGTCAGATCTCACTTCCTGAGCCGGAAGTGAAGTTGGCAAATCTGCCTGGAATGGGGCCGGATGCGCTGCCCGAACCAGATGCAGTGGCATCGGTGACGTATTCGAGCGAGGAGCCGAATTGGTGGATCAAGGTCAAGGTGGTCGATGGTCCGGCGGGCTTGAAGTTCTTGGATTTCCCCTTCGAATGGTCCCAGGATCCAAATTTAATGAGCGAGGGAGAGATTTGGTCTATCGTTTTGACTGCGGATTGGCGCGGACGTGTCGTCGCGGTTGAGGCTTGGTGGGAGAAGGCCAATGATGTCCGGACCGGCCCCATTTTAAACAGACTTCGAAGCGAAAGGATCGAGCCGTTACCTGAAATGGGACCATTGCGGGTGTGGAGGCTTGAAGCGGAGCTTGTCAACCGCCCTGCCAACCAATGATTATTTCATTTTCTGATCTTCTCTTGGTGATCGTCATGCTTGCGTTCGTCTGGATTGCGGTGGATTGGGGGTTTTCCTTTATTGCCGAGCACCGGGAGGAACGCCGTCTCCGCTCTTCGACGAGGGAATGTCACCTATGCGGTAAACGTTATTCTGAAGAAAAGCGAGTGAAGCTCTCCACCTGTCCCAAGTGCTCTGCACGCAATATCCGGGGTGGCCACCGCAAGTTGGGGTGAATCCTGCCAATTACAGGCCTTGCTTTTCAAAAGAACACGGGCTAACCACAACTAAACCTTCTAGCAGCAATGGAAAACCGACGCGTCGTAGTCACAGGGATCGGGGCCGTGAGCCCCTTGGGAAATGATGCCAACTCAACTTGGGAAAGCATGAAAGCAGGGCGGAGTGGGATCAGCCTGATCGAGTCCATGGATACCAGCGAGTATCCTGTGAAGATCGGGGGTGAGGTGCGTGATTTTGATCACACCCGGTATTTTAGCAATCCCAAGGATGCCCGTCGTATGGACCGCTATGCCCACCTTTCCATCGCGGCAGCCCAGATGGCTCTCACCGAGTCGGGTCTTGGCGAGGGGGAGCTCGATCGCGACCGGGTGGGCGTGATGCTGGGAAGTGGAATCGGGGGACTCGGGACGCTTGAGGCCAACCACACCGCGCTCATGAAACGAAGCCCAAGCCGTGTGTCCCCCTTCACTATTCCGATGATGATTTCCAATATAGCCAGCGGGGTCTTCTCGATGGAACATGGGTTTGGCGGCCCTAATATGGCGATTGTGACGGCCTGTGCGACCGCAAACCACAGTATCGGAGAGGCCTGGAGAATGATTAAATTTGGTGATGCCGATGCTTTCGTGGCTGGAGGGTCTGAAGCAGCTATCCTCCCAATGGGTCTAGCTGGCTTCGGCAACATGAAGGCCCTCAGTACCCGAAATGACGATCCGAACGCGGCATCACGTCCGTTTGACACCGGCCGTGATGGATTTGTCATGGGCGAGGGTGCCGGAGTAGTGGTGATCGAGGAACTTGACCATGCCAAGAAACGCGGTGCGACCATTCTCGCCGAGCTCACCGGATATGGCCTCAGCGCCGATGCCTATCACCTGACTTCGCCTCATCCCGAGGGTTTGGGCGCGGCCCGTTGCATGGACATGGCACTGAAGCACGCCGGGCTCAATCCGGAAGATGTGCAATACGTGAACGCTCACGGCACCTCGACCCCACAGGGAGATATTTGTGAAACCAAGGCGATCAAGAAGTCCTTCGGAAACTGGAGCAAGGAAGGGCTCGTTGTAAGTTCGACCAAGTCGATGACCGGTCACCTCCTCGGAGCTGCCGGTGGGGTGGAGATTCTGGCCTGCATCAACGCCATCCGTGACGGGGTGATTCCGCCAACCATTAACCTGGAGGATCAAGATCCCGAGTGCGACCTCGACTACTGCGCCAATATCGCGCGAGAAGTTGAGATCAAGGCTGCTTTGAGCAACTCCTTCGGCTTCGGCGGGCACAATGCCTCCCTGCTGGTAGAGAAGTTTTAAGCGGTGACACCGGAACAAGATATTGTCGATCGCCTTCTTAAGGCGGGTTGCGGCGATTTCGTGGTTTGCGGAGGTGCCCGAAATGCCGGTCTGGTTGCTTTGCTGGAGGCGGCGGATGGCTTGCAGGTCTGGAAGCACTTTGAAGAGCGCGGAGCGGCTTTTTTTGCGATGGGACGTGCCAAGGATACCGGGCGGCCTTGTGCGGTTGTGACCACGAGCGGCACGGCGGTGGCCGAGTGTCTGCCGGCGGTGATCGAGGCGCACTATAGTTGTCTTCCGTTGGTGGTGTTGTCCGCGGACCGCCCCGAGATATTCCGAGGATCGGGAGCTCCGCAGGTGATTGATCAGGATGGGATCTTTGGAAACCATGCGGTGAGATATCTTGACGGATGGGACGGTCACGGGCCTCTTCATTTGAATGTCTCACTCGAGGAGAAAGTCATTGATTGCCGAGATTGGCAGGCTGAGGTGGAGGGGTTCCTCCCGCAAAAGATTTCTTTTGAAGTACGAAGCTTACGCGACTTTCTTGACGACGGAGTCTTCAAGGGGATTGTTGCCATGGTTGGCGGGCTGGAACCGGAGGATCGGGAGGATGTTTTCTACTTCCTAAAAGAGCTCGGGATTCCGGTAGTGGCAGATGTGAATAGCGGGATTCGGGAATTGCTTCAGGATCTTTTGGTTTCTGAAAAAACGTTTTCAGGGCATTTGCCCGGACGGGTTTTGCGATTGGGTGAAGTTCCGGTGGGAAGACTGTGGCGTGACCTTGAGGCGAATCCCGCGACCTCGGTTCTTTCGATTTGCCGAAACGGCCTGCCGGGATTGGCG
Source organism: Verrucomicrobiota bacterium (assembly GCA_030835305.1). Classification (GTDB taxonomy): domain Bacteria; phylum Verrucomicrobiota; class Verrucomicrobiia; order Verrucomicrobiales; family Akkermansiaceae; genus SW10. Next base: position 2,849 of record JAURPJ010000120.1, on the reverse strand, counting down.
AGAAAATCGATGGTGATTCGTGGCGAGATTGGCAGGGTGATTCGAGGATTGGGTGAGGCGGATTTTATTGGAGACGTACGCGATGATTTTTCCAGAGGGCGGCCGATCTTTTCCCAGACGGATGAGAGACTGGAATCGTTTCCAGACAGCGAACCGGGATTAGTGAACCTGCTCTCAGTATATGCTACAACTGGAGAGAGTCTTTTTATAGGCAACAGTTTGCCGATTCGTGAGTGGAATGAATATGGTCAGAGGGAGACGCCGTATGCGCGCGTTTTTGCGAACCGGGGTGCGAACGGGATAGACGGACAGCTATCAAGTTGGCTGGGAGCTACAGCGGAGACACCGGATTCGTGGGGTGTGTTTGGTGATTTGACGGCTCTCTATGATTTGGCAGCCCCGGCTATGTTTTCTCAAGTGGAGTGCCAGGGGCGTGTTCTGGTCGTGATCAACAACGGAGGGGGGCAGATTTTCGAGCGTCTTCCGAGGTTGTCACAACTCGCTGAGAATCAGAAAGATGCCATTGTGCAGTCACAGAATGTTGATTTGAAAGGCTGGGCCCAGATGTGGAATCTGGATTACTTGCGAATCGAGAGTCGCGAGGGCTTCGACGCCTTGGAGGTGGGAGAAAAGACCCTGTTGGTAGAGCTGATTCCCGATTTCGGCGAGACCGAGCAATTTTATGCGGTGTGAACAGTCTTGCGCAAAGGGACACACTGAGTTACGCCGATACCCGACATGAGGAAGCCAATTATCGCCGCCAACTGGAAGCTCAACAAAGGACCGTCCGACACCGAAGACTTTATAAAGAGTTTTGAGAGCAGACTAGCTGATCTCCCGAAAGGGGTCGACATCGTGATTGCGCCGCCCTTTGTGTCTCTGCCGAAAGCCACCGAATTGCTGGCTCACTCCAAGGTCCGAGTTTCCGCTCAGAACATGAGCGAGAAAGATAATGGAGCTTTCACGGGCGAGGTGAGCGCTTTCATGTTGAAAGAGATTTTTGTCAACTACGTCATTCTTGGACACTCTGAGCGACGGGCGATTTATGGTGAGTCGGACGAGTTGATCAATACCAAGATTTTGAAAGCTCACGAAGTTGAACTGAAGCCTATTTTTTGCATCGGAGAAACCTTGCAAGAGCGCGAAGATGGCAAGTTGGAAGAGATTCTTCGTACTCAGATTACCGAAGGGATGAAAAATGTTTCCGAGAAGCAGGCACTCGATACGGTAATTGCCTACGAGCCTGTTTGGGCCATCGGAACTGGCGTGACTGCTTCGCCGAAGCAAGCGCAGGATGCCCACGAATTTGTTCGGTCGGTATTCACTGATCTTTACGGGATTTCAGTCTCGGAAAAAATTCGTATTCAATACGGAGGTTCGGTGAAGCCGGATAACGCTGCTGAACTTCTTGGTCAGAAGGACATTGATGGTGCTCTCGTTGGGGGTGCCAGTCTCGAGGCGGCAAGTTTCGCCGAGCTGATCAAGAATGGTGTGGTAGAATAGCCGCATCATGGAAAGAGCGGTTTTTGGAACCCGGACCGGCGAGGTGCTCGTCGGCCATGGACCGTTCAAGGCATTGGCAGAGCCACCTGCCGGAGGGGTGACGTTTTACAAAAATGACTTCTCCCTCAGTGTCGAGAAACCCTGGCTTGTTCCCAACCGAATCGAAGTCCTAGAAAAACCACCTGCCAGGGGCGAATGCCGGATCCAGTGGGAGGAACCTGACCCCGGGGAATTTGCCGAGGTTTTTCGGGAAATTTCCGCCGCGATCGGTCATGGTTTAATCGAGAAATCGGTCCCGGTTGTGACTGAAAGAGGAAAGGGGACCTGCTCGTCCGAGACACTTCTGGCGTCGTTGCTGCAATTACCGAAGACCCTGCGGCCTTATGGTTGGATTGGCGAAAATGGGGGTTTTTTGGGGGCTACCCCGGAGGTGTTATTTCGCTATTTCGACGGTCGGATTTATACGATGGCGCTGGCAGGAACTGCGCGCCGCGATGAGCAACGGCTTTTCGCGGTCGATGACAAGGAGATTCGCGAACACGAATTTGTCGCGCAGACCTTGATTGCAAAGCTCTCTGATCTTGGAATGGTGATTCGTCGCGAAAGGGACATCCTTGATTTGGGGCGGCTCATTCATTTTCAAACTCTCATCAAGGTAGAGCTCTATCAGTATCAGGAAACAAAGACCTTGATCGAGCGCTTGCATCCGACCCCTGCTTTGGGGCCATTACCCCGGACTCTGGAAACGATGGCGCAAATCACGGATTGGCGTGAACGTCTGGGGTGTCCGGTTGAGTTCGGAGCGCCATTTGGGTTGTTACGTGATGGTGATTTTGAAGCCTTGGTCGCGATTCGAATGGTGGCCTGGAATGGTGAAGACTTTCTTCTCCCCAGCGGTTGCGGAGTGATACAGGAAAGTCGACTGGTGAGTGAGTGGCGCGAGCTCGCTTTGAAACGGAATGCGGTGCGTGGCTTGTTTTTTCCTTTGAAATGAAGATTCCGGAATTGTTGCAGTTGGCGGAAAAGCTCGATGAATTTTCCCATTTGGTGGTTTGGGAAAAAAGCGAAGGTTTCGAGGTGCTGGCGGTTGTTGTCGAAGATTTTCAGGATGCCTTTCCATTGCCGACGGGGGTGCAAGCAGCGGCGGCCGAACTTGGGATACTTCTTGATACGACGACGGCAGCGAGGCTGAAAATTGAGGGGATGCCCGCGGAGTTTTGGGAAGAAATCGATGAAGTTGACTACGGAACTAATCTGAAGATATCCAGACTTGGATTGCCTGGTCGAAAGTATCTGGAAATTTTTCAAGCGGTGAATTCCGGGGCCGTTTTCGATCGTTCTTCATT
>JAURPJ010000119.1 GCA_030835305.1 Verrucomicrobiota bacterium | reverse complement strand
CCCGTTTGAGCCCTTGGAGTAGTTTTAGTTTGCTAATCCCAAATTAAACTGGGATCGAGGTCGCGACATGCAGAACAAGCGGATGCAAGCCAAAACCAGAACGCTCCTTCGTCGCTTGCTTCGCATCTGGTTTGGTTAATCTGAGGTGGACCCCGGAATTCGGGCCAGGAGCTAAGCTAAGATAATGGTGGACAGGGGCGGTGAAACCACCGAACCAAAACCACTGATAATGAAAGGTAAAAGAAGAAGATACGATCCCGAGTTCAAGGCCCGGGTTGCCATTGAGGCCCTCAAGAACATCAAGACCGCCTCGCAGATCGCCAAGGAGTTCCAGATCCATCCCGCCCAGGTTTCTGACTGGAAAAAGCAGATGGTCGACGGTGCTACCGACCTCTTCGGGGCCGGAAAAAAAAAGGCCCTCGAAGAAGATCTCGAGGCCGAAAAGGACAAGCTTCACGCCAAGATCGGACAACAGGCCATCGAGATTGATTTCCTGCGAAAAAAGTCAAAACAACTCGGTCTGTGAGGGATCGTATCGAGTTGGTCGAAAAAAAGTATCCTGATCTCAGCGTGAGAAAACAATGCGAACTCCTCGAGGTGGCCCGGTCTTCGGTCGATTACGAGCCTGTTGCTGAGAGCGCGGAGGACCTCCGCATCAAGCGCTTGCTTGATGAGATCTACCTCATCGACCCCTGTCTCGGAACCCGGCGTTTGAAGACCATTCTGTCGCGCGAGCATGGGCTCCAAGTGAACCGAAAACGGCTGCAGCGTCTGCGTCGTGAAATGGGGATCGAGGCCATCTACTGCAAGCCTCGGACCTCCATCCCTGACGACGGCCACCGCAAGTATCCCTACCTCCTGCGCAACCTCACCGTAGAGCGTCCGGACCAGGTCTGGTGCACCGACATCACCTACGTGCCGATGCCTGGCGGTCACGCCTACCTGTGCGCGGTGATGGACTGGTATTCGCGCAAGGTGCTGGGCTGGGCCGTCTCCAACACCATGGAAACCGGTCTCTGTTTGGAGGCCCTGGACAAGGCTCTTGCCAACACCGGAACGGTCCCCGAGATTTTCAACACCGACCAGGGTGGTCAATTTACCTCCGTGGAGTGGACGGGCCGTTTGCAGGATCTCGGCATTCAGATCAGCATGGACGGAAAGGGTCGTTGGATGGACAACGTGTTCATCGAGCGACTGTGGCGCAGCGTCAAATATGAGGAGATTTATCTCTTTGAACACGCCACCATCATTGACCTTTGCGAGGGCCTTGCGAAGTGGTTTGTGCGCTACAACGATTGGCGTCCGCATGAGGCCTTGGGCAATGAGACCCCGGGAGTCACCTATCGCACTGACACCTCGCAGATAGTCGCTGACGGCCTCGTCGCTGGGCTCCCAAAGAAGACCGCCTGACGAACACCTCAGACCGGCGCAAGCCCGCCGTGCCGCCCCCCCGGCGCGGCGAAATTGAAAAGCTGCCGCCCTCCAGTCGCTACGCTCCTTCCGGTTTTCAGCTTTTCAATTTCGGCATACTCTCCGACACCCTACTTGACTTGCCCGTCATGAAACACTATCCACCTCCAACGTCCCGGCACCTTAGCTTAGTTTAGCTCCTCAGTGGCCGAACTTTCGGGTCCACCTCAATTACATTATCCGGAATATTGACCTTCCTCAGATTACTGGCGCCTTCAAAAGCGTAATCTCCGATCCATGTCACGGAAGGTGGGAGTGAGATTTCAGCGAGTTTTTCGCAACTTTGGAAAGCGTGCGCTTTAATCTCCCTGATATTTTCCCCAAGTATTACCTTCTTAAGGTTGCTGCATGTGGAGCAAGTACTATCGGATATCCAAATGAGGTTGTTCCCAAATGTGATTTCTTCCAGTCTCAAACAGACTGCGAAGACACTTTTTCCGGTGGAAATTACACTATCGGGGATGATGACTTTTCTCAGCGAATAACAATTTGAAAAAGCTCTCGCGCTAATCGTAAACAGATTCGGCGGGAGTATGAGGTTTCTGAGATTGAAGCAATCTCTGAAGGCACTTTCTTGAATATTAATGAGGCTTTGGGGGAGGAGAATTTCTTCAAGTAATGTGTTACCCAAGAAACCCCTTGGTCCAATATTTGTCACACCTTCAGGTATTGTTACCCTTGTTAAACGTACACATCTTTCAAAGGCCGCCTCCCCTATGTATACGACAGGATTTCCTTGAATGGTGTTCGGTATAACTAGCTCACCTGTGGCGGCCTCATCACAATCGGTGATGGTAACTTTGCCGTTGTTGGTGGTGTAAGTCAGGTCAGCTAAACTTGCGGCATGAAGCGGCAGGGATGCACAGACAAGAATCGCGAGAAGGGCTGGGAGGCTTTTCATGACGTGCTAGCCCTACCACATCTTCGGAGGCAGGTGAAACTCGAAACCGGATAGAGTGTTCAGAGCGAATCCCGTTTCCCGAACCCCGAACCCCTCAACCCAAACCGCGATTCATTGGTGGAGAGGCTGGTCTTATGAGTATCAGCCAGAACTTGTAATCGACACCAAATCAGTTTGACCACTTTTTTATTTTTTGAGAAAGCCTTTAGGATTTCGTTCACGAGGCCTTTAATCTCGTTCACGAGGCCTTTAATCTAGAAGCAGGCATGCCGAATATTAGTAATCTTATTAAAGCGTCTTTCCTTTTTCTGAGCTGGATGACTTTTACCAGCTGCACGAGCTTCACCAATCGGGAATATGGACCGTTTGTTCGTAATCTCGATGGTGAAAATGAACTCCATATATCGACCTATCCTGCTTTCTTTCCCAAAAAACAATTCACATCCAATTCCATCAATAAAAAATTGAAGTCTCACGCCGAGGTTTACTTCCAGCTGTTCATTCGGGATCTAAATAAAAAATTTGGTCCAAACCCTAATATCGAATCAGTCACGATCCATTCTTTTTCTTATCAACTACCGAACGGACCCAAAATTGAAATCCTGACGGAATATAACGGAAATTTCTGGATGCAAGGGAATTCTAATTACGAAAGCCGGAAGACCTCAGCTATACCCTATCGGCCGAATTCCGCGATCAATATTGAGATCAACTTTAGTTTGAATGGAAAAAAATATTCTTATGAAAGCCAAATGAAATCGAAGGAATCAACGATCTTCCTGCCGACAATGATTGCCAATGGCAGCATCTAAAATCTCCATCTGGCTATTCGAAAAAACAGTATTTGTGATGCCTTATCTCTTCCCCATCTGGCTCATCGATTCCTTTCGAAATCTCCTGCCCTAAAGCGCAATTCGGGAAGAACCAAGATGATTAAAAGAACTTTAGCAGCACTCTTTGGCGCTTTCCTATGCAGTATTCTCGCCCCAATAGCTTACTACTTTGTATTCGAAGGGTTCCCACTTGAAGGCTTCAAAGGCTTCTTGGCTATTATCGCGGCGGGCACCGTTTTTGGAGGTCAGATCACCCAGTTTCCCTAACAATTAGTCCTGAGTCCTGAAGCTTGAATCGGGAGAAGCTTCACCTTGAACTGATCAATCCTGATCCATATAAGCACCTTCCCCGAATCAGGAAAGGTGAGGGGTAAATCCCCTTCGCTGGATCTCTGAAAAGGGAGTGGTTGAAAGGGGAGACACGCCACCGGTGGGGGTGCGGTTTTTTGGGTGGGTTGGTCTGTATATAATAGGGTGCTGAGAAAAAAAATTGATCGGCCTCTTCTGCGGGGACTTCGAGGGGGAGGCAGATCCAGTATATGGTAGTCGGTAGTAGTAGTAGTTTTTAGAATAGAATATTTTTTGGTTATTAAGGGTTATAACCCTCAACTCGGAGAAAAAGCACCTCCGCTGGAGAACTACTACTACCGCCTCGCCGCAGCCTTTCACCGAACCCTGTTCCTCAATTCCTCTCCTTCACTTCCTGTTACTCGAGTTCTTTTATTCTTTTGCCGATCGCTTTTCTCTTTCCCTAAAAAGAAAATTCATCCTAAGAATTAATTGAAAATTAAGTAGTTCCTTACTACTCCTAAGGCGTGATGAAGAAGATTTTAATTTGGTTTCTCTCTTTGGGAATTACTACCGCTGAAATATCCTATGAACCTGCCGGAATCAAAATGGGTAGAAAGCAGTATACCGAAGGAGAAAATAACCTTCGCCCATTCCATTGGCCTCTGGGCACAGAAGTCGATTTTCTTTTTATTTTAGGCGAAGGATCATTCATCAAGATCAATCATAAAAAGTCAAAATTGACGATATTTACGGATGATCAAGGAACCGACCTTCTTAAAAAAAAGAAGGGATCATTTATTTCAATGAGTCCAACTCCCGATAGTGGCAAAAGCGAAGACGGGAAAGCATTTATGTGGTCAGTACGTTCGAATATAACGCCCGCCAAGGGAGCCCGAGAACTTAGTATCGAGGGTATAGCAACCTTCACGGTTGCTACAAAAAGCAGGCAGAGTAAATCGCAACTAGTTCCGGTAAAAAAAGGCACTACGGTTACAATTGGAGAGCATAAAATTGAAATCACCAAGGTTGAAGAATCGAATTGGGGAGATGCGAAGTTGGAAGTCACTCTTAAGTCAGATCTCAATCTCGTCGAATTGCGGAGGATTCGTTTCTTCGACAAATCCGGAAAATTGATTCCTTCAGAAAGATCGTTCTACGGAACGTCCAGTTTCGGTAGCAAAAGTACCACCAAAGTCACTTACAATTTTGAGAAGAAGGTCGACACAATTACAGTCGAATTAGATGAATGGATTGATCAAAAAGAAATCGAAGTGCCTGTGAAATCGAAAATTGGGGTAGGATTATAGCCTTGAGAGCCCTTTTTCTTTACAAAAAGATAAATATCTAGCGATCAAGTCTCGAAGACTGATTCGACTCATACGCAAAATGACCGCCCACTCAACCAAGGGTTAGCTATTCATTGAGTTTTACCTTTTACCAACACAGCCTTAAGTCCGCAGCTACCGGACCTTCGAGAGAAGAGGTTAGCGATAACACGCCCACCGCTTCCTGATCCCTTGCCACGCACCTTGAATTAGGACTCTGGGTGAGGGAATCGGTGATCAGATATGAGTGGGTAGTGAAAAACTCTTATTCACTATTTTGTTCACTGGGTGACCTTTTTTGCGTGAAGTTTAGGAAGCCGTTTGGCTCCAAAACATCAAAACCCAATTTACGGTTTCCTTTCAGATAAGCTTCGACGGCATCTCCTTTCAATGGAATTCGGTCTTGACCATGAATGCCAGGATCCGGAATCCCTTTGCCGGCCCAACTTCGTTGCCAGCAGCGCACAAATATCCGATCCTTTGGTTCAATGTCTGAACCTTTTACGGCATTTTTAACCGCGATTTCGAGAATGCTGTAGGTGTAATCGTAATTCTCTTTCTTCTCTGTTCGTTTATATCTCGCGATGACGACTCCTGTCACAACGTGAGAAGCAGAGGCAATCAGATCGGCTTTTGATTGTGGCGGTGCAGCAGCAGAGACCAATTGGGGAAGGAATATGAGCTTCGCAAGTAGCAGGGTTTGTATTGATAATCGGCACGAGGGTTTCATCACAGTCTGATAGTTTCTTCTTTGAGCGAAAAAGGTAGTGAAAACGCTATAGAGTTAAATCTCTGGTTGATCTGGCGGCGGCCAGTCGCGGAAACCGAAGATTGGCGGAACTCATGGGGAAAAAGGGGGGAGATCATCATGCCAAGATAGGCTTGATCACCTTGCCGCCAACATCGGTCAGACGAAAACGTCGCCCATTGTAAACGTAGGTTAGCTTCTCATGATTGAAGCCGAGCTGATGAAGAATCGTAGCATGGATGTCATTCACATGCGCTTTATCAACCGCGGCGTGGTGACCGATTTCGTCCGACTCTCCGTAACTCACGCCGCCTTTGATTCCGCCGCCGGCCATCCAGGTGGTGAAGCAATGCGGGTTGTGATCGCGGCCCGGCTTCTTCGATTTCTGCGTCAGTGGAAGACGACCAAATTCTCCACCCCAGATTACGAGCGTGTCATTGAGAAGCCCGCGCTGTTCGAGATCAGAAAGAAGTCCGGCGATCGGTGTGTCGGTTTCTCCGGCGAACTGACTGTGGTTGCCTTGAATGTCGTTGTGGCCATCCCAACTCCGTTGGTTTTCCATACCACCCGAATAGATCTGCACGAATCGTACGCCGCGTTCGACCATGCGGCGGGCGGTGAGACATTGACGCGCAAAGTGATCGCAGCGTTTCTCGCCGACACCGTAAAGCTTCTTGATGTGCTCCGGCTCGCGATCGATATCAAAGGCTTCCGGCGCGGCATTCTGCATGCGGTAAGCCAGCTCGAAGCTCTTGATACGTGCCTCCAGCTCGGCATCGCCGGGACGTTCCTTGATGTGCTCGCCATTGAGTTTCTTCAATAGCGCTAACTGACGCAACTGCTGCGCGTCGTTCATGTGCTTGGGGCGATTGAGATTATCAATCGGATCGCCTTTCGGCTTCAGCCACGTCCCTTGGTAAACACTTGGCAAAAATCCCGCGCCCCAGTTCGCCGCGTGACCTTTGGGCAACCCACGATTGAGCGGATCAGACATCACTACGAAGGCCGGCAGGTCGCGACTCTCACTTCCGAGGCTGTAAGTCACCCATGATCCCACACAGGGAAGTCCCATGCGCGGCTGTCCGGAGTTCATCATAAATAGCGCCGGGCTGTGGTTGTTTGACTCGGTGTGACCGGAGTGAATGAAGGCCATCTTATCGACGTGCTCGCCAAGCTTTGGGAAAAGCGACGAGACCATCTTGCCGCACTGACCGCGTGGCGTGAATTCGAAGGGCGACTTCATCAATGGCCCGACCGCATTGGCAAAGAAACCGGTGTTCTTATCGAAGCCATTGAGTTCCTTGCCATCCATTTTCTCGAGCTCGGGCTTGTAGTCCCAGGTATCCACCTGGCTCGGCCCGCCATTTATAAACAACCAGATCACCGACTTCGCCTTGCCGCCAAAGTGACCTTTCCTGGGAGCGAGCGGATCGCCGCCGTCTAAAAGACCCTCGTCCGCCAACAAAGTAGCGAGACCCAGTCCACCTACTCCAGCTCCGGCCCGTTGGAGCCAATGACGACGTGTGTATTCAGGAAAATTCATGGCAGATAAACAAATTCGTTAAGACTAAAAATGACCTGGCTCAGATCGGCAAAGGCTAGTTGTTTGCTGTTCTTGGCGCCACCATACGACGCCGTTTGCGCTTCGATAAAGGAGCGGCTGTTACTCAATTCGCTCGGACTCGGTTCCCGACTCAAGGTGCGCAGATAGAGATCTTTGATTGACGACGTGACATCATCCGACGCCACACTTGCACCGAGGGCACTGGCCCATTGCACCACTTGCGCGTTGTTCATAAAGAGCAAGGCCTGCGGGGCGATCGTGGTGCTTGGACGACTTCCCTGGCTACTCAGCGGCTCGGGTTGATCGAAAATCTGCATCATCGGCACTAGCTTGCTGCGCTTGATCATGAAGTAAATACTGCGACGACGATGTCGCTCATCGAGCGTGCCCGGACCATACATCGTGGCATCGAGTTGCCCGGCCGAAGCCAGGATGGAGTCGCGCACGATTTCCGCTTCCAAACGTCGTGGTGTAAAACGCCAGATGAAATCATTGTCGGGATCAATCGAGGCCTTCTTCTTGGAATTGGCACTGCTTTGTCCCCACGCCGCGCTGAGGAGAATCTCCCGGTGCAAGGCCTTCACGTCCCATCCGCTCTTGATGAATTTCACAGCGAGATAATCGAGCAACTCGGGATGCGACGGCAGCGCCCCTTGCAGTCCAAAATCATTTGGTGTAGCCACAATACCTCGTCCAAAGTGATGGTGCCAAATCCGGTTCACCGCGACGCGCGCCAGAAGATGCCCCGCTCCGTGATCAACATCGGTGAGCCAGTTTGCCAGACCCGTCCGGCGATAACTCGTCCGCTTCCATTCTGCCGGCGGAGTCGCTTTCCACGATTCGCTCTCTTTTCCATCACGCATCAGAACCTGCAGGTAACCCGGCTGCGCCACGCCCTTCTTCTGATTCGGATCACCGCGACTTAGGAAATGCGTTTCCTTGTAAAAGTGCGGGAAACCACGTCCGTCGGCATGATGCTTGGTGGGCTTGAAGCCTTCGCTGCTCACCTGGACCTTTGTCGTTTTTGGCTTGGGCTTGCTTCCTTCCGATCTCCTTACTGCGTCGTCGTGCTTCACCCAGTTCTCATCCGTCTTTGCAAAGTGTCCAAAGAGCATCTCGCGATTCTTTTGATCCAGAGTTCCTTTTTCCAGCGCCACCAAAGCCGCGCTTAAGGCACCATCGCGACCACCGCCAACTTTTACCGGCGGCGCGGGATCGCCACTGACCGACAAACGGAAACGTCCCAAGCTATGTTGGCTGTTGTTGGAAAACCGCAGGGCCACTTCGAGCGTTTCTCCCTCCTTGAGCTTGGCCGCCTTCTCTAGTTCGTAAACTGCGGCCTGGTCTTTCCCGATCCCGCCAAAGTCCACCGCCCATCCCGTACCATTGGGGTCTTTATCGAAGGACGAAGCCGCCGAGAGACTGTCGGTGTTTTGCTGGTGCGTCGCCTTCGCACCCACCAGGTTCAACTGACGTTTCTTCCCCTTGGCATCCACGGCGAAAAGTTTCAGATCACTCAGCGCAAAGTTTCCATTACTCGCTCTTCCCGGACCGTTTCGGTTCATCGAGTTGTGAGTCAGCGCCTCCACTCGCAAGAATCGAACGGTCGAGAGATGCGGTGCCGTGCTCACGGTGTAGGTTTCTTTCGCCGGTGCATTCCCCGATGCCAAAATCGCGCCATCATCTTGTGGGGTGAGCTTGGTGGCTTTCTGACTCGATTTCGCGCTCCGCGTTTCGAGGACCGTCCATTCGCTTTCGGCCACTGACTTTCGAACGTCGCCACCTAGCCAACCTTCAAAGGCCCGCGTAACACTGGGACTTGTTTCGTAACTGTTCCGCGCGGCGACCAAGTTGTCATGCGCCTTCTGCCACGTCTTCAACGAGTCCTCATATTCCTTTGAGTTCAAATCGACATCAATCTCACTGCGAATCGTCGTGGTGAAAATGGAAACAAAGCGATAGTAATCCTTCTCGGGAATGGGATCAAACTTGTGATCATGACAACGCGCACATCCGATCGTGAGACCCAACATGGCCGTGCCCGTCGTCCCGGCCATGTCGTCTAGTTCGTCATAACGTGCACTTTCAAATTCCTTCTCAGTAAGCTGCGTCGGAAATACACCTGCTCCCAAAAATCCGGTCGCCATCATCGCGAGTGGATCATTCGGCGCAATTTCATCGCCTGCGATTTGCAGACGAATGAAATCATTCCAGGGCATGTTTGAATTGAGCGCCTTGATGACGAAGTCCCGATAGTGATAGGCATACTTGCGATCGTAGTCCTGTTCGAATCCGTGACTCTCGGCAAAACGCGCCGCGTCCAGCCAATGCCGCGCCCAACGTTCCCCGTAATGCGGACTGGCCAGGAGTTCATCGACCAAATCGGCGCGGCTCCCCGACTTCGCGGCCTTTAACTGCTCTGGCGTCGGTGGCAAGCCAATCACCGACAAATAGGCCCGACGAATCCAGTCCACATCCTTCGCCGGCGGATTCGCAGTCAGCTTCTTCTGCTGCAACTTCCGCTGCACAAATTGATCGATTTCTCCCTTCGCCCAATTTCCTTCGACCTTCGGCGGAGTCACCTGGGCCAAGGTCTTAAACGACCAAAACTCCCGGTCGCCCTGCGTAATCTGCATCTCGGTGGGCTCATCCTCTTTCTTTTCAAGAAGCGGCTTGTCGTAAGGCGCGCCCAACTCGATCCAACGTTCAAAATCCGCAATCAAGGAATCCGGCAACTTGTCCTTCTTCGGTGGCATTTCCAGATCCTCTTCCTCGTGCCGGATCAAGGTCAGCAGATAACTCTTCTTCGGCTCCTCCAGATTGATTGCATCATCTAGATCGCCACCTTCCAGCAATAACTCGCGCGTCGAGACATCCAACCCCGATCGGACCTTTTCATCGCCGTGGCATTTTAAACAGTTATCGATCAAGGCCGGACGAATCGATTTTTGAAACAAAGCCAGCCCCGCCTTCATCTTCTCGGCATGCCCTTCCTGGGCCAGAGCCGAAAATCCCGGGAGAAAAAACGCAAATGTGAGGAAATAAAAACGCATAAGGCAAAAGCGATAATCGCTATCCTCCCATCTACGCCCCCCGTCCGACAATCTTTATCAATCAGCGGCAAAGGGAGGGGAAATTTCGTCTTTAGAGCCAACCTTGTTATCCTGTGTAGATTCCTTCTAAAAATGAATCCCTCAATACGGTTGTTTTTATCGGTGGTAGGCCAACTCCTTGTCACGCACCATGAATCAGGGTCCCGCACTTGATCGACTTCAAAAATTCGGAAGCCTACTCCGCTTTACTGTCCGGGGTTCCCAAGTGAACATCCGGAAGGAAGGCCGTCCGGAAGACATACTTCCCCTTGTGCTGGTGAACCTTTTTCTTTGGTGAGGGTTCCGAATTTTTCTGTATCACTGCTCTGAGGTGCCCCTCGAACCGCTCGATGATTCGGTCCCAACTCATTTCTACCACGTCTCGTCTGGCCCGCTCTCGAAGCTCCGTCCACTTTCCAAGGTCGAGGGAAGAAAGCGACTGGTGAAGAAACCCTTCCTCGTCACCAAGAGGAGCCTTCAAGCCATTCTCCCCCTGCCTGACGTGAGCAGCCGACGCGGCATAATCATAGGTCACAGTCACTAACCCACTGGCCATCCCTTCGAGCACGACATTACCGAAGGTTTCCGTTTCGCTGGGAAATAGCAGAACATCAGCCGAGGCATAATGAGTCGCCAGATCTTCACCGTGGCGCATTCCCGCAAAAATGACCTGAGGGTATTTCTTTTCCAGAGAGGCCCGGATCGGACCATCACCGACAACGACACATTTCAAGTCGGGAATCCGCTCGGACATCTTCTCGAACGCCCGTATTGCCAGTTCCAGGTTTTTTTCCGCAGCGACTCGTCCCACCACTATCGCCACCGGTGTGGCCGGACGGGCCCCCCATTCAGAACGCAGGGCCAGTGACTTCTTGGAGGGAGAAAAAAGCCGGGTGTCCACGCCCCGGCCAAGAATCTCAAGCTTATCAAATCCGCACTCCTCTAACCGCTCCTTTACATCTTGCGTCGGCACCAGCGTCCGGTCAGCCCGGGCATGGGCCTTCCGGAGATAAGCCATCGCCATCGGTCGAATACCCTCCAGTCGATACCGGCTCAAATACTGATCAAAGTTGGTATGAAAACCCATCACCACAGGAATCCCCAGTTTGCGGCAAGCTTTGACCGCCGAAGTTCCCATCGGACTTTCGGTCGCCACATAAACACAATCTGGCCGATCCTCCCGCCATTCTTTTTTGAACCGCAGAGGTTTGGGCAGTCCTACTCTGACTTCTTTGTAAACCGGCAGGCCGAATCCTCTCAACGGAGTCTCATCTTCATCACTCCCGGCTTCCGCCGTATGAATGATGTGCACCTCATGATTCTTCCTTCGCAGCCCTTTGACCAATCTTCCCAATGTCATCGCGACCCCGTTCACATCAGGGGCATAGGTGTCTGTTACAAATACAATCTTCATTTTTATTACGGTTCTCTTAATCACCTAGGGGAAACCGCAACACCCGGCAGTATCCTAAGCGGTGACAAATCCGTTGCATCCTCTAACTCACGGAGTTGCCCTCCTCATGGCCGCAGAGTTTTTACAGCTTTGCTCGAGCGGAAATGGCCAATTCGATGGGACTTCCCGTGCGCGTTAGTCAGCATTATGTCTCTGTAAAGAATCGCTTTCTGGTTCGACGTGAAACGGTGGAGCTTGAGGAATCGTTCTAGTCCAGGGTGGCCGCCCTTTGGAGCACTCAAAACATAGGCCCATCTTAGTCATGACCATATTAGGAGCCAAAGAATCTCTCACCGTATCATAGAGAGCGTCCGCAAGTTCCTCCCCTGGTGAGGTGGGTGGTCTTTAGATGGCGGGGAGGGTGCAGCGGGCTGGGGGAGAGACTTTGCAACGATAGGCCCTCGTCACATGACAGTGTCGATTAGGCCATTTGCGTTCTTCATTGTCTCCTTGTTAGTTAAGAATATCGCCCCAGGTTCCACCGGGCAATCCAGATGGGCTTCCCATGCCCCCTATAGCAGCGGCAAGAAAAGCTCCGAGAATAAATGGGATCTTCCAGCAATCAGCGAAAGTGAATTTCTTAGGGTTTTGTATTCTAAGATCTTTGGGGTGATTGTTATTGGTTTTCTGTTCAACCTCAGAGACAACTTTACTCTGAGCTTGGGCAATTAATTGATTGCTTCGAGGGATTTTAATAGGAATGAAATATTGGCTGTTTTCTTTATCCCCGGTGAGTATCCAGTGACCGTCTTCAAAGTTTGTCGGGTGATATGAGGGAACGCCTTTAGGAAAGTAAGTGGGAGGCGATTTTTGAATGAGATTCCAATCCTCTCCATTGTATGCCACTTGGGTGGACGGGGGGACTGGTTTCTGTGTGTGTGAGCAAGAAGATAGAATCCCCAAGGTGCAAAGGGCGACGACGAGCCTTCGAAAGGTCACCGGGATTTTTCGGGTAGATTGAAGAAGCGAAAGAGACATTCCCTCTGATACGTCCAGGTCGTCTCTTCAGCTTACATAAATTTCAGGTGCCGCATCAAAATCCAAGCGATGATCGATCAGCGGCCTCCGATTGTCGAAGAACGCACTCGAATTGGAGGCTGGGAAATGGATACCGTGATCGGCCGGACAGGCGGACCAGTTTTGATCCAGGATGGTCGAACGCCGGAGCCGTTCCACCTTGTTACAGGTAGGTAGCTATTGCTACAGCTGTCAAAAGAACTGATGCTTTTCATGCTCGTAAAAGCTTTCGGCGTTTATCGCCTGTCCACCAAAGGGTAAGGATTTAAAATTGAGAATAATCTTGGGATATCAAAAATTTCCTGCAATATCTTGTAATGGCAGGTAGAATTTTCCTCAAAAAGAACAAAAAAAATATCTCGGTCATACATCGCGGGATATTTTTCCCTTTGAAATTAATCTTAGGTTTATTTCCAGTTCTCAAGCGCAGTGGTGCATTTCTTGCCCTCTTTGCCTGTTCGTTCCTGCCTCTCTACGCTGGCGAATTCCTTGTGTCGACACTAGCTGATGATGGGTCCCCAGGATCTTTTAGATCGGGGATCATTGCAGCAAACGGTTCATCGGCTATCGATACGATTGGATTTGAGGAGGGGTTGAGTGGCACTATTACTCTTACTTCTGATTTGCCCGGGATTACAGAGAACTTGACCATCACAGGGCCATCGGGGTCGGAGTCTGTGACGATCTCTGGTAATTCTTTATACAGGATGTTCAGCGTCAGTTCCGGCAAGACGCTTACCTTGTCAGACTTAACATTCACGGGAAATAGCCCCAGCGGTGGGGGCTCAATCATTTCCCTGAATAATTCTAATGCCGTAGCTACGTCGATCACGGTTACTGAAAACATTTACAGCAACGCTTTCCAGTCAACCAATGCATCAACATTAACAATTTCTGGGTCAACATTTTCCAACAATTCTCAAACACTTTTTACAAGTGATCACGGTAGCATTCCTTCGGATTCTTACACTCTTCCTCCTAATCGAATAACAGTCACAGATTCGGAATTCAAATTGAACAGCGGTATCATTTTCAGCACTGAAAGATATGTGAAAATTGATAACTGCGTCTTTTCCGAAAATAGCGGAGTTATAGGCTACTTTAATGGTTTAAGTAGATATCAAGTATTAAATTCCAAATTTAGTGGAAACACATCCTCTCCATTGTTTAGCTTTAGCAGCTTCTATATGGATAGTCATGGGGGTGGTTTCAGTTCTGATCATCACCTTTTCGATGGGAATACATTTTCAGGAATCACTGGTGATTTAATCAACGTGGGCAGTACCAGTCGTTTTGGTG
>JAURPJ010000118.1 GCA_030835305.1 Verrucomicrobiota bacterium | reverse complement strand
AGCTCCAACAGCTCCAAAAGCTCCAAAAGCTCCAAAAGCTCCAAAAGCTCCAAAAGCTCCAAAAGCTCCAAAAGCTCCAAAAGCTCCAAAAGCTCCAAAAGCTCCAAAAGCTCCAAAAAGTTATCGTTTTGAGTTTGACAGGCTGAACTCAAAGTAATATCACTCCGTTCAATATGAAAAAACATGCGCTTTTAGCTATTAGTTACTTTTTACTACTGCCCGCAAGCGCGGCTGTTCTTTGGAACATTGGAGTTGATGACAATGCGCAAGACGGCAATGGTGATCCTGCAAATGGTTTAAACGATCCCGCTTCGTTTAATGGGGTCAATTTCAACGTGTCAGGTGTTCGTGAAACTGGTCTTCAGGAACTCCCTGGCAACCCAGCAAATATCGGCGGAGTTGACTCAGCTGCAACGCGTGATGTTGATGATGACTACTACTTTGCTGGTGTCTACACGACCGTAGTCGATGGAGGTGTTTATACTCCGGTGGGAGTCGTGTCGGAAAATGAATCGTATTACGACCGGGCTTTCACCGGTGGTGACCGAAATATGCGCTGGCATTTTAATGTCCCTGAAACCGTGAGTGCTACCGACGTGTTGACCTTCACCATTGATTTCTACAACCTGAATGAAGCAAATGCAGCTGACGATTCGTCGTTCGACATGACCTTTTGGGTTGACGGAGCCCAAGTTGGTGGCATGCAGAGAACTCGTGATACGGATTTTGACGATGCTCAGAGCTGGGATTTTACCCTTGCCGAACTTGGTGGGGCGGCGCAGCAAGGTCCAGGCTTTGATCACTACGTCGAGATTCGCAGCAGCGTTCAAGGTAGTGCTCGTTGGTCCAGCCTCGACTATGCGCAGCTCGAAGTGACCTCTGCTGTCCCGGAGCCATCCTCGAGCCTCTACTTCCTGAGCTTGGCTGGTCTCGGATTCTTTTACCGTCGCAGAAGGTAAGTTTGCCCACGCTTTTTTCCAAGAGGCCGGACTTCCGATTGGGAGTCCGGTTTTTTTGTGGGTCATAATCGCTGGATTGCGTGCCAGATAGATTTTTCATGGACTTTGAAAAACTCCTTCTTGCGAGTCATCGGTGTTAGGTTACTCCTGTGTGCGACAATTTGCGAAAAAAACGAACATGAGTTCTTCCCTGACTGTAAAAGAAGCCCGCGCCCAAGTTGACTCTCATACTGTGGAGATGATCAATTGGCACTTTTCGCCCGAAACCGGGTGCCCCTACTGGCTCGATTGGGCCAAGGCTGCTGGGTGGGATCCCCGTGAGAAAGTGAAGTCGTTCGCGGATCTGCTCCATTTTGATAATTTCGACGATGAAGTCCTGCGAAAGGAAGATCCGGCAAAATTCATCCCGAAGGCCTACGAGGGTCGACCCTACAATGTTTTTGAGACCGGTGGCACGACCGGAATGCCGAAGCAGAGGATTGGTTGGGACGATTACAAAACGGACTATACCGAGTTTTCCGAGCACTACGGGCCTGATTTCTTCCCACAAGGGGCCAACTGGCTGATGGTTGGGCCGACCGGTCCGCGTCGTTTGCGAATGGCGATCGAGCACTTGGCGAATATTCGTGGCGGAGCATGCTACTTTATCGATCTCGATCCCCGCTGGGTGAAGCGTCTGATCGGGATGGGCGAGATGCAAATGGCAAAGGCTTATCAAGATCACGTCATCGATCAGGCCGTGACGATTATCCGTCACCGTGACATCAAATGCATTTTCACGACCCCTCGCTTGCTCGAGAGTCTCTCGCTCCGGATGTCGCTGGCTGATGCGGGGATTCGCGGTGTCTTCGCCGGAGGAACCACGATGACTCCGCAGTATGTGAAGTTCATTCAGGAGGAAGTTCTGGAGGGCAAAATTAATTACGCGCCGACTTACGGGAACACCTTGATGGGCCTCGCGATTTCCAAAAACCGTGACCCCGGGGAGTATTCTCTGACCTACTACGCGCCCCAGCCTCGAGCAATCTTGCGTGTGGTGGATCCGAAGGATTCGACCAAAGTGGTGGACTACGGCGAGTATGGCCGAGTGGAGTTGACGACCATGACGAAGGAGTTTTTTGTCCCAAGATTTCTCGAGCGCGACGAAGCGATTCGCCGTCCCGAGTGTGACGAGTTCCCGTGGGACGGAGTCGGTGATGTCCGGCCGTTCCAGAGCGGAACTAAGGCTGTGATTGAGGGTGTCTACTAGCCCGTTCTTGGTTTTCTCATTTCTAAAAAGATCAACTTTCTGAAGCTCCACCGATCGACAGCAAGCGCATACCTAATGATTGTATCCAAACTCTCAGGACTGGAAACTCTTCAAGAAGCGAATTGCTAAGCGCTAAATGTGAAGTATCAGCTCCTGTCACCAAATCATCCACTTACCGACTTTTCTTATGCAAATTCCCATCCTACGCCTCGGTGAGACTTATGAGTCTGCTGATCTTGTGACCTTGAATGAGAATCTGGTGACGCATACTGCGAACCCGGGCCTCATCCGTCGTGATCTTTTAAACATCGGCAAGGCCAAGGCGGCTCTTGATGCCATTCCGGCAGAGACTCTTGCTGACTATTGTGAGAAAGCGGCGGAGCTTTTCATGAGCGCCGAATTGCCCTGCGGTGACTCGACCCAGGGGCCTGGAGATTATGTGGAGTCGCTCTCTGCGTTGACCCGTCTTCCACACACTCTTGTCCGGATGAATATGAGTAAGGTTCATGCGGCGATGTCTCAGATCCGGACGGTGATCGGGGGGCTGACGCGTGGTATGCCCTTGGAAATTTTTGACAAGGGGATCACATCGGTTGGAGGTCTGGAGGTGAATTATTATCCGGCCACGAATTCGCTTGGAGTGTCTCTTCCAAGCAACGCCCCGGCGGTGAATTCACTTTGGCTTCCGGCTCTGGTGATGAAAATACCTGTTCTTTTAAAGCCGGGCCGGGAGGACCCTTTCACTCCCCTTCGTATCGTGCAGGCTATGATCCAGGCAGGTTTTCCCAAAGAAGCCTTCGGTTATTATCCCACGACCCACGAGGGTGGTGACACCCTGTTGACCTCTTGTGGGGCGGGTATTTCTTTCGGTTCGGACGTAACGGTTCGGAAATATGCTCCCTTTAAAAACATTCAGGTTCACGGTACCGGACGTTCCAAAATTTTGATTGGTGAGGATTACATCGATCGTTGGGAGGAATACCTTGACGTTCTGGTGACTTCGATTTCTGCTAATGGTGGAAGAAGTTGCATCAATACATCAGCGATTCTTGTGCCTTCCCGCCGTGACGAAATCGCAGAGGCTCTGGCCGCCAGGTTGGCAGAGATCCAGCCTTTGGCTCGTGACGATTCGAATGCCTTGCTTTGCGGTTTCGCAAATACAGCCTTAGCCGATGGGATTGATGGGATGATCGAAGGGCTCCTCGAGGAGGAGGGGGCCCGCGATGTTACCGCCGGGCACCGGGAGGGTGGCCGCAAGGTGGAGGCTTTCGATCAGACCTACCTTTGCCCGACTTTGATCGCGTGTGATGACAAGGATCATGCGCTTGCGAATACCGAGTTCATGTTCCCCTACGCGAGTATTGTGGAAATGCCACAATCAGAGATGTTGGCGAATATCGGCGAAACTCTTGTGGTGAGCGCCTTCACTGAGAATAAGGATTGGATTCAGGACCTCATGTTGAGCCCGGATATCGAGCGCCTGAACATCGGGCCGTTTCCGACAAACCGCGTCCAGTGGGAGCAACCACACGAGGGTAATCTCTTCGAATTCCTTTACCGTCGCCGCGCAATCCAGGGCGACTTGTCTGTGGCTGGTTGATTCGCGACCGCGCGCAGACTACTTCGCTGCATGCCGTCTGAGAATATCATCGTAGACTGCAAGAAGTGTCTTCTTCCACGAATCGTGGACTCTTGTGAAGCAGTCCTTCACGCGTTCGCGAAATGTTCCTTGATATAAATCATAGGCTATGAGCGGCAAAAGAATTACGATCCGGACATAACCCCCAGAAGATCTCAAAGACCGCCTCTTCGATTTTTCCTCCGGGCCCTGCAAACACGGTGGAGGGCAGGAGAAGACAGTTCGTGAAAATCGAGCCGAATCTTATCGGATCATGCTCGAGTTACGGTGTGATCTGCTTCAAAGCAATCTGCGGATATGATTTGTTGAAGCAGTAGGCTTCTTTTTGAGGAGGCTAGCGACGGGAAGATAGATCGAGACAGGTGGCGGTGCCGTCGGCGTCGCGGATGAAGAGTTTGCTGTCGTGGAGGAGTGGGGGAGCCCAGGTTCGGTTCCCAAGGCCCTGGTAACGGGCCAGTTCCTGAAAGCCTTGGGGAGTTGCTTTGGCGATGATCAAAGTGCCATCGTGGGTGAGAATGATGAGCCTGCCATTCGAGACGATAAGCGAGCCTCGGAGATCGGGTTGGGACCAGATTGTTTTGCCGGTCCTGGCGTTGACGCAGCGTAGGAAGGATTTGACTTTCTTCTTATGAACTGGGCCGTCGAAGCCGTAAAGATGACCTTCGTGCAGAATGGGTGAGTTGATATGGTTTTGGAATTCTTTGTTCGCCCAGATGGGCTCGGTTGAATCGAGGTTGGGATCGAAGAGGGCGGCCCCTTCACCCCACCACGAGGAGAGGTAGAGGTTGTTATTGATGATGAGCGGGTCGGCCGAGTTTTCGCCGTAGCGGGTGGGCCAGTCGACTTTCCAGAGAATGATGCCATCACCCTGCGATACGACGTGCATGGTCTTCTTTCCAAAGATGGCAACGGCAGGTTGGTCGCGGCAAGTGAGGGGAACGGCCGCGGCATATCCGCCTGAAAGGGGAGGGGAGTTCCAAAGGATCTTGCCGGTGTTTTTTTCGAGGGCGATGCCGAAAGTGTTGGCATTGAGGAAGATCCGGTCGCCAACGATGACGGGAGCCGAGGAGAAGCCCCAGGTTGGCACGGGGGCTTTGGCTTCAGTGGCGAGATTGGTTGTCCAGCGTGCTTTGCCGGTACCCTTGTCGCGGGAGGAAACGAGGCCTTGTTTGCTGAACGTGTAGAGCCATTTTCCTTCGATGACGGGAGGGGCGTTGGGGCCGCCGGGATTGTATTTCGGGATCAGATCCTGCGGGTATTTTTCACTCCAAATGAGTTTGCCCGAGCTGACATCGAGGCACTGGATGAGGTCGTCGCCCTCAAAATTGCCAAGGGTGTATGCGTGGCCCTCGCTTACGGCGACGCCGGAATAGCCTGTGTGCACTTTGATCGACCACAGCACTTCGGGGCCAGATTCAGGCCATTGATGAGACCAGGTGGTTTCGTGGTCGAAGTTGCCGTCGCCCATAGGGCCTCGCCATTGGGACCAATCGGCACAGGTCGGAATAATGGTGAGAAGGAATAGGATGAGTTTCATTTTCAAGGGGAGCGTGCCATGAGAATGACTGATGGGAAATTTTAAAAGCTCACGTTGAAAAGCGGGTGGGAGCCGTTAGGGTGCCGCCTAGAAAATTCGTGACGTCATCATCTCAAATTACCATTCATCGCCCAGGCTCATTGGCTGAACTTCCCAAGCACGTTGCGGGAAAAGTTCTGATTGTGACAGATCCGGGGATCGTCAAAGCGGGGCATGTTGAACGGGCAGTTTCGCTTTTGGAAGATGTCGTGATCTTCGATGAGGTTCGCGAAAACCCTACTGAGACTGACGTGGCGAGATGCGCGGAATTTGCCCGTGGGGTCAATCCGGATGTTATTGTAGGGTTAGGCGGCGGAAGCTCGATGGATACCGCCAAGGGGGCGTTGTTTTTACTGAGCGGGGGTGGGGTGATGTCGGACTACCAGGGGCACGGAAAAGCGAAGGGAAAAATGTTGCCCTTCATTGCAATTCCGACGACAGCCGGAACGGGAAGCGAATGTCAAAGTTATGCGGTTTTATGCCGGGATGGCTCACACGAAAAGATGGCATGTGGTGATCCGCGGGCCTTGGCGAAGGTGGCTATTTTGGATGCGGAGCTGACTGGATCGATGCCGCTGCAGGTGGCGAGGCTGACGGCGCTGGATGCCCTTTCCCATGCTCTGGAAAGTGCGGTTTGTAGCAAGGGGACCGACGAATCTCGCGAGCTTTCGTTTCGAGCTTTCTGGAGTATCGAACCGGTCATCGAGGCGATTTTGAAAGGCGAGGCCTCGTTGGATGATCGTAACAAGATGCTGGGTGGCTCGGCTTTGGCCGGAAGTGCGATCGAGGCAAGTATGCTGGGTGCGGCTCATGCTTCGGCAAATCCCTTGACGGCACATTTCGATGTCGTGCACGGGCGCGCGGTGATGACGATGTTGCCGGCGGTTATGCGCTGGAATGCCTGGGTCGTGGGTGATGTTTATGATAAATTAAAGCCCGGTCTTATCGAGTGGGTGGAGCGCATGCGCGACCTTGCGGAGTTGACTCCGGTGGTGGTCCCTGGAGAAATCATTGGGCAGTTGGCGGCGGAGGCGGCAAAGCAGTGGACGGGGCAATTCAATCCGCGACCGTTGACGGTGGCGGATTTTGAAGAGGTTTACCGTGCTGCTTTGACAGCTGGCTAATCGGGAACCCGGAGGCCAACGTTCTCCGCTTCCTCGAGATAAGGACCGGCCTTGGTCATTTCACCTTTGGAAAGGTGGTGAACTACTGAAGAAATCATCTAGGTGGGGTGCCTGCCACTTAGGGTTTGCTGAATTTCCCGGGTCAGATTGGTGATGCTGTCTTTCAAATAAGCCGCCTTGAGCCCTAGATGCTGATCCGGAAGGAATTTCCTGGCGTGGATGACGCTGAGATCATCAGCTTGGATGGTGGAATCGTTCATGAGCGGCTTGAGCCAAGACTGATCGCTTGTGTTTGTCAGGGTGAATTTCCGGCAGGAAGAGGCATCAGGAAAGCTGAATTGATCAGAGCGGAATTTGTGTCAGTGTAAGGACATGAAGAAGATGATTTTTGCGGCGGTGGCTCTCGCGGTAACGGCCTGCCATGCCGATGATAAGGCTGCGACGAAGAAGGATCGTGAAGATTGGCCGGTGGCGCGCGGGGGTGCCGGGCTATCTGGGCAGGTGGGGGTAGCCTTGCCTCCGAAGCCGGACATCAAATGGATGTTTCAAACCGAGGGTGCGATTGTCGGTGAGACCGTGGTTGCCAGGGACGTCGTGGTCTTTGGGAACAGCGCGGGGCTTTTGACGGCATTGGATTTGCAGTCGGGAAAGAAAAAATGGCAACGCGAGTTTGAACAGAGTTTCGAGGCGGCATCGGCAATTCTAGGCGACACCATTTTTATCGGTTGCGAGGATATGAAGCTGTATGCGCTTGAGTTGGCGACCGGCAAGGACAAATGGTCGATTGAAACCGACGATAAGATCACGGCGGGAGTGAATCTTACGAAAAGCCCGGACGGGAAGTCAGACTGGATTGTCATGAATGGCTATGACGGGATTTGTCGTGCGCTGGATGCAACGTCGGGAAAGGAAATTTGGAAGCACGAAACCGAGCAGCCAATCAATGGAACTCCGGCTGTGGTAGACGGCAAGTGGGTTGTTTTTGGGGGGTGTGATCATTTTCTTTACACCCTCAATTTGGCGGATGGAAAACCGTTGGTGAAAGTCGAGGGTGAGGCTCCGATTGTTTCGACGGTCGGGACAGAAGGCAGTTTTGTGGCTTGGGGGGATCATTCCAACAAGGTGATGGGTGCAGATTTGGCGGCTGGTGAATTGAAGTGGAAATACAGTGATCGCAAGTTTCCGTTCATGGCGGCTCCGGCGGTTGATAAAAAGAATGTTTACATTGGCGGGCGGGACAAAAAGATCCATGCCATCTCACGTGCGACCGGCGATTCGGTTTGGAATTTTAAGACAGGCGGGCGGGTCGAAAGTTCACCGATTCTCTTCACCAACGGAGTGGTGTGCGGTTCAAGCGACGGACGTTTGTATGCCATCGATTTGAAAAGCGGAGACGAGGTTTGGAAAATTGACCTTGGTGAATCGTTGGTGGCGGCGGCAAGTTATGCCAAGGGAACTATTTTGATCGGCAGTGAAGACGGAACGCTTTTTGCGTTGGGCAAGAAGTAAGGTCAGACTTTTGCTTCCAACCATTTGCCGCGAAAGGCGATGACGATGAATAAGGCTGCCTGGACGAAAAGGTCGATGCTCATGAAGGTCCAGATTTTGATGAGAGTGAGATCGAAATAGGTGTCATAGATGGTGATGCCGATAATGCGAAAGAGGATCAGGCTGGCGAAAGACCAGGTCATGACGATACGGGTGGCTCCGGCGCCGCGGAGGCAGGTTTTCATGACAATGGTGGTGGCGAGTGCGGGTTGAAAAATTCCGCAGATGAATACGAGAGGTCCTGCCACCGCGACGAGCCGGGTGGCCTGGATGTCGGTTTCGGGGAGGATGAGGCGCACGATGACCTCTGGAGCAAGGAGGAAGAAGATCCCGATGGTGCTCATAAAAGTGAGCGCGAAGAGCCAGGCCGTGCGGAGGGCCTTGAGGGCCATCCTAGGATTGTTGGCTCCAAGGTATTGTCCCACCAAGGTGGCGGTTGCGGTGCCGATGGCGAAACCGGGAAGGAAGGAGAGAGACTCCACCCGAATGGCGATAAAGTGAGCGCCAAGGGCACCGTCGAAAGCGAGTCCGGTGATAAAGCGGAGGACGTAGGCGTGGATCATCCACATGCCAAGCATTTCGATTCCCTGCGGCAATCCCACACGACCGATGCGGGCCATCATCTCACGTTGGGGAGCCCAATTTGCTTGTCGCAGGGTAAGGGTGATTTCGTCAGATTCGGGTGTGGATTTTTTGCTCAGGATAACGATGACAACGATGGTGCCGAGCAGCCAGGCGAGGAGGCTGCCCCACGCGAGTCCGGCGATGCCCATGCCGCCCAGAGGTGGATCAAGGAAAACGAGGCCCGCGCTCAGGAGTACATTGCATACGTTAATGAACAGCATGATCAAGAAGGGCGTGCGGGTGTCGCCGATGGCGCGCAGAGCATTAGTGCAGGCGTAAAAAATTCCGAGGATGGGACAGGCCCAAGCGAGGACGGCGAGGTAGCTGAAAGCGTATCCAGAGGCGGCTTCCGAGAGGCCGAAGATTTTGATGATCCGGGGGAGACTGAGTCTGATGAGGAGCCCGGAGAGAATCCCCATGAAAAGCCCGGCGAGGATGCCTTGGACAAGTCCCCGGCGTGCTTCGTCAGTAATACGGGCTCCGGCGGCACGCGAGATAATGGCGAGGACTCCGGTGGCGACGGCACCTTGCAGGATCATCATGAGCCACATCACGTAGCCCCCAAGACCGAGGGCATCCATGACGGCAACGCGGGCGTCGCCATCGGCCATTCGGGTGGCGAGGATGAGGTCCACGGTATTGACCATGAAGCTGAGGATTTGTTCAAGGAGCGGCCAGATGGCGAGGGTGATGACCTGCTGGCCGAGCGACATTTGACCAAGTCTTCCGGCGAGTGAGCCGTCGGCTTCTTGCATGCCGGAGCGTTGCTCGGCTTCGATGATTTTTCCCGGGCGGGCCATATCCGCGTAGGGACATAGCGGACGGATGGGCGGGGGAACATTTAATAAAAAGCAAAACCGCCGGAACTTCGCATGGAAGTCCCGGCGGTTTTTTCGCATTCACCCCGGATTCCCGCACCCGCGGTTCCGGGGCAAATCGCTGTTCACCCTATATGAAAAACTAACGAATTAACGCTCTGTTTCAAAGGGAAAGACTCCTCGCGCGGCAAATCGTTCAAAAGTTTTTGATCTTTTTTTTGAGCGGGGCCGATTTACCCTTGGGGGATGAACTTGCGGGCTGAATTGATCAAAGAAGCGAGTCGGTTGATTCGTGAGGCGCGCAAGAGGTGGGACGAGCATGAGAAGAATCAATCGTGTCGCCAAGCCAGGGATCGTGCGATCTCGGTTTACGAAAAGCTAAGCAAGGAGGAGCGCCAGGAGGTTCCGGAGGTTCTGCGGGTTTGGCTCCGTTACCGGAGCGAGAAGTATTTTGGGGACGGGCGAAAAGGGACCGGCATGAGTTCCAAGCCATCGAAAGATAAGAGGAAGGAAATGGCGCCGGAACATGCTGTTGCGGCCCGGAAGGTCATGAGTGGAGTGGGACCGCTTTACGTTCTGAGCTCGAAGAAGGGAATCTGCGGACTCTTCTTTGGCCACCGCATTGAGGCTTCTACTTTGCCAAAGAACAATCCGCGGGATCGCTTTCTGAATCAGGCAGAGAAGGAACTTGCCGAGTATTTTGAGGGAAATCGTGAAGTCTTCGAGGTGAAGACCGATGCGCGCGGTAGTAAGTTTCAGCGGGCGGTTTGGCGTCAGCTCAGTGCCATTCCCTTTGGCGTAACGCGGGGGTATGGGGAGCTGGCGGAAAAGATGGAGAACCCGAAGGCGGTGCGGGCGGTGGGAACGGCGAACGGAGCGAACCCAATCTCGATCATCGTCCCGTGTCACCGGGTGATCGGGAAGGATGGCTCTCTGATTGGCTTTGGCGGGGGGCTCGAGATCAAGAAGAAGCTCTTGCAACACGAAGGGGTGTTGCTGAAGGCGATTTGAAGGTTAGCCTCCTATGGCGACCGGTTGGGCGATGATATCGATGTTCCCGGTTCTTCCGTGGATTTTACGAAGGTATACATGGCCTCCGCCCCAGATGAGTTTTTTTGATTTTTCGACGTCGGTGAATTGTGAGGCGAGTTTTTCCGATTCGATCCATCCGTCTATGCTTCGCAGTCCGGCTTTGAGCCAGGTCTGGGCGTAGAGATGGTGGTCGAAGTTCTCCTTCTTGTGAACTTTACCGTCGTGGATGTGAACAGTGGGAAAAAAGAGCTGGGCTTTCCGGGCGAGTCTGGAGGGAAAGCTAAAAGCCATTGGGTGAATTTTTTTGCTGCCTTTTTTTAGTTTAAAGACCGCAAAGCCATGGTCTTTGTAGGCGGGAATTTTTTCCCAGGTTCCGTCGGGGAGCTTGAAGCGTTTATCGAGGCGCGAGAAATCAGCGATGGTTGGGACGAAGGAGGCTTCGAAAGAGCCAACGGTTTGGACTTTGAGGGCTCCTGCTATTTGTTTAACCGAGTCGTAGCTGTTGCTCCGGGCAGGGGGCGGTGGTTCCGGGAAACCTTTCTTGAGGTCCTTGAAAAAATCTTCGTAGCCGGAGAGATCAATGAACTTTACGGAATCTTCCTTGGAGCCTTCGACGATTGGTAGGGGGAGTATCATGGCAACGTCTTCCGGGGTATCAAGTCGCATTTGATAGGCGATGGACTGATTCTGCCGGGTGATGAGGCGAGCGAAAATCTTGGTTTGCGTGACGGAGTTGATCGGTCGTGAAAAGCAGCACATGGGGAAAAATTTGGTTTTTTGGGGGATTTTGGGAGATAGTTTTATCCTCTTAAATAAGACGTGGGACAATCGTGAAGCTTAGCAAATTTAGGGTAAATTGTTATAAGATTCTTAGGAAGAGTGGGTTGTGAATTAATCCGGGTAGATTTCGAGGTTTTTCAATCCGAATTGGCCTTATTTCTTGGTTGTCTCGAGTGCACAATGTGTTTACATAGTGTTCATCATGAAAGCGCACAATGCTCGACAAGCGATTAAAGGATTCGCCTTGATCGCAACGATATCTGTTCTTCTTCTGCTCACTTTGGTGGCCGTTGCGTTTCTCTCGCTCTCGGCTCTCACGGTGAAGACAAGCCGCTTTGAGTGGGCGCAGGAAGAAGCACGGGCGAATGCCCGGTTGGGACTGATGATTGCCATCGGTGAATTGCAGCGTGATTTGGGCCCTGACCAGCGAATTGCGGTCAGTGCTTCGATCCTTGATAGCAACCCTGACACTCTTGCGATCGAGGGAGTGAGTAATGAACAGTGGATGGGAGTGATTAGTTCACGGTTCGACCAAAACCAGAACGGCAGCCCTTTCACTCGCGACATGGACGGCGGAGGGTTGCAGGATGCCCGCAATGGCACGAATTTCCGGGTCCGTGACCAAGTTTTTAACTATCTCGTCAGTGGTAACGAGGGCGGTCGCGACAAAATGCGCGGCGCCCGCCAATACCAGGACGCCCTGACTCAAAATCTTCCGCTTGGTCCGGATGTGGTTGAGATTGTTTCCCGTGGATCTGTTCGAAACCCCCGTGACTTTGTCCGCGTTCGCAAGGTGGTGACCGAGAAGCCTCGCTTGACCCCGGACGGAAGGACGGAAATCCGGCCGAACGGCGGATATGCCTGGTGGGTTCAGTCAAACAATCACAAGGCCAACGTAGGTCGCCCGGACACTCACCGGAATAGCCCGATTGATCACAACATCGGATTGGGAATGCAAAGGATGCTTCACCCCCAGGATGTGGAGCCTTTTGTGATTGAAGGGATCGCGCAGGGGCAGCAAAACCGCGACACCCGGGTGCTCACTCCGAAGACCTTTACGATCATTAGTGAGGCCAACCGAATCGGGGTGCTGAATAATTTCCACGCCATGACGAGCTTCTCCAGCAGCGTGATCTGCAACGTTCGTGATGGTGGCTTGAAGAAAAATCTCTCGGCGTTCCTTCACAATTCCGACAACGGAGCAGCTCCTGACATTCCTGATCTGAATGACCCCAGTCGTTCCTGCTACATCGGGGTTTCTCCGCAGGACTTCCTCATCGGCCCGCCAAACGAGCGCTATGCTGCGATCCGCGGTGAGGACTTCAATGACACCCAATATCAGGATGTTGCTCCTACTTTCGAGCTTCTTTGGAACTGGGCGAACCTCGCGAACGAGTTCAGCTTTGGATACGCTTCGACGGGAATTCGCGAGCAGAAAATCTGGCGGGGTGCCCCCTCCCGCAATGGTGGTGCCAACGTTTATGACCAAGAGAATCTTCGTCCGGCTGATCCCCGCAATCTCTCCACCATCAAGATGACTCCGGTGATTGTTGAGGCTTGTGTTTATTACAACCTGGCAACCTATCCCAGAGGAACCGGGTCCGAGCAGGAGCACGCCCTTCGTCTCTGTCTCTACCCGCGGGTCGGTCTTTGGAATCCATACAATGTTGAGATGCGTCTCGACAAACCAATGCTTCTTCAGCTGTTCCTGAACGGTAAAAAGACGGTGGAGTTTGATGGGAAAGTGAATTTCACCCGGGAGATCTACTACGGCGGACGCCGGAACACCTTTGATGGCCAGTATGGCGGCCAGGTATACTTCAAGCTTCCCGCGGTCACCATTCCTCCCGGTGAGACCTTCATCTTCTCGATGGGCGGAGCTCCGCAAGAGCTCAATATTCAGCAGTTCGGAGCAAACATTCTTCAGGCCCGGGAAGCTCCTTCCTCCGACAGCTATCTCTACAAGGACTATCTCTTGCAGAATACGCCACGCGGCCAGTATGCACGGGATGAAGACAACAGGGCCTCCGAGTTGATGCCAACTCCTCCCACCTCCTATCGGGAGCGCCCGCTGAGCTACAAAGAGCACGGGGCAGATAACTACATGTTCATGCTCAAGTACCTCCAGAATAATCCCAATCCCACGATTGCCAGTTTCCGGAACGAGCCCGCTCTCGTATACGCCAGTGTCTCACTGCAGGCCGGTGGGGGTGATGAGTTCCCGCTTGAGTGGCCGAATGGAACCCAGGGTGTCGTTCACCAGTTGACCGGACCGGGGGATCACATCGATGCCGGGAATCCTCCCCACCCGTTCTCGCGGGATGGATTCCGGGTGCGCTGGCTCAATGAAACCGCCTCCAACAAAGGTGTGAATAATGAGTTGTTCCTCCAGGAAGCTCCTCTTGGAAACTGGAATCTCCGCGCCTCCTACATTTGTCGTAACCCCTTCGACAACGTCACCAACCGTGCCCCATACTTCCATGGAATTTACACACGCGATAATCCGAGCGACGAGTTGAGCTGGGATAACCTCAACCCTGTTCTGCGCAACGGATTCCAGACTGGCTTCCCCTTCGGAAAAGCAAACTTCGGTGTTGATAGTGTGGTAGCCTTTGAGGTGCCCACCCGCGAAGTGGGTATTCCTTCATTGGGCTATCTTCGTCACCTTCAGTTGTCCGAGTATGTCTGGCATCCCAGTTACTCGATCGGGACCTCGGTAGCTGATCCCAAGGTGCCAACCACCGGAACGATCCCAACGGACATTCCCGGTAACAACCGAGGATGGTCTGCAGCAGGTCTGGGAACCGGTTACTGGGCCCAACTTTTCAGTGACATTGTTTTCTATCTGCCTGAGGACAACCACCTGATCTTCGACATGAGCTATGAAGTGAACCACAATCTGTGGTCCGACTTCTTCCTCACTGGAGCCACTCCAAACCAGATTGCCAACTTTGCCCAAGAACCGATTCAGAACCCCCTGCAAAACGGCAACCTGAGACTTTGGGATCGCAACGGAGATCCGACTAATGACTTGAACGACTTCTTCCGGGCAGCCGGACGTCTCATGATCGATGGTGGATTTGATGTTCACTCCACCAACAAGGAGGCTTGGAAGGCCCTTCTTGCAACAACCCGGGATACCGGTTACGGCTCACCAAACCGGACACCATTCCCCCGCACCCTGTTCCCGCAGGGTCAGGAGAATGACAAGGCGGAGTACTCAACCAAGGTTTTCACCGGCTTCCGCAGTTTGGGTGACCAGGAAATCGACTCGTTGGCTGAGGCCATCGTCCGTGAGGTCAAGGTGCGCGCTCCATTCTTCGGGCTCTCCGACTTTGTGAACCGTCGACTTACCGAGGACCCAACTGGCCGCAATGGAGCCATTGAAGCCGCTCTCGAGCAGTCTCTTCCAAACCGCGGTCAAAACCAGCAGTTTCCAATCATCAAACAGAACCTTCCAAATCAGGGCAATCTGGTGGCTGAAGGAAGTCCCCGGCAGTCTGATCTGACTCGCAGCGATCAGCTCCTCAAGCCTGCTTCAACAGGTTACGGAACTCCCGGATATATCACCCAGGGAGACATCCTTCAGGTCATCGGATCCGGACTTTCTGCCCGGTCGGATACCTTCACGGTTCGCGCATACGGCGAGTCTCGCGACATCAACGGCAAGATCCTCGCGAAGGCCTGGTGTGAGGCGGTTGTTCAGCGCACTCCGGAGCCTGTCAGACCCGACCAGGTCTCCGGGTTGAATCCACGCGTTCCAGAGGACGGTGAGGTGAACTTCGGACGACGCTTCCAGATCGTTTCCTTCCGTTGGCTCCATGCCGATGAGGTCTAAGCCTCCCCGAGGGAAACCCATCCCACCCTTCCAAAAGGTTCCGGTTTGCCGGAGCCTTTTTGTTTTTTCCACTCGACGATTCACGGTTGGTGGGTGAATTTTCGCAGTCGGAATTTACCCTAATTGCCATGAAACCACTTACTCTTTTCGCGTCCGCGCTGATTGTCATCCCTTCCTTGCTCCAAGCCAAGCCCCCAAAAGAGCTCTTGAAAGAGACCCAGGCCGAGGCGGCCAAGTCCAAGAAGGATGTCTTAATGATCTTTTCCGGCTCGGCTTGGCATCCCCAAAGCAAGTCATTGGAAGAGAAGATTCTCAAGACCGAGCCCTTCAAGAAGGGAATCGAAAAAGACTTTGTTCAGGTGTTATTTGAAGTCCCCCGGACGCGGGAGGAAGCTCACAAGCACCTCCTCGAATTCGAGCAAGATTACCATTTTAATATTATTCCGTCGGTCATTCTTACCGATTCTCAGGGCAGACCTTATGCCTATTCGAGCGAAACCCGTGAAAACGTCGCTGAGTACTTGAACCACCTCACGGAATTGCATCAGGTCCGTGTCGATCGTGACAAGTCTTTCGAAGCTGCCTCAAAGGAGGAGGGGCTGAAGCGGGCTGAGATTTACGTCAAGGCGCTGAAGGCTCTGCCGCAACAGGTCATTCGTGACTACTACGCTCCGGAATTAACACTCATCGCTGATGCCGACAAAGAAGGAAAGACCGGTTATGTGGCTGAAATTAAAAAAGCCGAGGCGCTTAAGCAGGAGCAGGCCCGCTACAACCAGATGTTCCGCGACAAGAAATTCGACGAAATCATCAAAGCTTCGAAGAAGGACGGAGCGAACCTCAAAGGCGAGGATGCCCAGCGGATCAAAATGTATGAGGTTCAGGCTCTTTACTCCTTGAAGAAGTATGATGAAGCCGCGGCCGCGGTTACCGCGATGAAAAAAATCGCTCCCGAGTCTGATCTTGGCAAGCGGGCCGATCAATTTACCACTCAAATCACAGGGGCGAAAGCCCGGGCTGAGAAGATGGCGGAGATGGCCAAAAATCCCAAGCCACGGAAACCGATTGTTTCCAAGCCGGTTGCCATTGTCACCGACATCAATGAGCTGAAAAACGACGCCAAGAAGGCGGAGGAGGAATTGGTCAAAGCCATTGCGACTGAGAAAGAATTGCAGAAGGCCAAGGCTGAAGCAGATCAGAAAATCGCGACTGCCGAGGCCGATTTGAAGAAGCTTCGTGATGCTGCCAAGAAGGCCTCAGATGCGTTAAAGAAGGCCACAAGCGACCGCGAGAAGATGGCCCGCAAGACGCAGGCCTTGAAGGACGTGGTGGAGAATCACGAAGCGATGGAGAGGCGCAAACGTGAAATTGGCGAGCTGGAGAAGCGGGCTGCCGGTCTTCAAAAGCAGGCTGACGATCTCCGGAAAGAAGCGGATAAGATCAAAAAGGGAAAGTAGTCCCGTGTTTCGCCTGGCACTCGCCTTACTCCTTGCCTTGCCTCTTCAAGGGGCTTGGCTCAAAAATCTTGATGAAGCCAGGAAGTCGGCGTCCGAAGAAAAAAAGGACATCTATTTGGTCTTTCTGTCCACCGGGATTTCCGGGGCATGCGTTCAATTCAATGAACGCGTGCTTTCCCGGGCCTTGTTTCAAGAGGCCATCGCGGAACGGTTTGTTCCTGTCCTTTTGGATGTTCCGCTGAAGCAGACGCCCGGAATGGTTTCGCCGCTTGCCTCCAACCGGATCCTTGCCGGGCAGTTCGGTGTTGCTCGCTATCCGACGACCTTCTATCTCAATTCCGAAGGCATCGTCTATGCCCGGGAAACCGGTGCTGCCGTCGATGGCCCCCTAAAACATGCCGCCAAGGTCATTCGACGATCCAAGGATCAGGTGGCGCGATTAAAAGCGGTCGAGGAAGCCTATCAGAAGGACGGTCTTGAGAGAGCGAAAGCCCTGGTGGTTCTGATCGAGAGCACTCCGCGGGGTGCCGATCCTTCCCTTAACGCTGCGCATCTCGATGAATTGGCGAAGCTTGATCCCGATGATTTATTGGGCT
>JAURPJ010000117.1 GCA_030835305.1 Verrucomicrobiota bacterium | reverse complement strand
CGGAACCGACAAGGTAATCTATTTCAACGGAGTTGAGACGATCCGCGGAGCCGGAGGCCCAATGGCGTCTGAGGCACTCAATGTCATTATTGGTGGACACGGCCGTGATGCTGCTGACCCAGCGGGCCAGAGCTTCAATGGTCTCATCGATGACGTCCGGATTTACGATGAGGACCTCAGTGAAGCTGCGATCATGGCGGCAATGAACAACGTTCCAGAGCCATCTTCCGCAGGGCTCCTGGCCTTGACTGGTCTTCTCTTCCTCCGCCGCCGTCGGTAGAGTTGAGGAAAATGATTTTGCTAACTGCAAACTAGCTTGCAGACCGGTCCCCCGACTTGGGGACCGGTCTTTGTGCTTCTGGAATCGGTATTTCTTACCACGATGAAAACGTGTACTTTTCTCTCCATAATCGCTCTCAGTTTCCCCTTTTTTCTTCTTATCTCGTGCTCTGACCCTAAAGAAAATTCGTCAATGGGTAGCCAATCCGAGTCTTCGGAGTCCCTCGCCGGTGGTAAGTTAGGCTCAATCGTTTGTCGGGAATTAGAAGCTCGCTCTAAGGGACAGGGGCCGCTATTTGAAAGACTGCCTCCTGATCAGACTGGGGTAGATTTTAAGAATCTTATTCTGGAGGACAACCCGATGCGCTATTTGTATGCGACTGAGAAGGTGTGTGGGGGAGTGGCCGTTGGTGACGTCGATGGTAATGGATTACCCGATCTCTTTTTTACGAATGGTCCTTCGACGAATGGTCTTTTTTTGCAGAAAAAGGCAATGGAGTTCCAGGATGTCACCGAGTCTTCGGGACTGAAGACCACGAATAGCTGGAGTGCGGGTGCTACAATGATCGATATTGATGGGGACGGTGATCTCGACATTTACGTGGCCAATTATGGTAAGGCTAACCAATTGTATGTGAACAACGGTAATGCCACCTTTGAGGAGAAAGCAGGGGAATTCGGGTTGGCTTACATCAGCGCAAGCCATATGCCCACCTTCTGTGATTATGATAGAGACGGTGATTTGGACCTCTATTTGCTTACGAATCGCTTCCATTCGCCCAAAGGTCAGCCCGAGGCGGAAGAGGTTCTTCGCTTTGAGGTGGTGAATGGAGCCGGGCGTATCAAATACACGGATCCGAATTTGGGTCTGTATTTCAGGCCGTTTCAGTCTGGCAAGGCTGCAGATGGTCGCCCTATCTTTAACATCCAGAAGGTTGGTCAGGCTGACGTGCTATTCCGAAATGACGAGGGAAAGTTTGTCGATGTGAGCAAGGAGGCTGGCGTCTATGGAGTGGGCTTTGGTCTTTCCGCGACTTGGTGGGATTACAATCAAGACGGATGGATCGATCTTTGGGTTGGAAATGATTTTGATGATCCCGACCGGGTTTATCGAAATAACGGAGATGGAACATTCACAGATGTTGTGAAAGAGATCGTGCCGCACACCTCATGGTTCTCGATGGGGGCGGATTTTGCGGATCTCAACGGAGATGGTAAGCCTGATTTTCTGATTGCCGATATGTCGGGAACAAATCACTTCAAACAGAAAACAAATATGGGCTCAATGGGAGCAAAGGCAGAGTTTCTAAGGACGGCGAACCCCCAGCAGTACATGAGAAACGCGCTATTCCTTGGGACGGGCGGGGAACGACTCATGCAGGCGGCTCAGATGGCAGGTCTGGCCAATTCCGACTGGACTTGGACGGTTAAGCTTAGTGATTTCGACTGTGATGGCCTCGTTGATGTTTTTATGACCAATGGAATGTCTAAAAATTTCAATGAATCGGACAATGCTGCCGTGAAGCCCAAACCTAACGAGACTGAGTGGGATCGGCACGTGCGTGCGGGTACTGAAGAACTTCGGGAGCAAAACCTGGCCTTCAAGAACGAGGGAGACTTGAAGTTTGCCAACGTGGGTAAAGATTGGGGTCTGGATCATGTTGGGATGAGCTTCGGAACAGCTCATGCCGATCTTGATCGGGATGGGGATCTCGACCTGATCGTTTGCAATCTTGGTGAGGAAGTGGCCATCTATCGTAATAACAGCAATCGTGGAAATCGTTTGGTGATTTCACTACGGGGCTCGAAATCCAACAAGTTTGGGGTTGGAGCCAAGGTGACCCTCCGGATGGATGATGATACGACCCAACAGCGGCAATTGATTCCAGTGCGAGGTTATTTGGCGTCGAACGAACCTTTGATTCACTTTGGTTTGGGGGAACGCCAGCCGGAGAGCCTCATCATTGATTGGGCTGACGGACATCGACAAGAGGTTGGGGATTTGAAAGTGAACCATCACTACACCATCGCTCAGGGCGGCGAAAGGGTTCCTGCCGATCTCGAGGAAGATGTCCGCGAGCCGATGTTTGTAAAGTCCAAGGCAATTGAAGGAGCGGGTCATCGTGAAAACGAGTTTGATGACTTTGTGAGGCAGCCATTGTTGCCAAACAAAATGTCCCAACTTGGACCCGGACAGGCGTGGGGTGATCTCGATGGAGATGGTGATGATGACCTTTGGCTCGGTGGAGCGGCTGGCTCGGCGGGGCAGGTTTGGATCAATGGGGGTGCTGGTTCATTCGCAAGGAAGGATGTGAAGGCCTTGGCGGATGATTCTGGATTTGAGGACATGGGAGGTCTTTGGTTTGATGCCGATGGCAACGGAACGATGGATTTGTATGTCGTGAGCGGTGGTTCGGATTTCAAACCTGACGACCCGGAATTGGGAGACCGTCTCTACTTGAATGAGGGTGGGAAGCTGCGCCCGGCCGATGACGGAATCATTCCGGACGATCGGACAAGCGGCTCGGTTGTGGTGGGCGCGGACTTCGACCGTGATGGTGATGTTGATCTTTTTGTAGGAGGTCGTCAGATTCCGGGCGCCTATCCGGAGCCAGCGCAGAGTAAGCTCTTGATCAATGACGGCGGGAAGTTTTCGGATGCCGGTTTGGATGTCAAAGGGTTGGTCACCTCGGCTCTCTGGTCGGATGTTAACGGGGATGGCTGGTTGGATCTCCTAGTGACCGCCGAATGGGGCCCGATTCGTGTTTTTCAGAACAGGGAAGGACAGCTTGATGAGGTCACGGAGTCGACTGGGATTGCCGGGCTCACTGGGTGGTGGAATGGTATCGCCGGAGGAGACTTTGACGGGGACGGAGATATTGACTACGCGGTTACCAATTTTGGACTAAATACGAAGTATCACGCATCAGACGAACATCCGGCCTTAATTTACTACGGGGATTTTGAAAATCTTGGGCGCAAGAGAATCGTTGAGGCGGAATTCGAAGATGATGTGCTCTACCCGGGACGGGGGCGCAGTTGTTCCAGTAACGCCATGCCGCATCTTCGAAAAACTTTCACCTCATTCAGGCAATTTGCGGGAGCGGAGTTGACGGATATCTACCAACCGGATCGTCTGAAAACTGCTCTCAAGCTGAATGCGGCGGTTTTGGAATCGGGTATTCTCATCAATGATTCCGAAGCCGGGGGAGCAATTCGTTTCACTTTCAAGGCGCTGCCCAGAATTGCTCAAATTGCCCCATCGTTTGGAGTGGTGGTTGACGATGTGAATCATGACGGGAAAGCGGATCTCTACCTTGCGCAGAACTTCCACAGCCCCCAGGTTGAAACGGGGAGAATGTCGGGAGGTTTGAGTCAACTTTTGCTCGGAAAAGGAGATGGCAGCTTTGATCCGATTCCGGCCGAGCAAAGCGGGCTTTGGGTCCCGGGTGATGCCGCTAGTTTGACCCGAGCGGATGTGAACGGAGATGGCGCAATGGATTTCGTTATCGCCAAAAATAATGGTCCTGTCGGCGTCTTCGAGAAGAAGGGAGCAGAAGGAAATGCCATTCAGTTAAAGCTCGTTGGAGCGTCCGAAAACCCTACCGCGCTTGGTGCCCGGCTACGTATTAGCTTTGATACAAAGCAAACCCGCATTGAGGAAACCTACGGTGGCGGGGGATACCTTTCGCAGTCTCCTTCGTCCATCTGCATTTCGATACCGGAGAGTGCTAAAAAAATGGATCTCCTAATCAACTGGCCTGACGGAAGCGAGAGCCGTCATCAGTCGGATTTGGCGGAACCCACGATGGTGATCAAGCAACCCGAGTAACCATCCCTTAGCCTTTCTTAAATCTTGCCAAGCAAAATTTAGACATACAATCATGCACCCAATCTCAAAAATTATCGCAATTTCGGTGGTTGCCGCAAACTTCACTGCCATTGATAAATCTTCTGGGGAGATGCTTCTCTATTATCCCTTTGATGTTCAGAATGGGGAGATTGTTAAAAACGAAGGT
>JAURPJ010000116.1 GCA_030835305.1 Verrucomicrobiota bacterium | reverse complement strand
CCGGAAGCCTGGAAGGCTGTTGGCGACCCCATCAAGGGAAACGGCAGGAAGGTAACGCGGACCTTGAGCGAAAAGCCGGGCTCTGAATTTCGACTCACCGAGATCCACCAAAAGTGGGTTCCGGTTTGGGCGGACGAATTCAATGGCACCGAAATCGACCGCAGCAAATGGTCAAACGAGGTCAACGGCTACGGCGGCGGGAACAACGAGCTTCAGTACTACTCCTCCGCTCCCAAGTATTCCTTCGTAAAGGACGGCAAACTTCACCTCAGTGTTTACCGGGATCCCCACACCACTTCGGATGGAAAGACCCAGCCCTACTCATCGGCCCGGCTTCGGTCACTCTACCGGGGCGAGTGGACCTATGGCCGCATTGAGATCCGGGCCAAGCTGCCCTCGGGCGAAGGCATTTGGCCCGCCATCTGGATGTTGCCGACCAATTCCCCCTATGGTGGATGGGCCGCTGGAGGCGAAATCGACATCGTCGAGTCGCGTGGTTCCGAGGTCGACAAGACCATCGGGACGCTGCACTTTGGCGACAAGTGGCCCAAGAATGCCTACAAAGGTGGTGAGACGAAATTCGAAGGCAAAAATGCTGCGGAAGAATTCCACACCTACATGGTCGAATGGAAAAAGGATGAAATCAGTTGGTTCCTTGACGGCAAAAAATGGCAGACCATTGAGAAGAAAGATTGGTTCAGTGCCGCCGCCAGGAAAAGCGACACCGCCCCGTTTGACTCACCGTTTCACCTGATTTTCAACGTCGCGGTCGGCGGACACTTCTTCGGAGGCACCAAGCAGGATGTCAAAAACCTGCCCGACCCGGCCTTTCCACAAACGATGTTGATCGATTACGTAAGAGTGTCCCAGTGGGCTGAATAGCCAAAAGCTCCTGCCTTCGGGACTTCCCAAACCAAGAACCGAGAACGGGAGCGTTCGGCTACCTTGGGGTAAAATCTCTCTCCTTGAAAAGGCGGGAGTTGCGGACGTATTTTTCGGCCCAGCCCTTAATGTCCAGTTGATCTTTGAAATCGAGTGTTTTTACCACCCTGGCCGGGCTTCCCAGCACAAGTGATCCCTCGGGAATGATCGTTCCTCCGGTCACCAGGGCGTTGGCCCCAATGATGGTGCGCGGCCCGATCACCGCGCCATCGAGAACACAGGCCCCCATTCCCACGAGGACCTCGTCCTTCACCTCACAGGCATGCAAAATCGCAGAATGACCAACGGTCACGAGCTCACCGACATAACATCCGAAGTCGTCGGCGAGATGAATCACGGCATTGTCTTGCACATTACTGCGCGGCCCGATCACGATCTCGTTGATATCCCCTCTGAGAGTCGCGTTATACCAAACGCTGGACTCCTCACCCAAAGTGACCCTGCCAACAAGGTCAGCACTCGCGGCAACGAAGGCGGAATCGGGGATTTTCGGCCAAATTTCGTGGAAAGGTTCAATCGCCATGTCCGGATCCTAGAAAATTGTCGAAGTTTTCGCAAGGGAAGCGACGAAACCGCTGGCAATCTCCTGAAACTGATCAATGGTCGGAGGTCTTGGCTAAATTTTGTAAAACAAAAACCGCATGCACAATTTCCTCATTGTCCTAGCCTGTGTCGTCATCGGCATTGCCCTGCGCTCGTGCAGGACCTTGATTTTGCGAAAACTGGGCGCGCTGACTTTCCTGGCCGCTTCCTTCCTGACCTTCTGGCTGGCCCTGGGCAGCATCACCGCAGGACTCCTGGGCGCGGCCCTTTGGTTCCTTCTCCCGTGGTTTGACTTGCTCACGCGGACCCGCCGCATGCGTCTGCCGATCGAGAACCGACTCAAGCTGCGTACGCCACCATCCGAAGACCACTTCCCAAATGCCTCGCGTCTGATTCGGGAGATCGAAGCGGCCGAGTTTGAACACGTCACCGACAGTGGTTGGGACTGGGCCGGGATGCAGCAATACTTCCGCTTCTTCTGGAATCCCGAGGCCAAGGCCATCGCGGCCGTTTGCCTTTGTGAGCATGATCAGGTTGCCTTCGCCTTTGTGACGGTCTCTTCCCGTGCCCCGGACGGTCGCACCATCCACACCACGAACTATCCATTCTCCCCCACCCTCAAACATTCGCCGGAAGCCCACTGGGACCACCTTCCCTGCGAACGGAACTGTTTCGAGGCCATATACACGGACCATCAACGGCACCTTGCCAAGTTGAAGATTCATTCTAAGGACCTGCTCATGCCGGATCCGGACGAAGTTCTCAAGCAGGTCGAAGCCGAGATGAAGCGCCAGATCGATCACAACCTCGACTGCGGTCTCATCAAGCTCACCGACGACGGACACTTCCAATACTCAACGAAGGGACTTTTTTTCCTTTGGATTCAATCCGTGAAGGACATGATCCGGCTCTGTTGAGCCATGTCGATCAGCGAACTCCTCTCCTCCACCAACGAATCTCCGTTTGAAGCCTCTTTTTTTGCGCAGCTACAGAAGCGCACCGAAAAGGAGACCAAAGGTGGCAAGCCTTACCTCGAGTGGGATATTGCCGACGCCACGGGTGCCATCACCCTGAAGATCTGGAACAATCATCCCCAGTTCCATTCCGCCGCCGACACTGCTCCCGACGCCCTCCTGCAATTCTCCGGCCAGTGGACCCAGAACCAGTATGGCGTTGACGGCAAGGGTTGGAAATTCCGCCTCCTCACCGAAGACGAAAAAAGCGAATTCCTTGCAGGGGATCCCGTGACCCGGGAAAAACAGAATGCCGATTGGGCCGACATCGTCGACTTCCTCTCCCAACTGTCCGACCCGCGCCTCAAGGCCATTTGCGATGTCTTCGTGGAGCAGTTTGAGGAGCGCTTTCGGCGTACTGCCGCCGCACGTAAGAATCACCATGCACGGCGTGGAGGACTGGTCGAACACGTAGCTCAAATGATGCGGAGCGCCAACGCCATTTGTGGAGTTTATCCCTATCTCAACCGCGACCTTATGATCGCCGGCGTGCTATTCCATGATTGCGGAAAGCTCTGGGAAAACACCTATCCGGAAGCCGGCTTCACCCAGCTCCACCTCATGCACGGCGAAATGCTCGGCCACATTCCCCTCGGCCTGGAGTTGGTCAACAAGCTCTGGCGCGAACTCCCACTGGAAAATTGGCGGGAAATCGAGCCCGCGAGCGAAGACGTCCGCCTCCACCTTCTTCACTTGATCGCCTCTCATCACGGTCAATACGATTTCGGCTCCCCCACTCTGCCCCGCACCCCGGAAGCACATGCTCTTCACTACGTCGACAACCTCGATGCCAAACTCGAGATGGTGAAAGGCGCTTACGCAAGTGCCAACGAATCCGCGCCCGGAATCTTCGAACGGAAATTCCCCCTGCCGGCCCCATTGGTCACCCCGCTTCCACCGGTGGCAGACGCGCAAGCGGACGAGATCAAAGAGACCCCGGCTCCCCCGTCAAACGAACTTTTCTAGAGTCGGCTTTATTGGTCGGAATGCGGATCGCGGTATGGGGGCCGTTCCAAATCGGGAAGCACTTCTTCCGCCGAGAGAAGAATTCGTTCCTCAGCCTTTTCAGGAGAGGCCTGCGATTGCGCAATATGAAAAAGCGCATCACCTTCATCCACCAGGCTGGCCCCCGTCCGCCCGATCACGATACCCCGGCGATCCGAAATCACTTCGGTTTCTCCGCTCCCGAAAGGATCTCCAATCCCACCAAGAACCTGCCCCTCCTCAACCGCCTTTCCGAGCGGAACAAAGGAACGGAACAAGCCACCCATCGAAGCCCGCAGCCAACTGCTGCTCATACAATATGCAGAGGGATGCTCGCGATCTTTGGATTTCTTGCGAAGCATTCCCAGGCTGCGCATGACACGCCTCACCCCGCGAAGTCCGAAAGTCACCGCGGGCAACTCGATCCTCAGCGCTTCGCCCGCCTCAAAAAGCACGTAGGGCATATCCCGTTTTTCGCAAGCCGACCGTAAACTCCCTTCCCGGTTCCCCGCCTTTACCATCACCGGGGCGCCAAAAGCCTTGGCCATCGCCCGGGAGCCCTCAACCCGATCCGCCATGCGGGTTTGCGGGAGATTGATCCGGCCGGTCGCAGCCGTGTGCAGATCGATTCCGTGGGTGGATTTTTTAACCACCTCATCCATCAGGGTGCGCGCAACCCGTGCTCCAAAACTCCCGTCGGCATTCCCCGGAAAAAGCCGGTTCAAATCACGACGATCCGGTAAATAGCGTGAACGCAAAAGGAAAGCCGCCACGTTCACGACCGGAACGATCAATATATCTCCATTCAACCCGGAGAACGATTGCCCCACCAAACGTCGGGCGATTTCCACGCCATTGAGCTCATCACCGTGCACTCCGGCCGTCACAAAAAGAGAAGGGCCGGGCTTATGCCCGCGGATGACATTCACTCGTAGCGCAAGCTCGGCATGGCTTACAAGACGGCCCACAGGAAGCTCAACCACTCCGCGCTCGCCCCGGCGGAAGGACTTCCCGCCCACCGTCAACAAATCATCACCAATCATTGCGGGAAAGACTGGCCCTCGCCAAGAAGCCCGGCAAGCGTGATTGTCATTCTCCGCAAACAATCGTAGCCTCGCTTCCCATGACAATTTGGCTGACAGGTTGCACCTCCGGATTAGGCCGGGCACTCGTGCCCGAGTTTCTCAAAGCGGGCCACACCGTAGTCGGGTGCGGGCGTAATGAAATCGCGCTCGAACACCTCAAAAATGAATTCCCCGAGGGCCACTTTATCCCCTGCGATGTCACCAGTGACCTCATCGTCTCCGACTTTTGCGACGAAGCGCTGGCAGCGGCCGGAGCTCCGGAGCTGGTCATCAACAACGCGGCCATCATCAACTCACCCGCCCCACTCTGGGAAATTCCACCCCAGGATTTTGATCAACTCACTGCGGTTAATATTAATGGCACCGCCAATGTCATTCGTCATGCCCTGCCCGTGATGCTTGCGGAGGGAAAAGGCATCATCGTCAACCTCTCATCAGGTTGGGGCCGCTCCACGTCACCCGAGGTCGCCCCCTATTGCGCGAGCAAGTGGGCGATCGAAGGCCTCACACAATCGCTTTCCCAGGAACTCCCTCCCGGAATGGCCGCCGTCGCGCTAAACCCGGGCATCATTGCCACCGACATGCTGCGCAAGTGCATGGGTGGAGAAGCTGAAAGCTTCCCGACACCCGAAACCTGGGCCATCACCGCCGCACCTTTTCTGACTTCGCTCACTCCGGAAGACAACGGCCGGGCTTTGACCGCGCCATGATCCTCGAAACGCCCACCCGCAAGATCTCATTTCCCCGTCGCCCCCTCCTGATGGGGATCGTCAACATCAACGACGATTCCTTCTCCGGCGATGGCTCCCTCGATCCGGCCGCAGCCCTG
This sequence comes from Verrucomicrobiota bacterium, assembly GCA_030835305.1. Lineage (GTDB taxonomy): Bacteria > Verrucomicrobiota > Verrucomicrobiia > Verrucomicrobiales > Akkermansiaceae > SW10. The sequence continues at coordinate 2,134 of JAURPJ010000116.1, read as the reverse complement.
GAACAGGCAAAAAAGCACATCAGGGAGGGTGCGGATATCATCGACATCGGTGCCGAATCCGCGCGAACCAATCGAGAGGCGATTTCAGTGGATGAGGAAGTTCGCCGACTGAGATCTTTTCTCGACCACTGGGCACAACTTCGAGACGAAACCAAGGGCGCCGACAACGAGCAGATCTCCCCCGCTCTTCTTTCGGTAAACACCTGGAGGCCCGAGGTGGTGGAGCAAATCCTCGGTCCCGAAATCGATCTCCTGAATGACATGTCGGCTCTTCCCGACGACCGGAACGCCAGACTATGCGCACAACACCGGGTCCCGCTCCTCATCATGCACTCCGTGGGTCAGCCCAAGGTATCCCACACCCATCACAGCTGGGAAAACCTCATGGAATCGATGACCGGGTTCTTCAAAGAAAAAATCGAGACCGCCAGGGCGGCTGGTTTAAACTCCAGTCAAATTGTGATCGATCCCGGTCTCGACTTCGCAAAGCAAAAGGAAGACAACCTTCTCGTCCTTCGCGAACTCGAAAAGATCATAGCCTTCGGGTGCCCAGTCCTCCTTCCAATCTCACGCAAAACGATCATTGGCGATGTTCTGGATCTCCCCGACCCGCGCGAGCGTGACCCCGGCACGATTGCCCTCCTCACCGATGGCATTCTCAAAGGCGCTCACATCTTCCGGGTCCACAATGTCAGGGCATGTTGGGAAACTCTGAAAGTTGTCGTACCATTTCAACCCAGGCTACGTGTCATTTTAAACCTCGCCATTTCGGCTGATGGCAAAATCTCGACCACCGGAAAATCACCGGCCCACTTCACATCGAAGGCAGATCTCGAACGACTGCTCGAAATCCGAAAACGTGCCGATGCCATTCTCGTGGGACGGGCGACCCTGGAGGCCGATCAAATGACCATGGCCGTCGAAGGTCACAATACATGGCGTTGCGTGATTTCCAGGGAGGGCAAATTTGATAGCAATCATCCCTTCTTCCACTCCGATGGGGGACCCCGTCACCTCGTGATTTCGGGCGAAGCCAAATTTCCGGACCTTCCCGCCACGATTCATCGAACAACTCTCAGCGGTTTTTTGGCAGAACTGCGAAACAATCCCGACATCACCACTCTGCTCTGTGAAGGCGGAGGCAGTCTTGTAAGGCAACTCTTCGAACTCGATGTGGTTGACGAGATTAATCTGACCTGGGCTCCCCACACAGTCTTCGGGGGGCAGGAGGCGCCCACCCTCACGGGACTCCCAGGTGATTTCCTCCCTTCATCACGCTATTACGAACTGGCCGGGATGACCACTCATCGAAACGAAGAGGTATTTCTAACTTATTATAAATCGCAGCTTGAATCCTAATGATAGTCGAAGACATTCTCATAAGGCCGCCGCCAAGAAACCTCTAATGCCTCGACGCCGACGCCGCATCATTTTAACGATCATCCTCCTTGTATTCACATACATGGGAGGACAACTCTGGGACATCCATCGGATTGGGCATCTCAACCGCGACCGAACCGCAGATTGCGCCATCGTGCTGGGGGCCGCCGCTTGGCATGACAAACCATCGCCCGTTCTTAAAGAACGCCTGAATCACGCCATCGCTCTCTACAAGACGGGAAAGGCTAAGGTTATTATCCTGACCGGGGGATACGGCAAGGGAGCCAAACATGCGGAGTCCGAAGTCGGATCGGACTATTGCGTTCGCATGGGCGTCCCCAAAAATGCTCTTCGCGTTGAAAAAGAATCAGGCAACACCATCGACAATCTGCGCGAAGCCAAAAAGATTATGGGAGATGAAAAGTGGAAGTCGGCCCTTCTTGTGAGTGACCCATGGCACCTCAAAAGAGCGCGACGCATGGCGACCGACCTCGGACTTGAAGTCTATGTTTCTGCAACCACCTCTTCGAAATTCAAATCGATGAAAGCGAAATCGAAATTTCTCTTTGAGGAATTCCTTCTCTACCACAGCTATCTTCTTACCGGAAAGTAGCACTAGGAGAGCCGCCGGTGAAGCCACGAAAAAGGGAGAACCCCGGCCACGGCGGCCAAGCTTAAAACCTTGCGACCAACTTCATTTGTGAGACAGCGATGAAGCTGAAGCGCTAGTCGAACCCTCTTCTGGAAACGTTTT
>JAURPJ010000115.1 GCA_030835305.1 Verrucomicrobiota bacterium | reverse complement strand
TCGAGTTTGGCGAGCTCTTCTGGTGTTTGTGCCCATGCTGGCGCGATGAACAGGGTCACAATAACGAGCCCGATGAAATGACGTAGGTGTGTCATAAGGTGCAGACGATATCAAAGGGGGGCTCGGTGTAAAAGGGCGGATTTCGACCAGAATTGAGGAGATTTCGTCTTTCGGACATCATGGTGTTGACAGCTGTTGGTAGGGATATTACCAAGTCTTCCGAGGGCGGAGTAGCCAAGTGGTAAGGCGCGGGTTTGCAAAACCTGTATTCGCGAGTTCGATTCTCGCCTCCGCCTCCAAGCTCTCTCGAAACCTCGCTTGATTCATTTCAGGCGCGGTTTTCTTTTGAGGACTATATTGACCTGCTGAAACATGATTCGGCTTGCGAGGATGGTCGCGGGGAGATTGGGCTAGTGCGATGACCCTAAACTCTCGGGCGGTTTCGAATTCCATTGCCGGGAGATTGTTTTCACGAAAGACTTCCGCACCAGTGTTGATGAAATTTCCTGAATTAGCCGAGGCCCTCGAAGCCCGAATCGCGGTAATTGCCGATCATGAATTCCGAGACCGTGATCCCGAGGCCCACCTTGAAGCCCTGAGGAAGGCGAGTGAAGCAATCGTTTCCTGGCATGAAGCGCACCGGAGTGAGATTGATGGGAACCTCGACCACTTTCTCACCGGAGCCAGTTACCAAAAGGCCCTTTTTTATCTTGAGGCCGGGAAGCGGCGGCCGTGCGGGGAGTGATGTCCTGCGGGGCTTATTTTGTGGTTTCCTTGGAAAGATTTCCGGCAGGGAGCGTTTTGGTTGGGATTTCGATCACCGAGGGTGGTTTTGTGTTCTGAAAGTTGACTCGAATGGGCGAAAAGGCGACTAATCTCGGCGTGATCAGGATTCGAGGAGCTCGGCAGCACAATCTCAAGGGGCTTGATGTCGATTTGCCCCGGGGAAAACTCATTGTGATCACGGGAGTCAGCGGGAGTGGTAAGTCGAGTTTGGCATTTCACACGCTCTATGCGGAGGGGCAGCGGCGGTATGTGGAGTCGCTTTCGGTCTATGCTCGGCAGTTTCTCGATCAGTTGGAGAAGCCGGAGGTCGATGGGATAGAGGGGTTAAGTCCAGCCATTGCAATTGAGCAACGAACCGGAGGGGGGAATCCACGGTCGACGATTGCTACGGTGACTGAGATTCACGATTTCCTGCGCATTCTGTATGCGGCAGCCGGGGTGCCTCACGATCCAGAGACCGGTGAGCGGTTGAATCGGATGTCGACCAGCGATATCGTGGAGAGCTTGTCGAAACGCCCCGAGGGGAGTCGCCTTATTTTGCTGGCTCCGATTACGACCGAGGGCGATCCCAAAGGGATGATCGGTGATCTTCAGCGGCAGGGATTTGTGAGGGTGCGGGTTGGAGGGGAAGTCGTCGAGTTGGAGACTGCGGAAGAAGTTTGGCCGGAAGATGGTGGTGAGATTGAAATCGTGGTGGACCGGCTGGTGGTGAAGAACGGGGTTGATTCCCGGCTGGCGGATAGTATTGAGATCGCGCTGCGAATTTGTGGGCTTGAGCTCCGGGCTCTGGCTCAGGAACGTGAGACCGAGGTTTGGGAGGAGCTTTCTTTTGCTATGAGTTATCGGAATCCCGAAACTGGTTTTGAGCTGCCGGCGCTGACTCCCAGACACTTCTCTTTCAACTCCCACATTGGAGCTTGCGAGGCCTGCCATGGTCTGGGAACCGAGGTGTTTTGTGATCCGTTTCTTGCCGTGCCAGATCGCAGCAAAGCGTTGGGAGAAGGTGCGGTGGCTGTTTGGAACAAGGGGTCGAAAAAGAAGAAGGGTTGGAACCAGCTAAATATTGAAGCACTGGCCGGACATTTTGGGGTGAGTCTCGAGGAGCCATTCGATAAGCTGCCAAAGAGCTTTCGACGTGCTTTGTTTTTTGGAACCGGAAATACGAAGATTGACGTACAATGGGAAAAGGATGGAACGATCGTTCCGTGGAAGAAGGAATTTGAAGGAGTTTGCAAGCAGGTTGAACGGCTTTACCGGGAGACTGAGAGTGAAGGGGTCAAGCGTAGCATGGGAAGGTTCATGACCTCGCGTGAGTGCAAGTCGTGCCAGGGGAAGCGGCTCAAGCCGGAGTATCTTGCGGTAACCTTGGAGGGGAAAGGCGGGGCAAAGGGAATTGACGAATTCTGTTCAAGTTCCATCGAGGAGATCCGGGAATGGATCGTCACGGTGGAAATCCCCGAAGATCGACAGGCTGCGATGAAAGGAGTGCTGGCGGAGTTGCAAAAACGTTTGTCATTTCTTGATGAGGTTGGTTTGGGATATCTGGGGCTGGATCGTGCGAGCGGGACCTTGTCGGGTGGAGAGTTTCAAAGAGTAAGGCTCGCGACCCAGCTGGGGGCGGGATTGGCCGGGGTTTTATATGTTTTGGATGAGCCTAGTATTGGGCTGCATCCTTTGGACAACGAACGCTTGATCGGGGCTTTGCAGAGATTGCGGGATGCCGGAAATACCGTTGTCGTGGTGGAGCACGATGAGGCGATGGTGATGGCGGCTGATCAGGTGGTGGAGATTGGTCCGGCGGCGGGAGCGCACGGTGGGGAGTTGGTGGCCCAGGGGACCCCCGGGGAAGTCGCGAAACTCGATACTGCGACCGG
>JAURPJ010000114.1 GCA_030835305.1 Verrucomicrobiota bacterium | reverse complement strand
TCTGAATCTCCTCAAAGGTCGTGCGATCCTCCCACGCCATTCGGATCACTCTATTCCTTAATTGTTCATTCACCATTCATTCATCAACCTCAACTCTAAAAACGCAAGTCGTGATGATCCCTGACAAAATATGCCAGACCTGCGGACGAGCCATCGAGTGGCGTAAGAAATGGGAAACCTGCTGGGATGACATCCACTATTGTTCGACCCGTTGCCGTAAATCCAAGCCTGGCCCGGTCGACCGGAAACTCGAAAACGCCATTCTGCAACTTCTTTACGAAAGGGCCAAAAATACCACCATTTGTCCCAGCGAAGCTGCCCGCAGGATCTTCGCAGATGATCAATGGCGGGGCCACATCGAACAGACCAGGCAGGCTGCCCGGCGCCTCGTGGCCAACGGTCAAATCGAAATCCTCCAAAAAGGAAAAGTCATCGATCCCTCCACTGCCAAAGGCCCAATTCGCCTTCGTAAAAAATAGCCCACGAGTGAAACTCAGCGCACCTTCCACTCCCCGACCACCATCGCGTGATCGGACAGATCCCTCACCATTACCTATCTGCTTAGTTCATTCCATCCCCAGGAAATAAAAATCCAGTCAATCCGACTAACCGGTTTCGTGCTGGGAAAGGTTGCACCTGTTGCACTTGCTTCTTTCCAACTACCATCGCTAAAAATCAAATCCGCTGCCATCGACGCCACGGACCGAATTAAAATCTCCGGTCAGGATAGACATTCTTCCGGCAGATCCAACCAGGGCATTGATCGAGTTCTTTCTCACTCCTGCTTTCCTCGTTTCGGCATATAGGGCAAAAACCTCCACCTCAACTCCGTCCGGCAACCCACCTGCAAAACCCTTTTCGCCTTTTTCATCCAAAGGACACAACGTCACCGCCAAAGCCCTCTACTCAAAAAAGCCTCTAAACTTGCCTAATCCCTCCACATTCGGCACATCTCTTCCGTGCTCTATTTCCTCTATCCCGCCGCACGTTCCTTCCTCTTTCGCCTCGATGCCGAACGCGCCCACCACCTCTCGATGACCGGGCTTCGCGCCACCGAAAAGTTGGGAATTTTAAAAGCCATGACCACCACCCCGGAATCAAATCCGGTTTCTTTTGCGGGTCTCACCTTCCCGAACCCGGTGGGGCTCGCCGCCGGACTCGATAAGGAGGCAAATACCATCGACGCCCTCGGCCTCCTCGGTTTCGGTCATGTTGAAGTCGGCACCCTCACGCCAAAACCCCAGGACGGAAATGAAGCGCCCCGCCTCTTTCGCCTCCCCCAACACAAGGCCCTCATCAATCGTATGGGTTTCAATAACCCGGGCATCGACCAGGGACTTGCAAACGCCCGTTCCGCAAATTCCTTCAACGGAATTCTTGGAATCAACATCGGGAAAAACAAGGTGACCCCCAACGAACAGGCCAACGATGACTACGCCATCGCGTTTAAAAAATCTTATCCATGGGCCGACTACATTACCGCCAATTTTTCCTCGCCCAATACTCCCGGTCTTCGTGATCTACAATCCGAAGACGCCGCTGGCCGCCTCCTCGAGACGCTCAAAAAACTCCAGACGAAACTTCATCAGGAAACCGGACGCTACGTCCCCTTTGCTTTAAAGGTTGCTCCTGATCTCGATGAAAAAGAAATCGCCGGACTCTCCAGGGTCTTCCGCGATGGCGGTCTTGATTTTATCATCGCCACAAACACCACTCTCGAACGTGAAGCGGTCAAGGGCCATCGCAATGCCAACGAAGCCGGCGGCCTTTCCGGAGCCCCTCTGACAAAGCACTCCACCGAAGTCATCGCACAATTCCACGCCGGACTTGGGAGGGATGTTCCCATCATCGGAGCGGGCGGAATCTTCTCGGCAGAAGATGCTTTAGCAAAAAAAGCGGCCGGCGCTTCCCTCGTTCAAATTTACACCGGCTTCGTCTATCGAGGCCCCGCCCTCGTTCACGAGATCATCCGGGCCTGGTAATCCAAAACGGAGTCAGTTCGGGGAGATCGCACACACGTTCAAAAGCTCCTTTGGGATCTGGAAAGTCAGGTCGTGTCACCGAGAATAGCAAACGAGATAATTGACCTTTGTCGTCATGACAATCCGGCTGGCAGTCCTCTTCGCTTCGAGAGGAGTCCCGGCGGGAATCGTGGCCAATACCTTTTGCTTCGGGCCAATAGAGACGGCTGGATGCGCTAGCGCAACATTGCCGGCGAAAGCCACATCCAGATCGCTGCTACTGAAGAATGTTTTTCCGTAAACCAACTTCGTATAGAGGGCTGTCGGTGCAGGCAAGGCAACCCAGCACGAAGTTTTTGCCTAATAAGCCACCGCAAGCAGACAAAAAACAGGAAGGCGCCGCATGGGATTCCTATAGAAACTGACGTGCGATTCTCCGCGCTTCTTGGTCGGCATTGACGACGACGTCCAATTCCTGCGAGTCGATGTGTTCCACCTTGCGCATTGTTTTCTCAACCAATTCCCAAATTCCCGGGAAACTGAGCTCACGCTTCCGGAAAGCGGCATTGGCAACTTCATTGGCGGCATTCAAAACAGCAGGAAGTGTCCCTCCTTTTTCGCCCGCCTCACGGGCCAGACCCAATGCCGGAAAGTCAACCTCGCGCGGCGCTTCAAATTCCAACTTTGCCAGGGTGGGGAAATCCAGCGGCTTCAATTCATTTTTCAAACGCTCGGGCCAGACCACGGCATACTGGATTGGAAAACACATATCCGTAGTGCTGAGTTGAGCCAACACGCTTCCATCAATGAACTCTACCATGGAATGAACGATACTCTGGGGATGAACCACCACCTCGACCTTGGCCATCGGAATATCGAAAAGCCAACGAGCCTCGATTATCTCCAGGCCCTTGTTAAAAAGCGTCGCCGAATCGATGGTGATCTTTTGTCCCATTTCCCAGGTTGGATGCTTCAAGGCATCTTCCAATTTCACGTCGGCAAGCATTTCAACCGGCAAGGTCCGAAACGGTCCGCCGGAAGCTGTCACGATCAATCGTCGAACTTCTTCGGAACCGCCATGGTGCCCTTCAAGACATTGGAAAATGGCATTGTGTTCACTGTCAACAGGGAGAATGTTCACACCCTTTTCACGGGCCGCATGCATGACAACCTCTCCGGCCATCACCAAAATTTCCTTACTCGCCACCGCAACATCACACCCCAACTCAATGGCCTTCAAAGTGGGCCGCAACCCTTCTATTCCCACGATGGCAACCAACACGAGGTCCGGCTTCGTTGCTTCGACGATCTCCACCAGGCCCTCAGCTCCGGCATAGATGGAGCGCCCGGACTTGTGAAGGTCACGAAATCGCGACTCATCGGCCAGACAGAGATGATTGACTCCAAACTCCCGGGCTTGTCTTTCGAGATCATCGACCCGCGTTCCCGCCGCGAGCCCGACGATTTCCATTCGATCGGGGATCTGCCTCGCCACAATGAGAGCGCTGGTGCCAATCGAGCCGGTGGAGCCTAAAATCAGAACCCGCTTTTTCATTGGATCAACCCTGTTCGAAGGAGGTAAAAATAAGTTACCGGGGCCGCGAAACAGAGGCTATCGATGAGATCCAAAATCCCTCCAATCCCCGGCATTATATTTCCCGAATCCTTCACTTCGAGGCTTCTTTTTAAGATCGACTCGGCGAGATCACCCGCCACGGCCACCAAGCCGATAAGAAGTGCCAGCACTCCGACATGAAGAGCCGGAATCCAGGCCAAAGTATCACCGGACAGGGCCCAAATTCCCCAGGCCGCAAGCTGAGCAAATCCCAGCGCCCCGACAAAGCCTTCCCACGTCTTTGCCGGACTGAGATGCGGAGCCATCTTGTTCTTACCAATCAAAGAACCGGTGATGTAGGCCCCCATGTCAGTAAATTTGGCCGCCGCAATCATGAGCAAAAGCAACCACGCTCCGGGCACCCCACCGCCACCACCACCCTCAGGCAAAAAACTGAGGCGATAAACAAAGCACCCGAAAAGAATGGGCACATAAACAAAGGCAAGCAGTCCGTCCCCCACCGCATCGACACTTTGGCGTCCCTCGATGGCGTATTTGAATCGGACAAAGAAACAAAAGACTGCGACCGTGGTCAGACCGGCCAACTCCCCAAAGTAATTGTCATGCTCCTGATAGCCCAGAACGAGGAAGGCCCCCGTTGAGAGAGCCACTGCCAAACCGACCATTAAGCCAACGGTGCGGCAACCATCACCGGGAAACTTGGAGAAAAGACCCCGGAACTCCAAAGCTCCCGAGATCGTTAAAAAAGAAACGAGCCCAAAGAAGGCCCAGGCATTCTGTGAGACAAAAACGCCCGTCACGATGGCCCATAAAATCAGGGTGCTTTTCAGGCGGGCCCGAAAGACCCCGGCTTTGCTTGGTTTTTTAACCTCATCCGGCATTTCTAGGATCTTCGGGACAGGCTTTGCAACGGGCAATGACAATTCGCGAAAAAAAATTGCAACTCTTTCCCGGAAGTCCGGTTAGATCGCGTGAATCCGGGTAGTCCCCATACTCCCGAAAACTCAATAAAACAATATGAAGACCAAATTGACATCGATAATCGTGACCATCGCCACCTGTGCCCTTGCAAGTGCCCAGACTCCCAAGGGAGACGGCAAAAAGGGACCACGCGGACCACGCCCCGTTCCCAAGGAAATCCTTGAAAAGTTCGACACGAACAAAAACGGAAAACTTGACGAAGATGAGCGCAAAGCCGCTATGGAAGCCCGTAAAGCCCAAATGGAAGCCCGTAAGGCTGAAATGATGAGTAAGTATGACAAAGATGGCGACGGCAAGCTCGGTGAAGACGAGCGCAAAGCAATGATGGAAGACCGCAAAGCCGAATTCATCAAGAAGCATGACAAGGACGGCGACGGAAAACTCAGTGACGAAGAAAAAGCCGAGGCTCGCAAAGCCATGGGTGGACGTCGTGGCGGACCTCGCGGAGGCGGTGAAGAAGGCGTCAGAAAAGGCAAGCGTGCCCCCAAAAAGGGCAAAAAGCCAGCTGGCGAGTAAGGTATAGCCCCCCAAGAGCCAAATAAACAAAAAGCCCGGTCATTCATGACCGGGCTTTTTTTAACTGATTGGCAGAGTCGTCTTACTTCTTTTTTAGAAGATCGCGAATTTCCGCGAGAAGAACTTCCTGCTTTGTTAGCTCTTGAGGGCTCTCCTCCTCTTCTACTTCCTCCTTATGCATGGCTCCGATGACCTTCTTTATGACAATAAAGACGACAAAAGCCATCAGCATGAAAGAAATCAGATCGGTAATAAACTGCCCGTACCCAATCACGACAGCCTTAGTTCCTGCCTCAGCGTCCGCCTCGACTAGAATCCACTTCAAATTCTTAAAGTCAACCTGCGCCATCAGCGCCCCCAGGGGTGGCATGAAGACATTATCCACCAAAGACTTCACAAGAACCGTGAAAGCTCCCCCGATAATAATTCCCACAGCCATATCGATGAGATTTCCTTTAAAGGCAAATTCTTTGAATTGTCTTAACATTTTACTCGCTTTCAAACAGATGATATTCAAACGAAGAGCAATCTGACAAGGTCATGTTTCCCTCATTGCAAGCTGGGAACCGGTAGGATACCCTCTCCAAATGAGAATGTTCCTCGCCACCGTGCTCCTCACAGCTGGTTTTGCTTCCGGGCAGACCGAACACTTTCCGGAAATGAAGTGGAAAGAGAAGGAACTCGATCATTTTGTGATTCGGATGAATGGCACCGGAACGGATCCGGCTAGAAAGTTCGCCGAAAAAACCTATGAAATGATGCTTGAGATTCTCCCAGGGCTAGAAGGCGATTTTGAGAAGAACGCGTTCCGCACCCCCCCCGGTCAGGAGGCCGGCAAAGAAGAAAAATTCCGCTTTACCACCTATCTGATCGGAACCGGTGATGACTTTCATAAATGCGTCATGGTCGATGCCAAACGCCACAACTGGACCAGCGGTAACGTGCAAATCACAAAGCAGGTCGGAAATTACCTCGATCCCATGAATCGCTATCTCGTGATCTGCAAAAACAATCCCGAGGAATCCGGCGGCGGACGCGAGCAGGACCGCAAAGAGATCCTGGTCCACAGCCTCGGGACCGCCCTAATGAAAAGCCGGACATATAAGGCAGAACTCCCATTTTGGATGACGGCAGGCATGGGATACTACGCCGAGCACATGATCTTTGATCGCTGCTCAATATACTATCTCGATTTCGAAGCTTACTACCGGGACAACCCCGATGCCAAAGTAGATGCCCGCAAGGGCGGATCTCTGGGACCCGAGGAATCGTGGCCCAAGATTCTACGCAAACTATGTAAGGCCGGGAAAAGAGTCAGTCTTGAAAAAACACTCAATGCCCAAATCATCACCCTTTCTCCCAACGAATCCGGTTACATGTTCGCGCTGAATTACTTTATGATCAGCACCGATGAGCGGAAGAAAAAATATCAGGAATTGATCACCTCGATCCGCGACGGCGCGAAGCCGACGAAGGACCTTCTTCTCGAGACCTTTGGTTACGGAGATGATGCTGCGTTTGAAAAAGATTGGTATGAGTGGATGATGAGTTCAAAGTTCAAGTAAGCCAAGATGATCAAGTTTCGACTCATTGTTTTTCTTGCGATTCTGGGTAGCTCGGGATTGGTGGCCTACCTTGCGGCCTCCCGTGATGCTTCGGATAGAAATGAGACCGTAATGACGCAGCCTTCCCCTTCGAAGCGCCCCGAGCACCGGCCTTCGAAACGCAGTGAAATCTCGGCACCGCTGCCTCTCGACAAAAGAAAGATCGAGCAGATGGATCCGACCAACTATGAAGTGACCGTCTCGGACATCGAACTTGAGGAGATTGGCCTGCGGATCGAGCGGGAATCGCGAGAGCGACTGCGTAGACTCACTGATCGATACCAGCTCACCGCAAATCAACGCCGCGAAGCCTTCCCGCTTTTGGTCAGCTATCATGCCGACTATACCGATGGCTTGATCGTGAACGGTTTTGAAGCCAGACCACCCCGTGCTGAAAACCTCTCATCCGAACTTTACCTGATTCTTGATCTGACCCAGCAGGAAACCTATCAGGAAGACGTCTTGGCCGATAACGAATGGTGGGGTGAGATCCTCAGCCAACTCCGTTCCGATCTCGATCGCTCACTTTACTCGATCGATCTCGATCCCACCCCTGGGCGTGGCGATTCCAATTCACCGGGCGCAGGTGACGTCAAAAGGATCGAGCCAAGAAAGATTGATCTCGATGATCTTTCCGGAAAATAAACCGAGTTTGAATTTCCTACTTCCTCCGTCGCCGAGAGTTTTTGCGGGCCGATTTTCGGGCGGTCCTGTTAACGCGCTGATGGTCTTGCTTCCCTTTCGAAGAATCACCTTTCTTACCACCCGGCTTCCCTTTTGAGAACTTGCGAGCCGCATGCTTTTTAGTCGAACCGCCAATCAACTCAACGATCCGGAAATCTGCCTTCATGCCGATCCGGTCGACTTCATCCACCACCACCTTCATGCGGGTGCCAGCTTGCAGAATCTGTCCGCGGCTATTGGCAAAGCGGTCGGCATTGTTCTCAAAAAACCAACGCCCATCTGGAAAGCCATCCCGCTTCACAAGACCGCGCTGCAAAATGTCAGTGCATTCCATAAAAAGTCCCATCGCCCGCACCTCGGTGATGATGGCATCAAAGACCGGAGGTTCCTTCTCTCTCGATGACAATTCGAGCCACTCCAGCATTTTCATGCGACGACTCTCGGTTTCCGCGTCGGCACTCGTGCGCTCGGTCCCGGAGATGTGCTCGGCAATCTCAACGCAGCGTTTGGCATCGGGAGTCCGATCCGTTTCCTTCGGTCTATTCTTGAGCAAGGGCTGCAAGGCACGGTGCATGACCAGATCGGCGTAGCGACGGATCGGGCTGGTGAAGTGACAGTAGTCCGTCTTCGCTAGGCCATAGTGACCATCGGGAATGGCCATATAACTGGCTCTCTTGAGACTCTTTAAAAGTCCCACCTTAATCGCGGGCTCCTCCAGCGAACCTCTCGCCGAATCGATCAACTTTTGGATGTGCCGGCGATTGGTCAGGTCACCTGGTTCATATCCATGGGAACGGGCCAGTTCGGCAAATTCCTGTAATTTGTCCGAATCAGGATCTTCGTGAACCCGGTAAATGGTGGGACGATTCGAATTCTTCACCTTGCGAGCCACCGCTTCGTTTGCAGCGAGCATGAATTCCTCGATCAACTGGTGACTCTCGTTGTATTCCTCACGGTGATATCCGGTTGGTACGCCGTCGTTCAGGATGATACTGACTTCCGGCATATCCAGATCGAGTCCGCCTTGATCAAAGCGACGCTTGCGAAGGAGAGAGGCCAACTCCCAGGCTTCACGGATCTTTCCACCCAATTTGCCGCCTTTACTCGGATTTTTTAAAATCTCCTGGGCCTCTTCATAGGCATATTTACGCGGAGTGCAGATCACGGCATCACAGAAGTAGCTCTTAAACAACCGCCCTTCGGGATCGAAATCCATGACCGCACACTTCGTTAGCCGATCCTCCTGTGGGACGAGCGAACAGATCCCGTTACTCAACTCCTCCGGCAACATCGGGATGACCCGGTCAACAAGATAGGTCGAATTGCCACGCTCCCGGGCTTCGAGATCCAAAACGCTCTCGGGCTTTACGTAGTGGGAGACATCGGCGATGTGCACCGCCAGCCGCCACCCCTTCGCGGTCTTTTCGACCATGATGGCATCGTCGAAGTCCTTAGCGGTTTTCGGGTCAATGGTAATGACGTCGCGCTTCCTCCAATCTTCCCGCCTGGCGATTTCCTCCTTCGGAATTTTCATCGGAATTTTCTTGGCAGCTTCCACGACATTCCGTGGAAAAGTCGCATTGATCCCGTATTGGTGCACGATCGCCTCCACATCCACGCCTGGATCGCCGGGCCACCCCAGAACCTCGATAAGATGACCTTTGGGAGTATCTTTAACATGTTCCCACTCGGTGATCTCGGCCACCACCAATTGCCCTGATTTCACATCGAGGGTATTTTCAACCTGAATCGAAGGGGGCAAACGCTCGTCGTTGGTCCGAATGGAGGAAAATTTGCCTTTTTTAACAAAGATACCCGTCACCTTGCTGGAACGCCGTTCGACAATCTCGATGACCCGTGCACGAAGATCATTGTGTTCATTGGATCCGGAATTGTTCTTCACCAACTTCGCCCGTACGATATCACCATTGAGCGCGATGCCCATGGAACGCGGCGAAATATAAAAACGATCCTGTTCATCGAAATCGATTCCCGTGGCAAGATTCGCCTCATCAGTCTTGTGGGGGAAAAACCACCCGTGCCCTCCCGGGGCTGCTTTGAGCTTACCAACCAATCCCTCGCGGGTCCGGCATTCGCCACTCACGGAAAAACGCCCTTTCTTTCCTTGTTCAATTTCCCCACTTTTAGCCAATTCCGCAATATTCTCGCGGAGCTTCTTGCGCATACTGCCGGGCAATTCCATTGCCCGGGCGATCTCGCTCTTGTTGAGCGGTCGTCCACCCTCCTTACCCAAGAGCGCAATAATGCTCTTCTTCATCTCCTCTGCTTTCGGCATAGTGTTACTTTGGACTACTAAACCGATGTTCACAACCACCGTATCGATACTTCCAAAATCATGCCCTCGCCTTCTACAGTCCCAACTCCCTGACATCACCCCAAATTTCTGCTAGCCTTGATCCGCTTGGCTGTTATCAAGTAATGACAATGTAGGTGCAGAAAGGCTTTCATTGCCAACCTTCTAAAAATCGCCTAATTGTCGTCACCAAGACTCACAACACGAACCAAACACCATGAAACACATCACACCTACTTCGTCCGGACGGCGCGGATTCACCCTCGTTGAACTGCTCGTCGTTATCGCAATTATCGCCGTTCTCGCATCACTCGGCTTCTCGATGTATAACAAGGCAATCCAACAGACAAAGAAGACGGAAGCACGCCAGTGTCTCGTCCAACTCGTGCAGGCATGTGATGCCTTCTTCGAAGAATATCAGGCTCTCCCGATGGCCAATACTTCAGCCATCGACGCCGAACAAGTCACAGACAATCGACTCATGGCACCACTTCTCGGCCTCAGGGTCGCTCAGGATGAGAACCCCAAGTTCCAGACCTTCTTCGAATGGAAGGTTGCCAAGGGGACCGGGAATGCCGCAGTCGGCGGCCTTGAGCGCACCGACAACCGGGCCGAACTCCTTGGACCTTGGTTCAACCCCAGCAAGCAGGATCGCTACTACCGTCTCATGTTTAACTATGATTATGACAATCAGCTCCGTGAGCCCCAGGCACTTGGAAACGAGATCATTTGGGACCGCCGCGTGATTGGCTACCATATGGGTAAAGATGGCAAAATTGGTGGCAAGAATGACGAGGACAACGTCTACAGTTGGAACAAGAGCCAGTAGCCGTCGCTCCAAATCTTCCCGAAATCCGGACATCCCGAGGATGTCCGGATTTTTTTGCCTACATACTAGCCCCCCCTACATGCAAGGCACCAAAACCCCGTCCTTCATTCCATGGATCTTTTTCTTATCCGCCGGAACAATGGTCGCCAGACATCCTCCCAGCGAGGTCCGCCCCTCCCGGTCGACAAAGTAGTACGGGCACAAACGAGCCCGCCCCAACATGATCCGACGCTCGCCCGTTTCGGGATCAAAGTAGGGATGCTCAACAAGTTTTGTTTCTTGAAACTCCTGCATCACCCTGGGCTGCGTGGCAAATTCAGCCTGAGCTTGGCCTATCGCGGCCTTCCATTCGTCAGACGATTCGTCATGTCCAATTGTCACGCCCCGCGAGCCCCACGCCAGCTCGCT
This sequence comes from Verrucomicrobiota bacterium, assembly GCA_030835305.1. GTDB lineage: Bacteria > Verrucomicrobiota > Verrucomicrobiia > Verrucomicrobiales > Akkermansiaceae > SW10. Next base: position 16,546 of record JAURPJ010000114.1, on the reverse strand, counting down.
GAATCCACTGACTTTCAGCACAAGCTGGCGATCTTTTTGGCTGAACTCACCCACCTCGTCCCATGAAATCACTTCAAGCCTTGGAATAGCGGCATGAGGGGGGATTTCCGCAGGGTCAACCGGCCAACCATACGGAATGAGCTGCCTCAGCATCTGCAAGTGGCTTCCCCGTAGTTGCTTTTCCCAGATCTTGCGAAGCGACGGCGTCCAAAAGAGAGCCAACCAAAGCTTTTCCTCAAAGTGGGGCTTCAAAGGAGGTGTCATTTTCCCACTCTCCGCCAAATCCCGAATCGCAGGAATCGATTCCCAATCGAACAACTCAAAAAATCGATAGACCTCGCGCGTCCCAGGTTGCCACTTTTCCGCTTCATAAACCGAAAATGTCTTACCCAACTCTCCCGCAAGCCAGTTCATTTCCGGTCGGTAGTCGCCTGATTCCTCGGACACGAGAATGTCCGCGCCATCCTCAAAAAGCGAAGCAAAACAATCCAGCATCCCCCTCGCTCCCCCAAAAATTTCAAACCCGGCTGCGTCGTAAGCCTGACTCAGCCAAGCCAGAGTTCCGATCCCTCCGGGAACCGCATCGAGCTCCGATGCCGCAAAACCATCTTCCGTCAGAAGCAAATCAGGACGGATCACCCTCGGAGTCACACCTCGCTTCCCGTCGGAACGTTGATGCTTGATCATCCAGTCCGGCTTCCCCGCGTCCAGTAATTTGGCAATCCACTCCGGACGCCGCCCTTCCACGCTCAATCGATAAAGCTCATCACTCGCCTGTTGAAATCGATGAAGGGGATGCCCCAGTCGATTGAGCATCTTTTTTTGGGCCTTACTGAGCTCAAAGGGCTCCGGAGACCAAATCCATTCGCGGTCCGCGAAAAAACCCGCCTTTGGAGCGGCATCCTTCAGGTCAGCAAGAGTCAAAGCAGGCATCTAGCGAAAAATCTATCAAGTCATCGCAGGAGGGCAACCCCTTGAAAGTTCACCCTTTTCCCATCGTAGTTCACAAGCTAACAAAATTTCCATTGTCCTTGGGAAAATCCCGCGTATGCAGGGCCACGTCGCATGTTCTTTCTCAGCAAAATTTTCAAACTAAGGGACCAGGCGAATCCGGAAGAGGAAAAGCCCTTTCTCGATCACCTCGAGGATTTGAGGATCATGGTCACGAGAATTGTTCTAACTCTCCTGATCTCCACCTTGGTCTGCTTTGTTTACAAGGATGAACTCATGTCGATCATTCGGCGACCGGTCGAGCAAGTCTGGGTGGAACGACACGAAGCCACATTGCCGGAGGACGAGGAAATCTCGCTTAGTGACTGGGAAAACGCGCTCACCTTTGCCGACGTCTCCGCGCCCCTTGGCCAATTTGATTCAGAGCTGGCCGACCGTTGGTGGAAAAAAGCAACCGACCAACGAACCCGCCGACTCACCGAAGCCGCCATCGTTTACCGGGCTTCCCTGAAAATTCCGGAAGATGATCGCGAGGACTTCATCAAATCGATCTCCGACGATCAAAGCGAAGCTCGGGAGCTTGCCCTCAAGCTGCTGGAGACCAAACCCACCGACAACCTGAATGCCGAGGGCAACCTCCGGCTCATGAGTTCACTCAAGCCAACCGAGACCTTCATGCTGACGATGAAGTTGGCGTTTTTTGCCGGAATTGTTATTTCCTTTCCTTTCCTCCTCTACTTCCTCCTTCAATTCGTCGTTCCAGGGCTCAAGGACGAGGAGCGCAAGGCTCTTTGGCCTGCTCTTTTCATCGGTTTTGGGCTCTTCCTGGGAGGCGTTCTCTTTGCCTATTTCTTCGTTCTGCCAAACGTTCTCACCTTCTTTTACGAATGGGGTAAGGACATGGGAATCTCCAACGATTGGCGAATCGGATACTACATCTCCTTTGCCACCACTTTCGTTCTCATCTTCGGCCTCGCCTTTGAACTTCCGGTGATCGTCATGACCTTGGTCAAGATTGGCTTGCTCAGTCACAGCATGATGCGCGAGACCCGCTCCTATGCAATTCTGGCTATCTTCGTGATCGCCGCGCTGATTACTCCGACGCCGGATATGATGACCCTATCGCTCCTGGCAGTCCCAATGGTCGTCCTCTACGAAATCTGTATCTGGCTCTCATACTTCCACGAAAAAAAGATCAAACGCCTTGAAGAGGAGGAAGAGAAAGAACGCATGGCAAGTTTGCTCTCTTCGCCGGATGGTGATCCTGATACGGATCCCGATAACAGCCCAGATCCCGATATCGATCCGGACCCGAATCACGATTCCTATCATGACGATGAATACCATCATGAGCATGATCCATACTACCACCCGGACCACGAAAATATGGGTCTCACTGAGGAAGGCGAAGACGAAGATATCAGCGATGACTATATGGACTATCCAGGCGAGCATCATGCTCCGGAGGAAGATCCAAACCACGATCCTCTCCCCGAAGACGACCCCGACTATGATCCTCTCCTTCCCGACGAGGACCTACCGGACGAGGAAAAAGACCGTAAGTGATTTCTGGTAAATCCCTCCCCGACAACCTACTTCTTGGGGCATGCAATCAATGACCGGATTCGGTCGTGCCGAACACGCAGGTAATGGAATCATCGCCCGGGTTGAAATCGCGACCGTCAACCGCAAACAAGCTGACATCCACTTTAGTCTTCCCCGTGAGCTCGCTGGCCTCGAGGCCGATCTCAGAAAATCGGTTCTTCGCTTCGTTTCCCGCGGCAGGGTAAATGTTTCGATCCACCTCGAGCGTAATTCGGGTACGGACGAATCACTCAGCATCGACTCCGGTCGAGCCTTAGCCCTCGAGGCTGCTTTTGATGAGATTTCGAACCTTTTGGATCGAGCGATCAAACCAGCCGCCGCGGACTTTATGAAAGCACCGGGCGTCCTCACCTTCGAGCACTCCGGCTGGAATGCTGAAGAGGCCGCAGAAGCCATCCACCCGGCCCTCGAAAGTGCTCTGGAGAAGCTTGTCGTGATGCGGAAGGCCGAGGGGGCCGACCTTAAAGCTGATTTTCTCGAACGCCTCACCACCCTCGAAAATCATGCTGAAGAGATCGGAAGGGCCACCCCAAAAGTAGTGGAACGCCAGCGTGAGTTTCTTCACACCCGCTTGCGCGAAGCTGAGATCGAAATCGACCTCAATGACGAACGACTTCTCAAGGAAATTGCCCTCTTCGCAGAGCGGTGTGACATCTCTGAGGAAACCACAAGGCTGGCCTCGCACATCAATCGTTTTCGAGAATATCTAGATTCCGACGAGCCCATGGGTCGATCACTCGACTTCCTTTGTCAGGAGATCAATCGAGAATGGAATACGATCGGCTCCAAAGCCAACGACGCCGGAATCGGTCAAAACGTCGTGAGCGCGAAAACCGAACTCGAAAAAATACGTGAGCAGATCCAGAATATCGAATAAAGAAAGTAAAATTGGCTCCGGTGTCCTTGCCGCTCGCCTGCCTGGTGGCAGTAAGGGCTCTTCTTATTTGCTGCGCAGCCCCCCCGAGGCTCCGCCCTCGGCCAAAGTTAATCAGAGCTCGATCAAGATCACCAAAGCTCATATCCCGAATGGCAGATTTGGCCGTCACAAAACGCGCTTCATCACTATTCACTCCATCCTGAACTTTGGTTGTAGTGCCTATACCAGAACACGCGCCCGCCTCCTTTAGCGGAGCGGATTAAAGTCGGGGCACATTTCCCTCGGATCTATGACTTAGCACTTCGGTGTAGACAAAAATAGCATCTATCAATCACTCCGGACAAACAAGTAAGGGCAGCACGCGGCTTACGAGCGCACCAGAAACCGAAAATCCATTGGGATTGAAATGTGTGAAAACGCAGGCAACTCCCGCTCCGCTACCGTGGATCGAACCGCGAAACTCGCTATCGAGCTCATGCGGCGCTGCGACACCCCGCTCAAGAATATTTTTTCCCACCAGCGCTGGGAGCGTGTCCGCTTTGACAACGGCAAGAACCTCAGGTGCAAAAATTGCCCCCACTTCCTGATGATTGGCGGAAAACCCCGACCAAAGTGGAATGCCTTTTTGACCCAAGTTAAAGGACATCACTAAGAGGCTGCCTCAAAAATTCCCAAAGAATGTTCCAGATCAAGCGACTTTGCTCCTTAGCCACAGGTTCCGGACAGCCCATTTATCAGGTCTCGACCTCGACGTATTTGTATTTGCTGCGATGCACCCAGACACTCTGTACCAAACCCAGCAGAAACATACAGATTACCACAAAAGTTCCGGAGTAACTCACCAACGGCAGTGGGATACCTGTAATGGGCGTTAGCAGCACACACATTCCAATACTCTCAAACATGTGGGCAAAGAAGAGGCCCACGACACCGCCCACGATGATTCTCCCCGCCAAGTCGCGGCTGTAAAAAGCTATAAAGAGGCATTGTATCAAGAGAAGTGCAAACGCCGTGACCAACAACAGGGCACCACGGAACCCTTGCTCTTCGGCAATAATCGCAAAAATGAAATCGTTGTGAGCAGTCGTCCAGGGAATCAGCTTTTTGGCATGAAGAGATTGCTGCTCCTCCGTCGCTCCGAACCCCGTTCCCTTCCAGCCGGCCTTCCCCACCGCAGTTGAAACCCAATAAGCCGCGTAGGTATTCCCTTCGGAGCTTTCAACAACTCCGCTCTCAAGCGATTCCAGATAGGTCTCCACTCTCTCGGTTCCCCGTTCCGAAGCTGTCGGCAAAACCGCATAGTAAGCAATCGGAGCCATCCCAATCGCAACGGCAGCGAGAAAAATCAAATACCGCCAGGGGATCCCGCTCACCAGCATCACCACCACCGCAACCGGCACCCAAACCAGAGCCGATCCCATATCACCCAATTTTACCACCAAGAGAAAAGGAATCCCGGTCAGAGCTCCAATCAACAAAACCCTAAAAAAAGGCTGACCAAAGAATCGATGGACTTTAGGCAAATCCTGAGCAAGAGTCGCAATGGCCAAAATTCCAGCCGCGATGGCACTCTGGGCAGGCTGAAAGCTAATTGGCCCGATACTCAGACGGTGGGAAACATCATTCACCCCCATCGCTTTTACAGTCAGTGCAAGTCCAAGCACATACATGGGAACTCCCAGCCAGCGAACCCAGCGGTAGTCCACCAGGGAAGCACCAAAATAGATCAAGGTGCCCAAGCCAATCCAGAGTTTTTGCCGACCTGCGAAAAACTCACCACCCGACACACCAACAGGTCCAGGCAAATGACGCGCGGCGCTTTCAATCGCAAAAATCCCAAACACCAGAAGTCCATACATCGTCAGGACGAGGACCCAGTTCATCCCAAGAATTTTCCGGAAAAGAGGTGTCATAGGAGATTCTTGGCAGACCCTAGTCAACTCCCTGAACCGATGACACTCAAAAACGTCAACCTTTAGAGATTATGACAATGATTTTCTCTCCAATAAAAACCTACCAACTCACAGCAAGAACCACCGAACCTGCATAGGATGAACGGCTAGCCGGGCCTTTAAGATCTGAAGATGAATGATGGCTGAAGTGGGCTCCAACAGCGATAACAAACTGACAAAAAAGAAGATATCGTCACATCTTCTGAAGATAGTCTGGCACGTCCCGTTGTTGTTTCGATGGCGGGGCCGTCGCCGAAACAAAAGATAGAACGCCCCCAACTCCTGCGGCATGAGGCGCATCCAGCACAAGCGATCCTTCCGCAACCGGGAAAACGTAAACTCTTCTTTTGTTCGCAATCAAGCGTCCCATGAAGCCGAACAAAGCAGCAGGAAGCAATACGGCAAGGCCAAGCAGGCTATAGAAGAGCGCTTGGTTTAAGATAAGCTTTTCCCAAAGGCTCGGCTGATTAAGGAGGGGGTTGATTTCCTCCAAGATCAGAAAGCTTTTCCCACCATAAAGAGATCCCCCCTCCTTCGTCACAACCTCCTCCAGCCTCTTCAACCCCATCGAGAGTTGCATTGAAAAACTATCAAGTTGGGAGGTTGGATCGGATTTCTCGAGAGCGTCTTCAATCGCCAGCCGCAAAACCTTCTCCCGCTCTTCCTCCCGAACCGCTTCAACCACTCTGTTGGAAAATACAAGCTCTGAGCGCCCAGGATCCCCCATAAAATAAAAAATCACTGCCGAAGACTTGTCCGCCTCAAATTTCGTTTCTACCAGCCTCTCGAGCGACTCCCCCTCCGGCAGTTCCTGCGGCCCGTCAAAAAGATAAAGGTAGCAATTAATAACCGTGTCCCTTGCATGGTAGTTAAGGAACGCCTCTCGATCCCGGAACTCCTGCGTCGCGAGCAGCTCCTGGGGATCAACCAGATATCCATTCGCAGGCTTGCTGGAATAGGCCGGAAGAAACTCCCTCCCAATCACCTTGGACCACTCCCCTGACTTTGGGTCTTCCTCCGGAAGCCCTCGAATTGCTGGATCCAACTCGATCACCTCCTGCGTTTCAGAATCAAGAACCTCCCGCGCTAGTCTCCCGATCAAACTTGAACCAGGAATGTAGTCACCCGACTCCAACGCATTTAGCTCCTCCTCATTCCACTCCGGGAGTTCCTCAGACGCGTCTACCTCTGGCTCTGCCAAAGGATCTTCTTCAAACGCTTGCGCATCTTCCTCAAACGTTTGAGCAACGAGCAAAGAGATCATCCCCGCGCAAAAGAAGGCGAACCACCTTTTCATCCTTCAACCTCCCCTATAGTTCCAGCAACCCTGATCTCTCCCTGGTCCGGGCCAGCGTCCTTAAGTTTCTGCCCCCCTGCCGCCAGAACTGTCTCAGGATCCCTGCTGACTCGTCGCCAGCCTTTGATCAGAAGCGACTCCAGTTTCTGAATGACTGCTTTGAGCGCCCCGCGATAATCGCCCTGCAAAAACATCGGATGCCCGGCTGACAGCGCCTCAAAGGTCGAGCTTTCATTAAGGTAGGGCATTAGCGCGTAACCGTAAGTAATAGAAGCACTCTTGGCATTCACATCCACAAGAATCAAAATCCCGGTCGCGTTCGGACGTTGGGAGTCTACATCCACATAATTAGTCCGGTTCAACATCCAAAAACCATATTGCCGCAGACTGTTCAAATCCTCAAAGGCACTCAGATAAATCGAAACAAACAACTGGGGAAACTTCGTTTCAAAATCCTCCAGAACCTTCCGCATCGGCTCACGGTCTTTCATCCGAAAAACTCCGGCGACATCAGAAAATTTCTTCAGTTTAATATCCTTGGTTCCGAAAACCTCGTCCGCGTGCTCCATCGCAAACCCACAATGCGGGCACGAACTTGCTCCGGGATGAATTTTCTGCACACAGCGGGGACACTTCATGAAACTTAACTGAAGTTAAGAAAAAGCAAATGTATCACGACACCAAGCATTTTCAGGAGGTTTAGCAGCTTTCCCTCCGATTTCAACCATCAGGATTTTCCGGTTTAGAAATTCAGTCCATTCAGTGTATGCTCTTGAACGAATGCGCTCCCCTGTCATCCTCCTTTTCCTCGCTTCCACCGTCTTCGCCGAAGTTGATTTCGCGTCGGAAATCCAACCCATTCTCTCGGACAATTGTTACGTCTGCCATGGCCCGGATGAAAACAACCGAAAGGGCGGACTGAGACTTGATCAACAAGACCTCGCTCTCAAGGGTGGGGATTCCGGCCCCGCCATCGTGCCCGGTAACATCAGCAAATCGCTCATCATTTCACGCATCAATCTTCCCCATGGCGATGAAGATCAAATGCCGCCACCCGATAAAAAGGAACCACTGGCACCAAAGCAAAAGGATCTTCTTAAACAATGGATCAAGGAAGGAGCGAAATGGGGAACACACTGGGCTTTTATTCCACCCAAACGTTCAAAATTACCAAAGATTAAAAACGATGCCTGGCCCAAGAACGAGATCGACCATTTCATTCTCGCCCGACTCGAGGCCGAAGGCCTTGCCCCTTCGCCCCCCACCGTGCCACGAACCCTTCTGCGCCGGCTCCACCTCGATCTCATCGGTCTCCCGCCCTCACTGACCGACCTTCGCAGCTTTCAACCTTCGGAGCTTGAATCCCGGATTTCGGGTCTTCTTGCCTCGCCTCATTATGGCGAAAAATGGGCGCGGGAATGGTTGGACGTCGCACGCTATGCAGACTCCGCAGGCTACGAGAAAGACCTCCCGCGCGAGATGCATTTCTATCGTGACTGGGTCGTTGAGGCCCTGAACAAGGATATGGGATATGACGACTTTATCATTAAACAAATCGCCGGTGATCTTGTTCCTGATGCAACGCAGGACGATCACATCGCTACCGGATACCTCCGGAACTCCATGACCAACGAGGAAGGCGGAGCAAAGCCCGAGCAATTCCGAATCGAAGGAATCTTCGATCGCGTAGATGCTGTCGGCAAAGGCATCCTGGGCGTCACGACGCAATGCGCCCGCTGCCACACCCATAAATACGATCCTCTGACCCACAACGAATACTACGGAATGTTCGCCTACCTGAATTCAATCAGGGAAACATCCACTCCAGCCTACTCCGTTGGCCAGGACACACAAATCAGGCAAATCAAAAAGCAAATCACCGCCCTTGAAAACCGCATCAAGACAGAAAATCCGGACTGGCAGGGGTTGTATCAGGATTGGCAGGACGAACTTTTGAAATCACCCCGCACGACGTGGACCGTACAAAAAATCGTCCAATACGGAGATGCCGGCCAAAAATACCAGAACCTCCCCGATGGATCTCTCATCAACCAGGGTTACGCGGCCACCATGATGTCCGCGCCTTTCCAACATCAATCCAGCACCGTGGGAACAATTCGCTCCGTCCGCCTCGAACTTCTCAACGATCCTTACCTCCCGCTAAACGGCCCAGGACGATCGATGACCGGAACCGCCGCCCTTTCCGAATACCTTCTTCGAGTCGATGGCAAGGATGCCAAATTTAAAATCGCACATGCTTCCGTCAATCCACCGGAATCGAAAATTGACCCCAAACGATATCCCTTGAATGCCGAACGAGGTCCCGATGAACGCATCACCGGAGGTGCTCAATTTGCAATCGACGGAAACCACAAAACTGCTTGGACCACAGATCACGGCCCCGGCCGGTCCAACGATCCCCAGATCATCGTAATGGAGCTGGAAGAACCAATCACAAACGCAGCAACACGCGACCTCAAAACCTTTCTTGTGCAACGCCATGGCGGCTTCAATTCGGATGACAACCAAACCTTCAACATCGGGCGATTCCGCCTTTCCTTCTCCAGCCAATCTTCCACGCCATTCGACACCCTCCCACCCCGCGTCCGTGAGGCCTTGCTTTCAGACAAACGTAGCCCTCAGCAAGAAGCCCTCGTCTTTAGTTATTGGCGCTCCCACAACCCCGCCTTCGCGGACATAAACCAGCAAATCGAAACACTCTGGAAAAAGCACCCAACTCCAGCCGTCGCTCTCGTTGCCAAAGCAGTAGAAAAACTACGCGTCACGAGACTTTTCGAACGCGGAGAACAGACCAAGCCTCAGCACGAAGTCAAACCACACACACCGGCCTTTCTGAACCCTCTCCCAAAAGGAGATCCCGCTTCCCGCCTCACTTTCGCCAAGTGGCTCGTAGCTCGCGATTCTCCGACCACCGCCCGTACTCTCGTCAATCGCATCTGGCAGTCCTACTTCGGCACGGGCCTTGTAGAATCGCCTGAAGACCTCGGCCTGCAAAGCCCCGGCCCTTCTCATCCCGAACTCCTCGACTGGCTCGCCGTCGAATTGATGGAAAATGATTGGAGCATGAAACACATTCACCGCCTCATTGTCTCCAGTGCAACCTACCAGCAAAACTCCGCACATTCCTCTCTTCTTCGCGAACGGGATCCCAACAACCGCCTTCTTGCACGGGGGCCACGGTCCAGGGTTCCGGCCGAAATTTTGCGCGACATCCAACTCTCCACCAGCGGTCTCATCAACCTCGAGATCGGTGGCCGCTGCGTCTTCCCTCCAGCTCCGGAATTCCTCTTCCAAAAACCGGTCTCCTATGGCCCAAAAACCTGGGACGTCGAAACCGATTCCCAACGCTACCGGCGCGCTCTTTACACCTTTCGCTTCCGCAGCGTTCCTTACCCCATGCTCGCTGTCTTTGATGCCGCCACCGGTGATGCCGCCTGTGTTCGCAGAACCATCTCGACCACTCCGCTGCAAGCTCTGACCACCTTGAACGAACCCATGTCGGTCGAAGCTGCGGTCGCTTTGGGCGCCCGCATTCTGCAAACCTCCATCGCCGACGCCTTCGAGCACTGCACTTCTCGGCCACCCGACACCGCCGAACTTTCCGTCCTCACACAGCTCTTTGAATTACAAAAATCCGCCTTCACTTCGAAATCAGCGCAAGAGCTGATTGCAACCTACCAACCCCTGACACTTGATCCTAGCTCCCAGGACCCGGTCCAACTCGCAGCCGCGACCTCGGTCGCCCAGGCTCTTCTCAACCTCGACGAGACGATGACCAAAAACTAACCCTCCCATGAATTTTCTCTCAGACATTCAACGCGCCCACTCCCGTCGCTGGTTTCTCAAAGATTGCGGCCTCGGACTCGGAGCGATCGCCCTGACCTCCCTCGAAGCCCGCACGAATGCCAACCCGGGCAATCCGAATCCTCTTGCCCCCAAGCGGCCCCACTTCCCGGCCAAAGCCAAAAACGTCATCTTCCTTTATATGGGAGGCGCCCCCAGCCACCTCGACCTTTTCGACTACAAACCCGAACTGGCCCGCCTCAACGGAACCAAGCCACCTCCCGAACTGCTCAAAAACTATCAATCCGCCTTCATTAATCCCGACAACAACCTCCTCGGATCAAAGTTCAAATTCAAAAAATATGGGAAGGCCGGCACCCAGATGGCCGAAATCCTTCCCCATCTGGGCTCCGTTGCCGATGACATCACCGTCATTCGCTCCATGCACACCGAGGCCTTTAATCACGCCCCTGCCCAAATTCTCCTCTCCACCGGCTCCCAACAATTCGGCAGGCCCAGCCTCGGCTCATGGGTCACTTACGGACTGGGATGCGACACCGACAATCTCCCCGCCTTCGTCGTCATTTCATCAGGCAGCAAGGGGCCGTCAGGTGGTAACGCCAACTTCAGCTCCGGCTTTCTTCCCTCCGTTTACGATGGTGTCCAATTCCGCTCGGTCGGCGACCCCGTCCTCTATCTCTCCAACCCGAAAGGAGTTTCCAAGGGCAACCGCAAAGCAGTCATCGATGCCATCAACAAACTCAACAACCGCCACTTCGAATCCGTTGGCGACCCTGAGATTCAGACCCGTATCGCTGCTTACGAAATGTCCGCCCGCATGCAGGACGTCGCTCCCGAAGTCACCGACATCTCCCTGGAACCGGACCATATTCAAAAGCTCTACGGAGCCGAACCAGGCAAACGATCTTTCGCCAACAACGCCTTGCTCGCCCGCCGACTTGTCGAACGGGGTGTCCGTTTCGTTGAACTTTTTCACGAATCATGGGACCAACATGGCGGGCTCGTTAGCGGGCTCAAAAAGAACTGCAAGGATGTCGACCAAGCCTGCGCCGCCTTGATCAAAGACCTCAAGCAACGCGGCATGCTCGAAGACACCCTCATCGTCTTCGGCGGAGAATTCGGACGCACTCCCATGACCCAAGGCGGAACCGATGGTCGGGACCACCATCCCAATGCCTTCACCATGTGGCTCGCCGGTGGCGGAATCAAAGGCGGCGTGAACCATGGCAAGACCGATGACCTCGGCTTCAACGCGGTTGAAGACAAAGTTCACATCCACGATCTCAACGCCACGATCCTTCACCAACTCGGCTTCGATCACGAAAAGCTCACCACTCGATTCCAGGGCCGCGACTTCCGCCTCACCGACGTTCACGGCCACGTCATCAAGCCCATCCTAAGCTAGGATTTGCTGATCGAATCCTGCAGGGCTCTTAGCTCGGCCTCATCCATCTCGATCAGATGTTTTTCCGTTGGGAAGGAACCGTCACTCACCTCTGCGACATACTCCCGAAAAGCGGCAACCCGCTCGTCCTGCAAGCGACGATACTCCGCTGAAAAATCACGATAGACCCTGGCATGTCTGGGAGGCCTTTCGTCATACTCGCCGAGAATATCGTCGGAGAACAAGAACTGTGTGTCACAACCGGAACCCGAGCCGAGTGACATCAGTAGCATCGTGGTTTCACCACACAACCAACTCGCCAACTGATGAGGGACACACTCGATTTCCGCAGCATATGCGCCCGCGTTCTCAAGCTCCTTCATCTTTTCATACAAGCCTCTGGCCTCAACCGCGGTCTTCCCAATTCCCTGGTAATTTGTCCACGTGACATGTCTTGGAACCAGCCCAAGATGCCCCACCACAGGAATTCCTTCTCTCGCCATCGCCTCGATGATCCACGGGCTAGCCGAGCAGTAGACCGAGCTTGCTCCCATCTCGAGCGCCTGAAACCCCACGCGAATCGCCTCCTCCTGTGAAGCGATGCCATGTGGAGTCGCACCGGACAGGAAGCTTCCTGGAGCAGCTTCCACCAGCTTAGGCAGCCGCGCCTGAGCCTCCGGCGAGTCAAAACTGCAACTCATGAGATCGACTCCGGCCATTTCAGCAGCAGCAGCTTCTTCAGGAGATTTTACATGAATATGCGTCAGACAACGCTTACCCTTCAGTTTTCTCAAATCATAAATGGTGAACTTTTTTCGAGGCCGAATCATCAGGACGCAATCGTATCGCTCCCCCGGCTTCTAGAAAATGACATTCCGCCCTCAACGCGCATTTTCGCCCACTAATCTCTCTTTCCAGACAATCCCCAAAAGGTGCCGCTTGCCCTTTTGAGACAACCTTTCATTGTGTCGTCCGTATCATGGATCATCTTCCCATCCTCATAGTTTTTGCACTTGGAATCGCGGCCGCCTTTTGGGTCGGCCGAAACACATCACCAAAAAATCCCTCTCCCGTTCCACCACCCGCCCCCGCACCCGGGAATGAAACGGAGGGTGAGGAGCCTACACCCGGACAAAAAGGAAAAAAATCTAAGGAAAAAAAACCAAAAGATATTCATGCCTGGGCTCAAAAACTGGGCAATGATCTTGGGAAAATCCCGACAAGCATCGGGATCATCGAACATCCCAAGTTCCAACGTGCTCTCACCGAACTTGCGGCCCAGAAAATTTCGGCTGAAGACCTCGTTGTTCATCTCAAGAGTGAAAATGACTTAATGGCCATGCTCGCTCTTCACTTGGCAGGTGACCGGGATGACCTTGACGAAGAAATTCTCAAGCCCGCTATCTTTTCCCACATCCGTAACCCTTCCACCCACCGGACCATTACGGCACTTCGCTGTATTCCGTCAATTTACAAGCAACCGGCGATCGGGCCTGTTTTCGCTGCCGTCTATAGTCCTTGGGATGATTTTCAAATCGACCGGGCCCTCCGAAAATTCGTCGCCGAACGCCTCGCATTCGGAGAAGAGCTGACCTTTGGCGAACACAATCGCGAGATCGACAGCTGGGACCTTGATGACGTCAAGACCATCGTCCGACGCCTTCCCGACGAACAGGCCAGAGTCTTGCTCGATGAACTCGAGGAAAAGGGCAATGGCGAACCCGGGGACCCTAGGGAATTTCTCCGCCAGTTCGCCACGATTCTCGAACCCATTTCCGATCGGCTCGAAGACGGCTCTCCTATTCTCGAAACCGCGACGTTGGAAGCCCGGAAGAAGTCCATCGTGGAAAGCCTAACCCGCGACGAACAACCCCGCTCGGTTCTGCTGACAGGAGCCAGCCGGGTTGGCAAAACTTCGCTCACCCGATTGGTCGCGAGGGATCTTCAGGAGCAAGGCTTCATCGTGGTGACCGCAACATCGGCAAATTTGCAATCCGGCCAAAGCTACATTGGGCAACTTGAACAACGCATGCTCGAGTTCCTCCGTATTCTTCGCCAACGCAAGGTTATCTGGATCGCTGATTCCTTCCACGAACTTGAACTTGCGGGCCGCCATCAGTACAGCCCCGACAGCATCCTCGATATGATACTGCCGGACCTCTCGGAAGGAAACATTCTCGTCATTGGCGAAACGCCTGAAAGTTCACTGAGCACACTAAAGACATCATCGCCAAGGATCGACACCGCCGTTGAGATTGTGAAAATCGACGAGCCTGGTGAAAAGCAAGCCCTTGAGATGGCCGAAGATTGGATTAACGACCATCCGGGTCAACTCGGAAAGAGGCCGGGGAGCGCCAGCGAGACCTTGGCTGAAGGACTCAAGTTGGCGCGCCAGTATTCCCTCGACCATGCCATGCCCGGGCTTCTCCTCGACCTTCTCAAGGAGTGCTTCCAACGCGAGTGCGATCAAGCCAAGGGCCCCTCGGTGTCGATAGATCGTCCCGCGCTCCTCCGCGCCTTGGCTTCGAGGACCGGCATGCCCATGGAAATCATCGACGATGAACTGATTCTCGACCTGAAGGCCCTCCAGAAAAAATTCGATCACAGTGTCCTCGGCCAACCCGAAGCCGTCACCGCACTCGTCGAACGAATCGCAATGATTAAGGCCGGCCTCACCGATCCTTCCCGTCCGCTCGGAGTCTTTCTTTTTGCCGGCCCCACGGGAACCGGCAAGACCGAAATTGCCAAGTCCCTCGCCAACTTCCTTTTCGGGTCGGAGCAAAGAATGATCCGGCTGGACATGTCGGAATTTCAAGATTCCAGCTCCTTGATCCGTTTAATTGGAAGCCCCCATGAGGGGACCTCTCTCGCCTCTCGAATTCGGCAACAACCTTTCTCGCTCGTCCTTCTCGACGAATTTGAAAAGGCCAATCAAAACGTTTGGGACCTCTTCCTTCAGGTCTTCGATGACGGGCGCCTCACCGATTCGCGCGGCAACACCGCCGACCTTCGGAACACCATCATCATTCTGACTTCAAATCTTGGGGCCCGGGATGCCCAGACTGTCTCGATGGGCTTCAATCAGAGCAACCATCCCTCATACCAACCTCGAGAAATTCAAAAAGCGATTGAACAAACCTTCCGAAAGGAATTTGTAAACAGAATCGATCGCATTGTGACCTTCCGCCCTCTCAGTCGTGATACGATGCGCGAAATCCTTCGCCACCAGCTTTCAAAAACCCTCTCTCGGCGAGGCTTGCAAAATCGCCCGTGGGTGATCGAGTGGGATGAGACCGCTTCGGAACTCCTGCTTGAGAAAGGCTTCACCCCAACCATGGGAGCACGGCCCCTCATGCGGGCCATGGACCGATATCTGCTGGGCCGACTGGCAAAAGAAATTGTCAATGGAGTCATCCCTCCCGAAGAACAACTGCTCTTTATCTACGCACGTGACGGCGAACTCCACTGGGACAGTTCACTCGATGAATCGGCCGATAATCTCGCGGCAGATCCAGAAGAAGAAGTTGCCGAGTTCTCAAACCGGCACCTCATTCTTAATCCGACAGGTTCCGAGGATGAGCTAAGGCACCTTTGCCAGCGCCATCAGGATCTTGATGAACTACTCAATCTCGAAGCTTACCTCGAAGCCAAACAAGCCTGCCTCGAAGCCATGCAGAGGGAAGGCTTCTGGCAGTCCGAAGAACGCTGGCACCATCTCGCACTCGCTGAGTATATTGACCGCGTTGAGTCCGCCCTCAATGCCACCGGCTCTCTTTTGGAAAGACTTGTCAACAATCCCGACAGCCGCCAGTCGTCCCCTGAGAAAGTCCGCCTCCTCGTTTCCAAACAAGCCGAACGCCTCTTCCTCCTTGAGCAGTCCCATCCGGAAATCACGGCGGGCGAAGCCAACGACGCCCTCCTCCTTATTGAGGCAAACGCAAACGATATCTCCTTCGCCGAACAACTTCGCACCATGTATCAATCGTGGGCCGCCAGCAGAGGTATGAACTTGCAGGAACTTCGTAGCCCGATGTATTGGGCTGCTCGCATGAATGGCTTCGGTGCTTTGACCATTCTGCAAGCCGAGGCCGGTATCCACCACTGGGCCGAAGGTAAGAAAGGAGATCGCTGGCAATGCAAAGTCCACGTGATCCCGATTGCACCAGGCGAAAAATCAATCCGCTTTGACCAGCTTCCGAAACTCCCCGGTACAACCCGCAGATATCAGGAGGTTCCCACCCCTCTCGTCATCGATAAGAAGCGCCCCTTCCGGACCGGGCGACTTGATCTCGTCTTTAGAGGACACTTTGACCTCATTGAGCCTAACTAAGGCCACCACGGCGGCGGATTACCCATTCCGCTGTCAGTAAAATCGCCAGCAAAAGAAGAACCGGCCAAATGTCCCATAGGGAAGTCTCACGAAGTTCGGTTCGAGTCTCATCCCCTTTTAAGAAAAGATCAGCGAGTGCTCCTTCACCCTCGAAGACCCGGCCACCCGACATTTTTGCGATGGAATCGAGAAGCGGTTGATTAAGCGTGGTTTCTGAAAGCTCGATCGCACTTCGTGCTCCAACCACGCGGAAGCTCGTGATCACTTCATCACGCACCTTAACCTCATACAGGCCCGGCTCCCGAAACGGCCCCGCCAGACTTTC
>JAURPJ010000113.1 GCA_030835305.1 Verrucomicrobiota bacterium | reverse complement strand
CGGCGACCATACTTCCTCTCGATGCCAAAACGGCAAAGGTAAAATACGAAACCGCGACCTTCGGGTTGGGCTGATTTTGGGGGCCTGACTCCGAGTTCGGAAGTCTCAAGGGGGTTCTTCGCACGCGCGTTGGATATGCGGGTGGTGATAAGGCTAACCCCACCTATTACAGCCTGGGGAAACACACCGAAGTGATCTCAATCGACTTCGATCCCAAGGTTTTGAAATACGAGGATCTTCTGGAAATTTTTTGGTCGGCCCACCGTTGTGATCAGATCAATACCTCGCGCCAGTATATGAATGCGGTCTTTTTTCACGACGAGGCGCAAAAGGAGGCTGCTGAGAAATCCAAGGCTGCCGCCGCCGCACAGCAGGGGGTGGGGGTCGAAGAGGTTCAGACCACGATTGCTCCGGTCGGGAAATTTACCTATGCCGAAGGTTACCACCAAAAATATTATCTCACCCGGTTTGGCGATATTCGGGATATCCTCACAAGGACTTACAAAACTGAAAAGGAATTGGCCGACTCCACGGTTGCGACCCGGCTCAATGCCTATCTGGGATCTGGGATGAAGCGTGACTGGGCGGTGTTTATCAAAGAGCTTCCGGACTACGGAGTGCCGGAAGAGTTGGAGAAAGCGCTTTCTAAGGCGGCCGTGCGCATGCTCGACGAAGCAAAGTAGCAATCGGTCGATTTCTTTTGTTAGATGCATCTTCCGCCCTTGCGGGAGGGACGGATACGGGCATAATCATCTCATGAAAAGCACCATCATATGTGGAGTCTGCGCGCTCGCGTTTTCGGCTCTGGTTTCCTGTGGGTCCAGTAACAGTCGGCGGGCCGGCGGGGCTGCTTTTGATGATTCGGAGCTTGGGCGCAAGCTTGACGCCAACTCCCATCTACCGGATCCCGACAACCCGAGCAGGCAGTCGTTCGAGCAGTGGCGGGATACCGTTCGGTAATCGCGGGAAAAAACGATTCCGGGCAATCTCGTTTTTTCTGATTGTCCAAGGCTCCGTGGCACGGTTTGTTTCAGCCATGGACCCAAGGTATATCCAGCTGGCAAAGCAGCTCATTCGTTATTCCACTGCTCTCAAAAAGGGAGAGAAGATCCTCTTGGATCTTGTAGATACGCCGGAGGATATGGCGTTGGCCTTGATTCGCGAGGTCCGTTCGCGGAAAGGGATCCCGTTTTTGCGCCTTGGATCGAATCGACTGAGCCGTGAGTTGTTGATGGGTGCCACCGATGAGCAGTATCAGACGACTTCCAGGCATCTTCTCACGGAGATGAAAGACATGGATGCCTATATCGCCATTCGTGGTTCGCACAATATTACCGAGACCAGCGATGTTCCTGCCAAAAGGATGGGAACTGCGATGAAGCACCTCCGCAAGGTTTTGGATCACCGGGTTAAGAAAACAAAATGGTGCGTTCTGCGCTGGCCGCATCCAGCGATGGCGCAGCAGGCGGGGATGAGTACCGAGGCTTTTGAGGACTTTTACTTCGATGCCTGCTTGCTTGATTATAAGAGCTATCTTCCGGCGATGGATGCACTCAAGCGTTTCATGGAGAGAGCCAATGAGGTCCACATTGTCGGAAACGGAACCGACCTTCGCTTTTCGATTAAGGGAATGTCGGCCATCGCTTGTGGCGGTCAGAATAATATTCCCGACGGCGAGGTCTTCACTGCTCCGGTCAAGGATTCGGTGGAGGGAGTGATCTACTACAATGCTCCGACGATTTACCGGGGGATCGGTTTTGATGGCATCAAGCTGACTTTCGAGAAGGGCAGAATTGTAAAGGCCGAGGCAGACGGTGGAATGACAGGCGAGCTGAACAAGATCCTCGATAGCGACGATGGGGCCCGTTACATCGGCGAGTTTGCGCTTGGATTTCATCCGGTTGTACGCGAGCCCATGCGCGACATTCTCTTTGATGAGAAGATTGCCGGAAGCTTCCACTTCACTCCGGGACAGGCATATGAGGAAGCTGATAATGGCAACCGCTCAACGGTGCACTGGGACATGGTTAATATTCAGCGCAAGGACTACGGAGGAGGAGAGATCTACTTCGACGGGAAGCTTTTCCGCAAGAACGGGAGCTTCCTCGCCAAGAGTCTCGAGAAGCTAAACGGTTAAGCGTGCGGCTTGTTCTTTCATCCATCAGAGCTTAGTAGTGGCCATGAAAATTTTCACCCACGAGGACAAAGCCTACTCTGCGTTTGTCAAAAAATTGTATCGGCGGGCGATTCCGAGCGATGTCGTTTCCGACACGGTGGCGGCAATCGTCTCCGAAGTGCAGAAAAAAGGGGATCGTGCCTTGATCACTTTCGCAAAGAAATTTGATGGAGCAACTCTCAATCTAAAATCACTGAGGGTAACCGCTGCTGAATTGAAACTGGCACGGGGCGCGGTGAGTCAGGAAACAAAGGATGCCATCAGGTCTTCCTTGAAGAACATCCATGCTTTCGCGGCCAGGAGCCTTCGTAAAAACTGGAAGGCAAAGAACCCGCAGGGAGTGGAAGTGGGTGAGCGATTCGTGCCTTTCGATCGGGTTGGCGTTTATGTTCCGGGAGGCAAGGCTCCCCTTGTATCGACCTCGCTGATGACGGCGGGATTTGCGCAAGCGGCAGGCGTTCCCGAAATTGTGGCGGCGACCCCGCCGGGTGCGGATGGTTCGGTGAATTCCGATTTGCTCTATGCGCTCGAAGCCGCCGGCGCGACTGAGATTTACAAAGCCGG
>JAURPJ010000112.1 GCA_030835305.1 Verrucomicrobiota bacterium | reverse complement strand
TTTCTTCGGTGGGGATTCGAGGAGATTTTCGAAGAAATAAAATAATCAAGCGGAGGTAAACCACTTTTCCGAAGAACATGAGAGAGTGGCGGGTCGGCCTTCTTCGCCTCCATTGCCAGCTTGGCTGAAACCGGGAAGATTTCCGGAATCCTTCCAATTTTCTGTTCGCCCAAAGTTTTCATGTGTCCAAGGATCACTTCCAGATCATCTTTATCCTTTAAATCACTCTGTTGAAGAACGAAGGCCACCTTGCCTAGTTGTTCTTCCGGGAGTCGCGCCACCACTTGCCAGGTGGCCGCACACCAGGGGTTTGCGACTGGAAACACAAAGAACAATAGGTCGGCGACCGGGAGAAAACGTTCAATCTCCCCTAGATTGCCATCGATCCGGGCATCGGAACCGGGTGTGTCGATGACTTCAAAATCATGGAGAAAACCCAGAGGCTGGAGTTTCTCAACAAGCAAGGGACTCTTCTCCGTTAAGGAGGCCTTTTCGCCATGCCGATACCAATGAAGTCGATTGGTTTTCGGAAGAGCATCAACCTCGCACAACTCACTCCCGAAGAGCGCGTTGATCAGCGCGGATTTCCCAGCGTTGATCCCTCCGCAAACCACAAAGAGGAAGGGCTTCCGGAGATCCTTTAAGAAAGCCCCATCGGTCGCAGCATCGAGAATTTCCTCACCACATTCACGGCCCAGTTGACCGACACCCAGAACGACCTCTGCAAGGCGCTCTCTGGTCGCAAAGTAGCGTTCGCCGAACATGGATGGGGGTTGGGAGGAATCAATGAGCCATCCCACCCTAAGCCTGTCCCTTTTGGGCCAACAGCTGTGACACTGTAACAAACTTGTAGCCTTTGGAAAGGAGACCATCAAAAGTCCCGGGCATTGCGTCAATCGTGGGAGAGTGGAGATCGTGCGCCAGAATAATTGCTCCGTTGTGCGCCCCACTCAAAATTCGTGAACGCACTACGGACGGCCCGGGACGTTTCCAATCGTTTGGATCCACCGACCACATGATGGTCGGATAAGTAAAGTCGGAAAAAACCAAACGGCGCTGGCGTTGCAAAAGCGCGCCATAAGGCGGACGCATCGTACGTGGCCTGACGGCCGCAGCCCGGACGATCGCGTCCTCCGTGCGACGCATTTCCTTGCGAACTTCGGAGTCGCCAAGAGAGGTCAATTTTCGGTGAGTGTAGGTGTGATTCCCGATCTCGTGTCCCTCGGCCACAATCCGCCGGACGATGTGGGGATAGCGGTCCACATTGCCACCAATCACGTAAAACGTCGCCTTAATATTGCGGGTTCGGAGAATATCGAGGAGCCGCGGGGTGTTCTGGGGGTGCGGGCCATCATCGAAAGTCATGGCCACGTAAGGCTGATTCAAAAGACCACGGGAATGGGTCACAGTCTGCCCATTGAACTGCCAAGGCAGATTCATATTTGGGTTTCTCAAGCCCTTGTTCACATAGGCTGGCGGACGATATTGGGTGTTTGCACCGAGTCTCACCGGCTGGGTTTGGGGTCCGTATGGGTTTGCGCCAAACTGCGTTCCAGCAGCAGGAACCTGTGCATCCCTCTTAGTTGAACAGGCCGGAACCGCAATCAGCGCCCCTGAACTCAGCTTTAGGATTTTACGTCTCTTCATGGATGGCTCTCAATATTTATGATAACGGAACCGTCAAATGTCACGCATTTCTTAACAAACTCTTATTTGAGCAAAAAAAGAAATCCTGATATCCTGATCCCGCCAAGGTCGATTCCCCCACTTAAATCCACTGGACAGACGCCCGTTAAGAGTGCAGGTTCTGCCCGCATGTCAAAACCGAAGCTGTTTATCCCAGGCCCCGTGGACGTTGCACCTGAAACTTACGCCGCAATGGCAGGCCCGGCAATCGGGCACCGAGGAAAGGATTTTGAAGAGCTCTACTCATCGATTCAGCCCGGGATCCGACAAGTGGTCGGAACAACTCGCCCCGTTTTCTTCTCCACCTCTTCAGCCTGGGGGGTCATGGAAGGTTGCATTCGCAACTTGGTTAAAAAGAAGGTCTTGAACCTTTGCTGCGGCGCATTTTCCGATAAGTGGTATGGAGTGGCCCAGAGCTGTGGCAAGGAGGCTGAAAAGATCCAGGTTGAGTGGGGTAAACCGATTGAACCCGAAGCCGTCCGTGCAAAGCTGGCCGAGGGAGGCTTTGACACTGTCACCCTGGTTCACAACGAGACTTCGACCGGCGTCCTGAATCCCTTGAAAGAGATCGCCGATGTTGTGAAATCTTTCGAGGGTGTGCTAATGGTTGTCGATACCGTCTCCTCCCTCTCCGCAATGCCAATAAATTTCGATGAACTCGGCATCGATGTTCTTCTCGCGGGAGTTCAAAAGGCTATCGCACTGCCTCCTGGTCTCGCGGTGTTGGTCACCTCGGACGCCGCACTTGAACGTGCCGGGAGCATGGAAGACCGTGGATACTACTTCGATTTCTGTGAATTTGCTTCGAATGACGCCAAGGACAACACGCCTTCAACACCCTCCATCCCACACCTTTATGCCCTGCGCGAACGAGTTGGGGTGATGATTGCCGAGGGACTGGAGAACCGCTATGCTCGCCATCTTGCAACCAATGCCATGGTTCACCAATGGGGTGCCAGGCACGGATTTGAGCTTCTCCCGCCCGAAGGATTCCGCTCGCATTCCCTTTCCTGCTTTGTCACTCCGGAGAATCTCGACCAGGTCGGGTGGATTAAATCTGTGATCTCCGAGCACGGATTCGCCATCAACGGAGGATACGGGAAAATTAAAGGAAAAACCATCCGGATCTCCAATATGGGAAACGAGACCGCGGAAACCATGCAGGAACTTCTCGATGCGCTCGATCAGGAACTGCCAAAGTTTCTCTCATAGCCCCCGATCCGTTCAATTCCTGTGGTTCCCTCCGGATTCGGGATTTCAATAACTCCCGCCAAGAACACCTAGCCGGAACAAATAATCTGGATCCCTTAATATTCAACATTTTGAACTTAGAGCGATCGGAGACACATTAATAATCCAGAAAAACCTTCAGAAAATCCTTGGCAAATCGGCCAAGTTGCGGCAGCTTCCGCGCCCACCACCAAAACTATGGTAGCACTCCGACTCACTCGCCAAGGTTCCAAGGATCGTCCTTATTACAAAATCGTTGCCATCGACAGCCGCAAACGTCGCGACGGTCGTTACATTGAACAGCTTGGGACTTATAACCCGATGGCCGATGGGGAAAATTACACGCTCGACCTCGAGAAGGCTGACAAGTGGCTCGGTGTCGGCGCAAAGCCCACCGGAACTGTTGCCAGTATCATCAAGAAGGTTCGCAAGGCCGGTTGAGTCTGATCTTCTCGACTCTCAAAATTTTCAAAAAATCCTATTGTTCCCGGACTGTAGGGTTTTTTTTATGTCGGTTTGTGAAATGGGGCAAATTCTGCTAAGCTCGAAGTGTTATGAATTTCGCTGAATTTCACCAGCTTCTGGAGTCTCATCCGGGTCACGGAATCACTCTCGCCTTGCCAGACGGGACTGAAGCTCCCTCCCACTTTCATATCACCGAAGTTGGCGCAGTTTCCAAAGTCTTCCTGGATTGTGGGGGAAAACACCACGCGGAAAATTTTTGCGTCCTGCAAGTGTGGGTGGCGGACGATTACGATCACCGCATCAAAGCCGAGAAACTGGCGGTCATTCTCACCAAGGCCCTTGAGCTTTTTGACTCGATGGATGTCCCCGTTGAATTTGAGCACGAAACCCCAATCCTCTCCCGTCTTCCTATCAGAACCTACCGTGTCGACGAAGAGATGATAACCTTCAATCTTGCATTTAAAAAAGCCGATTGTCTCGCGAAAGACCTCTGCCTTCCAAAGCGTGATTTTAGCCTTCCTGGGATCCCCTCGCTCATTGCCAAAACAAGATCGATTAAGACCTTCTCCCTCGAGATGAAAAAGTGATTCTGCCCATCAACGGGTAGGTTTCTCGAGTAATCTCCCTAGCCGCAGATGCACTGTAGCCTTGTTCGCTTCCATTCACCGTCCAAGATGGCGGTATGATTACGCCGCCGCAGATCGTTGCAATAGGTCTTGGCACATCCCTCACCCTGTCAACTTCACTCCAAGCTCAGGGCGAAGATCCGATCATCCCGGGAACCGGCGAATCCTCGCCTTCGCAATTCCACTCCCTCACGTGTATCAATTATACGAACCAAGGCCCCACCGAAGCCCAGTCACTCGCCAATCTCGGCTTCTTCCTGTGGATAAACGACGAATATGGCATGACTCTCGACATTTATGCCTTCGATGCCGCAACGATCGATGCTCCCCGAAATTACGGCAAGCCAAGCATACGAAAATTTAAGGAACAACAGCCCAATGGATTCCGCCACCTCGCAAACGCCGCCGACGGCTTCGGGGAGCGGCTTGGTATCTGTCTTGGACCCGATGGATTTGGTGACACCCCTGCCGAAAAGATAGAGCACATCGACCTCCTAAGTTCACTCTGCCGCAATCACAATTTTCAGCTTTTCGAGATGGATACCGTTTGCGGCCAACTACGCGACGAGAAGCAGGACGCCTTCATTCGTCTCATGAAAGGTGGAAGCTCGAAACTCACTCCGTTCGTTTGGATTACCGCCCGCGAACTTCCGTTCACTTCGACCCCCGTCAAATAATCGCAGTTCTATCTCATGAAAATCATTCTCGTTGTCATCGCACTCTTTCCCCTAGCCCTCTCCGGACATGAAGTCAAACCTCTCAGCGAGAGTGTCAGCAAAGAATATAATCTTGATCCGAGTTTTTATACCAAAACAACGTTGGTGCAAGACATTCTCATTGCGACCTCAAAGAGGGTTTCCGACACCACTCATCTGGAGACGGCCTATCTTTTTGATCGCATGATAAAGGATCTTAAGCCTTCCATTTCCCAGCGTATTCGCGAGGCAAAAGTACTGTGCCTTCTGGTCGGCCATGATGAACTCACCTCGGATCTTCCCCAGTTCAAATCCGAGAAAACCGGAAAGGACCTCGATTTCTACAACTGGAGACAACGAGGATTTTTAACAAAAAAGAATGATCGCTTCGTCGTTCTTTTCGCCGAAGAAGATGTCATGGAATACGAGGGCGGGATGCAGATTGAAAGTATCCTGATTCACGAATTCGGACATGTCATTCACGGTGCCGGATTCGATGAAGATTTAAAAAAGCGTTGGACGGCGGCTTTTGAAACCTCAAAAGCCAAAGGGCGTTGGAATGACGGACGTGCAGCTCAGCGATTTCGCAGAGTCGAGGGAGACAAACCGGTCCCGCTTCTCGATGAACTCGCCAAATCATTTCCAAAGCAGCCCCGCGAATTCCTAAAAAAGTGCCTTGATGGTGGCGACATCCTCGTCAACGGGAAGGCAACCGAATCCGAGGTCAAGGTGACCGGCCAGGATGAGGTCCTGATCGTATTCGGCGGCGAGAAAGCATGCTATGCTGGGACGAACCGTGGCGAATATTTCGCCGAAGGAGTCCAGTGCTGGTACAACACAAATCGAACCATGGATCATGATCACAATCACATCCGGACTCGGGAACAGCTCAAAGCATATGACCCTGACCTGGCAAGCCTTTGCGCCGAGGTTTTAGGCGAGAGCGAATGGCGCTTCGTTTCACCTCGAAAACGGGCCGGACGAGACCACCTCAAAAACTACGACCCATCCAGAGCACCGGTTGTGAAGGTACTCCAACACATCAAGGAAGCCGGGCTTGATTACTACGATGAGTACTGGGCCGATTACTGGAGCCGGCTTCACGAAAAGTATCCCGGCGGGACGAAATAGGCTCCCTCTTGCATAGAGGTCGTGAAGCAAAACCGATCTGAAAATAGTCCCCGCTGAAAGAGCCGGTTTCATTGAACGGTAGAGAGAAGCGAATCAACCCGATAAAATTAATGAAAAACACTCTGACAACCCTCCTCCTTTCGGCATGTTTTCTTGGCTACGCAACGGCAGAGCCAAAACAGGACAAAAAAAAGCCGACTCCGCAGAAGGTCGATAAGAAAGCCAGCCAGAAAAAAGCCAAACCAGCTCCGAAGAAGTCGAAGGAATCGGCAGCCCGTGAAAAGGCCGATCTAGCGAAGAAAGCTGCCGCTGCTGCCAAGAAAAAGGCAGATGAAGAAAAGATGGTCAAAAATACCATCGCTAAGATCAAGGAGCTGGGCGCCAAGAAGAAAGCTGCTGCGTCAGCACGTGAGAAAGCTGCTGAGGCGCTTCGTGCCGCTGACCGCAATCTGGCCGGAATTGAGAAGGAGATTAAAGCCGCCACCGCAGTGCTCAAAGCCAAAGCCGAAAATGATCGTAAGAAGGCAGAACAGGAAAAGGCCCGCAAAATTCGGGAAACCGAGGCCGCTGGGCAAACTCTTGTCGCAACCATGAAAAAGGAGCTTCAAGATCTCAGAAAGACAGTGGACCTTCTCAAAAAACAACTGGCTGAGAAGAAATAACCTAAGGTCGCAAGCCAAAGTAGTTCAATACAAATGCCCTATCCGTGTGGACAGGGCATTTGTTGTTTGCGGATTCAAACGGTTAGTGCAGCAGGCTTGGAGCGAAAAAGTCATTTTGTAGTTTGATAGCTGAGACGTTTGCGCAAACGGCAATTGAACCTGGCTTTCGCCTCTGCGACTTCTTCCCGGGTAATTTCGGCAAAGTTTTTTCCTGTCGCAAAATCGTTCCAAGTCGGGCCACTTGCACAAGCATTGGTCCTTCTCGTCGGAAACAAAGCAGAAAGACGGTTCCTGCGACGGTGGTAATTAACACATGCGTTCGTCGAAATTCCCGATAATCCTTCCTTTCGCCATCCTGTTTTTTGCCAGCTTGCCTCCACTCGTCGCAGAGGACTGGCCATCTTGGCGGGGGCCCTCTCACAATGGAAGCCGGACCGGCGAAAACTACCCGACCAAATGGAGCACCGACAAGGTCGCCTGGAAAGTAGCACTCCCAGGGAAAGGCGCGTCCTCCCCTGTAATTTGGGAAGACCGGATTTTTCTCACCGCTCCCGCTGAAGGTGTTGATACCGCCCTGGCGTTTGATCTAGAAGGGAAACAAATCTGGAAAACCGAGTTCGGTGCTGAGACCAAAGCCAAGCACATGAAACTTGGAACCAGCAGCAATGCCTCGCCTGTCACCGATGGAAAGGGCGTTTTTGTCTACTTCAAAAGCGGCACTTTCGCGGCTCTCGAAATGGACGGAAAGATCCGCTGGAAGAGGAACCTAGCCGAGGAGTTTGGCCGACAGGACCTTTATTGGGATCAGGGCAGCTCCCCAATCCTCATCGGCGACCTTGTCATCCTCCCCCGCCTTCACTCAGGCGATTCCTGGGTCGCCGGATTCGATAAGAATACCGGCAAGATTCGTTGGAAACAGGAGCGAAACTTCAAGGTTCCGGCTGAAAACGATCAGGGCTACACAACGCCCATTCCAATTCGGCACGGCGATAAGAATGCCTTCCTCATCTGGTGCTCCGACCATCTGACCGCTTATGCAGTTGACGACGGATCACTTCTTTGGTCAAGCGGCGGATTCAATCCGAAGGGCAAGAAGCTCTGGCCGCCTATCGCGACACCAGTGGTGGCCGGAGACATTGCGATCGTTCCGGTCGGTCGGGACGATCGGAAGCAGGCTGAAATTCACGCCGTCCGCCTCGGAGGAGAAGGCGATGTCACTATGACTCACCGGGCTTGGGATACCGACGACTTTGGTGTCTTTGTCTCAAGCCCGGTTGAGTATGAAGGAAAGGTTTACCTTCTACGTCACAAAGGAGAAGTCGTCTGCCTCGACCCGAAAACCGGCAAACAGTTTTGGAGTGCCAAACTTCCAAAATCTTTGATTCCCTATTATGCATCTCCCGTGATCGCCGGAGGTATCCTTTACGCACCCCGTGAAGATGGCGTTGTCTTCACTGCCCGCATCGGCGAAAAATTTGAGCTTCTTGGAGAAAATGACATGGGAGAGCAAATCCTCGCAACCCCTGTTCCCGCTGATGGAAAGCTCCTGATCCGCACCTCCGAACACTTAATCTGTGTTCAGTAAGATTGTTCCCGGGTTTTTCTCGGCCACTCAAAAACATCTTTTCCATAAAAGAGGGATTCAGGAGGAGAATTCCTTCCCGCCCCTCTTTTTTCCCCTTCCTACCGAGTGATCAAAAGTCTTGATCAACATGACAAAAACCCAATTTCGAGCCTCGGAATTTGCGGTGATAGCTGCATCCTGTTGTTGGGGAACATTGGCGGCTGCCCCCGATCCGGGTTTGTTCGCGTCTGAGGTCGTCGACGGGCACCAATCCGCCGAAAGAGACCGGCGACAAAAAGCGAAAGCCCTGTAAATCATCGAGCAGTAGCCTCGCCATGATCGCGCAAAGGCTTCCATTAATCACGAATCTTACTCCAATATTTGGGGCTACTGGAGGGAGCCATTTTGCGGCTCCTCTGGCGGTGACTTCCGCAGGAACTCACGCTCTGTCCG
The DNA here is from genome assembly GCA_030835305.1 of Verrucomicrobiota bacterium. Taxonomy (GTDB): domain Bacteria; phylum Verrucomicrobiota; class Verrucomicrobiia; order Verrucomicrobiales; family Akkermansiaceae; genus SW10. The sequence continues at coordinate 87,486 of JAURPJ010000112.1, read as the reverse complement.
GCCAGTCGATCATGCTTCAAAAAACCAACACGAGCGAACCGACGGGGGGCATCGAGATTAAAATTGGCGAGGCGTTTCAGTGGGAGTTCAAGACGTCCCGTAATAACATTCGGGCAAAGTGGGCCGTAAACCAACGATTCAGGTGTAAGTGTTTCGCTAGTAATATTAACTTCTACCCTTCTTTCTCCATCAGCACCGTCGGTTCCGAAAACCAAGCCAGAATCAAAAACAGCGAATCCTCTCGAGCAAGCTAACGAGCTTCCACTCCCTAAAACGAAAAAGATATTCTGGCCTACTGGTCCACCAACCGTCCCGTGTGGAATCGGTGCGGAGTGGGAAAGCTGGAAGAAGCCGTAGTTCGTAATATTAGGGTAGAAAGATGGCGCTTCATTGAGACTAGTTGGTCAATTGCCGAAGGCTCTGAAAGTGTTTTTAATTTCTTCTTCTGAAGTTGGGACAGACTCAAAAGTCCCTACAGCTGCATACCCTGCTCCCGCGGCAATGGGCGCTCCTAAATTATCTAAGATAGGGACAGCTGTATTATTAGCTTCGGGCAAGTTCGTAAATGAAACGACGTATGCACTTGCGTTTGAAAATAACCCAATGGCCAATAAAAGAAGAGTCATGAGTATTTTCATCACCGCCGCTTAGGCATATGGTAACGGGCAGCCAAAGCTCAAAATGTCACAAGCACCCGTTCCAGCCTACCGAGTCGAATACGAGCCATCTAGTGGCTCATGGCTGCTGACTGGCCCGGTGGGTGCAAAAGGTTGCCTAAGATATACAAACGCCCGGGATGCCGCTAAATACGCCCGTTGGGACGCCCGTAATACACGCTGCACCATTGACGTGTTTGACCAAAATGGCCAGTTTTTTAGGGAAATTAGCGTCAAAGCTGATGACTCAGTAGATGCAGGCTTGGTTCTGCCGTCAGTTTAGACAAAATCATTACCGCAACAGTTACGTCAATAGATGCTTCAAAACCCTGCATTTACGGTCATTTTAAGGGTATTTTTGGTGAGTTAGGGAAGGCGGCGCAAACAAAGAAACACCCTGCAACCCACTGATTTAAAGCATTTTAAAATGGAGCCGCCTGACGGACTCGAACCGTCGACCTACTGATTACAAATCAGTAGCTCTACCAACTGAGCTAAGGCGGCTTAACCATAAACCTTTGATTTAGAGAGATTTACGAAGTGTGTTTTCTTAAGAATAAATCTCAAAATTCCACTCACCTTAAATTCACTTTAAAACAAGGCCTGACATAATGCCTGGCTGCAGATGCTGTCTCTTATTTCACCGAGAGAATCAAGATTAAATTGAAGGCAGAACCAAGCCTGCATCTACTGAATCACCTGACTTTACCTTAATTACCCGGTAGAGTCTCCCCCGTTGGTCAAACACATCAATGGTGCCACCACTATCCCGGGCATCCCAACGGGCGTATTCAGCGGCATCCCGGGCGGTTGTATATCTCAGGCAACCATTTGCACCCACCGGCCCAGTCAGCAGCCATGAGCCACGGGATGGCTCGTATTCGACTCGGTAGGTTGCAACGGGTGGTTGTGGCATTTTGAGCTTCGGCTGAGGTGCAACTGATTTTTGGACCTCACTTTTATTGGCACTAGCTGGACTTGCGGTTGCAGCGCGCCGTTCTCGCCAAGTTCTTTTGGGTTCAGATAAGCGAAGCTGAGTAGCTTGTGGCATTTTGGGCTGCGCTTGCCGTCACTATATGGTTGAGTAGCCAGCCAAGTCCCCGCTCTTCTTGAGCTGTCCAATATAGGCATCGAGTGTGCTCGCATACTACGAGGCCACGGTCATGGGAGATCAAGTTTTTCCCGCTAACTGCGCGGATACTGCGAATCAATTGGGCGCTGGCAAACATCGATCTTTCGTTTTTATTTCATTAATGATGATCACGGTAGCGATGGCAATTAGGGTCACTGAGATCCTTCCCACCCAGATTGGCCCGAACGCCGCCGCAAGAGGAAAAGCCAGAAAGGGAGCGAGCACTCCCCGGCATCCTGTCAAAAAAGTATGCACGCTCATATACTCAGCGACATGTTCAGCATCCGCAAACTTGGTCACCCAGAGACTCCAGACGACATTTCCTCCAGCCTTCGCCACCCCGTGTAATCCAATCCCAATATAGAGAGCCCACAGACCGTCGCCCATATAATAGAAAATGATCCCCGCTGCAAAAAATACGTTCAGAATACAACGCAGAATATAGAAATCGAGACGATCAAAGAGCCTTCCCCAAACCAAGACAAAAACGAAAAAGCACGTTTCGGGAATAACAGTCGTTATGAAACTGACATGGTTTTCACTGAGGTCTAACCCGTATTGCTTGTTCGTAATGTATTCTACGAAGAGTGAAAACGAGAGGAGATTCCCGGTCCCAAGAATCATCCAGGATACCAGCAATCTCCGAAAACGCTGATTTTCTCCGGCATGACGAAAGGCATCAAAAAGCTTCACTCTCCTGGAACGGCTCAAGGTCACCCTTTCAATCGCAAGAACACACCCGGCCATCATAAATGATGCTCCTGCATAAATCCTGAGTAACCAAGGATAGTAATCAAGCGAAAGCGTCAGCAACCAACCAAAGAAAAAAGCGGTCCCAATCGCGTATACTTTTCTCGTGAAAGCCGTTATTGAAAACAACTTACCCCGGACCTCGTTGGGATAGTGCCTGCGATAGATTTGAGAGAAAAGCGGAAGATTCAGAGTCACGGTGATCAAAGCGATCACCATGCCAAACATGTAAATCGCAAATCGATCCCCCGCGAATGAACTGATGGTAAATCCCACTCCGGAGATTCCGAAAATGATCGCCAACATCCGATTAGCCGAGAGACCGCTGCGTCGAACGGCCTGAATCACAAAAAGACTCAACAACAAGCCAAAACTTGGGAGAGCAACCAAACAGGCCTTTGCGAGACCTCCTGCTTCGAATACACGATTTGCGATCAAGATGGAAAAGGTCGTGCTTAGTGTTTCGACAACTCCGGCCGGAAAGGCCCTTAAATTTTCGAGACGAAAGGTACGCGCCCGGTAATCATTCTCATCCACGCGAGCCTCCCTCGTTCATGGGTTTGGCAGCCAGCCACCAATAGTAAACGGCTGCCACCAGTGCTCCAGCTGCTCCGACATGGAGAACCTGTACCACGGCATGAATCCCCGAGGTGCTTAAAATCAAGCCCATCACCATCAGCGAAAAAACTAACCCCAAAACCAAGCGCGGAACAAACCCACTCCATTTCGATTTGTATCCCAGCCAAAGTGCTGCGATTAAGATAGACCAAGAAAAGCTTCGATGAATGAGATAGATCAAAGACCCGGAAATCTCATCAATCCAAGTTCCCCGGGATCCAATTCCGCGCTCCATCATCAGCTTGTCTGTCACCTCCCGAATTTGCGACCCCATCGCCCATTCAAGCATCACACAGACTAACAAAATCATAACCTGTGGTCGACTTGCACCCGCGACGTGGGCCCGTGCAGTCGTGGGGCGAATCCCACCCCAGTAAAGGTAGGTTAAGACAAAGAGTTGAAGGAAGGCCAACGCCATATGGATAGTCACCACTCCGGATCGTAAACCACTGGCGACCACTACAATCCCGGTCAGTGCGCTGATAATTACGAGCAGAAACGATAATATCCCACCTACAAGAAAAGTCCGAGTATTCTCTGCACCTTGCCCCTGTAACACGGTTAAAATACATACAATCATTAGCAGGAAATTCGCCAACAGAACCGGTAAAGCCAGCAATCGATTGGTAAACTCGATCCAAGTTTGGACCGGATCATATTCTTCGAGGAGTTTCGCCACCGTAATCTCATCGGGATCGCGCCCGAAACGTTTTGCCGATTTTTTGAACCTTGGCAGTTTTTCTTCAAGGTAGGCCTCATCCACCTGCTCGATACTGGTTGGTGGCACCAATTCGCCCCAGCAGGTTGGCCAGTCGGGACATCCCAAGCCAGAACCGGTGACTCTAACGATCGCTCCGGCAAAAATCAGGATGATCAGGAGAATGATCGACAGGAAGGCTAATTTTTGTACCCCGGTTTTCCGCACGCGGAGATCCTACCGCATCAATTCGGGAAGGCAACCATCCCGCGAGCTAGCTCCGCCTTTCGGTCGTCACTCCAGATAAATCAACCTGATCTCGCGGCGGTAAGGACTCGAGGGCTGTATCAATTTCGTGGAGATTCAATATCGAATCAGGTTTCTCTTTTGTAATGGCAACAGCAATCCAGCGCAGCTCTTCGGAGTTATCGAGCATAACCTTGAGAACCATTGTTAGCGGAACAGCAAGAAACATTCCAACGCCGCCCCACACAAATCCCCAGAAAAGAACCGAAATAATGACAACCAAAGTCGAAAGACCAAAACGTCGCCCCATCAGCATGGGCTCGAGGAAGTTGCCTAGGAAAATATTGATGGAAACATAGCCGACCCCTACTGCCAGTGCGCTGGGTCCCCCGTCCACCAGAAAAGCCAGAACAAAAGGAGGAATCCCCGCTATGATTGAACCGAGCACGGGGATAAAGTTAAGGGCAAATGCCAAGATCCCCCACAACACGTAGAAGTCCAATCCTGCCGCCCAGCACAAGAAACCGGCAAGAACACCGGTGGCAAGACTCACGACGGTCTTCATCGCCAGATACCGCTGGATATCCGCAGTAGAGTTCAACAAACGATCTAAATTTGGACCGCGCGCTTCAAGAATGGCATTCACCCGACCGCTAAACATACGTGCCTCGCTCAACATGAAAACGGTCAGAATCAGAATCAAAAGGGTCGATCCAAGAAATCCAAGAACCCGGACCGCAACATCTTTGCCAAGGTCGAAAGGGTCGAAACTTTTTCCAATTTGGGCAGGAATTTCGATGGTAGCGTAATTATCGACTGTTTTTTGGGCATCCGGAATCTTTAATTTTTCGAGAGTCGTCACAGCCGTCTCTCTAATCTCTTCGATCTTGGTCTCCATCGCAGGATAATACTTGTCCTGCCATTTTGACTCCAAATCACCTGTGAGGGTGATGACAATGATGACGACTCCAGTCAGAAACGCGAAGTCCACAAGCACAGTCAAAAGGACGGCGATGGGTCGTGGAACACGGTGCCTCCGAAGCCAATAAGTAATTGGAAATGAGACAGTTGCAATAAAACCTGCAAGTAAAACCGGAATGAAGAATGACTGCCCCAGCTTCAGACCGGTGACCAAAATAACGACAGCCGCAGCGGTCAGCAAAATACGGGTCGCTTGCAGCTTTGTTGCTTGGTCAGGCATAAGAGTGAACTCACGGGTAGTCTCTTCATAAACTATCCCCCCAAATGATAGGGGATATTTATTTTTTCGATAGTAAAAACCCCGTAAAACAAAGATTTCAGCGGGATTGCCGAAGACACCCCAACACAACAACTTCTTCGAAGAGCCTCTTACGGCAAAAAATCAGTCAGAAATCCGGTGAGAGGACTGGTGGCCGAAGCATCATTCAGCATCTCGGGAAGTCCTATTTCAAAGGCGTCACGCCCTGCCATGACTGCCAAACTAAAGGCCTTACCCATCCGGCACGGGTCGGAGGCGATTGCGATGGCGGTATTAACGAGAACGGCATCAGCACCCAACTCCATTGCTTCAGCAGCGTGACTTGGTGCCCCAATCCCGGCATCCACAACGACCGGCACCTGGGCCTGATCAATAATGATTCGAATTTGATCTCGCGTCGCGACCCCTTTGTTGCTGCCGATCGGGGCACCGAGAGGCATGACAGTCGCTGTTCCGGCTTCCTGCAAGCGCTTTGCTAAGACCGGATCGGCATTAATGTAGGGCAGAACAGTGAACCCGTCCTTCACCAAAACTTCAGCCGCCTTCAGAGTTTCGATGGGGTCCGGCAATAGATAGGTAGGATCCGGGTGGATCTCAAGCTTCACCCATTTCGGAAGACCTGCCGCTGCCGCCAAGCGGGCCAAGCGGACCGCTTCTTCGGCGTTCATCGCTCCACTTGTGTTGGGAAGAAGAAGATATTTTTCAGGATCGATAAAATCGAGAATATTGGCGAAAGGATCGGATTGACCACTAAGATCAGCTCGTCTCAGGGCCACCGTAACGATTTCGGCCCCGGAAGCGGCCAGAGCATCACGCATCAGTTCGTTCGACGGAAACTTTCCCGTTCCAAGCATGAGTCGCGAGTTGAACTCGCGACCAGCAATGACCAATGGTGATGCCATAAAAGCAAAAAGTATTTAGGAAGGAAGGAGATCAGCAACCGCCTCACGTTCACTGGCGAGTTCGGCGACCGATGCATCCACCTTGGCCCGGGAGAAGTCATCGAGTTCTACGCCTTGCACGACCTCCCAAGTCGAACCGTCGGTCCGGATGGGCATTGAGGCAATTAGTCCTTCGGGAATGCCATACGATCCGTCAGAGCAAACAGCTACGCTGGTCCAATCTCCTTCAGGCGTTGGAGTGACGATCGAGCGGACGGTATCGACCACGCCATTAGCAGCGGAGGCAGCCGAGCTGGCTCCGCGCGCCTTGATGATGGCGGCACCGCGCTGCTGGACGATAGAAATGAACTCGCCTTCAAGCCAGTCCCGGTCGGTAATAACTTCGGTAACAGGCTGGCCTTTGATTTTGGCGTTGGTGAAATCGGGATATTGGGTCGCGGAGTGATTCCCCCAAATACAGAGGTTGGTGACGTCACTGCTGTGAACGCAGGCCTTCGCAGCGAGTTGACTCTTGGCGCGGTTTTCATCGAGACGAGTCATAGCGAAAAACTGCTGCTTCGAAATGCCCACCGCGTTGTTCATCGCGATGAGGCAGTTGGTGTTGCAAGGGTTTCCGACCACGAGGGTGCGAACGTCGGAAGCAGCATTCGCGGCGATGGCCTCGCCTTGGCCGGTGAAAATCTTTCCATTAATGCCAAGGAGATCGTTACGCTCCATACCCGCTTTGCGCGGAACGGAGCCCACGAGAAGCGCCCAATTGGTGCCGCGGAAACCCTCGGCTAAATCGCAAGTCGGCACGATCTCATTGAGGAGAGGAAATGCGCAGTCATCGAGTTCCATAACTGTGCCTTCAAGGGCGCCCATGGCAGGCTCGATTTCTATCAAACGGAGATTCACAGGCTGGTCCGGTCCGAACATCGAGCCGGAGGCAATGCGAGCAAGAAGAGCGTAGCCGATTTGGCCGGCGGCACCTGTGACCGAAACAGTGATTGGAGCTTTCATAAACGAACCTTGCTTACTCCCACCTGGCCAGTTGGTCAATGGATGTCAGGTGGATTTTTTCATAAAGGCCAAATGACTGGAATGAGAATGGACGCCACAACCCACAGAATTACGGCCAAGGGGAATCCTGCCCGGAAGAAGTCGCCGAATTTATAGCCCCCCGCTCCATAAACGAAAGTATTCGTCTGGTACCCGATCGGGGTTGCGAAACTGGCCGACGCACCGAACATAACCGCTGCGATAAACGGCTTCGGACACAAGCCTAGTTCCATCCCAACCATAATCCCTATCGGCGTCAGCAAAACTGCAACTGCATTATTGCTCACCATTTCAGTCATGACTGCCGCCAGCAGGTAAATCAGAGCGATCAAAATACGTGGATCTATACCGTTGGTGGCATTTACGACATTCATCGACAGAAGTTTGGCAACTCCGGAATATTGCAAGGCCTGCCCCAAGCCAAGCATACCAATGATTAGAAATAAGACCTTCCACTCAACAGATTGATACGCTTCAGAAGGGTCGATACAGCCGGTCAGTAAGACGAAAAGCGCCGCACACAAGGCCACCTGCACGATTGGAATATCAGGAATGACCTCGATTCCCGAAAGCAGGCCGACGACCATGAAGGCCGAAATCGCTATGATTGCAAAGGGCGCTTTATTTACGCGGATCGCTGCATCCTTGGGCTCGCTCAGGTTCACAAAATCCTTCAGTTCAAAAAGCCCCTGCATACGCCGGGCCGGGCCTTGCACCAGAAGCGTGTCTCCAAAAGCGAGTTTTACGTCTTCGAATCGCTCGCGAAGATTGCGACCACGTCGGTGCACCGCAGCGATAATGACCCCAAATTTTTGACGGAAATTGAGTTCCTTCAGGCTTTTCCCAGCGAGCGAGGAATCCGGACCAATGATACCTTCCATCATCACTGCGGACTCAGTACGAACATCCTCCAATCCAAGCTGATCTGGCGTCCCTTGCGTGATTCCGCCTTGGTCGGACAAACCCATTAAATCCCCCAGCCTTCCCTTGATGAGAATCTCATCGCCTTCTTCGAAGACCACCTTATCCAGCCCTTGAAGAACACGATTGCCGTTGCGAACCACGTCAATAATCCGGGCTTTCTTCATCTTCTTGAGCGAAGATTCAATGACCTTTTGCCCGATGAGTGGTGACTCCTTGGACACGAATGCACGAGTAATAAACTCGCGTGAGTCTTTACTGTCGATGAGCGCGGCCAAGGTGACCCGGTCTGGCAGGACTTTTTGACCAACCGTCACAAGATAAATGAAAGTGATTGCGACAAAGACGAGGCCCAGCGGGGTAACATCGAAAAAGCCAAAGGCGTAATCCGGGCTGTAAGTGGCGGCGATTCCCGATGCCACGAGATTGGTCGAGGTCCCAATAATGGTAATCGTTCCGCCAACGATCGCGGCATACGAAAGCGGGATGAGGTATTTAGAAGCCCGCCAATCCTTACGCCGGCAAATCCCAAGGACGATGGGCAAAAAGACCACCACCACCGGGGTGTTGTTCATAAAAGCCGAGAGACCGGCTACGATGAGAATCATCATCATCAACATCCGCGTTGGACTTCTCCCTGCTGTCCGCTCGAACCAATGTCCGAGAATTTCGATCACCCCAGTGCGCTCCAAGGCTGCGCTTAAGACAAACATACACGCCACCGTAATCGGAGCAGGATGTGCGAAGACTCGCAGCGCATCTGCTTTAAAAACACGTAACGCGTTCACTAATGCCTGCCCCTCCAAATCAGGTGGTGGCTCCGGAACTGCTATCGGCAAAACCCCAATCAAAACACAGGCTACCAATGCACCCAGCGCCACAACTTCGGGCGAAACCCATTCCTTGATAAAGCTCGTGAAAACGAGAAGAACGAGCACTCCGAGAGCAATTTGTTGCCAGGTTTCTACCATAGGGACCGTCAGCATTGTGACTCGCCACAACCTATCGGGAAACCTTAAAAAGAACTCGTGTTGAACCCCTATCTCCCGAAGGCTTTTTCAAACCTCGGCCCCAATCACACCCGCCAGCATCGCTCCGCGGCCGGGTCCTCCTTTCATCTTGCCTGCCTCGAATTGTCACAATCCTTTTGGCTTCAGGGGAAACCCGCGCAGGCCATTCTCCAGTTGAACAAAGCATCCATGGTCCCAGATCAGGCCGCACCTTACCCCGCTCTCGCCTGGTATCTCGCCCATCGAAAAGGCAATCTTTTCATCGGGAATCCCGTTCGACACTTCCAACATCTGGCATCCCGCATGTCCGGAAATCACGCCGAGCTCCGGAGCTGGCGTGCCTGGGCCTGCTTGCATTTGGCCGAAATTTTACTTCCTTCAACTGACTTCCCCCGCGATCAGGACCAAATCAATCAGGAAAGCCTTAAAATTCCCGATTTCAGGGATGTCGAAAAAAAATTACCATCCTGCGACGCATCGACCTTGTCTGTCGCAAAAGCTCTCGCTAGAACGCTTGCGGTCAAGCGCCCATAGCTCAACTGGATAGAGCATCGCACTTCTAATGCGGGGGTTGCAGGTTCGAGTCCTGCTGGGCGTGCCACACTTTTTTTTCAATGTTTATCGTCTTCGAGGGAATCGACGGCACCGGCAAGTCCACCCAGGTCAAGCTGCTCGCCGAGGCATTCAGGGCCAAGGGTCGCGAGGTCATCGTGTCCAAAGAACCAACCGACGGCCCCCACGGGACCCGGCTCCGGGAGTCCGCGGTATCCGGCAGGCTCTCCGCGCAAGAGGAACTCGACCTTTTCCATCTGGACCGCCGGGGCCATGTTGAGAACCTCATCAAACCAGCCTTGGCGCGGGGTGCCGTGGTCATTCTAGACCGATACTATTTTTCCACGATGGCCTACCAGGGTATTCGCGGATTCGATCCTGCGGAGATCCGCCGAATCAACGAAAAATTCGCGCCCCCCCCCGATCGTGTTTTTCTTCTTGAGGTCGATCTCAAAACCGCCCTCTCCCGAATCGGAGTCAGGGATGGCCAGGCCAACGCCTTCGAACAACGGGACGCCCTGCAACAATGCCACGATGTCTTCGCCTCTCTACAGGATAAATTCGTTCGCCGCATTGATGCCGGAAAGACTCCGCCTGAAGTTCACGAGGAGATTTTGCAACATTGCGACCTCTGAACTCCAACGACTCCTTGATCCTCAAAACCGGGACGAGGTCTCATGGAATCTTAAATCTCAAAAGAGGTCCACAGACACGTAGGAATCTCTTGTCATCACAAGCGATTGGGGTGAAGATTCACCAATCATGACTGACGCATTCGCAGACACCCCTGATGCAAGTTCGGCCGCCGACGAACTCCGCGCCGCAGCTGAAGGAAAAACACCTGAACGCAAACCCTCCACAACCGAGCAAAAGGCCCTTGCCCTGAAAGATGCTGCCGCACAAAAAGCAGCCCAGCTCCGCGACTTTGCAGGAGACAAGGCCAGCGAGCTCAAGTCGGTGGCGACCGAGAGAATCGGAGCCATTCGCGAAGGAGCCGGAGAAACAGCAGGACACCTACGGGGCGCAGCTTCTGATCAGTGGGAGGAAACCCGCGAAAAGGCGCGCGAGCTGCACGTCACAATGGAGGACTATGTCCGTAAAAATCCTACCAAGGCAGTTTTGGCTGCAGCGGGAGCCGGATTTTTTCTTGGACTTTTGATCCGTCGCTAAACGCAAAACGATGGGGTTTGGCCGGAAAAATTCTTCATCTGACGAGCACTCATCAGGACTGAAGGAAGAACTTGGAGCTCTTGTCGACCAAGCCTCGAACCACGCTCTCGTTCGAGGAGAACTTTTTGCAATCGAAGCCAAGGAGGCTGCCGAGATTTACGGTCGTAGATTCGGTTTCACCATTACCGGACTGATCTGCCTCGCGATCGGATATTTTTTAATTCTGGCGGGGGTGATCGGCTTGCTGGGCTCCTATTTTGACGACTCCTCGCTCTCGCTGGCAAATTGGACCGGTGCGGCCTTCGCTATTGCCCTGCTCCATTTAACCCTCGGGGCCGTTCTCATTAAAGTGGGTAGGAAATCCGGCAAGGAAATACGCATTTTCGAATACACCCGAAACGAATTAAAAAAAGACCAGCAATGGATCAGGCAGGAAAAAAAGCCCTAATCGAAAAGCTGGATCAGCAGCGAAGTAACCTTTTTGATCACTACCGCGGGCTTCGGCGGGAGCTCGATCCAACTCATCAACTCCGCTTGTCGCTCAGGAAGCACCCGAAACGCTGGGCTGTCGCGGCGGCAGGAACCGCTTTTCTTGGAATGAGGCTCTTTGGCAGCAAGAAAGTGATCCACAAAGGGCAGGGCAAAAAACGAGGCCTTCTTTTCCGCACGGGCAAACTCGCCTTTAATCTCGCCCGCCCGACGCTCACCACAATAGCTCTGAATTGTGCGCGCGAATACGCCGAAGGACATTTCCACCCCGAACAAGAGAATTCCATGCTTGGCGGCCCGCCGCAAAAGTGATTTCTCTTCATCGTAATCTTCTGCCCCATTCTCTCTTAATCACACAAACCATCCATGTCAGAACACGAAGTCCTCGCTCACGTTGACGAGTATCTCCAGATCGGGATCGAATACGATTGCTCCGATGTCCACCTTCCGACCGGCTATCCTCCCGCTTGGCGTAGATTCGGAACCCTCTCACCCATTTGGGATACCCACGCGCCCCTCAAGGCAGAGGATACCGAACGACTTGCGCGTTCCTTCCTAGATGAAAAAAACTGGGATCGACTTCAGGAAGTCGGCGACGTTGACTTCGCCTATCAGAATGCCTCCGGTCGTTTCCGGGCTTCGGTCGTCAAACAACGTCTCGGATACGAGATCGTTTTCCGAATCATCTCTACCAACATTCGCACGATGGAAGATCTCGGACTTCCGATTAAACACATCAAACCCCTCACGCGTTACCAGAACGGCTTGATTCTCATTACTGGTTCGGTGGGTTCCGGTAAGTCCACCACCATGGCTGCTCTTGTCGACTTCATCAACAAGGACCGCGAAGATCACATTCTAACACTGGAAGATCCCATCGAATATGTTTTCGAATCACAGGGTTGCCACGTCAACCAACGTGAGGTTGGAGCGCACACCGAATCATTTCCGCGAGCTCTCCGGGGCGCCCTTCGCGAGGACCCCGATATTATTATGGTGGGTGAAATGCGGAACCTTGAAACGATCCAGCTAGCGCTTACTGCTGCCGAGACGGGGCACCTTGTTCTCGCCACCCTCCACACCGGGAATGCTCCTCGAACCCTTGACCGGGTTCTCGATGTGTTCCCGGTAGAGCAACGGGACCAAATCCGGATTATGGTGTCCGAATCACTCCGTGGTGTTGTTTCCCAGCAACTTGTTCCCAAGGCAGATGGCACCGGGCGCGCTCTTGCGTTGGAATTGCTCGTCAACACCGCCGCCGTCGCAGCAACCATTCGTGACGGTAAAACCTTTATGCTGCCGGGCATCATGCAGACCGGTAAAAACGTCGGCATGATCACCATGGATGAATCCCTCCGCAATCTCTACACCCAGGGCCTCGTCTCACAGGATGAAGTCATGTTCCGCTGCGAAGACAAGCAGCAGATGAAACTCTTCTTCCAATCCTAATTTCACACCGCAAACACCACACTTTTTGGCATGGCTAAAATTGACCGTCTTTTCCAATACCTCGTCTCTTCAGGCGGGTCCGACCTCCACCTTTCCGAAGGCTCACCTCCCAAGGTCCGCGTTCACGGCGGAGTCTCCCCAATTCCTGAAGAGCCGATCCTTGCTGGTGAGGAATTCAAGGAACTCCTCTCTGAAATTTGCGAACCAGCAGCATTTGCGCAGTATCTCGAATCCGGAGATCTCGACTTCGCTTACGAAATGGACGAAATGTCTCGTTTCCGCTGCAACTACATGAAACAGCAGAATGGACTCGCTGCGGTTTTCCGTCTTATTCCGACGGAAATCGCTTCCATCGAAGACTTGAATCTCCCTCCGGTGATCAAGGAGTTCGGCCACATGCGCTCGGGACTTGTTCTCGTCACGGGACCGACTGGTTCCGGGAAATCGACTTCACTCGCGGCCTTGATCGATTACATCAACACCAATTTCAATCGTCACATTATCACGATTGAGGAGCCGATTGAGTTCGTTCACAGCAGCAAAAATTCCATCATCACCCAACGTGAGGTGCCAATCCAAACTCCGGAATTCTCAGATGGATTGCGCGCCTGTTTGCGTGAAGACGCAGACATTGTTCTGGTTGGAGAGATGCGGGATCTTGAAACTATTTCACTTGCACTGACTGCTGCGGAGACCGGACTTTTGGTCTTTGGTACTCTACATACCAACAACGCCCGCAAAACCGTTGACCGAATTATTGACGTTTTTCCTGCCGATCAGCAATCGCAGGTTCGCACCATGCTAGCAGCATCACTTCGAGGTGTTGTCGCCCAGCTTCTTTGCAAACGAGTCGACAAGCCCGGCCGGGTTGCCGTGAATGAAATCCTTTTTGCAACTCCCGCAGTTGCTGCGATTATTCGCGAAGGCGCCACCCAGAAGCTTTACGACGTCATCATTGGTGGCAAGGCCCAAGGCATGCAATTCATGGACGACGCCATCTTTGAAAAGCTTCAGGCCGGAATGATTTCGCCCCAGGAAGCTTATATGAAGTCAATTGAAAAAGGCCGCTTCGCCCCCTTCCTCCCCGAAGAGGATAAAGTGCTTGCAAACTCAGGAGGTGGCGCCTCCTAGTCCCAATCCTAAGGCTTTACAAATACCGGTGAAGCCAATCACTCGCCGGTATTTTTTCACCCTCGAACAGACTCGTCTGGTGTCGTGATGATTTCGGACTGTGGCAGTTCCGATATACGCGCGGTCCCTATTCAAATTAAAATGTCATTTCTTAGCTCATCACGATTTCTGTTTGGTAAATTCTGAGCCAGACCGAGCGGCGAAGCGCTGCTGCATGCGCTTGCCCCGATAAAATCGGTGACTTGAGCCAGGCTTCATCGGGGGTCCATTGCCAAAACGGAAAGAATGCCACCACTATTCTCAAAAACCTTCGACAAATGATCGCCTGGCAAAAATCGCCTGCATCAAAAGGTGACTCGAAGAAAAAATTCGAAAAATTCCACAATCGCAAATCGTTCAATTTCTGATTTAGTGAAACGCAAATGAGCCGGCAGCGGTTCGTCACCAGCGGCGATCGCCGGAGCATGAACTCAATTCCACTTAACGCTCTCTCTTGTTTGGCTGGCTTTGCTCTGGCTGCTTGCGGCGACAGGTCGTTCAGCTCCCCTGACCCGGCTCATCACCTAGCTCGCTTCGATTTCTCGTCGCCACCCGTCCCGCAAGTCGCAACCAGTCTTCGTAATCTTTTCTTAGACAATACCCTTGATCATTACCTTGCCCGCGCCGCCGCCGCCAACCCGAGCCTGCAAGCGGCTGCTGCCACGCTCGAAGAGTCCGGTTTTACTACCCGTCAAAGTCGTGGTGCTCTTTTCCCCGCTCTCAGCGCCAACACAAATGGCTTCCGTAGCCAGAGCAATTCAGCCGGACAGGGTTTCGACGTTGGAACTTTCGACGCCCAACGCTTCTCCGCATCCCTCGATGTTCAATGGGAGCTCGACCTCTGGGGGCGTGTCAGAGCCGGCGTAAACGCTTCCCAACAAGATTTCCTCGCCGCCTGTGCCGACTTTCAAGCGGCCTACCAATCCATTGCCGCACAAACCGCCCAGGCCTACTTCCAACTCATCGCCGCCAACCGGCGCGAATTGCTCGCCAAACGCCGCCTATCATCACTCGAGTCCACCCACCGGCTCGTTGACCGCCGCTTCGAGCGCGGAACCGGAAACCTCGCCGACGTGAATCTGGCCAAAACCGATGTGGAAAACGCCCGCGCCCGCCTCGCCGAGCTAACCGATCTTCGCAATCAAGCCTCCCGCCTCCTTGGATCACTCTCCGGCGGATACCCCGATCGTTCACGCAGCGCCTCGGAGTGGCCCGACCTCGACCGCGCAATCCCCTCAGGGATCCCTTCATCCCTCCTTCGAAACCGGCCAGACATCGACGCAGCCTACCAACGCATCCGTGCCGCCGATGCCCGTATCAAAGTTGCGCACGCCAACCTCTTCCCGGTGTTCTCGCTCACTGGCAGCTACGGTCGTCAATCCTCAGAACTCAGCGAACTCACCAGCCCTGACGTTCGCGTTTGGTCCATCGCCGGAAACCTCACCGCCCCACTTTTTCAGGGCACCACTCTCCGGGCCCAACTCGGAGCAGCCAAAGCCCGCGGAAAAACTGCCATCGCGAACTACCACGCAGCCGTGATTACCGCCCTCCGCGAAGTCGAGGACGCCCTGGGCTCGGAAACCTTTCTCCTTCAGAGAGAGAACGCCACCCGCACCGCACTTAGTGCTGCTCGAACCGCCGAGACGCGATCCCTTCGCAGCTACGAATCAGGACTTACCGAAATCCTCACTGTCCTCGAAACCCAACGGCGGGCCTTCGACACCGAGGAATCGCTCATCAACATCCGCGAACTCCGCTTCCTCAACCGTGTCACCCTGGCTCTAGCCCTCGGAAAAGCTTACTAACCAATCATGGATAAAATTCCCAAGCTCATTCTGCCCCTGCTCATGATCGCAGCAGCGGTCTTTGGCTTTAAAAAGTGTGCCGCAAGTCGGCCCGAATCCAAGACCAAGCCCGTTAAGGAGGTCGTCACCTCCGTCGAAATCTTCGAGATTTCTCCCGAAGTCCACTCGCCTCCGGTCGAAACATTCGGAACAGTTCAGCCTTATTTCGAAAGCACGCTCACCCCCCAAATCAGCGGACTTATCGTCCGAGTCGCGCACGAGTTTCGCGTTGGTGAAATTGTCAGAAAGGGCCTCCCGCTCATCGATATCGACGATCGTTCTTACAAGTCTCTTCTCATTCAGCAAGAAGCCAATCTCGCCAAAGCCGAACTGGCGTATGCCGAAGAAAAAACCCAGGCCGAACAAGCGCGTGAGGACTGGCTGGAATCAGGTCGTAAAATCGAAGACGCTTCGGAGTTCGTCCTTCGAATACCCCAGATCACCTCGGCCCTCGCCGAAATCGAATCCATGAAAGCCTCCGTCCGCAAGGCCAAGGCCGACCTCGTCAGAACCCAAATCTTCGCACCCTTCGATGCCATCATCACAAACCGGACTGCCTCTCTGGGCAACCTCGCCAGTGAACAGAAACCCATCGGCTCCCTTGTCGCGATTGAGAAAGCGGAGGTCCACCTCCCGCTCAACCCGGATCAATTTTTCCGCGTCGACCTATCAAGGCCAGTCGACGTCGTACTTCGGAGCCCCGCGCGCCCTGGACTTGAATGGCAGGGAACCATCGTTCGCACCGACCCCAGCCTTACCGGGAGCCAAACCACCATCGCCATTGCCGAAGTCACCTCACCCTTCTCCGAAGGTAAAACACCGCTCTCCATCGGACTCTTCGTCAATGCCACCGTTACCGCAACAGATCTCCCGCCATCCCTTAAAGTCCCCGAATCAGCCTTCGTCAACGACTCCTTCCTCTGGGCTCTCGACGACGAAGAGCGACTTCTACAACTCCCAGCCAAACGCCTCGCCGCTTCCGGTCGCGACATCTTCCTCAAGATCTCGGACCACCAATCTGAGCCCCCCTTTCGCATTGTCTCCCGTCCTCTCGCCACCTTTCAGTCCGGACAAAAAGTCACCCCATCCAGTCCGTGAACCCTCTCCGGCAACACCCCTTTATCACCTGGTTCGCTTCGAATCCGGTCGTCGCCAACATCTTGATGTTGACGATTCTTGGGGCGGGATTCTACACCGCTCTCACCGTTCGCAAGGAAGGTTTCCCCGCCTTTGAATCCGAGTCGGTCACGGTGGAAGTCCCCATCCGGGGAGGAACTCCGGAGGACGTCGAACGCGGGGTTTCCATCAAAATCGAGGAAGCTCTCCAGGGAGTCAATGGCATTTCACACATTCGCTCGGTCAGCAGTGAGAGCCAGGCAACCATCACCATTGAGGCGAAGGAAAACTATCCCATCGACACTCTTCTTGATGAAGTCAAGGTACAGGTCGACTCCATCCCCTCCTTTCCGGAACAGGCGGAGAACCCGATCGTGCAGGACAACAAGCGCAACCGCTCCGTCCTCTGGATCGAACTCTACGGCGACGTCCCCGAAGCGGTCCGCAAGGAAGCCGCCCGCAAACTTCGCGATGCTCTCCTCCAAAAAACCGCCATTTCGAAAGTAGAAACCTTCGGCTCACGAGATTACGAAATTTCCATCGAGCCCTCCGAGGAAAAACTCCGACTCTACGATCTCACCTTCGATGAACTCGCCACCGCTATCAGCGAAAATTCCTTGGATCTCGGCGGCGGCACCATCCGCTCGGAGCGTGGCGACATCGCCCTCCGCGCAAGCGACCAAGCTTATCGTGGGGCGGATTTTGAGGACATCCCCGTTCGAACCTCACCCGACGGCACGCGCCTCCTTGTTCGGGATGTTGCCACCGTTCGCGACGCCTTCGTTGACCAACAGTTCTTGAATCGCTTTCGTGGCAAGCCCACTGTCAGCCTCAACATCACCACCGAAGGTGACGAGGACATCATCGATGCCGTCAAGGAGGCCCGCGAAGTCCTTGAAGACTACACCGACCTTCCACCCGGAGTTGAAATCGCCAGTTGGCTTGATGGCTCCACCAATATCCGCGACCGACTCAAGCTTCTTGGAGTCAACGGCGCCATCGGTGTTGCTCTTGTCCTCGGCATCCTGATGCTCTTCCTTAACCTCCGTCTCGCCTTCTGGGTCGCCATTGGCATTCCTGTATCCCTCGCCGGTGCAGTCACTTTATTCCCCATCCCCGGCCTCGATCTATCAGTCAACGTCATCTCGGCCTTCGGATTCCTTGTCGTACTCGGAATCGTGGTCGATGATGCCATCGTGATCGGAGAGTCGATCTACTCCGAAAAAGAAAAGGAAGCCATCGATAACACCGATAAAAAAATGCACCTCCGTACCACCGTCCTCGGAGTCAGCCGCGTTGTCACCCCCGCCACCTTTGGTGTCATCACCACCATTGCGGCCTTCCTTCCGCTCACTCAGGTCAGCGGGCGATTGGGAAATGTTTTTGGTCAGATCGCCACGACCGTAGTCTTCTGCCTCGCTTTCTCACTCATCGAATCCAAGCTCATCCTACCCGCGCACCTCGCCCATATTGACGTGCACAAGAAACCACGATTTCGGATCACCAAAGCTTGGGCTTGTATCCAAAAATCAATCTCTCGTGGCTTGGGATGGGTTGTCCAGCGACTCTACGCCCCTCTTGTCAGGGGCCTGTTACCATGGCGCTACGCTGTCTTTGCGGCCTTTATCGGCATCCTGATTCTCACGATTGGACTTTTTCCCTCCGGAAAACTCCGTTTCGTCTTCTTCCCGAACATTTACCAGGATAACGCCACCGCCAACCTCGAACTTGAGCAGGGTCAATCTGTTGAATACCTTCACGCCACCGCCCTCCGAATTCAGGAAGCCACTCAAAAGCTCGGCAAACAATACCAAGCGGAATTCGGCCACAATCCTTTTCTTGAAACCCAAATCTCAGCCAGCACAAACACCAAGGCCTCCATCGTCACCGAGCTCACCCGCTCAACCGAGCGCGAATTCCTCTCATCCGATCAAATCGTACAAGACTGGCGAAACGAAATCGGCCCGGTCGCAGGTGCCCGTGAACTATCCTTCCGCGCCAAAGCCGGCCCGCCGGGAGGAGACATTTCCATCAACCTCGAAAGCGAGAATCTTGAAGCCCTCCAAGCCGCTGCTTCTGATCTTAAGGCCGTCATGAAGACCTATCCCGGTGTTTTTGAGGTCACCGATTCCTTCGATTCTGGGAAGCCCGAAATTCAATACCGCATCACCCCGGCCGGCCAGGCCGCCAATCTCACCAAAAGAGACCTCGCCATCAATGTTCGCGACGCCTTTTTCGGGCGCGAGGCCCAGCGCGTGCAGCGCGGACGGGAAGAAGTAAAAGTCATGGTCAGATATCCCCTGGAAAAACGTAGATCACTCGAAACCCTCCGCGAGATGAGAGTTCGCAAGAGTGACGGTATTACTGTTCCATTCTCTGTTGTGGCCACCACCGAATATTCCGACTCTCTCGCCTCCATCGAGCGCTATGACAACAAGCGCGTCGTTTCCGTCGAAGCATCCGTGGATAAAGGCCGCACATCTTCGGACGAAGTCCTCACGCGGCTCGACGAAGAATTTTTTAACATCATGCCCGCGAAGCACCCCGAAATCTCCATCAGCCAAGGTGGCGAAGCAGAACAGCGGGCCAAATCGCTGCAATCCCTTGGCATCGGCTTCGTACTCTCCATTGTTTTCATCTACATTCTAATCGCGATTCCACTGCGGAGCTACGTGAAACCCCTCATCATTATGTCTGTGATTCCCTTCGGGATTATTGGTGCGCTCCTCGGACATTCCATCATGGGGATTCCAATTTCCATCCTTTCAGTTTTTGGAATTCTCGCTCTCTCCGGGGTTGTCGTTAATGACTCTCTAGTCCTCGTTTGTCACATCGAGGATCTCCGGTCAAATGACACCTCCTACGAAAAAATCCTTGCACAAGCTGGAGTCAACCGGTTCCGCGCCATCTTGCTGACTTCGCTCACCACCTTCTTTGGCCTGGCCCCCCTTCTCCTCGAAACCGAAGTACAGGCCCAGTTCCTCAAGCCCATGGCTGCCTCCCTCGCCTTCGGCATCCTCTTTGCAACAATCATCACGCTCATTCTATTACCATCTCTTATGATGATCCTGCGCGACCTGAGAAATATCGCCCGCTGGCATCTCGGGAGACCACCTCTCACCAATTAAATTCGCGGGGGCTCGAGCTCCTGTTCGACGGACCTTTCCTCAAGCAAGAAAAATGGGGCATGTCTGAGGTGGAATTTACCCATTTTAGGGTTTCACCTGCCCACCTCGCTTTCGCACGATTGACGATATGATTGCCCACCGGATGTTACTTATTCTCGCAACCACCCTGGCCTGCCTTCAGGCTGCCCCCAGACCGAACATTATTTTCATCCTCACCGATGATCTCGGCTATGGTGACTATGGTGTCTTTTTCCAAAATCTGCGTAAAACCAAGGGCGATCGCACCGAGCCCTGGCATATCACACCGCAGCTCGATCAAATGGCGGCCGAGGGCTTGCAGCTCCGCCACTACTATTGCCCCGCTCCGGTCTGCGCGCCCTCACGAGGATCACTCCTTCACGGCGTCCACCAGGGACACGCCAATATTCGCGATAATCAATTCGATCAAGCTCTCGGTGATAATCACACTCTGGCTTCCGTGCTACGCGCCGCCGGATACTCCACCGCAGCCATCGGAAAATGGGGCCTTCAGGGAAATTCCGGACCGAACAAGGTAAAAGACCGGCAGAGAAAGGGAGATCCAAAATTTTGGCCCGCCTACCCGACCAAACGAGGGTTCGACTTCTTCCACGGCTACGTTCGCCACCGCGACGGCCACCGGCATTATCCCAAGGAAGACCAAAAAGAGCTTTGGGAAAACGACAAGGAAATCTCGGCTTATTTCGACAAATGCTTCACCACCGACCTCTTCACTGCTCGGGCAAAGAAGTGGATTGTCGACCAAAAGCAGTCCGCACCCGATCAACCCTTCTTCCTCTATCTTGCCTACGACACCCCACACGCCATCCTCCAATTGCCGCCCTCCCCCTTCCCAAAAGAGGGTCTCAAATGGCTCGGACAGAAAGGTAAAATGATCAACTCAGCCGTCGGCGAAAAAGACAGCTACATGTATCCTGACTACGCGAACGCCACCTGGGATCATGACAAAAACCCGGTCACTCCCGAAACAAGCTGGCCCGACGTTTACCAACGCTACGCCACCAACGTGCGGCGGATCGACGACTGCGTGGGCGACCTTATCGATCACCTCAAGAAATTGAATATTGATGAGAACACCCTCGTCGTTTTCACCACTGACAATGGCCCCAGCAAGGAGTCCTACCTCCCCGAAGGATACCGGCCCGACTTCTTCAACTCTTTCGGTCCCTTCGATGGCATCAAGCGCGATGTCTGGGAAGGGGGTATCCGAGCAGGAGCTCTCGTCCGCTGGCCTGCTGGAACTCCCCAAGCCAGTGTAAGCAACTCCCCCTGCCAGGCTCACGACTGGCTTGCAACCTTTGCCGAATTAGCTGGCGTTGGCGCCCCTGCCCGGTCTGACGGAATCTCCCTTGTTCCAACTCTCACCGGCAATCCCGGACAAAAATCCTCCCGGGTTTATGTCGAATATAAAGTGGGCGGCAAAACTCCCGACTACCCCGAGTTCCAGAGGAGCCGACAAAAACAAGCCCGGGGTCAGATGCAGATGATCCGTTTCGGTGACCATGTTGGTGTGCGCTACAACGTAAAAAAGCATGCCGAGCCTTTCGAAATCTACAATGTCGCCAAAGATCCCAAGCAAACCAAAAACCTCGCCAAAGCCCTGCCGGATCTCCAAAGAAAGATGCACGATGAGGTCTTACGTCTCAGAAGGCCCCACCCGAAGGCGCCACGCCCTTATGACCTCCAGTTTATTCCCGCCCTGCCGTCGATGAAGACCAAACCCGGAGTCACGTGGTCGGCCTACCAGAGCGACACACCCTGGCTCGGCAAACTCGACAATCTTAGGTCCGGCCCATCCCGTACCGCCCCTACTCTCGAAGAGATCGAGACCTCTCCGGGTGAATCCATCTTGGTTGCCGGTTATCTTGAAGTCCCGCACGATGACACTTACACCTTCCACCTCGCCACTGACGGTCTGGCTCTCTTGCGAATCCACAACGCCACTGTCATTGATGCTGGTTTCAAAACTCCCAAAAACGGAGCCTCCGCTACCATCAAACTAAAGGCCGGCAAACATCCCTTCCGACTTTACCGCAAAGACTCCGGTGAACACTTTAGTCTAAAACGAGAGACGCACTCCAAGAAGGTCCTTTCAAGCATTCCGCCAAACATGCTCTCTCACTGACCGTCATCTGACCCCGCTATTTCCTTGCGTGGCCGAAGTATCAAAATCGACCGAAAGGCATCCTCCCGGATCCACCGAATGGCTTCTTCGTTCTCGGTGGGAAAAAAGTTATCCTTCACCCCGATTAATTTTACTCCATCGATCTCGCAATAGCCAACTGCCGCCACCTCGTGCGGCCACGAAAGCTCCGGCTTATGAGCCACCCTCACCAAACAAGAAAGGAGAGCCGGGCGGGAAGCATCGATCTCTCGCCTCAAAAGCGGGAAGGCAAACCAACCCAAATACATATCAACAGGGACTTTGTAAGCCTCCGCCTCTCCCTGCAATACCTTCAAGAGGTCACCGGGATACGCTCCGGCCAGGGCCATGCGATTCGGTGAGAATCCGTCGATATCCGGGTAGAGCTTCATCTTGAGCTGCTTTCGCAAACGTAGGGCAAGATCCTTTGGTGTTTTCCCGTTATCCCCGATCCATTGGGGATATTTCTTCTTGGCCCAAAATGAAACAACATTAGCCGCCGCAGTGGGGACACACCCAGAGGCCACAAGCTTGCCCTCCTCGTCATTAATTGGAAACTCCTGCAAATTTGGAACACCGGTGATCGCCTTCGCCGAATTGCTCCTGATCACCAGCTTGTCATCGAGAGAGAACTCAACAAGCTTCCCCTCACCTGTGCTGTCCCAAATGAGATGACCGGTCTTGCCATCGGGACCGGAAATCACCGCAGACCAAACCGGAGGGAGATTCAGCGGCAAGTCGAGATCCGGCTTCTCAGTCACAAGGCGGACCTTTTTCAAGGTCGACGACTTCCAGGCAACCGCCCACGGTTGGGAAACGATCTCCATGAGGATCAAAGGACCTCGTTTACCAATCTCAGGGCTGGCATTTGCAAGGGGAACGCTTGCGACCATGACGAAGAATAGAAAGATCGTCTTCACAATTATCAAAGTTTTTGAAGCGTCTTCTCAATTAGCCTTTTTGTGCCCAAGACACCAGCAACCGGATCAGCTCCACCTTCGAACTCGATTCCAACGTAACCCCTGAATCCTCCCTCTTTTACAATTTTAAGCATCCGCTCGAAATCAGTCTGAGCTGCTTCACCATCCGACTTGATCTTGTGAACCTTGGCACAAATCGCTTTGGCCCAGGGCAGCATGTCTTTGACTCCTTGATACTTATCGTATCCCTTGAAGTTTCCAAAATCCGGCAAGGTTCCGCAATTGTCCCGCTTCATGGACTCCATCACTTCCTTGACCCAGTCACCCTTGCTCGACCAATTCCCGTGATTCTCGACGATGGCATTCATCTTCATGGGCTCTAAAAGATCGCATAATTGGTGAAGTCCATCGACGGCCTGCTTCTTGACCTCCTCACGATTCCCTTTCGACCGGCAATCAACCCGAATCGAATGACATCCAAGCTCTTTTGCAAATGCGCCCCAACGCGAAAGCAAAGCCGCTGCGCCCTTCCGTTGCCCGGCATCCGCTGAATCGAGAGCCAAATCAGAGCGACAGAGGATCAGCTGATTTTCAACCCCAAGGTCCCCGCATCGATTTTTGAGCTCCGCCAAAAACTTCGCGGAATTGATCTTATCTTCAAAGAAGCCGTTAAAATACTCGAGAGCCTTGATCCCAGTTTTCTCAACAGCGAACTTTGGATAATCGAGAGGAGCAAGCTTCTTCGAGCGTAACATATCGTTGAAGGAATATTGCTGAAGCGAAATCTGAAGCCACTGAGCCTCTTTTTCCTCATTACCAAAAAGAGAACCCACAAAGGTCGACGAAAAAGCAGAGGCAAGAAATGAGCGGCGGGAAACGGGTGGGTTCATGAAAACGATATGATCTATGCTGAGGAAGAATAGAAAATGGCAGAGTTCCCGCCAAGATACTTTTTGGAGGCCCTCTCAAATCGCGAAATATATGACTCTCATAGCTACGCAATGATGGTAGGAAATCGCACCATCAATACCTGTACACTCACCAAATGCCTCTGCAATCGGCCGGAGTCTCATTGAAGGCTGAATGAGAGATAGCCGAGGACTACCACGCACGGCTGCTCAGGCTCTCATCATAGAGATACCTAGTTCCGGGGGCATTCGAAATTATTCTTCATCCCCATCTTATCAAAAAACGTATCGAGTCTGTGACCCGGCGATGTCGATATCTTCACTCACGAAATAGGTCACGCTTTTCAGAGCTACAAGAGTGGAAATCAACCAATGAGCGATATTGTCTGGCCCACTACCGAAGCCTCTGAGATTCACTCAATGGCGCTTGAATTTAGCACCTGGCCACACATGGAGAAGTTCTATGGTGGGGACGCGGCTGAAGAACTGCGCCGTATCCACCTCACCGCGCAGCTCTAATTCCAATGCTACGGAGTCTCCATCGACCACTTCCAGCATCTCGTGTATGAGAAACAAGACGCCATACCAGCAGAGCGCAATGCGATGTGGCAGGAGATCGAACGAACGTACCTTACTTGGTGGGACTATGCCGATCTCCCTACTGAGAGCAGTGGACGCTTGTGGCAACAAAAGGCGCATGTTTATCAGAGCTCCTTCTATTACATCGATTATTGTTTAGCGCTAACAGGCGCTCTGCAATTCTGGTCAAAATCAAGAACAGATCCTAAGGGCACTCTGAAAACCTATGTGGAGCTATGCTCCCTTGACGGGAGCAAGACCTACACCGGCCTATTGGAATCCGCCGGGCTAAGATCGCCTTTCGAAACAGGCTGTCTTGACGAGGTTATACGAGATGCCAGGAACTACCTTGATTCGATCTAACCAAGATCGAAAATCCAGCAACCTATCAGAGGCAGCTCCTGTCAAAAACATCGCCGCGGAAATGCCACAACGGTGCCACCAATTCAATCGTATCTCTGTTACAGTCACGGGCCGGGCTGCGGCAATACGTCGCCACTCCCATCAACGTGAGCCATTTCCATGGTATGCCCCCTCCCCAAGTTGGAACAGGGTTGGCTCAGAACCAGAAACGGGCGAGAGGCATTCATTCCTTTATAAATCCGAGTTTTCGGGTCAATACCCCGACAAATCATCAGTAAGGCTTATCCCCAAAAAAATTGTCCATAGCCAAGAAGAAGATGCGCCCGATAGGAGCGTCTCTCTCCTCGTAAAACGAAGTTCAAGACATGATTACCTCTGCTGGAACCTAAGACGCATATAGACTTTGGTCGCTTCAGGGATAACACTTTGGTAGGTGACTTCGGCGACTCCCCCGCCAAGTGCCTCTTCACTGACAAGTGAGATCATTTCACCGCTTGTCCAGTTTTCAAGATCGGTGGAAATTTCAACAATGTAGATGACATCGCCAGCCACGGTGTTCTTTGGATACGTGATGCGGAGATCACCACCGCCATCAACACGACTCTTTATGGCAAACGGGCCTGATGAGCTATCGGAATCGGATGTCCCCATCGCGTACTCGGCAAAGGCATTAAGTCCATCTTTGTCCATATCTGCGTCGGGATCTCCTTCGAAGGTGGAGGTGTTTTCGGCCATTCCGGGGGTCCCACCAAGAACGCCGGTTGACCAACTCTCAGGAAGGTTGTGATCGGGAGCACTTTTCGGAGAATTGATTACGAGACTGAATCCATCGCCATCCGCAGCTTCCGGCCACGGAGATTTGTCGTCATAGGTGAACTCCCTTATCGGATTCCCATCAACCCCTAAAATCAGGATACGTTCCCCGCTGTTGGCAAGATTTGTCCCGTTCTCAAACTGACCCACAATGAAATCATTGAGACCGGCCCCATACCGTATTCGGAATGCCGCAGTATCGCTGACAACAATGACATGCGCGCCAGCCTCCAGCTGTAATCCCGCAGGGAACGTGAAGTTTACACCCGCGCCAAAGGAGACACCGGACATATCAATTGCGTTATCACTGATATTGACGAACTCAATAAATTCGAACAAATCCTGATCATCGTGTCCGGCAGCAATTTCTACAGACGAGGGTTCACTCGGGTGATACATTATTTCGGAAACCATCAGGTTTTCGGCACTCGCGGGAACGGTGCCGACCGCATAAGAGCTGATGGTTGGAGCACCCCAAAAATCACCCTGACGCACGCGTGCGATCACCACCTGACTTTCGTTCAACACCACCGGGTTTGCTGCTACGACCTGATTGATATCGAGCCCCGCACGGATTAGGAAGTCAGATCCATTGAGACTGGAATTCATCGCATGGATCGCGAGCACGTTCTTACCATTGCGGAACGCATCCGTGAAAGCTGAGATGTCGAACTGCAATCCCGCAACCACATTGGTATCTGAGGAGGAGCCCGATGAGATGCTGTCCCATGCAAGCGGATCCGGTGCAAATTTAGAGGCAATTTCGACTCCATTCAAATAAGCGATGAAGCCATCATCCACATTCACATTGAGAGTGGCGCTATTCACGGCACCGGCATTATTGAAATCAAACTCCCAACGGAAATAGGCTCCACCGTTAACACCTTTCATTTCATTGGAAATATTTGTCGCAATCAGTGGCTCCAAAGTCCCACCCAACGATTCCCAGCCGACACCGGTAGCGGCTTGAGTCCAGGACGAGGCATCAAAACTCGCTTGAGTCCATGTCAAACCAAGCGAGCCATCGGTCGGGATGAAGTAATCCACGGGGGCATCCACAGGCACCATGGTAGTATCGATGGCTCCCCCTTCAAACTGCTGGGCCGTTGCTGAAACTCCACCACCAGGTGCTCTCGGATCACTGCCGTCGGTCGTATAGTAAGCTTCACCCTGTAGATAGTTCATGATCAGGTTGGTCCCCATTGGAACACTCCCGGATTCAACGCTGAACTCCGGTTGTGGTGGGAACTGTGCATCAATCCACTCAGCCCTTGCCTTCAACCAACCTTTCATGTGAGTGATTTCACCGGTCCAGCTACGGTCACCACCGCTATAGATTCCGCCATTTGGTGGCACGCTCGTCCATCGGGCAAAATTACGTGACTGAGGAGTTGGTAACGCGGGATTGTTGCCAGACTCGACATTGAGAGGATCGGCTAATTTGTCGACCGTCGCGTTAATGTTCTCGATCGACAATACGGTCTTCCGAAGGCTGAACCATCGGTCGATCCACCTTTGCATCGAGTCCGGCCTCGAGCTTTGGGTGCTTGGAGGCCCCGGAGTATTGCTGGTGTAGCCCATAACCTTGCCGTAATAGGGATAACGGCTGTCGAACCATGTCCGGCTGGAATCGCCCGTTCCGTTCCATCCACGATCTGGAAAACGATCACGTCCGTCCTCAGATCCCATGTTTCGGTCGAAGTCCCAGATAGGGCCACCTTGCAGTTTCCCTCCACGAGGTTTATGCAAAAAGGCACTCAATCGGCCCCAGTCCACGTTCATGGCAAAGTTATTGAGCATGATATGGTCGATGAAGGAATCGACGTCAATGTAGTCGGAAAAATGAAGGTCTGTTTCAGGATTAATTCCATTTGGAGCATTGAGGGCATCATCTGCTTCTTCCAGATACTTGGTGAGCCATGCGGTCTGAGCTCTATTAATGAAGAAATCATCCGGGCGGTTGGGATCCCTCCCCCCGCTCGGATAAACGTAAACGAAATTTCCCATTCCCGGAGAAGAGAAGGTGGGGTTTCCCCGGTCGCGTTTGAAAATATATCCACCTGAAATATCGGCATCGAATGGCGCAAGCGCACCCGCTCCACCATTGGCAAAATTGTTTTCGATAATGGTTGAATTGAGATTATCGACATCAATTCGGGACTTTCCCCGATCGAGTCTTTGGCCCAAGGTATAGACTCCAAAATAGTCGTTACCGCCGACATTGTTCCGAAGGTTGTTCCAGAGTTCAACGTGTTGGGTCCTTGCAGCAAACCGACCAATCTGGCGGCTGATGTCATAGATAAACGGGTTGCGAATCAACGCTCGGTCAAACTGGTAGAACGAGCCCAGAATCCAGTCGTTGTCTTCACCAAATCCAAGCGGCTTGATGCCCTTTTCTTCGTAATCGTTCTCGGTCCAAGCTTCCACCGAGAAGTGGTTCTTGGGCCATCCGGACGAACTTGATCCGCGCTTGCGGCTTCCCATGCGGGTCACCAGATCGGGTAAATTGAGCATCGAGGAGCGCATGACACCATTTCCGATGTCTTTGGGCTCGAAGATCGCCATAATCATCGGCAATCTGGTTGTGGCACCGGCGGATGGGATGGAGCCACTCCCAAAACTATCAATGAGAACCGTCGGAAGATTTGATGTGAAGGCCGCAGCATCGCTCTCAAGGCGGAAATAGGCCCGCGTTTCAATAGGACCCGGCAGTGCTCCGGGAAGGTAGGCGCGGGTTCTGAGCAGGGTGTTTTCGGTAAAGGTTAGGGGTTCGGTGTATTCGGGTGATGCCTCCCCAATCTCATTGGTTGGAATACTCCCGTCCGTGGTGTAGCGGATGGTTGCCCCGGGAGTCTCTGATGAAAGAGAAACAACGAGAGATCCAGACGTAAATGTTTTCGTTGGTGTATCAACGATCACGTAAGCGGGCGCAAGTTTTCCGGGGCTATTCGGAGTTCCCGGGGTCGGTTCCTCAAAGAAGGCCTCCACCTCACCAGTCGTTGTATCCTTGGCTACCACTGTCAACTTGGGCATCAGAAGGATATCGGATCCATTTGCCGTGGTGTTCATCATCTGGAATGCGAGGATGTTGGTGCCCGCCACCAGCTTACCCGCAAAATCCACCTCATAAGTATCGGGAATCACAGCCTCACTATCACTGTGGGACCTTGTCGCGGCCGAATCCCAGGCGAGCGGACTCGGAGCATTCTCAGAAAGGATTTGCTGTCCATTCAGATAGCCTACAACACCATCCTCCCAGTTGAGATCGAGAACCATTCTTTGGACAGCGCTGGGATCATCGACTATAATTGGAACTCGAACAAAGATCGAAGCATTCACCCCCTTTGCAAAGGAGCTCAAATCCCCATCAACACCAAGGAGATCGAAATAGGGGCTGCCTATGGTGTCCCAACCGTATCCGAGTGCCGCGGTGTTCCACGCGGAGTCATCATAGGAGGGAACCCGCCAATCTTCTGCTCCTGGATCCGAAGTTGGCACAAAGAATTTTGCGTTGGTGTCCTGATCGACCGGCACCGCAACGATCGATGCTCCAACCGTTCCCACGCCATAAGAAATATCCTCAAATTGCGGGGGAGGATCGTAGGAAGACGCGATGGTCGTTCCATCAGGTTCGACCAATGCAAGAAACTCGCCAGGCTGGATGGTGAAATTCGTATGCAGCGTGCCAGAAGGATCCACCCGATCTTTGTTGGAGGCAAAAATGACGAGATAGTCGTTTGGAAGAAGCGTCACCGCAGGAATCGTCCACTTTGTGAGATCATCGGGATCGTCACTCAAATACCAACCTTCCATCGAGACTGCAGTTCCATCGGTGTTCTCGATTTCAATCCAATCCGACGAATCACCGTCCTCATCAAAAAGCGAACGAGAATTGAGAGCGACAAATTCGGAAATTCTTGGGACCGCATGGAGAGGAACAACTCCAGCGAAGCCAAGAAGCAGCAAGAGTCTGACGGTATTAAGATTGAAGATGTGCATTTCCATCACTAGCCAATTTCCGACCAAAACGCCAACGGTCTTTTGCATCTTTAGACAAAAAACCTCGTTTTACGGATATTTCGCCCATCGCCCCGCCATTTTCGGCAGGGCAAAAGGAAAGCGAAACGTCATTTGAAAAAAGTGGCCCGTAACACGGACACGCACGAGCAACGTATTTCTCCTGAGATCATCATGACCGGGCATCTCGGACGAGAGCATTCCTGTGAACCCAGTCACACAACGAGTAATCACCCGGAAAATTCAAGCGCTATCCCGAAATACCAAATGCTCGTTCCGCTCGTGAAGAATTCCAACGAGATACTGGGCTGGCAGGAGAACGACCCAATTGTCATCCTGATCTCGTGCAATCACACACCCGGACGGAAGGGTCACCTCTGGCGGATCTCGGTCGCTTTTCGCCTGAACTGGATCCTTTTCGACAAACCATTGCACGCAATTCCAGCGGGGGTGTTCGAGGCGGGTCTCGACGGAGTATTCACTTTCGAGACGAGCTTGCAGAACTTCGAATTGCAGAGGTCCCACTGCGCCCAGCAACGGAACGGCCTGGGCACCCCCATGAACGTGATAGGCTTGCGCAACGCCCTCTTTCATCAGCTGTTCCATCCCGGAACGGTATCGTTTGATATTGGCGGTATCCTTGTTGAGAATATAGGTGAAGCACTCGGGAGTGAAGCGAGGCATCTCGTTAAAACTCACCTTGGGATCGCTGGTGAGAGTATCTCCGATGAGGAAGTTGTAGTTCCCGACGAGGGCGAGAATATCACCGGCGTAGGCCGTATCGAGCGTTTCCCGGTCCTGGCCAAAAAGCTTCTGGGCATTGGCTAGCCTGACCTTTTTGCCCGAGCGTTGGTCAATCACCTGCATGTCGCGCTCAAAAACGCCTGAGACGATCCGCACGAAAACCGCTCGATCCCGGTGCCGGGGATTCATGTTGGCCTGAATTTTGAAGACGAAGCCGGAAAAGCTCTCAGCCTCCGGATTGATCATCTCATCCGCAGTCACATTGATACGACCAGCCGGAGGCGGAGCCATTTCAAGAAAACTCTCAAGCATGTTCTGAACCCCAAAGTTGTTCATGGCACTTCCAAAGTAGATCGGCATCTGGTGACCGGCCAAAACCCTCTCGATGTCGAGAGCCTCGGTGAGCCCGTCAAGAAGCTCGACTTCAGACGTCACCGTCTCGTAAAGTTCATCGCTCAAGGCTTCACGCACCTTGTCATCTTCGATGCCTGCTACTTCAAGCGGGGCTTTAAACGCTCCGTGAGAGGTCCGTTCAAAAAGGTTCACCTCATCCTTGCGGCGATCGTAAACGCCACGGAATCGCGGACCATCACCGAGCGGCCAATTCACGGGCGCTGGTGCCAATTTCAGCACGGTTTCCAACTCATCGATCAATTCGAGTGGCGGACGCGAGGGACGGTCCATCTTATTGATGAAGACAAAAATCGGAACACCCCGACGCCGACAGACTTCGAAAAGCTTCAAGGTCTGCGCCTCAATTCCCTTGCCGGCATCAATGACCATTACTGCGGCATCGACCGCTGACAAAACACGATAAGTATCTTCCGAAAAATCATGGTGACCCGGAGTGTCCAGCAGATTGACACAACAGTTCTGGTATTCGAACTGAAGAACGGTCGAGGAAACCGAAATCCCCCGCTCTTTCTCCATCGACATCCAGTCACTGGAGGTCGATTGCTGTTCCTTCTTCGAAGTGACACTTCCAGCCAACCCGATCGCCCCACCGTAAAGTAGGAGTTTTTCGGTAAGCGTGGTCTTACCCGCATCCGGGTGGGAGATGATCGCGAAGGTTCGGCGACGTGAAATTTCGCGAGCCGCTGCGGCTAGAACCGTGGAGGTGGAAGTAGGAGTGCTCAAAAATCTGGATGCTGGAAGGGATCACAACAGGAAAAAGAGAACCCTTGTCCTGTCTGGCGATGTTTGGGTTGAATCAGCTGCCGGTCACTTTGTCAACGAGTCCCGAATCCAGTCGAAGACTCCCTCAGCTGAAGAGACCTGCCCGGCTCCCTCGCCAATGACGAGCGGCTGCTCCTCTTGGGAAACATTGTCCCGCCCGTGCGAGCCCTTGACCAAGTCGGCATCAAGCGGAATGACATCCATGAGTCCACGAACGCCGAGCTTCTTCTTCACGAGGAATCCCCCGATCTTTACGATCGGAAATTTGATCCCGGGGTCCAAAAACAACTCCACTGGATCGTATCCGGGCTTGCGGTGGATGTCGATGCACCGGGCGTAGTCCGGTGCTTTGGCATCGTCCTCCCAAAAGTAGTAAGTGAACCAAGCGTCCTCGTCCGAAACTGCTACAAAATCACCGCCGCGCTCCGCGCCGATTCCCTCGCCCCATAACTCCCGGCCTTCCCGGATCTCCTCCACTCCATCGGTCGCCAGAACCACTTTTCTCACTTCCTTGGCAATCGAGGGGTCATTCACATAAACATGTGCCGCCTGATGATCCGCCACCGCGAAAGCTTTGCAGCCACCACAATCGAGGGTTTCCAGACCAAGCTCGTCTTTCACCTGAATCCATCCTTTCTTGCGAAAAAGTCGATTGAGATGAACTGGTTTGGAAACCTTCGAGATCCCGTATTCGGAAAGCACAAGAACCTCAACACCCCGTCCTTCCAGGAAGTCGATCAGGTCACAAGTCACCTCGTCGATGGCTCGATACTCCGCCGCCATTTCGGGAGCACCAGGTCCATACTTCTGCAGCCCGTAATCGAGATGAGGCAGATACACCAGATTGAGCGCCGGATTTTCCTTTCCCTCAATCCAGCGAGCGCTTTTGGCAATCCAATCGGATGATCCGATCCCGGCTTTCGGCCCCCAAAACGCCGGGAAAGGAAAGTCGCCGAGGTCCGCCTTGATCTCCTCGCGCATCCCCATTGGCTGTGTGTGGATATCGAAAAATTTTCGTCCGTCGGCCGGATAAAGCGGCCTCGGTGTCGCCGCAAAATCTGCCGACGAGTACATATTATACCACCAAAACATCTTGGCGCACTTGACGCCCGCCGCCTCCCAAACCTTCTCCCCTTTGACAAGATGATTGGACTGCTTCCAGAACTTCACCTCGGCATCCTCACGATCATACCAGCCATTCCCGACAATCCCGTGGTCACCAACAGCCTTTCCAGTCAGGTAGGAACTTTGCGCCGTGCAAGTCACCGCCGGAAAGGCCGGTTTAAAGCTCTTTAGTTCCCGCTCCCCGCTCCACTTCTTCAGTCGAGGCATTTCATCCAAAACCGAACGTGTCAAACCAACGACATTCAGCACCGCAACGCGTTTTCCCATGGCCTGAAAATCCACCGATCTCCTCCGAAAAACAACTGCCAAACGTCAGTGACCATGACTTTCGTAGTGATGGATACGAAAAACCGATGATGTCGTGACGATTGAGTAAGAGACCACCGCCCATGAAAACGGGAGCAATTTCGCCAAAGGCCATGGAAACCGGCGACAAGCGAAAGAATTTCGGTTGTCTCCACCTCGAGGTGAAGTGACGCGTCAGCGCAAGTTCCGCTAATTCGAGGCGAGCGACAAGGAACGGCGCTTAAGCTCTTCTGCGCAATCCTCCCAGACCGCCTCGTCGATTTCATGCACGTCCACTCCCACTCCGGGCTCTTTCAAAAGCAGCACCGTGAGTTCTCCGCCCAAATGTTCCCGGAATTCCTCAAGACCATTGAAAACGCAGCGACGCCCCTTGGAATCGCGCAGCTCGAGTGCCTCGTGCCAAACCGGCAGCTCCAGCCCTTCGATCACCTTCAAAACCCGTTCAGCGTCGTCGGGATCAAGCAAGCCAACCTTTGCCGCATAAAGAGTATCAAGAGCGACACCGACCGAAACCGCCTCGCCGTGACTCAGTTCAAAATCAGTGAGCTGCTCAAGCTTGTGAGCCGCCCAATGTCCGTAGTCCAACGGCCGGCTGCTCCCCAATTCGAAGGGGTCGCCACCTTGGGCGATATGCCTGGCATGATGAATTGCCGAACGCTGCACTGCTTCTTCGAGCGTGGTTTCATCCAAAGAACGCAGGCCCTCCACATTCTCCTCCATCCAACCGAAAAACTCCCCGTCACGAACCAAGGCCACCTTAACGGCCTCGATGAGTCCCGCACGCCGGGTTAACTCCGGCTGGGTGTGCAGAAACCGGAAATCGTTCACCACGGCGTAGGGAACCGCAAACGCACCAATGAAGTTCTTTTTTTCAAAGGCATTGATGCCATTCTTGACGCCCACTCCGCTGTCATCCTGCGAAAGGGTCGTTGTTGGAAATCTCACCAAACGCACTCCGCGGTGGCCGGTTGCAGCGGCAAATCCAATAACATCCAAAAAAGCTCCTCCACCAATCACGACAACATAAGAATGCCGGTCAATGTGATGCCGCTCGATCGCCGCCATCGCGGCCTGATACACTTGAGCATCCCGTTTTGCCTCCTCGCCACCGGCCAGCCACTCCACCCCGGTCAGCCGCAATCCGCTCAGATCAGAAAAATAATCCTGAATCTCGCCTTCCAGCTGTGGAAAGAACCCGCGAAGACCCTTTTCCACAAAAACCAGCACCTTGCTCCGACCCCGGGTTACCAAAAGTTCAGCCACCAAACGATTTCCCGGAGCGAATGCCGCCCGGGTAAATCGGATCCGGTGCTGAAAACTCACCGTGATATTAAAATCCTCTCCGCTCATTTAAGTCCCTTTATCTAACGCTTCATACGTGGCTTGGCCACCGATTCTTTGCCGTGTATCGTGAAAACATGCCCGAGATCACTTCCCACCACGAAGGTCGCTTCCTTTCACTACGAGAAATCAACGATTGGGAGTTCGCCACCCGCCCCAATGCGACCGGCGTCGTCGGCACCTTTGCCTTCACTGCCGACCGCCAAGTCATCCTGGTCGAACAATACCGCCGTCCTGTGGGAGCGCGCGTTCTCGAAATTTGCGCCGGATTAATTGGCGATGAGGAGGAATTTGCAAATGAAGCCATCATCGACTGCGCCGCACGCGAATTGCTCGAAGAAACCGGCTACACCGCCGAAAAAATTTCCCCGCTGCTCAGTTCACCAACCTCTGCGGGCATGACTGACGAAATCACCCATTTGTTTCTGGCCGAAAACTGCGTCAAGACCGAGGCAGGCGGCGGGGTCGGAGGCGAGGATATCACCACCCACGTGGTTCACTTAAACCAACTTGCATCCTTCATGCAGGCAAAGGAAAAGGCCGGAGTCCAGATTGACTTCAAGATCCACGCCTGCCTCGGTGCTCTCCAGCTCGGGGATCAAGGCGATTGAGGGCATTTCTGCATGAAATCCCGAAGTTTCGACGTAGCTTGAACTAAGGCATGAAGCGATTTCCCGTCATCTTTCTCACTCTGATTTCAGCCTCGGCAAAGGAAATCAATCTCCCTGATATCGTCGACTTCAACGACCACATCCAGCCGCTCATTTCCGAAAAGTGCTACCACTGCCACGGCCCCGATTCCTCGACCCGTGCGCCCAAGAAATACCCGCTCCGGCTCGACCGGGAGGAGTATGCCTTTCAAAAGCGTGCCAACGGAGAGCCCTCGATTATTAAAGGTGACGCCGAAGCCTCGGAGTTCTTCAAGCGCATCACGACCTCTGATGTCGATGACGTCATGCCCCCGCCCGAGTCACACAAAAAGCCATTTGATGCCGACGAAATCTCACTGATTAAAAAGTGGATCACTCAGGGTGCACCTTATGAGGAACATTGGTCCTTCCTGAACCCGGTCAAACCGGCTCCCCCGAAATCCAATTGGGGAACCAATGCCGTCGATAAATTTATCGCCGCCAAACATCTCGAAGAGAACCTTAAGCCGGGCCCGCCCGAAGATGCGGCCCGCCTCCTCCGTCGACTCACTTTTGATCTCACCGGGCTCCCTCCCACTCCGGAAGAAGTTTCCTCCTTTCGCGAGATGGCAGCCCAGGACCTTTCCACTGCTGTCGAACTGACCGTGGCCCGGCTCCTCGCGACCGACGCTTACGCTGAGAACTTCGCCCGCCACTGGCTTGATGCCGCCCGCTACGCCGACACCCACGGCATCCATATCGACAACTACCGCGCCATCTGGCCGTATCGCGACTGGGTCATTGAGGCCTTCCGCAAGAACATGCCTTTCGACCAATTCACCCGCGAACAGATCGCGGGCGACCTACTGCAGAATGCAACGCTCGATCAGAAAATCGCAACCGGCTTCAACCGCTGCATGCCCACCACCGGCGAGGGAGGGGCGATTGCCAAGGAATACGAAGCGATCTATGCGGCAGACCAAGTCTCCACCACCTCTGCAGTTTGGCTTGGATTAAGCACCGGCTGTGCCGCCTGCCATGACCACAAGTTCGATCCCATCTCGCAGAAGGACTTCTACTCCCTCACCGCCTTTTTCCGCAACACAACCATGAAGGCGATGGACCGGAACCAAGCTGAACATCCGCCGACCGTTTTTGCACCCCGCCCGAGAGACCGGGAAAGACTCTCCTCCCTGGAACAGGAAATCGCCAAAATCGATCGACTCATTGAGGAACGGCGGGCAAATGCCGGTCCTGATTTTAAGAAGTGGCTTGAGAGCAAGGGCAAGGCCCCAAACCGTGAGTCTATGATGGAAGGTTTCTTTGAAATCGATCTTCCTTTGGTGATCAAAGATTCGCAACTGACCATCACTGCACGGGAAAATTCAAAAACCATCCCCTTCGAAGGTGCCACCCGGGAAGCCGATGTCGTTGGACGAGTCCCCGAACTCGAAGACTTAAATCTCGCCCTTGGCGACTTCGCCGGCTTCGAGGCCCGGGACCAAATCACCTTCTCAGGTTACCTCTATCTGGAGAAAGGTGCCAAAGGTCCTCTTATTTCGCGCATGGATTCAACCGCAGACTTCCGCGGCTGGGACCTCTGGCTGGAAGACGGAAAATTGGGGGCCCACTTCATCGAGCAATGGCCTGATCAAGCAATCAAAGCAGTCACAGCCCAACCCCTGGAGCTCCGAAAATGGCATCACTTCGCCATCGTCTACGACGGCAGGAAGAAACCCGCCGAGTCCATCACCATTTACCTCAACCTGGAATCAGTGGACCTGGAACGGAGCCATTCCAGTGAGATCTCGACCATCAAGACCAGCGCTCCACTGCGTCTCGGAGGGCGTCACCCTGATTTGGGACTGACTGGAAAAGCTTCCCTGCACACGCTGAGAATAGCCCGTCGCAAGCTCTCCATTGAAGAAATCCTTTTCTTCAATGCGACCGATGACTTCCAAAAGTCTCTTGTCCTGCTGGCAGCCCAACGCGACGGCAGCCAAAAGAGTGCGACTTACACCTGCTTCCTCTCAAATATTGATCCCCTGACAAACGAACTGGAGGAAAAGCGGGAGCAACTCGTCACAGAGAAAAAGCAAATCAATGATCGGGGATCCGCAACCTTGATCATGCAGGAAAAGCCGGAAGCTGCCTTCGCTCACATCCTGGAACGTGGTGATTATTCGTTGGAAAGAGAGAAGGTCTACGCTGCCATCCCGGAAGTTTTCGGTTACGAACAAGGAGACAAAAAACTCTCACGAAAAGACCTCGCCGACTGGTTGGTGTCCGAAAAAAATCCGCTCACGGCTCGCGTGACCGTCAATCGCATGTGGTACTACTTCTTCGGTCGCGGGATTGTTGAAACCACTGAAGATTTTGGCATCATGGGAGCCCAGCCAACCCATCCCAAGCTACTCGATTATCTCGCCACCGAACTTGTCGACAGTGGTTGGGATCTTCACCACATCATCAAGTTGATCACTTCCTCCGCCACCTACCAGCAGTCGGCAAAGACCATTTCGGCAAACCGCGAGAAGGACAGCGGGAATCGCTACCTTTGGCGCGGGCCAAGATATCGACTCGAAGGCGAGCAACTCCGGGACCTAGCCCTCGCTGCGAGCGGGCTTCTCGTCGACAAGATCGGGGGACCTCCGGTCAAGCCCTACCAACCGGACGGGATTTGGGAAGCCGTCGCGATGAAGCAATCCAACACCCGTTTCTACAAACAGGACCAGGGCGACGGGCTTTACCGCCGCTCGATTTACACTTTCTGGAAGCGCACCGCAGCACCGCCGAACATGGAAATTCTCAATGTGCCGACCCGCGAGGTTTTTTGCGTCCGCCGCGATCGCACAAACACTCCGTTGGCAACGCTTGTCACCATGAACGACCCGCAGTTCGTTGAAGCAGCTCGTGTTCTCGCGACGAAAACCCTCAAGCAAAACCAAGCCTTCAGTCAGCGCCTCGACTTCATCACCATGATCCTCATGGCAAGAACTCTAAGCAATGAAGAACAGGAAGTGGTTCGCAAGGCTCTCGACCATCACCTCGCCTACTATCAGGAGAAGCCGGAGCTTGCCGATCAGCTCGTGTCCGTTGGAGAATTTAAAACGGACACCTCGATTCCCAAGCACGAGCTGGCTGCCTGGACGCTGATTGCCTCCCAGATTTTCAACCTCGACGAAACCCTGTCCAAGTAGCACTCATTGACATGAAAACCGTTGCAGAATTCAACGCTGCCATCTCACGCCGCCAGTTCTTTCGCAAAAACGGGACAGGCCTCGGGGCGGCCTCACTGGCCACGCTACTGCCTGGAACTCTAAGCGGACTCGCTAACTCCACGGTTCCCGCCACCATCAAGAAAGTTGCACCCAAGGCCAGACGGGTCATTTACCTTTCCATGCTCGGAGCTCCAAGCCAGCTCGATCTATTTGACTACAAACCCAAGTTAAAGGATCGCTTTGCCGAGGACCTTTCGGAATATCTTAAAGAACAAGGTCAACGCCTCACCGGAATGACTTCCGGCCAGGCGAAATTCCCCCTCGCACCTTCAGTTTTCAAGTTCAATCAGCACGGAAAATCGGGCACCTGGATTTCAGAACTCCTTCCGCACACCGCGAAAATGGCCGATGACATCGCCATCATCAAATCCATGAACACCGAGGCCATCAACCACGAACCGGCCAATCAGCTTTGCTACACCGGCACCCAACAAAACGGAAAACCGTCGCTTGGTTCCTGGCTCGCCTATGGTCTCGGATCCCAAAACGAAGATCTTCCAAACTTCGTCGTCCTGCACGCCCAGCACACTGGCCCCGGTAACGTGCAAGCGATTTCCTCCAGACTTTGGGGTTCGGGCTTCCTTCCCGGCAAGTTTGCCGGCGTTGCCTTCAGACCAAAGGGCGATCCCGTTCTTTATCTTCGTGATGCCCCGGGTATTGACCGCGATCTTCGCCGCAACATGCTCGACTCACTGAACACTCTCAACCAAAAGAGCTACGACTCGGTTGGAGATCAAGAGATTCAAACCCGTATGCAGCAGTATGAGATGGCCTTCCGCATGCAGGCTTCCGTTCCCGAACTCAGCGATCTCTCTTCTGAAAGCGAGCAAATCCACAAGATGTATGGCCCGCAGTCAAAGACGCCGGGTTCATTTGCCAGCTCCTGCATCTTGGCGCGCCGCATGATGGAACGCGGAGTCCAGTTCGTACAAATTTTCCACCGTGGCTGGGACCAGCACGGAAACCTTCCCGCAAATATCAAACCCCAGTGTGACGACATCGATCAACCCTGTTGGGCCCTAGTCCAAGACCTCAAGCAACGGGGATTGTTGGAAGACACTCTGGTAATCTGGGGAGGAGAATTTGGACGCACCGTGTATTCACAGGGGCAACTCAGTGAGACCAACTATGGTCGCGACCACCACCCTCGGGCGTTTTCAATGTGGATGGCCGGAGGCGGAGTCAAAGGTGGTCAGGTTTATGGGGAAACCGATGATTTCGGCTACAACATCACAGCTGACCCCGTTCACATCAGCGATCTGCACACGACCATCCTTCATCAACTCGGCATCGACCATCACAAGCTCACCTTCAAATACCAGGGGCTAGATCAAAAACTCACCGGCGTCAATCCGACCCGGGTCATCTCCGAAATTCTCGGCTAGAATATTCTTCCATCGCCCAGCTTTTAACTAACCTTCGCTGGTTGAATCGCCACATTGATGGATTTGTCCTGCCCCTTGCCAAGGATCGCCTCGACAAATACGAAAGCATCGCAAAATTCGCCGCCCAAGTCTGGAAGGATTGCGGAGCACTCAAATACTGCGAGTGTATTGGCGATGACCTCAATATAAAATACGTGCGCTCGTTCCGAGACCTGACTGGTGCCAAGGAAAACGAAACTGTCATGTTCGCTTTGGTCGTTTTCGGATCGAAGGAAGCCCGTGATCTCGCAAACCAAAAAATCATGGACGATCCTCGCATGAACGAAATATGAGACCCCAATGATCCAAGTTTCGACCGCTCGCGAATGCCCCAAGGAGGATTCCGCGAACTCCTCAGCATGTAGAGTGGTTCACTTCTTCCCGAACCTCCAAAGCGCGCTTTTGGAACGGACGATCATTGTTCCGTCGAAAGCGATTGGTGATGCGAAAATCGGCTCGTCGAATTCATTGACCACAATTTCTTTGGCTCCCTCACGAGAAACCTCGTGAACAAATCCCTGACCTTCTTCTGAGAAGGCGAAGAGACGATTACCCACCAGAGTCAGTGAAGCGGAAATTTTTCGTTTGTAGCCGTCCCGCCACAAGCGCCCCCCCGATTTCCGGTCCAGGCAACTGAGTCGCCCGGTATCATCTGTCAGGTAGATCTCCTCTCCTGAGATTACGAATGATGGAGTCGTCGGAATATCTCTGGTGGCAGCCCATTCCACATGAGACTCAGTCACCTCCCCTTTAGCGCCATTCAACCGAATCGCGAGAAGCTGGGCCTTATTGAACCCTGTTGTCACATAGACTCGTCCGTCATGATATACCGGACGAGGAACCACTGAGAACCCCTTTCCATAACCAACCCACCATAGCAATTTGCCATCAACGGGGCGATACCCGCCAACCATGCCACTACCTTGGCTTACAGCAACCTTCTTACCATCGACTTCAACCACCAAGGGAGTCCCAAATGAAAACTTCTGCTTCACCTCCCGCTTGCGGTCAACTTCCCACCTGAGTCTACCGGTCTTCGCGTCAAGCCCCCGCAAGAGGCCTTTCTTTATGCCATCAGCACTGAAGATTAATACATCATCAACCAGGACCGGGCATCCGCCATTACCGTGCATGGAAGGGTAGGTTTTGTGAAAGCTCCACTTAACCTTTCCGGTCTTTAGTGTAAGCGCTGCGGTTCCCATGTGTCCAAAGTGGGCGTAAACCAACCCATCAGCAATCAAGGGAGTGCTACTCGCGAGACTATTCTTCGAGTGAATATCTCCAACCTCTTCTTCGCTGGGTTCGAAAAGTTTTTGATCCCATACCACCTTGCCGGACTCAGCATTCAAGGCGATGGCCCGCAACTCAAGCTTCTCGGCCTTCACCGCCGTCGTCACTACGATCAAGCCGCCACTCATTACCGGCGAAGACCATCCACTCCCTGGAATATCAGTTTTCCAAACCAGATTCTCTGTGCCCATTTTCGAAGGAACATCCTTTGCCTCAACCACACCGTGGGCATTGGGCCCACGAAACTCCGGCCATTCGGCAGCTCCGAGAGGCCACAACAGAAATATCATGAGTAACAACATCCTGTAAATCATACCGGAAACCTTGTCCCCCAACCCAGGAATTCCAAGAGAATTCACCCTCCAAGCAATTTGTTTTTCTGTCGACTTGGACCCAAGAGCAACCGCAAGAAACATTAAACGATGATTGTCATCCCATTAAGTATTCTGGCTATCGAGTGCGCCTCCCTTAGATTCGCAGTCTCGGTCGGCTTAAAATTTAAACCTCGGTTTCCAGCGATCCTGAGTTTGGGCGCCGGCTCTATTCCAGCCTAGTTTCCGATCTTTGTCCTGACCGCGGAAATCCACCGACACAATGAGACCATTGCCCGCACTCTTTTTTACGCCCCCGCGCTCCTAAACCTATTGGCGGGTGCGTGCTCTCTCTATAAGCGGCCAATTTTTCGAATTACTTCAACAACATTTCTCTCCTACGTCCCGGGATTTCAATACTCCTCAATCTTCGGGGCAATATTTTATTTCCTTTGCGTGCCGTGGCCATGACAACGGCCCCACTTTCAAGGTCGGTGATGCGTTCGGGTTTGTAGACCATGTCGAAAGCTCCGAGCTTGGTGAAGCCAAACTTGCCCTCCGGGTCGTGCGGGTTGAACCTGTCCTTCTTACAGGCCCTGCGACCGGGCGTTTTTTGTAAAAACGTCGCACGCTATTGATGTCACCGGGATCAATGCCGATGTGACAACCTTTGAGAAGTCCATATTGATCAAGGCCAGTGAGCACCAACGCGAAGGCAGCTTGATAAATTTCCGGGCCGCGACGTTGTGCAATGAGGTTGAGACTGGAGGGATCGGGCGTGTGTTCATCCAGTTAGTAACCAAGGAAGGCGCGCAGAGAGAGAGTGGATCAGAACAGCGACTGGCGATGGATCTCTTGCTGGAGAGGTCTTCGAAAAAACCGATCATGAGTTATCTTGAGATACGCTGCCGGATCGATGCCGGGTCGTCCGCCCTCCTCGGCACAAGCATAAGCGGGCCGACAGAATTCACGAACGCCCTTTCGGGAAACTGATCTCGTTGAGAGTGTCATCGGGCATTCGATGGAAAGTGCTGGCCGTGGCTTTGGTCAGGCGGCGAGTTTTTACCCAAAACTCCTGCTGATTCCCACCGGAACGATCTCTGCTCTCAAACATGACGTAGTAGAGGGTATTACGATCCGCTTCGGATATTCAGCAGGCTTCGAACAGTTCATCAGCTTGAAATCAACTCCAAGCTTCAGCCAGCGAGAGAAGCGAGCAACTTTTCATGGATCCCGCCAAACCCCCCGTTACTTAAAACTGCGATGACATCGCCCTCTAAGGCCAGCGACGAAACATGAGCAACAATCTCATCAACTTCACCAAGATACCACGACTTGACACCATCAGCCGAAACATCTGCAACCAACTTTTCAGGATCAAGCCGGTCCTCTTCGGCAACCTTTTCAGGGTCAGGCACCGCAGGGATCACGACGCAATCCGCCTTTTTAAGAGCAACGGCCAAATCATCCTGAAAGATGTTGCGACGTGTTGTATTCGAACGTGGTTCAAAGATCACCCAAAGGCGGCGGGACGGATACTTTTGACGAAGTCCATCAATAGCCAATCCAATCGCCGTGGGATGGTGGGCAAAGTCATCCACCACCGTGATTCCGTGGACTTCCCCCCGCTCCTGCTGTCGTCGGGCGATTCCCTGAAAGGACCGAAGACCCTTCCGGATCTCCTCCGGTTGAAGACCCGCAAACTCAGCCGAACAAACCGCCATGGCGGCATTCCGAACATTAAACTCACCGACCATGGGGACCTCGTAACCTTCGCCATCGATCGCGAAGCGACTTCCCGTTGGCAAGTATTCCACGTCTGTGATCCGAAGGTCGCAAGCCTCTCCGAATCCAACTCGCATCGTTGGACAAGGTGAATCTTTCGCCGCAGCAAGGCAATTTGGGTCATCCCCATTGATCAGAGCCAGACCGTTCCGGGGAACGATCTTTAAGAGCCTCGAAAAAGTAAGAATAATCTCCTCGAGATTGTTGTAGATGTCGGCGTGATCAAACTCGATGTTGTTCATCACGATCAACTCTGGGAGGTAATGAAGAAACTTCGAACGCTTGTCGAAAAAGGCGGTGTCGTATTCATCTCCCTCCATCACCACAAAATCAGAATCGGTGAACCGGGCCCCTTGGCCGAAGTTTTCCGGGATACCGCCGATCATGAAGGAGGGGTCTTTCGCTGAGGACTCGAAGATCCAAGCCAGCATCGAACTCGTGGTGGTTTTCCCGTGGGTTCCACTTACGACGTAATTCCTCCTGCCACGGAGAAAATACTCCTTTAGAACTTCAGGCAATGACATGTAGCGAAGCCTGCGATCGAGAATTGCCTCCGCTTCCTCATTTCCGCGACTGATGGCATTCCCAATCACAACGGCCGTCGCTTCCTCCGGAATATTCCCAGCCCGATAACCCTCCTTTATCTGCACCCCCTTGCTCTCAAGGAAAGTCGACATGGGCGGATAAACCGCTTGGTCGGAACCGGTCACGGAATAACCTTTTTCGATCATTCCGGCTGCAACCGAACCCATGGCTGTTCCGCAGACCCCGACAAAGTGAAATTGCTCTTTGCTCATCACTTCAAAAAATCAAAACTCCGGTGCCGCAACGCGCCCCAGCTGTCCTTCATCAAGTCGCTCCTGAAGAATGCGATCCGCCACCTCTTTCACCATCTCTTCAAGAAGAAGCCTCAGGTGACTTCCCTTGCGATAGTCCGCCGGAGCAATGTGCTTCACCCGGTCGGCATGGGTGCAAAGCTGGAAACATTTTCGAAAGCTGCGGCCGGTTTGATCCTTTG
Source organism: Verrucomicrobiota bacterium (assembly GCA_030835305.1). GTDB lineage: Bacteria > Verrucomicrobiota > Verrucomicrobiia > Verrucomicrobiales > Akkermansiaceae > SW10. Next base: position 43,143 of record JAURPJ010000112.1, on the reverse strand, counting down.
GATTATATACAGCAATGGCATGACCTCCATTTTTCTTCATCACTGTGAAGCACGGGACATCAGTGGGGCCATCACCGACGTAAATCATATTCTGAAAAGGAATCGGCCGCGCCGCATTCGGCATGTGGTCATTCACATCGTCATGGTGCTCCAACATGCCCTTGTTGATCCGGAAAAGATACTGGGTCTTGGTCGTGTGGGAAATTGTTCGCTTCGGGAAACTGATCCGCCCCAATTCATCCTCTCCAAATTCACACCCAAAAATCGCCTTCACTTTTCCGGCCAGCGAGCATCCATTGAGCAGGGCCTGCAGACCGGACGAAACAATGTAGTGTTCCACCTTGATTCCAGCCGTCTCATGTTCGGGACGGAGACAATATTCCCGAATCTCTTCAAAAACCGTTTCCACTCCGGGGTAGTAACTCAGACCCTTTCCCAACTCCGTGAGATCATCGTTGGTGACGTTGTCCATTCCAAGATAATCGAGGAGGCACTTCATGTAGGCCAACTCACCGTCCCAGAGTTTTTCCTTCACCAGAATATTGCACTTCCGCCAGAACTGCTCGGGATCAATACCAAACTTTGGAAACAGGACATCATCCTGCATGTAGCTGGGGCTCAGCGTCTGATCGTAATCATAAACCAGCGCGATCGTGTTCTGTGGAACGGACATTCGACGCTCATAATGCCTCCATCAGGCGGGAGTGTCAAAATCCAAGATCAGTAGAAAGTCAGGTCTTCCTACCTATCCGGAAGGCATCTACTTCTGTTCCTTTTCCTTCGAGCCATACTTGGCCTCGAATCGATCCAGCTCGGCTTGAGGAATGGGCATTTCCTTCTTCAAGAATGCCTCGAGCTTTTCGCTGCTAAAATCGATCCAATCCGCCTCCCCTCGATACTCAGGATAGCGGAAAAAGTAGTTTCCACAGGCGTAGCAAACCGAAGTCTGAAAAAGAATCTCTCCCTTTTTCGTCGCCATTCGGATCCCATGAATGGGATAGTGACACCACGCACTCGTATCTTTATCAGGACGTCCCAATAAATCAGAGACCGCTTCCTCCCCCTGCTTCACCGCCTTGGCCTCAAGAACTTTTCGTTTCAGAATCTTAGAAAAAGTACCATATGGTCCTATCCGCATGAAACCTGGGGGCTTTTCCGAAACTTCTTCTTCAAGGAACTCATGTTCCTCCGCATCCAATTGACTTCCCTCAACAAGAGAATTCGAAAGCTCAAGCTCCCCTTTTGGAAGCTGTCGGATCATTTCAAAATCAAGAAGGTAGATTTCAACGGTTTCGGCCAACTTAATGATTTTCTGATACTCTTTCCGGTAGTCATCCCGAATCTTCTTCTGCGCTTTAGAGAACGATTGATCCGCCGCATATAGAGCATCCATCACCAGATCGGAACCATCAGATTCTGGAGCAGAATCCTTCTTACCCTTTTCTACTGGAGTTGCCTGCTCTTGAGCCACTAATGGCTGGAAAACCCAAAGAAGCAGAATGAAAAATCGTTCCATTCAGTTAACCTCTTACTTTCGTAGCATTGCTCAACAAAAAAACTATATCAACACCCAACTAAGACCGATGAGTAGGGGACTACTTCCCCTTTCCCACCTTCTTGGCCAACTTGTAATCCACCGGTCCCTTTCGCTTAGCCGGAGGCTCTTCCATTCCGGCCCGCTTCTTCAGTTCCTTAATCTGATCACGCAGGTGGGCCGCTTTCTCGAACTCAAGCTTCGCCGAGGCTTTTTGCATCTCCTCCTCCATCTCACGAATCACCTCAACGGCATTGAAGACCATCTCGTCTTCCGCCACGAGCGAGGTGTTCACATCCTTTGCCGCCTGGTGGCTCGCTTCACGATCATGGAGACTCTTCTGAACGGCTCGTTTCACACTCTGCGGAGTAATGTCATGCTTCTCATTGTACTCTTTCTGAATTGAACGACGATACTCCGTCACATCAAGAAGGCACTGGATCGAATCAGTCACCGTATCGCAAAAGAGAACGCACTCGCCATTCACGTGGCGAGCGGCCCGGCCGGCGGTCTGAATCAGGCTGGTCTCATTCCGGAGGAAGCCTTCTTTGTCTGCATCTAAAATACAAACCAATGAGACTTCCGGGAGATCCAGACCTTCACGAAGAAGGTTGATTCCAACCAGGATGTCGAACTCCGCCGCCCTCAGTGCACGCAAAATTTCAACACGCTCAATCGCATCGACATCGGCATGAATATAACGAACCTTCAAATCAACTCCCTGTAAATACTCGGTCAAATCCTCCGCGGTCTTTTTGGTGAGCGTTGTGATGAGAACCCTTTCGTGCTTTTCCACCCGCTGCTGGCAGAGCTCGATGGTTTCATCAATCTGCGATTTTAACGGCCGCATTGTAAGAATGGGGTCGAGTAATCCAGTCGGGCGAATAATCTGTTCCACGATCAATTGTCCACCGCTCCGGGAGACGTCAAAGTCCTCCGGATCCTCCGCCGAACCACTGGCATTCACGGTAAGGCGTTTGAAGAAGGTGGGATCAAAATCAGCCTCATTCCTGGATTTGATTGGAATGAAAGTCGAGTTATCGGGTCGGGAATTGACGATCTCAAAAGCACCTGGTGTCGCACTCACATAGAGGCGACGCTTGGTCATCTTCATATACTCATCGAAGCGCAAAGGCCGGTTGTCCATCGCGCTCGGCAATCGAAACCCGTGATCCACCAAAACCGATTTTCGACTCTTATCGCCTTCAAACATGCCACGAACCTGCGGAAGAGTGGCGTGACTCTCATCAGCCAGCAAAAGGTAATCGTCCGGAAAAAAATCGAGCAGCGTGTAGGGCCTCTCGCCCGGCTTGCGGCCGGTGATGTGTCGCGAGTAGTTTTCAATTCCCTGGCAAAAACCCATCTCTTGCATCATCTCAAGATCGTATTCCGTTCGCATGCGGATGCGCTGGGCTTCAATAAGCTTGCCATTTTTCTCAAACCACGCGATGCGGTCATCGAGTTCCTGCCGAATCGCCACCATCGCGCCCTTGAGCTTTTCCTTCGAGCTGACGAACTGCTTGGCCGGATAGAAAACGTAATGAGTCACCTCGTCGATGACGTGCCCGCTCCGGGTATCGATGGAAGTGATTCGATCAATCTCATCACCGAAGAATTCGATCCGAATGGCGGTCTCCTCCAGATATGCTGGCCGCACTTCCACGACATCACCCCGAACCCGAAAATGTCCCCGTTCAAAAGCGATGTCGTTACGCTCAAAGAGAAGGTTAACCAGTTCGGTCAAAAATTCATCACGCCCCAATTCCTCGCCCTGGCGAACGCCGAACATCATATCCTTGTAATCCTCCGGATTTCCCAAACCGTAAATACAACTTACGCTGGCGACCACGATCACATCATCACGCGTGATTAATGAGCCCATCGTACTCAGCCGAAGCCGCTCGATTTCCTCGTTGATCGACGAGTCTTTTTCAATGTAGGTGTCCGAGCGTGGAATGTAGGCTTCCGGTTGATAGTAGTCGAAATAGGAGACAAAATACTCGACAGCATTCTCGGGGAAAAACGCTTTAAACTCGGAGTAAAGTTGGGCAGCCAGAGTCTTGTTGTGACTCATGATCAGAGTCGGTTTTTGGATCTGCTCAATGAGATTCGCCATCGTGAAGGTCTTGCCGGATCCGGTAACACCACGAAGAGTCTGGTGCCGATTCCCGGCCCGTATCGACTTCACTAACTTGGCAATCGCTTGCTCCTGATCCCCCTTGGGGCCAAATTCACTGACGAGGCGAAAATCCACACCTCGGAAACTAGGGGATCTTTGCAGCTTGTCCAATCCTTCAGATTGTAGGATCTTTGTTGAGTCCCCACACTGGATTATGAAATCTTCGCTATATCTTCTTTTGGCTGGAATATTTCCCGCCCACGCCAAATTCACGCCCATCATCCAGGTGGGTAGCAACAACAATTCGACCTCGGAGTTTTCAAGGGAGAACGGCTCGGAAGATTCTGCCCCGGGATCAGCAACTATTCTCGACGACCACTATTATCTTGCAGGAACCTACCCGGCACCAGTGGGCACTCTCCTCGACGACGAGGATGTTGATGACTACGAAAGATCGCTAACCTCATCGGACCCTCGCAATGTGATTCATTTCCACCTGAAACCGGCACAAGCCACGAACACTGGGCTGATGAGAATCGAACTCGACTTCATATGGAGCGGCGCTTCCGTAAACGGCAACGATGCCCCGTTCGAAAATGTCGTTGCGGTCAGTGTGAACGGCAACCCGGCTTCGTTTACAAGTGAGGCCTTTCAAAATTATGTCGTGATCTCGGCTGAATTTCCTACGACCGGGCTCGGACTTTCCCCCGGAGCCAACACTCTGGAGATCCGGCGAATCGGAAATACTCCGGGAACCTGGTTGGCCATGGATCAAATTTCAGCCTCTCTTGACCCAATCGCTCTCGTTGATGCAGATGGAGACAAGCTCCCTCTCTACTGGGAAACCCAGTATCAACTTTCAGACTCGGACCCCTTCGATGCAGCAGCTGATTTTGATGGTGACACACTGACCAACCTGGCCGAATTTCTGGTCGGAACTAATCCCCGCCTCTCCGACACCGATGCAGATGGCTTGAATGACCAAGACGAGACCGAAAGCGATCCTCTAGATCCCGACTCAGACGACGATGGTCTCCTTGACGGCGCGGAGACAAATTCCAGCCCGGTTTTGGTCGATACCGATGCGGACGGAGCATCTGACGCCTGGGAGATTCAGACCGGATACAATCCTGACGACGATCAGAGCACCCCACCACAATGGGCAGGTGCGATTGGAATCAACTTTCGATCGGAGCGTCGTCGCAATGCTGGTCGTTGGCCCTCGACTTTTCCAAACGGCCTGATTCCTCAGATCAATTGGAATCAAACGGAGCTTCTGGAAAGCTCAGGAGTGTCAAGCGGCAGTCCCCTGCGCCCCGGAGACAGCAGCCAAATTTCTGATCCGGTGGCTGGAATCATCGTTGACTCCGCCGGCAATCCCACTTCAGCGACCGCCTCGTTTACCTTCGACGGCGCGGGGACCAGCCGAGCCAACGACACGCCTGCGGCTCATCTCTTGAATGGCTACCTTTCCTCCGACTCCTCAACCCCGGCAACTTTGCAAATTGACAATATACCGGCCTCCTTCGTCACCTACGATGTCTATGTTTACTTATCGACTTCTTATCTGGGACCCCTAGCAACCTTAAGGAGAGATGGAATATTCTCCGAAAGTGCATTGATGAGGCCGTTGGGTACAGGTGGCGATTTGGACTTTATTCTGTTCCGCCCCTCCACTGGACCAGTGGCTCCTCGCGCCAACGTTGTCCGCTATCAAGGGCTCACAGGACGATCGATTCTGTTCGAAAGCTTCAGGACATCCGACAACTCGTCTGGAATCGCGGGAATTCAAATTATTGACACCAGCGGTGACATTGACTCCGACGGACTTCCCGATTGGTGGGAAATTTTACACCGATCTGACGTCACGATTGGCGACGATCCCGACGGTGATTCTCTGAATTGGCTCGCTGAATTCAATGCTGGAAGTAATCCCTGGAAGGTTGACACCGATGGCGATGGTCTCAATGATGCAGCAGAAGCGGCAGTAGGTAGCGATCCTAATCTTGGGGACACCGATGACGACGGGCTCTCTGACTTTGATGAAGTCCTTCACCCCCTCCCGAGTGATCCAACACTCGCGGACACCGACAGTGATGGCGTGGATGATGCCAGCGAGAGAGCCAACTTCTCAGACCCCGGAGACGAGGATCTTGCCACCCTACCAGTTCCCATATTTGTAAGTGACACCGAGATCTTGTGGGAGGCGACCGACCTGCAGTTTGTGAACGATCACGGCGATGGCATCCGCAGTGACAACGGAACAAATCGTGACTTTATCGCTTGGCGGGTCGACAATCTTACCGCTGATGTGAGCAGCACACTTCGGATAATGCTACCCCGTCGCAATGGCAAAATCGTTTTCGATGTATCAACCAGCGGACAGGGTAGTTTCCTCAGAAATGGAAGGAGCTTTAGCCACAATGACTACAACACCGATCTGACTTCCGCACTTGGTTTTGTGGGCTTCGGCTCTTGTGACACCTCGGACCCCCTCACTTTCCGGGTCCGGGCATTGAGTGATGGCACCGCAAGTTCAAATTGGACAGTCACCTTTTCCATCATAAACCAAAAATCCGGTATCATAGTGGCCGGCCGGGAATTTACCGGATGTAATGCAGTTCCATCCGTCGCCGACCAGTCTGCAGTCTGGGGAGATAATGACGTTCCCGGAGCCTCGGAAATGCTCCTGGGTCAGGGAATCAAACTCTACCGGACATCGATCCCAGTCGCCCAGCTCAACGGACTCGCCCACTGCGCAGATTTGGATAATGACGGGATGAACGATCTCTACGAATCAACCCACGGGCTCAACCCAAACGACCCCTCAGACGCTTTGCTCGACGGAGATGCCGACGGCCTCTCCAACCTATCAGAGGCAATTCTTGGGACCGACCCAACTGATTTTGATAGCGACGATGATGGTGTGAGTGATTCCCTTGAAGCCGCCCAATTTTCTGATCCAAATTCAGCCGAATCAACCCCCCCGCTTTTTAATTCACCCGCTCATGTCGGCACAGATTTGAACGAGAATGGGATGTCAGACCTCTGGGAGGCTCACTTCGGAGCAGGCGGACTCACCCCAACTGAAGATGAAGATGGAGATGGATTCACCAACCAGGAAGAAGCCGGACTTGGGAGCGACCCCTTTGATCCAAGTTCAAACTTCCATATCACCACCAAAGAGTCGGAAACCCCGAATTCCATTGATCTCTGTTTCCCGAGGCTCCTCCTGAAATCACAGCAGATCTATTCATCAAACAGCTTGCAAAACTTTAATCCGTCGTCTCTGTCAATGAATGTGGAGGGCGGCGAGTATCGTGTCACGGCGCCCTTCAGCTTTTCACAAAACTTCTTCCGCGTCGCAGTCTCTGACCGAGATCTCGATTCGGATGGCTTGAGTGACTGGGATGAAAGCATCCTCGGGTCCGAGTCATCGGACTCAAACTCGCTAGGCCGGGCAGTGGCTTTCGATGGTGACGATGATGGTATTCCAGACGGAATGATCCCCGGAGACCAGGCAGTTTACCTTGAACGCTTCGCCAACAGAACCTCTCTGGCCGCAGGCACCGGCAGCGTCAGGCCAACACGAACCGAAGCCTCCCGCCTGCTGATGCAGGGCTCCTTTGGGCCGACAATGTCTGAGATCGAAACCGTCCGTCAGCTGGGCATCGAGGGTTGGATTGACGATCAAATCGAGAACAAACCTGCGACCCATCACGAGGACTACATTCAGGAAATTGAGAATGACCTTAACGGTCCCCGAATCGATCACACATACCGGACTAATAATGATAAACGCGTTGAAGATGAGAACCTCCAATCCGCCTTCGCCCGGGCCGCCATCTCCGGTCCCGACCAACTCCGCCAAAGAGTCGCTTTCGCGCTCTCACAAATCCTCGTGATCTCGCGCCAGGATGGCAATATTGATCAAAACGTTCGCAGCCTCGCCCGCTATTACGATCGGCTCGTCGATCACGCATTCGGAAATTATTACGACCTGCTCATGGGAGTAACTCTTGATCCCAATATGGGGCGGTACCTCTCCCATGTTGGCAATCTTCCTCCAGATCCTGCCATCAATCGTTTCCCCGACGAAAACTATGCCCGGGAAGTTATGCAGCTGTTCTCGATTGGACTCTGGCAATTAAACCAGGATGGCACGCGCAAGCTTGATCAGGAAGGCAATCCGATCCCAACCTACGACAACGATACGATTACAGAATTAGCGCGTGTCATGACAGGCCTCTGGTTTGCCAACAACGGTTGGGGATCCCAGACTAGGCAGGACCAGGAACATCTCGTCCCCATGGAACTCTTTCCTGAAAACCACGACTTCGACGAAAAGACACTTCTCAATGGTTTTGTTATTCCCGCACGAACGCCAAATATTGAGAATGGCATGCAGGATATTCGCGATGCCATCCGGCATCTTTTCGAACACCCCAATTGTGCCCCCTTCGTCTGCCGGTCCCTCATTCAATTCCTCGTTACCAGCAACCCAAAGCCCGCTTATGTGGCGAGAATCTCCGCAGTTTTTGCTGACAATGGAACAGGCGAACGCGGAGACCTCGGTGCTGTGGTAAAAGCAATTTTAATGGATGCGGAAGCCCGTGATCCGGCGATTACAACCTCTCCAAACTTCGGGATTTTCCGCGAGCCGGTCGTACGCACCATGCATCTCGCCAAACTCACCAGGATGAACCGATCCGGAAAGCTGGTTTGGTGGGATTACGGAAACTATTTTGAGGACACCCTGCAGATGCCGCTGAATGCCCCAACGGTTTTTAATTTCTACCGACCCGATTACACCCCACCCGGCAGTCTGGATCGCGCAGGTCTGGACGGCCCCGCATTTGAGATTGCAAATTCCTATACCATGGTCTCACTGCCCAATCGGTTCTGGAACATTGCTGATCGCGGGTTCCGGGTTAGCGGGCGTTATCAATTCACTCCGGACTACGGTAACTTCATGCCCTATCTGGAAGACTCCGACGTTTTGCTCGACTACCTTAACGTGGTCGTCTGCGCCGGCAACATGGGTGCCAAAACCCGCTCAATTATCAAAACAAATCTCGCTAACACAGCGATTTCTGATCCCGTGGAAAAATTACGCCTCGCAGTTTACCTCGCCATCATGTCCCCCGAAGGAGCAGTGCAACGCTAAACACACAAAAACATGTCGTCTTCTCACAAACTCTCACGCCGTTCCTTCATGGGCGAAAGTGCATGCGCAGCTCTAGGATCAGCCTCCATTATGTCGACCCTCTTGAACCTCAAGATGGCCAACAATGCTGTCGCCGCGGACCTTCCGGCCGACCCGGAAGATCGAAAGACACTGGTCTGCCTCTATCTCCACGGTGGTATCGACTCCTACAACGTTCTTGTTCCAAATGATGCCGACCGATATAGCGACTACGCTGCGACCCGGACCAATCTCGCTCTCCCGCAACAGTCTCTTCTTCCGCTGACGCAAGCCGCAAATGGAGACGGTCAGCAGTACGGAATTCACCCGGCCATGGGAGGTCTCCAATCACTCTTCAACGGAGATGGAACACCACAAGGTCCGCGGAGACTTTCCTTCATCTCCAATATCGGAACACTCATGGAGCCGATGACGATGACCGATTACAAAGACAGGTTGAAACCCCGGCCACGCGGCCTCTTTTCGCACAGCGACCAGACCGAGCAGTGGCAAACTTCCCTGCCTCAAGGTGACGTCAAGCTTACCGGTTGGGCCGGACGTGTCGCCGATGTTCTGCACGACCAATCAAACGGAGGATCAAAAACCTCGATGAGTATCTCTCTTGCAGGAAACAATATTTTCCAGGTCGGCCGGAATACCCAACAATTTGTAATGACCAGTCGTGGCGCTTTAACATTCTCACAAGAGACCGGAGCCAACCACCCTTCCGCACTCAAGAATCTCGCGCTCCGCTCGATGATGGAGCAAAAGTATGCCAATATGATGGAGAAGGCCTTCGCCGAACTCACCCAGCAAAGCCTAGAACAACAGGAATTCATTCAGACCGAATTTGATGCCCTTGAGGAGAACTTTTCGGGGGTTACCTTTCCCGATTCCAGAATTGGTCGCAGCCTTCTTGCAACACTAAAGACCATTGCTTTGCGCGGCAAACTTGGTTTAAGACGTCAGACCATTTTCGTTTCCCGTGGAGGATGGGATCACCACAGTGCACTCATTCAGCCCCAGCAAAACCTCCTTGCCGAACTCACCCCGGCTCTCGCTGCGTTCCAGAAAGGACTGGAAAACTGTGGCCTTGCGGATTCGGTAATCACCTTCTCTGCCTCGGATTTCGCACGGACGCTTCGCTCAAATGGTTCCGGATCGGATCACGCATGGGGTGGGAACCAATTTGTGATGGGTGGCCCGGTGGCCGGCGGGCAGGTTCTTGGTCAATATCCGAGCCTCGCTCTTGATTCTCCGGATGATGTTGGACGAGGAGGAAGGATACTGCCAACCACCTCGGTCGATGCGCTGGTCGCCGAGCTTCTCCTCTGGTTCGGACTGGCGGGGCAGGCAAACTTCGAAATGGTTCTCCCAAATCTCAGGAACTTTTACGACATCGGTGACGCGGATGCCGCAGACCCAACCACCCTCCCGATTGGCTTTTTGAAACCCGAGGCATTCTAGATGAAAGCAGGTCTCATCGGAGCCTGCGCGCTTCTAGTCATTCTCATTTTGCTCTTCAGCCGGGAGGGAGCTAATTCAGACACGAAAGAAGAAGCTCCGCAAAAAGAAGTCCCTCGGATCCTCTCCGTGGATCCCGGTGATCCGGTCCTTTCCGATACCATGCTGGCTGGATACGCCGGAGACGACACCTCAGGGGCCGAAGATCTCAAAATGATGGGACGGTTTCTCGACAGCGTATTTTTGTTGGTCAAGCAACGGGATACAGCGGACTACTCAACCAACGAAGACCTCGTCATCTTCCTGCATGGCAACAACTCCCATCAGTCATCATTCCTCGCAAAGAATGGCCCTGCAATCGACGACAAGGGGCAACTTATCGACCGGTGGGGCTCGCCACTTATCTTGCACCCCGTTTCTCAAAAACTACTTGAACTCCGCTCCGCCGGGCAGGACAAAAAACCCTATACCCAAGACGACCTTCTCTGGCCCAAGGAACATTAAAAAAGTTCCACGCAGGGACGTGAGACTTTTGAAAATCAATATCCACATAAATAATAGATTACATCTCAAGCATCATCCGGGTTGGATTCTCAAGACAGTCCTTGATTCGAATTAAGAAAGTAACCGCCTCCTTGCCATCAACCAGACGGTGATCATAGCTCAGGGCAAGATACATCATGGGCCGGATTTCAACTTTGCCATCTACTGCCATCGGGCGCTGCTGGATGGTGTGCATGCCAAGAATTCCACTCTGTGGTGGATTCAAGATCGGGGTACTTAGGAGAGAACCGTAAACACCTCCGTTTGAAATCGTGAAAACGCCACCGGAAAGATCGGAAAGATCAATTTTGCCCTCCTTCGAGCGGACCGCATATTCGATGATGTCCTTCTCAATCTGCGCGAAGGATTTCTGATCGCAGTCACGAACGACCGGAACAATAAGCCCCTTCTCGGTTCCGATCGCGATTCCAATGTCATAAAAATGATTTTCGATTATCTCGTTCCCCTCGATGCGAGCATTGATTGATGGAACATCTTTGAGACCCTGAACAACAGCCTTCGTGAAAAGTGACATAAAACCCAGCTTGACGCCGTGCTTGCCAACGAAGTCTTCCTGGACCGACTTTCTAAGATTCATGACTGCAGACATATCGACCTCGTTGAAGGTTGTAAGAATGGCGGCAGTTTGCTGAGCATTAACAAGATGCTGGGCAATTTTGCGGCGGAGCGGTGTCATTTTTCGACGCGTCACCCGTGAATCATCATCCTGAACAACCTGCAATTTCGGAGCAGGTGCAGGCAATGCAGAGGCTACCGCCTTGACCGGCTTAGGATCTGAGGCGACCGGAGCCGGTGAGGCGGGAGTTTCAGAAACTGCTATCGACCCCAATTTTTCACCAATCGAGACCTCTGTCCCTTCGGAAACTTCGATACTGACCACTCCGGAAGCCTCGGCCTCAAGCTCACTCGAAACCTTGTCGGTATCCAAAGTGACAAGGACCTGTCCCTTCTTCACAAAATCATTGTTGGAAACCACCCAGGCTGCGACTGTCGCCGATGTAATCGATTCACCCGCCGCAGGAACTACAATATCGATCTTCTCACCGGTCGGACCGGAAGCGACGGGAGTCGGAGTCGCTTGCGGAGCAGCTTGTGTTTCAGGAGCAGGCGCGGGAGCTGAGCCACCTGAAGCAGCTCCCGCGGCGATCAAGCCGATGACGGTCCCAATCTCCACCTCCTCGCCATCCTCGACGGTGATAGAAACAGTTCCGGCAACCTCAGCTTCAAGTTCGTTTGAAACCTTGTCGGTTTCCAAAGTTACAAGAGTCTGGCCTTTTTCGACTGTCGCCCCATCGGCAATATGCCATCTGGCAACAAGTGCGGAGACAACAGATTCTCCGACAGGTGGAATTTTGATTTGGTGAGACATGTTCAATTAAACGGAAAAGGCTTCTTCGCAGAGCATCTTCTGCTCGCGTTTGTGGACGGCTTTCGAACCGGTGGAAGGGCTTGAGGCACGATCGCGGCCTGCATAGCGGACAGTTCGGCCGGCCGCCTTTTTGAGACGATGCTGGATGTAGCTCCATGCTCCCATATTGAGTGGTTCCTCCTGGCACCAGACGAATTTCTTGGCTGAGCTGTAAGGGCTAATAGCCTGCTTGACAGCATCGAAATGGAATGGATAGAGCTGCTCGATACGAACAATGGCAGCATTCTTAATGCCGTTCTCCTCGCGGTAGGCTAGGAGATCGTAAAACACCTTTCCCGAACAGAAGACAACGCGAGAGACATTCTCCGGCTTGTCAAATCCGTACGTATCAGGCAGCACCTCCTGGAAAGAAGTGTCGTCGAGGAAGTCCTCAACCTCGGAAACTGCGCGCGGATTGGTCAGAAGACTTTTCGGAGTCATCACAACCAAGGGTTTGCGGGTCGGAGAATGTTTCTGACGACGGAGAGCGTGGAAATACTGGGCTGGAGTGGTGAAATTCCCCACGATCATGTTTTTATCAGCACAGAGCTGCAGGAATCTCTCAAGACGGGCACTTGAGTGCTCGGGGCCCATACCCTCGTATCCGTGAGGAAGAAGCATCACGAGCGAGCTAGGTGTCTGCCACTTTGACTCTGCGGAAGAGATGAACTGATCGATCAGGACCTGGGCTCCGTTGGCAAAGTCACCAAACTGCGCCTCCCACATGATTAACATCTTTGGGCAACCAATGGTATAGCCGTAATCAAACCCGAGGACGGCAGCTTCAGAAAGAAGACTGTTATAGACACAGAACTTCTCCTGATCTTCGCTGAGATTGCTCAAAGGCACGTAGCGCTCCCGGGTTTCGTAGTCGTAAAAGACCGCGTGACGCTGACTGAAGGTTCCTCGTCGGCAATCCTGACCGGAAAGCCGAACAGGAAAGCCCTCGGTCAACAAGCCTCCAAAAGCCAAAGCTTCTGCAAAAGCCCAGTCGAAGGGTCCGCCATTTGCCAAAGCTTCGACACGTCTTGGTACAAAACGTTTGGCAAGCGTAGGGTGAAGTTGAAAGCCATCTGGAATTGTCGTAAGAACTTTTCCGATGTGCTGGAGCCGATCGAGCGCAATTCCGGTGACGACAGGATCATGCGAATAGGGCGGTTGAGGTTGTGCGGTGGAACCGGTGTAAACATCAAGATTCCCCTCGTGCTCGTTCTTACGCATTTCCTCAAGGCCTGCATCAAGACCGGCCCAGATCTCATCATGAATTTCCTGACCCTCTCCTACCGTCATGATTCCGGAAGCGACCAATTCGTCGAGATAGAGCTGGCCGGCGGTCTTGCGGCCAGAGATCTGGCGGTAAATGTGAGGTTGGGTAAATGCGGCTTGATCGGTCTCGTTGTGGCCCTGGCGACGGTAACAATACATGTCGATGACAACATCGCGTCCCCAGACCTGACGGAACTCCAGTGCAAATTCAGCCGCCCAAATCAGTTCCTCCGGACGCTCCCCATTCACATGCAGAATCGGAGCCTCGATCATTTTGGCAACGTCGGTGGCATAGGCCGAAGAGCGGGCATCCTCCGGCATGGTCGTGAATCCGATCTGATTATTCACCACCATATGGATTGTTCCCCCGGTTCGATATCCGACCAATTGGGAAAGGTTGAGAACCTCCGCCACCGGACCCTGTCCGGCAAACGCCGCATCCCCATGAATGAGAAGAGGCAGCACGACTTTGCGGTCGGTCTTGGCACCATCATCTCCAATAATCCGTTGCCGTGCCCTCGCCTTTCCTTCCACAACCGGGTTAACGGCCTCGAGATGGCTTGGGTTTGCGGCAAGACTCACACGAACCTCTCCATCCTCCAATTGGCGTACCTTTTCGTAACCGAGGTGATATTTTACATCGCCGTCGCCCGCTACGAGGTCGGGAACGTAGTTCGGGGTAAATTCGTACAGGAGCGTGGAAATGGATTTTTTGACAAAATGAGCGAGGACATTCAGCCGACCACGGTGGGCCATTCCCATTTCAATTTCTTTGATTCCAGAACTCGGACACAACTCGAGGGTACGATTTAAAAGAATCATGAGGCCCTCACCCCCCTCCAGTGAGAAGCGCTTCTCGCCCAGAAACTTTTTACCCAGGAAGTTCTCGAAAAGCTCTGACTCCATGAGCCAGCAGAGGGCCTTCTTGCTAACTTCGCCACTAATGGAAGGAGCATCAACTTTGTCCTCAATCCGCTGGCGAATCCAGTTTCGCACATGCGTGTTGTGGATGTGCATGAACTCAAATCCAATTTTCCCCGAATAGGTCTCTTTCAGAGAGGCTTCAAGATCCCGCAACTTAATCTTCTGGCCATCGCGGAAAAACTGCGTGGCAGCCTCCCGATCAAGGTCTTCCTTGGAAAAGCCAAAGGTCTTCAGCTCGAGTCGCGGATTGACCGGGCCTGAATCCTGCAGAGGATTGATGTGGGCCTGAGTGTGGCCAAGAGTCCGGTAGTTATAGACTAAACTCACGACTTTTCCGCGAAACGAAAGTTGTTCCTCCGAAAGTGGCTGATCGAGCCGGTCCGAATCACCTCCGGACGCGGGTTGTCCGATAGGACCGCCGTTTTTGGGAACTGTCGAACCAAGTTCGAATCCCTCGAAAAACGCAGCCCAATTTTCTTCGACAGAGAGAGGGTCGGCGCTCCATTGCGCATATTTTTCGTCCAAAATTGCTGCATTCAGCCGGGGCGAGATGTGAGAGGGCATTTGTAATTAGGAGGGACGTTTATCGCGAAAGAATGACATTCAGGCTTGGAACGGCGTGAACAGTACCGTTAGTTAATCCGCACACCTCCGGGAGTCAACCCGCACCAACGATTCTCTAAAAAAAATACCCATGATCGAGATTTCAAGTCTCTGCAAGAGCTATGGGCGCCACAAGGCGGTCGACCAAATTTCCTTCGAGGTCACTCGGGGAGAGATTGTCGGCTTTCTTGGTCCTAACGGTGCCGGAAAATCAACCACCCTGAAAATGCTGACAGGTTTCCTCCCGCCAACATCGGGTGCGGCACGAATTGCCGGAAAAGACATCTTCCGCGAATCCCTTGAAGTTCGAAAAAAAATCGGCTACATGCCAGAAAACGTTCCCCTTTACACCGATATGAGGGTCAAGGAATACCTGCGATTTCGCGGTGGACTCCGGGGACTTTCGGGAAGCCGGCTGCGCAAGCGCATGAGCGAGGTCATGGAGACCTGCGGACTCACACAAGTCCGCCGTAAAATGATCAAAACGCTCTCCAAAGGATATCGCCAGCGGGTCGGTTTAGCTGACGCGCTGATTCACGAGCCCGATTTACTGATTTTGGACGAGCCCACCAACGGACTTGACCCGAACCAGATCCGCGCGATTCGCCGCCTCATCAAGAATCTTGGTGAAAAACACACAATTCTTATCTCAACTCACATTCTCAGCGAGGTCGAAATGACCTGTAACAAGGTGGTGATTATCGACGATGGCAAAATTAAGGCCGCAGATACGCCTGAGAACCTCATCAGCTCCATGCGACGTGCCGGAAGGGTCACCATTGAACTCCAAGCACCAAGGACCGAGGTCGAAGAAATCATTTCTGATTTAGAAGAAGTAACCCGAGTAGTCGGCGAGCCACTTCAAGATGGCTGGAATCGCTTCACCGTCTTCGCCGCCCCAAAAACCGACACCCGGGTTAAGATTGGCAATCTCGCCGCCGAGAAAAAGTGGCCACTCCGGTCCCTCGGCCGCCGGATCGGCACGCTAGAAGAAGTTTTCATCGAACTCACCCGCAAAGATTAAGCCTACAAACCCATGCGCATCTTTCGAATTCTTTACTTCAAGGAATTGAAGTCTTACTTTCTCAGTCCCTTCGGATGGCTCATTTTGTGTTTCGCGGCAATCATGCAGGGCTTTGCCCTGACTGCCACTTTTAAGCAATTTTCAGACAACGCCATGTCCGAAAGCCTGGTCTTCGCAACTTTCACTTCACCAATTTTTGGAATCTATTTCCTCTTCCTATTCCCGGTCCTCACAATGAGATTGTTTTCCGAGGAAAACCGATCCGGAACGATCGAGGGTCTCCTCACAGCGCCCGTGCGCACCTGGCAGGTGATTTTATCAAAGTTCGGCGCAGCCTACACCACTTTCCTTTCGCTCTGGATTGCCGCAGCGATGCATTTCTACCTTTTCACAGTGATCACCGATGTCCCTCCCCCGTTTAATAAAGGCGAGCTCTTGGGGGCATTCCTGATCATTGCCCTCATGGGCATGCTTTTCACAACTTTTGGATGCCTGGCATCGGCTCTCACCTCGAGCCAAATCATTGCCGGGGTCGTCTGCACCTCGATTTTGATTTTTCATGTTTTCCTGGGATTCATCCCCCAATTCTTCGGCGATCAGATTCCGGCGGCCGCCTTCTTCAACTTCATCTCATCGCCGATTCATCTCACCGATTTCACCCGTGGATTGATCGACAGCAGAACGCTCGTTTTTTACCTCTCCACCTCTGCCTTTTTCCTGCTCCTAACCTATCACCTTTTGGATTTCCGTCGCTGGAAACCCTGATCATCCGGACCCATGGCTGACACAGACTCCAACTTCGACATGGCACCTCCACCACGTCCGGTCAAACGACTGGGACTTGGTTTACGGGCTGTTCTTCAAATCGTATTCGCACTCCTATCGCTAATTCTCATTTACTACCTGGCATTCTCTTTTCACAACCGCTGGGATCTCACCGAGAGCAACTCTTTCACCCTCTCAGAGGCGACCGAAAAACTTCTCGCATCATCCGGCGTCCAAGACCGGGACGAGCCCATTAAAATTATCGCGGCCCTTCGGAAATCATCTCCCTACTACTCGCGCCTCCGTCCAGTTGTCGAGGAATACAAGCGGCTTTCGAAGGGGAAAGTAAAATTGGAATACCTCGATCCTATTCGGGACAAGGACCGCGCCTTCGAAATTCAAAACAACTACGGAGACCTCCTTGCAGATAAATTATTTGAAGACGATATTTTTATTATCGACGCCCGCGAGGGGGCTGCAGCTAACTCGGTTGAGGCAATCGAAGATGTCACCAGCCATTTGCGCTACCTTCCCGCCAAGTCAATGGTAATCAGCCGAAGCGACGTCAACAACCAAAGACGCCCCGTCGGCTTTCAGGATGAAGATTTGCTCAGTTCGATGCTTCAATCAGCGATCGAAGGCAAGCCCCGCATCATGTTTCTTGTCGAAGACAAAAGCGATCTTGAGGTCACCGCGACCGGATCTCCCCTGCAAGTCATTAGCGAGGCTCTTCAAAAGCAGAACATTCTTCTTCTTCCGATCAAAATTTCGCAGGTCGATAAAATCCCCGACAATGCCGAAGGGCTGGTTATTGTAGCTCCCGAATATGATTTTGAGCCCAATGAGATCGAGGTTCTTGAGAATTACTGGAAACGACCTTCCTCCGCGATCATCGCCTATCTAACTCCAAGCACCCGCCCCATTAATTTGCGGGCCTTTCTTCGAAAGAACGGAGTCACCCCGCGTAACGACCGGATCATTCGCACCCGAAATGGAAGAACCGAAAACCAGGTCCTCGCCACCTTCACCGCTGGTGCCGGACTTGGCATAAATGGAAGCCTTGAGATGAAGTCCGTTCCCTTCGAAGGGCGGATCAGCAGCCTCGAGGTTCGGGAAGGCGCAGAGGACCTCGTCACCAATAGAATTCAAGCATACAGTCTCATTGAAACAGCTCCGGAATTCTGGGGAGAGACCGACTACAAGAAAGCCAATCCAAAATATGACGATGACGCGGACTACAGCGGCCCTCTTTCAATCGGAGCCGCTGTCATCAGAGGCAATGCCAATGCTGATGACACCGCCGCTAATGTTTCGAAGATGATCGTTCTTTCAACCTCGGATTTCCTCGACCCCACCCGGCTTGGCAACGAGCAACTCGACTTCGTTAAAAACTCGACCTACTGGCTCCTTGGGCGGGAGGAATTGATGGGAATCGGTCCTCGAAGCCTCCAGCGCCGAAAGTTGAATCTTATTAAAGACGAGGTTAAGTTCCTCAGTAACATCTTCCTCTTTTTCATTCCGGTAGGCCTCTTCATGGTCGCCATGTTCGTCTGGAACATTCGCCGGGCCTAAAGTGTTCTACCATGAGAATTCTGCCCACCCTTTTTATCACCCTGATCACCGCCGGGCTTGGCTTTCTTACGGTGATGCACCAGCTCCATGGTAATCTGTATTTCATCTTCGGAGCTCCACCTTTGAAGGCAGGCGGTACCTTGTATCAATTCGATCCGGCTGACGTCGGGCGTATCAACATTCTTAACAGCGATGGCACCCGTGCTGAACTCGTCAAGGCGGGTGGAGTCTGGTTGATCAAAGAACCTTGGGACGACTACGCTGATGCCCGCGCTGTTCGCGCACTGGTCGAATTTGCCGCTAAGTTACGAATTGAGGACGTGATTAAGCGGGAGGAGGTCAAGGATATGGCTGACTACGGACTGAAAAAGTCTAGGATCGAAGTCCAAATGTTCGACAAATCAGGAGGGCCGGTATGCCACTTTAAAATGGGCCGGTATACCAGCTGGCGGGGATTCGATCCTGATTTCAAGTCGGAAGACCCCACCGCTCCTCCTCCCAGCTTCCCGACTCTAATCATCAACCCCGCCGAGGAAGCCCAGGAAGATTATCTCTACGTCTGCAGTGATATCCCCGATCCCAAAATCCGGGAAGACAAGATGCGGGACTACTTTGCCGGGGGCCTCAAAGTCTTCCGCGATCACCGTGTCTTTTACAACTCTCCGGGCTTTGCCGGGGAAATCACGATCAAGGAAAAAAATTCCGAGATCACCTTAAAGCGCGATGGCCTCTCTAAAACCGATGACTGGAGGATCACCAAACCCTACGAACTTGCCAGCAGCCCCTCTGCCATCAACAAGCTTCTCGGTGACCTAGCCTCTCTACAAGCAGGTGCCGTTCTTGACGAATCAGCACTCGCTCTTCCCGACCCTCTCGCCGATAACATCGATTATACCATCAGCATCAGTTATTACCTTCCAGACGGTTCCCTAAGCACTCCGGTTACGGCAATATTCTATCCTCCGGAAAATGACCAGGTCACCTCGATACCCGTCATCGTCTCGGAAAGCCCCAAGAAAAAAAGATCCGCTGTCCTTCTGGTTCCAAACGGGCCGGGCACCATTCTCGACAGCATTCCCCGGAGTGTGAACACCATCCGCAGTCGCACCATGACCTCACTTCAGGTCAGACAAGTGGAATCAATCAAAATAAGCGACTTCATGGGCCGGGCCGTCGATCTCACCCTTGAAATGAATCCCCATGAACGCGCCCGGCGCTGGTATGCCAAGGTGTTTCAGGAAGATCCCCTATCCTTGCAACGGGCGCAGTACGATGGCCCTGCCAACATCTTTCAAATCAACGAGCTTTTTCAGGCCCTCTTCAAGAACGAGGTGAAAAGCTTCACCAATGACGCCTCAACCGACCCAGCCGAATACGGGCTCGATCAACCCATCCGGAAAATCCTCATCAATCTCAAGGATGCAGAACCCGCCACCTTCGTCGTGGGGGAAAAGCTTCGTCCACAATACTTCGCTCGCCGTGCGGACAATGGTCGCCCGTTGGAAATTTCCGAGGAAGCTTATGAGGCCAGCCTCAAAGGGGGCAAACATCGCGAACTGGAATTCGTAGCCCGCCCCGGCAACAACCTTACCAGCCAGGCAACCGGACTCGAATTACTGGGACTTGACAAGCCAAAGGTAGTGCAAGTGGGGGAAGTTACGATTCATCTTGGGAGGGTCAACACCCGGCACTTCTTTGCCAACCGGCTCGATGAAAAGGGCTACCATTCCCCGCACGTGGTCGAAATCGGAGCGGATAAAATCGGGCAAATGCCGCTGGAAGCCTACCAATGGCAGGGCGAGCGCCTCTGGAACATCAACCGGTTTGAAATCAACGGACTCTCGATTGAAAAGAAAGGTGAAAAGGCCTTGGATTTAACTTATAACTTCTACGCCTCGGAATGGTCCGCAACCCGATCGGGCAAGGACGTCACAGCTCTACTCAACATCAACAAAGCCGAAAAACTCCTCAAAAAACTTACCGACATCGAGGTGAAAAAATGGATTGGTCCAATGGTCGAAGATGCGGCAAATCGATTGATCGAACCCGACCTTCAAATCACCGTGCTTGTCGAAGAGATTGATGAAACTGGAAAGCCGATTGGAACCGTCCGGCGGCAGTTGAATATCTCACAAATTGTCGAAAGCCAAACCAACCGCCTGCTTTTCGGCAAGACCGATACCAATCCAAGCTACTTCCTCATCGATTTGTCAACCGTCCAACGTTTGTCGGTTCAACTACTTGAAGAATAGTCACCTGCTGATCACCTTCCGGATCACTGATGATTCCCTTCCACTTGCTCTCAATCTTTCCTGGCGGAAATGGGGAAGCACTTCAATCGGGCAGGGCTCATATTTCAGCTGATTCATAAAAAAATCGACCGCTCTCGTGCTGAGGGCAAATACCCACGGAATTCCAAATCCCCGGGCTCTCTCTTCGGCCGCTTTCACCAGCAATTGCCCGTATCCCTGACCACCATGGCTTTGTTTGACATAGAGACATGCAATCTCGGCGCACCTCGGTTCATCTGAGCAATGCAGAGCCACACAACCCACCACGTTGCCGTCGATTGTCATCACCAAAAAATCATCCAGCGACGTCTCAATTTCATCATAGGAACGCGGCACAAGGTGGGCATCCCGCATTGAACGTCCCACCATGGCCAAGAGCTCGGAAATATCATCAGGAGCAATCGGCCGAATCGAAAGATAGTCATCGTCATACACCATGACTCCAACACCTTCGTTCGAGAACAACTCGTCCATCAGCACACCTTGGTGACTTTCGTTCAAAAGATGAACCCGGGGAATCCCGCGATTGCAGACTTCCGCTGCCCGACTCAGCAAGTCCCGACCCTCTCCCTGCCACTTCATTGCGTCCTCGCTCGAAATGGCATTGCCGCCCGCCACTTTCGCGGGAAGGAGTATAATCAACTTAAAAGCCCCTAGCGAACCGGCAAACTCCACCAATTCATCACCGAGACCTTCCAATCCGGGCTTCTCGATCAGAGCCAATTGGCCGCGGTTCAGGATCGCTTCAACCTGATCTTTCTTCAAGTCAGTCGATTGCCACCTCAACTCACCATCGATCAGCAAATGGTCAAGTTGGGCCTCGCCACGGCCGGTGGAAATGACCACAAGTTTTACGCCAACTTGTTGGAGCGCAATGAGATCGAGCAGCGATTCTGCAAGCGCCAATTCCGGCATCCGGGCAGCATTCAACACCAACACAAAAGTCTTCCCGCGGAAGAACGGAACGTATTGGAGGACGGCGCGAAGGTCACTTTGCACAACGGGATGTTAGAAAACCCTTATCAGATTGGCAAGTCACCGCGTCATACGGTCAAATTTCTCTCAATCCAAACCTCGTTTTTCCTTTGCCTTGCTTCCACTTTCCCTAATCCTCCGCCCGTCATGGCCAAGCCTAAAAACGCAATCACACCCACGCGATCAGAGAACTTTCCCGAGTGGTATCAACAAGTCGTCCGCGCTGCCGACCTTGCTGAAAATTCTGAAACCCGTGGATGCATGGTCATTAAGCCGTGGGGTTTTGCGATTTGGGAAGCCATACAGCGTGACCTTGATGGACGCTTTAAGGCCACTGGCCACGAGAATGCCTACTTCCCCCTCTTGATCCCCCTTTCCTATTTGGAAAAAGAAGCTGAACACGCCGAAGGCTTCGCCACCGAATGCGCCGTCGTGACCCACCATCGGCTCGAGGCCGCGAGGGACCCCGAAACCGGTAAGACCAGAATGATTCCCACCGGCAAACTGACCGAGCCATACGTCATTCGCCCCACTTCCGAAACCATCATCGGAGCAGCCTTTTCCCGCTGGACGAATTCCTACCGTGACCTCCCGCTTCTGATCAATCAGTGGGCCAACGTGATGCGCTGGGAAATGCGCCCGCGCCTTTTCCTCCGGACCGCGGAATTCCTCTGGCAGGAGGGGCACACCGCTCACGAAACAAGGGAAGAAGCTCTTGCGGAAACCCACATGATTCACCAGCTGTATGCCGACGCCATTCGTGACCTCCTCGCCATCCCTGTCATCATGGGAGAAAAAACAGAGGCCGAACGCTTTCCCGGAGCAGAAGCCACCCTGACAGTTGAAGCCATGGTCCAAGACAAGAAGGCCATTCAAGCCGGCACTTCGCACTATCTCGGACAAAATTTTGCCAAAGCCCAAAATATCACCTTCGTCGACCGCGACAACAAGGAGCAACATGTTCACACCACTTCGTGGGGAGTTTCGACACGCCTCGTCGGGACTCTGATCATGGCCCACTCGGATGATGATGGATTGGTTCTTCCACCCCGGGTGGCTCCCCAGCAAATTGTCATTGTCCCAGTCACGCCAAAGGAGGACTCTCGCGATGCCATAATTGATGCCTGCGAAGCCCTCGCCGTTCGCCTTCGCGAGCAATCCAACGGAAGTGAAAAACTTCGCGTTCATGTCGACAAGCGAGACCTCGGCGGCGGCGTTAAGAAATGGGAATGGGTCAAAAAAGGGGTCCCCCTCCGTGTTGAAATCGGCCCTCGTGACCTCGAAGAGGGCAAAGTCTGCCTGCAACGCCGGGATCAGGCTGCCAACCAAAAGACCTTCATGGAAAGGGAGGAATTTCTCCGCGACGTGTTGGAGATTATCGATGACATCCACCAGTCCCTGCTGGAGCGGGCTCGCGAATTCCGCAATGAAAACATCACGGAATGCACCGACCTGATCTCCTTTGAAAAACACTGGGATGATTCCAACGAGAATCCCGGATGGCTCATCACCCCGTGGGCGGGATCACGTGAAGAGGAGGAAGAGATTTCCAAACGCCTTAAGATCACCGTCCGGTGCCTACCCAACGACAAACAGGATGAGCCTGAAGCCCCATGCGTCCTGACCGGCAGACAAACCACGTCCCGAGCGATCTGGGGACGGAGTTACTAACCGCTCCACAGGATCTATCTACGGACGGCCCGCAACCGCCAATGGCGCTCACATGAGCGCCATTTGTTTTACTCACGGCGCAAATATTACGCACGTTTCACAAGCAATGCGCAGTCATTCGCAATCGGTCCGAAGCAGTCTTTTCGAAACCGGATATTCTCCGGTCCATGAACTCGCGTCCATTGGTCGATAAAGACTTTAGCCCATAGCTGTTCAAACGAAACCTTGCCTTTTCAAGCGGCAGGTGTGCCCAAGCTGACCTTAGCATCCCTATCCAATAACCCTGTGTCATGTGCCAGCCCCGTGTCGCGGCCGCACTTGCCTGCTACCTCAACGAATTCGATGATATCAAAAACCACTACAAGTGGCTTCCCGTTACAGATCACCCGATGGCAATAAAGCGCAAGTTACCTCCGAATCTGAGGGAAGAGTAAAAGTGTTACATGTCCAAGGTCTCGTGGCATCGTCATTGGCTGCACTCCGCATAAAACTCTGAGAGCAAACCTGCCACTCCCATCTTCCCTACCCGGCCAGCAAGTGACCACCGAATATCAGGGCGAGTGTCGATTAGTATTTCACACCTAAAAAAGGAGGCGTAGGCGGGATTCTGACAGGCTGAAATTTGATCGTTCCCTGTTGGCTCATCAGAAGAAGGACAAGAAATCCAGCGGAATTATCAGCCGTATTTTTACGTTTCTTGGCAACGATCGGATCAAGGATGAAGTGATCAGTGGTCAGAGCGATGAAGTCTTGGCACAGGTGGTGACTACGCGCAGCGAACGCTTTGTGCTGGCTCACCCGGCAAATCCCTTTCAGAATCCCAAAGAGTCAGATCATTAAATGGAACGTCGAGAAATGTTAAAAATCATGGCCAGCTCTCTCGGAGCTGGCATTGCCCTGCCGGAAAGCGCCTTTGCCAAAATGGGCGAGCCATTTGATCCAAAGGAGCTCACTTTCTTTCGTCCCGGCCAACGGGCGCAGGTTGCCATGATTGCCGAAGCCATTATACCGCGCACCAATACGCCTGGCGCCATTGATGCCGGTGTTCCCGGATGGATCGAGGTCATTGTGAAGGACTGCCTCGAACCAGAAGATCAGGACATCATTACCGCTGGGCTCTCCGAGCTCATGCGGCGATGCCAAAAGGAACACGGTAAGGATATTGGCCAGCTCACTGCCCCCCAACAGGTCGCGTTTCTCACCAAGATGCACAATGAGACGATGGCCGAGAAGCGCAAGGCGCAGAAAGATGGGCAAAATCCTCGCCGCACTTTTCTCGAACAATTTAAGGAGCTCACAAAATTTTGCTTCTGTAGTTCCGAGCTGGGAGCGACCGAAGCATTAGAATTCATTTTTGTCCCGGGGAAATGGGTTGGGTCGATGCCGCTTAAGCCCGGCCAAAAAGCCTGGGCTCTTTAACTTTAGAAAATCACAACCATGAGTTTAAACACCAAAGGGAAAGACTCGCACACCTATGATGCGATCGTCGTCGGATCCGGAATCTCGGGAGGATGGGCCGCCAAGGAGCTAAGCGAAAAGGGCCTCAAGACTCTTGTCCTTGAGCGCGGCCACGACATCAAACACATCGTCGATTACAAGACAACCAACTCAATGCCATGGCAGTTGAATTGGATGAACAAGCCATCGCGCGAGATGCTCAAGCAGCAGCAGAAGCAAGCGCGCACCGGTTACACCGTCAAACCAGAGGCTGGATATCTTTTCGTCGATGACGAGGACCATCCCTACGAAGAAAAAAAACGCTTCGACTGGATGCGTGGATACCACACCGGAGGTCGTTCCCTCATGTGGGGAAAACAAACGTATCGACTCAGTCCCATGGACATGGAGTCAAACGCGAGGGAGGGAATCTCAATCCCTTGGCCGATCTCATATGATGAGCTGGCGCCCTGGTATTCCTACGTCGAAAAGTTCGCGGGTATCAGTGGTTCAAAAGAAGGACTCGCCCAACTTCCCGATAGTGAATTTCAACCACCCATGGACCTGACCCCACCCGAGCTCGATCTCAAACGAGCCATCGAAGCAAAGTGGAAGGGGCGGACCCTCATTCCCGGACGCGTGGCCCACCTCACCGCTCCGACCGAAGAGCAGATAGCTCTTGGGCGCGCCAGTTGCCAGTATCGAAATCTATGTCGTCGTGGTTGTCCCTTCGGCGCCTACTTCAGCAGCCAGGCAACCACCCTTAAAGCAGCTGCCAACACCGGCAATATGACCCTGCGTCCACACTCCATCGTTGAATCTGTCATCTACGATGACAAAGCCGGGAAAGCCATCGGGGTTCGCTTAATCGACGAGATTACTTTTGAAACCACTGAGTATTACGCCAAGGTCGTTTTCCTGAATGCATCCACCGTAGCCTCCACCGCGATCCTCATGAACTCCAAGTCCAGGCGATTCCCAAATGGCATGGATGAGAGCGGGTCACTCGGTGGTTACCTCATGGACCACCATCTCGGAGCCGGGGCGAGCGCGACCCTCGATACTCACAAGGATAAGATTCACTATGGTCGCCGTCCCAATGGCTTTTACATCCCCCGCTTTCGCAACTTCAGCGAGAAAGCCAATGGTGACTATCTCCGGGGCTTCGGTTATCAGGGCGGCGGCATGCGGGCCAAATGGAACCGTTACATTAGCGGCTTCGGCGCAGACTTCAAAAAAGAACTTACCTCCTTCGGCCCATGGCGACTCTATCTAGGCGGCTTTGGCGAATGTCTTCCCTATGAAGAAAACCGCATCACCCTTAGCAAAGATAAAACCGATAAATGGGGCCTTCCACTCGTCGTTGCCGATGCCGAGTTCAAGGAAAACGAACTCAACATGCGCAAAGACATGGCCGCCGACGGAGGAGAAATGCTCGAAACACTCGGGCTCAAAAATGTGCGTAGTTTCAACAGTAAACCAAACATTGGCCTCGGCATTCATGAGATGGGCACTGCTCGTATGGGCAGCTCGCCCAAGGAATCGGTCCTCAACAGGCACAACCAAGTCTGGGGCGCGGAGAATGTCTTCTGCACCGATGGCTCAGCCATGGTTTCCGCCGGGTGTCAGAACCCATCACTCACCTACATGGCCCTCACCGCACGCGCTGCGAACTACGCCGTCAACGAATTGAAAAAGGGCAATCTCTAGAGACGAGGACAGCTTAATAGGATTCAGGTTCGCCCTGTCTCCTATTCTCTTATCAAGATTCTCGTATTCAAATCGAGTTCTTCCACAGGCAGAACCTCAACCGCTTCATTCAAATCGGTCACCGCAGAGTTGCAAGCTTGTTGATGCACCGATCTGACCCTCCACTTCCGTCAAGTTACTCTGCAGCATTAGAAACTCTTCGCTTAGTCCGAGCTCCGAAAAATTTTCGGCGAGAACGAACAATTGGTGTATTTCAGCGGCCACTTCTTCTTCCCTTCGAAACCATTGGGCAGATCCCGAACGGGCATTCCGGGCTGCAATCACTGCTTCCAGGACCCCTCTCTCATGTCCAGCAAAAGCTTCTACCGCCTCCAAATCCCACCGCTTCTTAAGTTGGACATTAATGTAGGCAAAGGCATCCCTCATCGCATTCCGACGTGAGATAAAACCACTGTAGATCACGATGGCGTGATACGAGAACCAAGATACTTCCTGCAAAATTCATTCCATGATCGCAACTAAACCCAATGAATTTGGAAGATTACAATTAGTTGAAAACCTTGTAAAAGCAATACTGCCAACAAGCCGACCAAGCTTAATTTCAGCTTCGTCAAATTCGGAGCAATAGGGTATCCAATAGCTCAGACATGAAACGATTCCTTTCGAGCCTTCTCTCACTTCTGGTGATCTCGTCACAGCAATACACTGCCGCCGAAAAACCTAACATCGTCTTTTTCTTTACTGATGACCAAACGATTTCGACCTTGGGTTGCTATGGAAACCCCGTTGTAAAAACGCCTAACATCGATGCTCTCGCCTCGCGTGGCACCCGATTCCAACAAGCCTTTGTCAGCCACCCGATCTGTTGGGCCAGCCGGACCTCCATCCTCACCGGCATGACCGCCCGCAGCTACCGCACTCCGGGAAACGGTGACCGCGTTGGCGATGAAGCTCTCAAAATTCTCTATTCCGATCTCCTCCGGCAGAACAACTACCGCACCGGCTACTTCGGCAAATGGCACGTCATGTCGTCCCGAAAATTCGACAAGAAGGCACACTTCGACGAAATCGAAGTCATCGGAAGGAATCCTTTCTTCAAGAAACTTCCCGATGGCACTCTCCGACACGAAACCGACCTCATCGTGGACAAGGGAATCGATTTCCTGAAACGCCAGCCCAAGGACAAACCTTTTGCTCTCAACATGTGGTTCAATGCATGCCACGCCGAAGACGGCGATCGTCGCCCCGGCATCGGGCATTTCGCCTGGCCTCAATCCGCCAATGGACTTTATGAAGACACCTACATTGGACCTCCCCGCCTCGCGGACCCCGCGATCTTCGATAACCTTCCGGACTTCCTCCAAACCAGCATCACCCGCGAGCGTTATTTCTGGCGCTGGAACACTCCCGAGAAATATCAGACCAACATGCGGGCCTACTACCGCATGGTAACCGGAATCGACAATGCCATCGGGCGCTTCCTCAAGGCTCTTGATGAGGCCGGACTCGCTGACAACACCATCATCGTTTACTCCGCAGACAACGGATACCACATGGCAAATCGCGGGCTTTCCGGCAAGTGGTCTCACTTCGAGGAATCCATCCAGGTTCCAATGATCATTGCCGACCCTCGTGTTCCCAGGAACAAGCAGGGTCGGGTTTCCAGCCTTCCCGCCCTCAACATCGACCTCCCCGCCACCTTCCTCGACTGGGCTGGCCTCGAAACGCCAGGGCGTTTCGATGGCCGGAGCCTGAAACCCATTGTTTTCGGCAACGAACCGGCAGACTGGCGAACAGACACCTTCCACGAACACTTCGCCGTCCGTCATCGCATACCCGCTTACGAAGGAATCCGTACCGCCACCCACAAATATGTCCGCTACATCGATCACGACACCGAGTTCCTTCATGATCTCAAAAACGATCCCGATGAGTTGATCAACCTGGCTACAGATCCCAAACATGCAAAGCTCCTCGAAAAACTCCGTAAGCGGACCGACGAGCGAATCAAGGAAATGGGTTCGCCCCTTGATCCACCAAAACAAAAATTCACCGCCTCAACACCGCCCCACCCAGAAGCTTCGGCAGCCGTGACCGTTCGCCCCGGCGCGGACGGATTCGTTCGTCTTTTCAACGGTAAAAACCTAAGCGGGTGGACTGGCGAAAAAAAATATTGGTCGGTCAAGGACGGAGCACTCACCGGAGTCACCGATGGTGCTCTCAAAAAAAATCGCTTCATCACTTGGAACGGTTCAACCATCCGCAACTTCGAGCTCCACGTAAAAGTGAAATTCAACGACCGCGCCAACAGTGGAATTCAGTATCGTAGCAAGATGATGCCGGAGATTGATCTCGATGTCGCGGGCGGCTACCAATGCGACATCATGGCGAGGCCCGAGAACATGAACGGAATGACCTATGAAGAGCGGGGTCGGCGAATCCTTGGCTATGCGGGCCAAAAAGTCGTTGTGGATCCGACAGGGCGGCCCTGGGTTATCGGGAAAATGGAGGTTAAGAAGTTTGAGCCAAATGTTTGGCATGATTACCGCGTCCGGGTTCGAGGCAACCATCATGAGCACTGGATCGACGGCCACAAAACCTCCGACCTCGTTGATCTCGACGAAAAAAGCCGCGCCCTCGAAGGCATCCTCGGCTTCCAGGTTCATGTCGGGCCCGCCATGCAAATTCAGTTCAAGGATATCCGTATGAAACACTTCCCTGACGACCTCCCACTTCGCACATCGGAAGACACCGTAATTCCACCGACCGCTTACGGCGTGCGCCCGCAGGGAACTTCGAAAAAAGGATGGAAAGCTCCCGTATACAGGGACCAAGAATAGATAGCTGGATTACCAATTGCGAAAAGGCAACGCCAGACTAAACCTCACCATGGTCACTCACGGCAATTGCCTGGCAAGTAACCCTTGTCAATTGGTGTCATTTCCAACCTACAAATGCTCCGCTTTGACTTTCGTAAGAGGGCAGATCCTGTTGCAAGAAGGCCCCTCAGCCCCGAAGACTGACTTGAGGGACTCCAGAGCAAGGAACCAATCAGTTTGGTCCACCTCTTTCCGGAACAAGGTTGTACTTGATGGTGGTTTATCGGGAAACAAAGGCACCACGGAAACTGGCGGTTCGGGTTTCACCGACCCGCCAACACTTCCTCATTCCCATCTTTCAGCAAGTCACCCGCGCGCTTGTTTTTGCGACTTTCATTTTCTAAGCTGAGCAACGATGATCACTCGCTCCCTCTTTCTTCTCTTTATTATCGTAAAGGGAATCCATGCCCAAAATGCCAAAGACCCTTATGAGGTTTTGCCGCCTGCGGAGCCCCCCTATTTCCGCGTCCGCTACGAAGCTGGGACCAAGGACGAACAACTTGCCTTTGCTGTCAAATACACCATCTGGATTCCCCCCAACGTGAAAACCCTTCGCGGCCTCATCGTGCATCAACATGGCTGCGGAGTCGGGTCCTGCAAATCAGGCTTGACCGGAGCCTACGACTTGCACTGGCAGGCCCTCGCCCGGAAACACCACTGTGCTCTCATGGCCCCGTCCTACGAGCAACCTCAAGATGCAGACTGCCAGCTCTGGTGTGATCCACGTAACGGTTCCGATGCCCGATTCCAACAATCCCTGGTCGATCTTGGGAAGAAATCGAATCACCCCGAGCTTTCCAAAATCCCCTGGGCCCTTTGGGGGCACAGTGGTGGGGGGCACTGGGCTGGTGGCATGCTTATGTTGCACCCGGAACGAGTCGCTGCGGCATGGTTGAGATCGGGCGTTCCCTATTTAACACCCAATCCCAACCGGCCTTCCATCAAAGCCCACAAGCTTCCCGAAGTAGCCCTCACCATCCCCATTATGTGCAACCTCGGCACGAAGGAAGGCGTCACCGTCACCACCGGTCGATTCTCGAAAGTTTGGCCAGCCAATGAAGTCTTTTTTGACACAGTAAGTAGTAAGAATGGACAAATCGCCTATGCCATCGACCCACTCACCTCTCACGAATGCGGGAACCAGCGCTATCTCGCCATTCCATGGTTCGACGCCTGTCTCACCCTCAGACTTCCCAAAAAACCGGACTCGCCATTGATTCGAATCAGCCGGTCAAACTCTTCGTGTCTCCGCCATCAAACCGACGGTCGTTCCATCTGGCTTCCCGCCCCTGAAATTAAGAAACTTTGGCAGGCCTATGTGAAGGACACCGCCCTCTCCGACAACTCTCCCCCTCCGCCTCCTACGAATCTCAGAGTCGATCATTCGACCCTCACCTGGAGCGCCACCGCTGATCTTGAAAGTGGACTCTCACACTTTATCATCATGCGCGACGGTAAGGCTATTGCCAGGGTTCCGGAAAAGCCACTGAAGAGTTTTGGAAGACCACTGTTTCAGGGGCTTCAATATAGCGACACTCCGCAACAGCCACTGAGTCAAATGACCTTCACCGATCCCACGCCCATCGCGGGCACCAGCCACGCGTATCGGGTCATCGCAGTGAATACAGTCGGCTTAGAATCCAGATAGCCTTGTCCCGATCAAGTTTCCAGTGACATCCCCCATTACCAAACCGCTCCTGCTCCTCATAATTGTCTATCTTTTGTCCATCCCCGCTCTTCTCCAACGAAACTCAGGTTTTTCTTCTCGTTAACTACAGATATATTCAATGAACAATTCCCCTTCGAAACTGCTCTACTGGGCCATCACTTGCGCCCTCGCCGGTTTCATTTTTGGCTTTGACCTAATCGTCATCTCCGGAGCCGAGCAGAAAATCCAGTCTCTCTGGGGCCTCAGCGGCCTCGAACACGGCCTAGCCATGAGTGCCGCCCTCTGGGGAACCGTTGTTGGCGCAATCTTCGGAGGCAGACCCACTGACAAATATGGCCGCAAGAAAGTCCTCCTTTGGATCGGCATCTTCTACTTCGTCTCGGCCATTGGCTCCGCCTTCGCCCCCAATATCACCCTCTTTGCGATCTCCCGATTTATTGGTGGAATCGGAATTGGGGTTTCCACCGTCGCCGCCCCTCTCTTCATCTCCGAAATTTCTCCCGCCGATCGACGTGGACGCCTTACGGGAATGTTCCAGTTCAACATCGTCCTCGGCCTCCTTGTTGCCACCATTTCCAATGCCGTCATTCTCTGGATCATGAGCTCCGACAGTGAAACCGCTTGGCGTTGGATGCTTGGCATCGAGGCAATCCCTGCCCTCATTTACTCCTTTATGTGCTTCAGCCTCCCCGAGAGTCCACGCTGGCTCATCGACAATGGTCAGCGCGACGAGGGGACGAAAATCCTTGGTCAGATCAACCCTACTTTTTCCGAAGCCGATCTTGAAGCCGCTGTGACCGAAATCGAACAAGCGGCCGACCTCGAATCCGGTAATCCTCGGGTCTTCTGGAATCCTCTCAAGCTCGCTCTCGCTCTCGCCTTTCTAATTGCTTTCTTCAATCAACTGTCCGGCATCAATGCCATCCTGGGTTATGCTCCCCGAATTCTTGGAATGACCGGTTTCGCCCCCAGCGAATCCCTTTTCAATGCCACCCTCATAACCCTTGTAAATCTTATTTTCACCCTCGTAGGACTTCGTCTCATCGACAAGCTTGGTCGACGATCACTTCTCTATATTGGCTCCATCGGATACATCGCCTCCCTCTCCATCTGTGCCTGGGCATTCCACAACTACAAGGATCCTTTCGCAGATGCCGCCGATGCGCTCGCCCTGAAAGCAGACGCTCCCACCATTGCAGCTGACATCTCAAAGCTTCCTGAAAAATTCACTCCACAAATCACAGTGGAGAATCTCTCAGAGGAGAATGTTGAAGCAGTCGCCGAAGCCTCTCTCACCTCAGCCAAAAAAGAATCCGGTGCCGGTAGCACTCTTGTCCTGATCTGTATTCTCGGCTTTATCGCCGCCCACGCTGTTGGGCAGGGAGCCGTCATCTGGGTCTTCATCTCGGAAATCTTCCCGGCAGTCGCCCGCGGCTTTGGACAATCCCTTGGCTCCGCAACCCACTGGGTCT
This sequence comes from Verrucomicrobiota bacterium, assembly GCA_030835305.1. Lineage (GTDB taxonomy): Bacteria > Verrucomicrobiota > Verrucomicrobiia > Verrucomicrobiales > Akkermansiaceae > SW10. Next base: position 10,611 of record JAURPJ010000112.1, on the reverse strand, counting down.
TCGCCGCCATCCTTACCTTCGCTTTTCCCCTCGCCATGGAAGCCTTCACCGCCACACAAATCTTTGGATTCTTTTCCTTTATGATGATTCTTCAACTTATCTGGGTCAAACTGATGGTTCCCGAAACCAAAGGCGTCTCACTAGAAGACATGCAAAACAATCTCGGCAAGCAGTGATGAATCTCTTCTTCGCTACTTCTTTTGCAGATGCTTTTCAAGCCACTCGACATCGCCGGTCGAGTCGAAGAGCATGTTTGCCCCTTTGATCGTAAATCCATCTGGAGGCATCCGGAACTTGCCCTCTTCGGCGACCTCCTTTTTCGCATCAGTCTCCCATTTAATTTTCTCCCACCCGAAGTCCCCCTTCTTTTCCATTTCAAGGATGCCCTTCAAGATCTCCTCCGCCTTCTTCCGATCCCACTCGGGTCGGTATTTGTTTCCCAGATACCCCAGCACCTTCAGCTGTATTTCTCCTCCGACATTCTCATCGTCGGCAGCAGACATCTGTGGAGTCCACAGCATCAGTCCCACCACTCAGGCACTCAGGCGGAAGCTTACGCGCACTCCAAAAATAGCCTTTATCAGCTTAAAATAGGCTGCTTTTGGGAACGAAGATAATAAAATATTTCCTAAGAACGCTCACAAAATCTCCCCCCATTCGACCTATCTTCCACAAAAGGCTGCTTCAAATCAGGCCTCGGAAAAGGGTATAACTATCCCGCATAATGAAGTTCCCCTTTCTCTTTCTCCCAATCGTATCCCTCGTTGCGGCAGACGAGGTTACTTTCGAGCCGGATCACGAAGGATTCAAGACCATCGCCCAACCCTACCTTGAGACCCACTGCCATTCCTGCCACGGGGAGATAAAATCCAAAGGTGACCTCAACCTGAAAACCGACCTCACAAACGACTTCCTCAATCTCGCCAAATCCGCCAAGTGGGGCGAGATTCTCAACGCCGTCAACGGGCACGAAATGCCCCCGGAGGAGGAACCCCAGCCAATGCCCGAGGACTCCGCCCGCTTTGCCGAATGGGTCGCCAACGAGCTTTCCCGCGCCGAGATTTCCAAAAAATCCAGCCGGGTCGTCCTTCGCCGGCTGAACCGCGCCGAGTATGCCAATACCATTCGCGACCTTCTCCACATTCGCTTCGATCCCACCGAATTTCCCGAAGACCCACCTTCCGCCGGCTTCGACAACATCGGCTCTGCTCTCACCCTCTCGCCCCTCCATCTCGAACTCTACTACAACGCCGCTCGCGACCTCATTGACCAGGCCATCGTCACCGGAGAAAAGCCACCGGTGATCAAGTGGCGCTTTGAACCTGATGAATCCACCTCGGGACCGGATCGGGACCGGGTAAAACGCGGAGAGAACAACATCATCCTGAACGGTGGAGCCAAAAACAAAATCGTCGATGGCTTCGTCGTTTCACGCTCCATCGGCTGGGACCGCATCGTCGGCTTCCGCGACTTCCGCGTTGAGCACCCGGGAGAATACCTCATCCGCATTCATGCCTCCTCCCGCGTTCCCTCACACGAGGAGGTCGTCGAATTCATGCGCCCCCTCCTCACCCAACGCGCCCGTGAACAAAGCGAAAAGCGCAACCGCCCCTTCGATCCCAAACGCGTTGCCGACGAACTCGCCCATTTCCAAAACGACAGCATGTATCACTACGGCCCGGCCCGTTTGTGCGTGGAAGGAAAACTCTCCGGACAACCCGCATTCACTCACGATTTCGATCTCGAAGCCAGTTGGCCCGCCTCCAAAGCCCACGAAATCTGGGCCCACTTCACCACCGAAAAGGCCGGCATCCAATTCAGACCCGCCTATGAAATCCCAAAGGTCTTGGAAAACCATTGGGTTCAGGGACGCGAGGAATTCCCTCGACCCGAGGCTATGATCGATTGGATCGAACTCGAGGGCCCCCTTCACCATGAATGGCCGCCAAAATCCCACACCACCCTCCTCGCAGGCCTCTCCAACGACTTCTCCATCTGCGGCGAAAAAGAAGCCCGCAAGATCCTCGCTAACTTTATGCCCAAGGCGTGGCGCCGCCCCGTCAACGAAGCAGAGATCGACAAGAAGCTCGCTCTTTTCACCTCGGCATTCTCCGAAGGCAGCGACTTCCTCAAAGCTCTCAAGCTCCCGCTCATCGCCACTCTCACCTCACCGCACTTCCTCTTTCTCACCGAACCCTCCACCGAAGCGCGTGCCCTGTCTTCACACGAGCTTGCCACCCGCCTCTCCTACTTTCTCACCTCGTCCCAACCTGACCCGACACTGACCTCACTCGCTGATACGGGAAAGCTCAACCACCCTTCGAATCTCATCAAGCAAGCCGATCGCCTCCTCGCCTCCCCGGCCTCGCAGGCCTTCGTCGAGAACTTCGCCGGGCAATGGCTCGACCTCCGCAAGATCGGCGCCAACCCACCCGCAAGTGACCTTTTCCCTCGCTACGACCGTCACCTTGAAACCTCCATCGCCGGAGAGTCCCTCGCCTTCTTCCACCATATCCTCCACGAAGACCTCAGCGTCCTCAACTTTATCAAATCTGACTTCGTGACCATCAACGAGCGCCTCGCCCGTTTTTACAAAATCCCCGGTGTTCGAGGCGATCATTTCCGTCCCGTCCGCGTCACCCCCGCTCAAAACCGTGGAGGCCTCCTCACCCAGGCCTCCATTCTCACCACCACTTCAAATGGAACCCGCACCTCGCCCGTCGTCCGGGGCACCTGGATTCTCAAAAACCTCCTTGGCACCGACCCCGGTCTCCCGGTCGAAAACGTCGGTGAGATCGCTCCCAAAGTTCCCGGCATCGACAAGGCCACCGTCCGGCAACGCCTCGCCATCCACCGTGAGCTCCCGCAATGCGCACGATGCCACAACAAGATCGATCCCCTCGGCCTCTCGCTCGAGAACTACAATGCCGCCGGCGAATTCCGCCTCCAGGAAGGATTTGGCTACAAAGGCCGCATTGGTCAAAACGATCCCGTCATCGACGCCTCCGCCAAGATGCCCGACGGCACCGAATTCGTGGGCGTCACCGGCCTTCAGAGCCAACTTCTTAAAAAAGAAGATCTCCTCCTTCGCTGCCTCGCCGGAAAAATGTTCACCTATGCCCTGGGTTGCGAAATGGGATACTCGGACAAAGCTCTCCTCGACGCCGCCATTTCCCACATGAAGGAAAACAACCGCACTCTCCGTTCCCTCATCCACTTCATCGTCACCTCCGGACCCTTCATCACCAAATAAGCCCATGAACCCTCTCCGCCACAAACTCCTCGACCGACGCCTCGTCCTCCGTGGCCTTGGCACCTGCCTCAGCCTCCCCTTGCTCGAGGCCATGCTTCCCGCTTCCCTCGCCGCCCCTTCAAAATACCGACCTATGGACAAATCCCCAGGTCGTCAACCCCGCTCGATTTTCTGCTACGTTCCCAATGGCGTCAACATTCTTGAGTGGATGCCCAAGTCCAGCGGCTCGAATTACGAACTCTCTCCGACCTTGCAAACCCTCGCAACCCATCGCGAAAACTTCAGTGTTCTCACCGGCCTTGGACACCCTCATTCAAAAGGAGGCCACTCCGGGGCCGACACCTGGCTCACTGGAGCCGACCTCGCCGCCGTTCCAGGCAAGCAATACGCAAACACCATTTCCGCCGACCAAATCATGGCCACCAAACATGGCAAGGACACCCGCTTCCCCTCCCTCCAGCTTTCCGATGGTTCAGGCACCGGTAGTGCCGGACATTCCCACACGCTATCCTTCGACCGCCGTGGCACTCCACTCCCGGCCGAAAACAGCCCCCGGCGGCTTTTCGAACGGCTCTTCGTTCCCGATGGCAGCGATTCAAAAAAGGAAACCCTCCGCCGCTACACCGAGAAAAAATCCATCCTCGACAGCATCTCCGATGACGCTCGAGCTCTCGAAAAGAAGCTGGGTAAGACCGACAAGAACAAGCTCGATGAATACTTCACCTCGGTGCGCGAAACCGAACGCCGGGTCGAACGCATGGAGTCATGGATCGACATTCCAAAACCCGAGGTGAACTCCAAGAACCTTCAACTCGGCAGCCAGCCTCAAAACAAACACGACCGCCCAATGTGGATCGATGTCATGCTCGAACTGAGCTACCTTGCCTTCGTGACCGACACCACCCGCGTCATCACCTTCGAATGGTCCCGCGAAGCCGGAGGCTACGGTGGAGGCGGTGAAAATCACCATGAACTCTCCCACCACGGCGGTGATGCCGGCATGCTCAAATCTCTTGCCAAAATCGACCGATTTCACCTCGAGCGCCTTAGCCGCTTCCTCACTTTCCTGCAGGAAACGGAAGAAGCCGAGAGCTCCATGCTCGACTCCACCATGATCATGTTCGGCAGTGGGATGAACAGCGGCGAAGGCGGAGCCCACTCTCCCAAAAATCTCCCCCTCCTCCTCGCAGGCGGCAAGAACCTCGGCCTCAAACACGGTCAACACCTCGCCCACGAAATCAACAACCACCCACCTATGTCCAATGTCCTGCTCACCATGATTCAAAAAATGGACGTGGAAACCAGGACTTTCCAAGATGCCACAGGAACCCTCGGCAAGCTATCATGATCGAATTTAAATTTTTGAAGAGCGGGCTCGTCGGAATGGCCAATGCCCCACAGGCTGGCTCCATGGCTGGACACCTTGGAGCTGCCGTCGTGACCGGATACTTTATCGGAGAAAATCAACCCCATCTTCCCGCGGCCGTCTTCGATGGAATAAGACGCGACCTGAATCGGATCATGGGCGGAGAAGAAGCTATTTGGTTCGATCCCAAAAAAATCGGAATGACTGCGAAAGCACTCTTTGGCGATCTCCCCGACGGTCTATGGGAACAAAATGCGATTGGCCGGATCTCAACAGCTCTTTTAGGAAACATCGCCCGGACCCGCCAATCCGGTCACAACGTCATCTTCGCCTCCATTGCTCTTCGAGCTTTTCAGAGTCATCCGGAACTTGCCACCCCGGCCATCGTAAAAGGCATCGCTAAACTCATAACGTCCTTCGATCAGGCCCACTCCGGACGTGGTTACTACGGCAAAGCCATTGGCTGGAAAATTGGTGACAAAGCCCCGATTGATCCGGAGATCCAGATAGAGCCCTATCAATCCATGCAAGCTCTGGCTGCCATCGTAATCCATGAAGTGATCAAAAGCGCGAATGTCCACAGGAGAGGATTCGGCGGCCTTTTCCACCTCATCAATCATGCCGCGGCCCTTTTGGAACTTGACCGAATGGGCTTCAAGGATCTTGCGAAAAAAGGGCTCGAGGCGCACCGCCACCATCTCCTGCTATATCTCACCCTTCCAGACCTGGAAGACGAACTGGGAAAGCTCAAATCGACAAGGCAAGATCCGCTCAACGGCAATTACTGGCAAAAAACAAGATCCGCTCAATGGGGAGCCTGGTTGACACACCGGATCAAGACTCTCTACGGTTTCCACACGCTCCTTGCGTATATTGACGATCCGCAAACTTGCGAACGGGCAAAACTTCAGTTTCGCTATCTAATGACTTGAATTTTTCTCACGCCGGAGCCGGCATCCGCACCGACGCAAAAAAATCACATGTCATACGTTGCCGACCCAACGACAGTCACTAGAACAAGCCTTCGTCCTTCGCTGAACAAAAGGGAAGTGGCGCCACAATCGACACCCCATCAAAAATGAGAGTCCTCATCCTTTGCATAAATTTTCTCTTATCGAACTTCGCTTTATCAGCTCCACCCAACATCATCGTCGTCTTTATTGATGACATGGGCTATTCTGATTTCTCCTGTTTTGGTGGCACCGTCAAAACCCAACACATCGACCGGCTCGCTTCGGAGGGAATCCGGTTTACCAACTTTTACGTCAACTCTCCCATTTGCTCCCCCTCCCGGGTCGCCCTCACCACCGGGCAGTACCCGCACCGCTGGCGAATCACTTCCTACCTCAACAATCGGCGGGACAACAAACGCCGCGGCATGGCACAATGGCTGGACCCCGAAGCCCCCACCCTGGCCCGGCAACTTCAAAAAGCCGGATACGCAACAGGGCACTTCGGAAAATGGCACATGGGAGGGCAACGCGATGTCGCGGAAGCTCCTGAAATTTCAAAGTATGGCTTCGATCAAAGTTTAACCAATTTCGAAGGAATCGGTCCAAAACTTCTCCCCCTCACGCTCAAACCAAATCCGGAAGGAGGCGATCCCACCGAAGGTCGTATTTGGGCTGACGCAGAGCGCCTTGGAGAAGGATTCAAATGGATGCAGCGATCTGAAATCACCACTGGCTTCGTTGACGAGGCACTCAAGTTTATCGACTCATCGAGGGCCAAAGGCAAACCCTTCTTCATCAATCTTTGGCCGGATGATGTGCACGGCCCCTGGTGGCCACCTCTCGACAAATGGGGTGGAGACAAGCGGGCTCTCTACAATGGCGTCCTCGACTCCATGGATGAGCAACTCGCCCGCCTCTTTGATCGCGTTCGCAACGACCCAAAGCTTCGCGAAAACACCATCATAACGGTTTGTTCCGACAACGGACACGAACCCGGAGCAGGAACCTCGAGACCATTCCGCGGTGCAAAAACCTGGATGTATGAGGGAGGCATCAGATCACCACTCATTATTTGGGCACCCGGACTCATCCCCATGGATAAAACGGGGTCTGTCAATGACTCATCTGTCTTCTCCGCCATCGATCTCAACCGTTCGCTCTACTCCGTCGCCGGAACTGAACCCTCTCAAAGCCTAGATGGAGAAGACCTCTCCGCTACCCTAATTGGAAAGTCTTCAGCCTCACGCAAAGCACCCATTTTTTGGAGGCGCCCACCCGACCGCCCCGGTTATGGCCATGGATTCGATGAGGACAATCCCGACCTCGCTGTCCGTGACGGAGACTGGAAATACCTCGTCAATCTGGATGGCTCCGACCCGCAGCTCTATCATCTCCGTCAGGATCCCGGGGAATCTCAAAACCTTGCGAACCAGAATCCGGAAATCGTCACCAGCCTTCACAAGGCCCTCTTAAAATGGAATGCCGGGATGCCCGTCGACGGCTCTGATCCAACCTACAAAAAGACCGGAGCACTTCCAAAAAACCACTTCATAAATCCAATCGGAGTTGGTCAAGATCCGTGGGTTGTGCGCGACGAAAAAAACGAACGCTACCTTTGGTGCTCCTCCGAGGGCGACCGGGCCATCACGATTCACACCTCTCAAAATCTCACCTCCTTCGGTCAACGACACCTCGTTTGGCAATCTCCCGAATCCGGCCCATACTCGAGACAGGTTTGGGCTCCCGAACTTCATTTTCTTGAGGGCAAATGGCATATCTACTTCGCCGCCTCCGACGGCCAAAACAAAAAGCACCGCGCCTTTGTTCTCCGGTCAAGGACCGAAGACCCTTTGAGTCAATACGACATCCATGGACCGCTTCAGACCGGAGACACCAACAAACAAAATCTCTGGGCCATCGATATGACACCGCTGAAACTGAAAGACAAACTTTACGCGATCTGGTCCGGTTGGGACACCCCCGACTCAGACCGCCAGTTTCTTTACATCGCCGAAATGAAGACTCCACTTCAACTTTCGAGCAGGCGTGTCCGCATCTGTAACAACCTCGATTACCCTTGGGAGCGCACTGAGACCGGCCCGGGAGGGAAGGGACTAAACGAAGGACCTCAAGTCCTCCAAAATGGTGATCGAATCTTTGTCACCTATTCTTGTGGTGCTTCCTGGCTGCCGAGCTACAAAATGGGGCTCCTTGAACTCACTGGTGACGATCCACTTGATCCATCGTCGTGGACAAAGAACAAGAGCTCTATTTTTCAATCTACCAGAGAGACGTTTGGTGTCGGTCATTCATGTTTCGTCAAATCGCCCAACGGATCCGAGTGGTGGCATGTCTTCCACGCCAAAGAAAACCGAGGTCCCGGCTGGCTACGAAACATCTATACCCAACCCTTTAAATGGTCGGGCGATGGCCTGCCCGTTTTGGGACGTCCCGCTCGTCGAAACGAGCCCATTCCACGACCAGGCGGAGAGACAAGCAGCATGCTGACCTTGCCCTACTCCTCAGATCTGGCCTCCGACCACTCCTACTTCGGACATGCTCAGTTTTACAATCCAAGCCCGAAAGGCCTCAAGCTTGGCTCCAAACCGACAACCCCCGTCAACACATTCCGCAGCGGCGAAAAGATTGTCCTCAGCGAAGAAACACCCGATGATCTCGTTGCCTCCGTCTCGCTTGACTTTCATGGTGTTCGGGACGGCCGGGGTTCCGGAATTCTTTTTCGCGTCACCGCTCCCTCTGTCGGCTTCGATGCAGTCCGCGGGTATTTCATCGGCATCAAACCAAGTCAAAACGCCGTTCTCCTTGGCAAGATGGACGGGACCGGTTGGCAGGAATTAAAACGCAAATCCATTCCCATCGATGTCTCCAAAAAGCACCAACTTTCCGTCACTGCGATCGGACCCAAATTCACGATCGCTCTCAACGGAGAGGAACTATTCTCTCATCGCGACGCAACTTACAAATTTGGGACGATCGGTCTTCGCGTGACCGATATCCCGACGACCTTCTCAGAGCTAAACATCACTCAGCCCTGGTGACCATCCACCGCAGAACGGAACAAGGGAACCAGTATACAAATGCCGGATACCAGCAGTGGAATTCCGGCGAGGACAACTCCGTAGAGAGTCAGACCGGTTCCAACAAGAACGGCAATAATCCCCGTACTTCCAAAGAAAACCTTGATAAGATCGCGGCCCATCGACGGCTCAGTGGGATCGCACGCTTTCGTTCTAAAGCGATCCCATCCGCGTCCCGGAGGAGATGTTTGATTTACAAATCGGGTCAGTATTCCCGGCTCTTCCGGTTCGGTCAAAAAAGTCACCGCCAGCCAAACAAAGGTCGTAAGAATGACCGGCCCGACATAGTTCCACGGCCCCATCGCCACCGACCAACCAAAAGGATCGGCAAAGGGCAAGGTCAACTTGCTCGTGAACAAATAGCTGGAAACGATGGCGGTTAGAGAGGCTGCAATCTCACTCCACGCATTTACCCTCCACCAAACCCAACGAAGCAAATACACCAAACCGGTCCCAGCGCCGACCATCAACAAAACATCAAACATTTGTGCGGCATTCGTGAAGGCAAGCGCCACCAACGATCCCAGTGCAAGAACCAGACCACTACTCACACGCCCCACAAAAACCTGCTCTCGTTCGCTGGCCTTTGGATTGCAAAACCTCTTCCAAAAATCATTCGTGAGGTAGGAGGAGGCAAGATTCACCTGGGTCGATAGTGTGGAAATATAAGCCGCAATCAATGAAGCCAGCACCACTCCCTTTAATCCCGCCGGGAGTTGGGCGATCATTGCCGGATAGGCAACATCGTGCCCAAGCTTGCCTTCTTCCAAATCAGGAAAGGCCTGATCGATTGATTCCAAAGTGGGGAAAACCACCAGCGAAGCCAACGCAATCAAAATCCATGGCCACGGACGCAAGGCATAGTGAGCTACGTTGAAAAGCAGATTCGCCTTCGTGGCGTGCTCCTCATTCCTGGCAGCCAAACTTCGTTGCGCGATATACCCGCCTCCGCCGGGTTCGGCTCCCGGGTAATAATTGGTCCACCACATCAGAGCGATCGGGATAATGAAGAAGGACACCCAGCTTGAATCCCCGGTTGGAACGATACTCATCTTGGCCTGCACTGCCTCGTTGGCAAAGAGCCCGTCCAGACCACCGATCGAATCCATGTTTAAAATATAGACCGTCGCAGCCACCGAGCCGGCCATGGCCAATCCAAACTGGAAAAAATCAACCAATAGCACTGATCGCAGTCCCCCCGCAACACTGTAAAGCATCGTCACCCCGGCCCCGAGTAGAATGGTCTGCCAAGCATCCAGGCCCATCAATACCCCCAGAATTTTGATCGCAGCCAATGACACCACGGCGATGATGAAAACGTTAAAAAACAAGCCTAGATACAAGGCTCGGTAGGCTCGTAAAATTCGCCCGCCAGTCCCGGAATATCTCAATTCATAAAACTCGACGTCGGTCATCACACCGGACCTTTGCCAACGACGGGCAAAAACATAAGTAGTCAGCATCCCTGAAAAGACGAGTGACCACCAAAGCCAGTTCTTAGAAACCCCATCCGTTCTCACCCAGTCGGTAATCAAGGTGGGAGTATCAGCAGCGAAGGTCGTGGCCACCATGGATACTCCAAGCAACCACCATGGCATGGAACGCCCCGCCAAAAAAAAGCTCTCGGAAGTTCCACTGTTTTTTTTGGCGGCCCACCAGCCGATCCCCAAGCTGATCGCCAGTGAAGCGGCAATCACGATCCAGTCCAATCCCTCAATCATGGGACTCTCTCTATCAGCTTCCGGCAAGAAGGTCGAAATCTACTTTACCACGAGCATTATTTCATCCAGTCGGGAAAAGCACGGAAAAGCGGAATCGTCGTATCCCCTGTTGCTGACCTTAAAATTCGCGCTTCCTGCGGCTTGAAAATGACAATCTCCGTCTTTCTCAATCAAGCGAACCTTTTTCAATGATTCACTTTCTGCACTGATCAAATTCCTC